>CP102145.1:0-718887 GCA_024583055.1 Streptococcus suis
ATGAAACGTATTACCGCTAATCAGTATCAGACATCAGAGCGTTATTATAAACTCCCAAAAGTCTTGTTTGAGAGTGAACGTTATAAGGATATGAAGCTGGAGGTTAAGGTAGCCTACGCGGTTTTAAAAGATCGGTTGGAGTTGTCTTTGAGTAAAGGTTGGATTGATGAGGATGGGGCTATTTATTTGATTTATTCCAATTCAAATCTGATGGCACTATTAGGCTGTTCAAAGTCAAAATTACTTTCAATCAAAAAAAACTTACGTGACTATGGCTTAATTGATGAAGTCCAACAGTCCTCTAGTGAAAGAGGTCGAATGGCAAATAAAATTTACTTGGGGGAATTAGAACATGAAACTACCCCAGTCTTACATACAGACGGGGCTAGTGTTAAAAAAACACTAGGGGGGTCTCAAAGAAAGACGGGGCCGGTCTTAAATTCAGCCCCTAGTGAGACTGAAGGAAGTGAGACTAAATATAGTGAAACTAAAGGGAGTGATTTCCTTATTGAGGACGAGGAGGAGAGGCAGCAAGTAGATGAGAAACAAGAAGAGAACTTTACTTCAAAAGTCGATGGCGTGACCAAGTACGATCGAGATTATATTTGGGGTTTGGTTCATGACCAGTTAAGACAGTCGGGTCTATCTCAGTCGGCTAGTGACTATGCCATGATTTATTTTAGTGACCGTTATCAGTATGCATTGGAACATATGCGATTTGCTCGGTCAGCGGAAGTAATAGCTGAATATGTATTTAATGGTGTGCTGTCAGAGTGGACCAAGCAACTGAGACGACAAGAAGTAAAGGGAGGTGATTAAGTTGATTTGGTGGATACTAGGTGGAATCTATCTGATTTCTATCGTCATTTTGATTGTTGAAATCATCCGTGCACCTGAAATGGATGAACATATATAGGCAAGAGTTTTACAAGTGTAAGGCTCTTTTTTAGTTGGAAAGAGAGGAAAAATGAAATTTTTAGATTTATTTGCTGGGATAGGCGGTTTTAGGCTAGGGATGGAATCACAGGGTCATAAATGCCTGGGCTTTTGTGAAATTGATAAATTCGCCAGAACATCTTATAAAGCCATGTTTAACACAGAAGGGGAAATAGAATACCATGACATTAAAGAGGTCACAGACCATGACTTTAGACAATTTAGAGGGCAAGTTGACATCATCTGCGGGGGATTTCCTTGCCAAGCTTTTTCACTCGCAGGAAGACGACTGGGATTTGAAGATACTCGAGGGACTCTCTTTTTTGAGATTGCTCGAGCGGCCAAACAAATCCAACCACGTTTTCTATTTTTGGAAAACGTCAAAGGCCTACTCAATCACGACGAGGGACGGACGTTCGCCACAATCCTCTCCACGATGGATGAATTGGGGTATGATGTCGAATGGCAGGTGCTTAACAGTAAGGACTTCCAAGTCCCGCAAAACAGAGAGCGGGTCTTTATTATCGGACATTCTAGAAGATACCGTTCCAGATTCATATTTCCTCTCAGAAGAGAAAACAGCCCAGCTCATCTTGAAAGGCTAGGAAATATCAATCCCTCTAAACGTGGTTTGAATGGCGAAGTCTATCTGACGAGTGGACTTGCTCCTACACTAACAAGAGGTAAAGGAGAGGGAGCTAAAATCGCCATTCCAGTCTTAACACCAGATAGACTAGAAAAACGGCAACATGGTCGTCGATTTAAGGAAAATCAAGACCCTATGTTTACTTTGACTAGTCAAGACAAACACGGGGTTGTTGTCGCAGGAAATCTGCCGACTAGCTTTGACCAGACCGGTAGAGTATTTGACATTTCTGGCTTGTCACCGACCTTGACCACCATGCAAGGTGGAGACAAGGTGCCAAAGATTTTGCTGAGGGAGGAACTGCCATTTCTGAAAATCAAGGAAGCCACAAAAACAGGGTACGCAAAGGCAACTCTTGGAGACTCTGTCAATCTGGCTTATCCAGATTCAACCAAACGTAGGGGACGAGTGGGAAAGGGAATATCCAATACCTTGACAACTTCAGACAATATGGGAGTGGTGGTTGCTGCTCTGGAATATCGACAGGATAAGTGGTATGAAGTCACAGGCATTGTCTTAGAGGGAAAACTTTATCGCCTGAGAATAAGACGACTGACACCAAGAGAGTGTTTCAGACTTCAAGGCTTTCCTGATTGGGCTTATGAAAGAGCAGAAAGTGTTTCCAGTAAGAGCCAGCTATACAAACAGGCCGGCAATAGCGTGACTGTCACAGTTATTGAAGCCATTGCCAGAGAATTTAGAAGAACGGAAGAGGAAGAAAAACATGAACTTACTACATAAGAAAAGTATCCTAGATTGTACTGAATTAGAAGAACATATTCACCAAGCTGAAACCAATCAGCTATTACAAAAGATACTGTCGCTCCCCAATTTTGATTGTGACTTTGAGGTGACTTTTGAAGATGATTACCACAAAGAGATGAATGATCCCCTATTCTACGAATCCAATCTTCATCAGATTTCGGATTTTATGGAAACTAGGGATATTAAAAATGGTGTAGATACACTACTGACGAAAGACAATCACCTGGCCTTTCGTGCCTTTGGTGAAAATTATTCTGCTAGAGGAAAGGATGGCATTTTAACGACTTTAGTGATAGTCAAGTGCTTTGGTGAAGGACGGATGCCCATTGATATGAGTCGCTATTTCTCAACTCCTGAACCAACAGTTGAAAATAGCCTAATCCTATAAGGAGGTGCCTATGCTTGAGGTATATCTAGGAAATAATGCCAATACAAATCAAGATTTACTAACCATTTTGACGACCTATGGGGTGACTTATCGTTGTACAAAAGCGTGTGATGTAAACCGTGAAATCTTACTGTCACTCTTTGCCAAAACCACGGATTGTTTTGAGTTGCTGTCGCCACGATTTCTTCGCTTTAAACGTCAATATTCGATAAGTTTGAATGAGATGATTCAGCTCATTCTCCAAAAGCCAGACCAGAATCTTCGGTTGCCACTCATTGTTTGTCAGAATCATGTCTATCCAGCTATTGGGCTAGACGAAGTGCGTACCTTTCTTCCCAGACAAGTAAAAGAAGAGCTGTTTCAGGCTAGTCTGATGAAACAAGTGACAGGGTAGGTGTGAAGATGAATGAACGATTTTGGGATAATTTAGAAATCATACTCTCAGAAAGAGAAATCACTTGGGCAGAACTAGCTCGAAAGGTATTCAAAGGTCAATATGTCTATCCCAGTGAGTTTAATCGCCTCTATCAAAAACTGCGACATTACAAATCCAATCGCCTGATGCCACAAACAAGATGGGTTGAGCGAATCGTTCTAGTCTTAGACATTGATTATGAAGATTTATTCAAGAGGTGGCAATGATAAGGATAGTGTTGTTTTATCTAGCTATACAGCTTAACGGTCTTCTGGTGAGTTTATACCTGAAAGAGTATCTGACAATAGAGGGAATAGTCTTGCTACAATTGGTCCTATTAAGTGTGACTTGCTTAGAGATTGCCCGTCATAAAACTGTTCAATTAAAAATTGTGGGCGTACAAAATCGCCTAAGTTGGTTGCTTCTTGGCTTTGTGGCTATGGTTGCTTTTGCAGTCTTCATCAGCTTCCTATTTCCAGGTCAGACTAGGAATCAAGCGGTATTGGTACAAGTAGGAAAACAGGTTCCTTATGTTATCTTTTTATTGTTTCTGGCCAATGCAAGTATCCTTGAAGAAATTGTTTATAGGCAATTGCTGTGGGAAAAATTGATATTCCCTTTTGTACAAATAGGCGTGACCAGTTTTCTCTTTGTTCTATCCCATAGCCCCAATCAGTTAGGGAGTTGGCTCATCTATAGCTGTCTTGGCTTGACCTTGGCTGCTGTTCGATTGAAAACTGATTGTATGACGGCAATCATCTTACATTTACTTTGGAATAGTTTGGCTTATGTCGTAACTTTCTTGTGATACCAAAATCAAGAGTGTTTCCGTATTATGGAAACACCTTATGTTTGATAGGGAATCGAAAAAAAGAGGAGGTCACCATGTCATCTGAACAACAAGAACGTCAAGCGATGCAATACGTGGAAAGAAGTAGTTTATTGACAGTTAGAACCCTCTTAAAGCTCTTAGAATGGTCGGCTAGGCAAGCCTTGGCTCAAGATTCAGCTTATAAGATTGGGGTTCAAAAACTGGAAGAACTCCTTCTAAGTCCTTACGCCATTGAAGCGATTGATGTTAGTAAAGACATCCTAGATAAGCCAATTGATGTTGAGAAATTCAAGGAGTTAATGGAGTCAGAAAAACTGCCAATCGCAATTAGTTGGCAAAAAGACTATCTCTACTTTTTTGCCAAGGATAAGACCTTGCTCGATCATCACTTGGATGAATTGTTGAAGAAACTGATGTCTAATCCAGAGAAGCTAGAAGGTTTAACCTTTGATAAAACCTTGGATCAAGAGATAGAACTGGCCAAAGAGAAAATTAGAGTGACAGAACCTTCGGCAGTCAAAACCAAGGAGGTGACCTTGTAATGTATTCCAGGCAAAAAGCATTTGTCTTTGGACTCTTGGGTCTCGCCTTTGGCTATTTCTGCCATCGTCTAACCCTACTCTATGATAGTTTAACCAATGCCCCACCTATGGAACGTATTGCCTACCTCTTAGGAGATGGGTTAAATCAGGTTTTCAATCCTTTATGGCTATTTTCCTTTACTCAAAAATCTCTTCTTGCCTTTATCCTTGGAATACTAACGATCACACTAGTCTATCTTTATGTATCGACAGGACAGAAAGTCTATCGAGAAGGGGAAGAATACGGTTCTGCACGATTTGGAACCAGTAAGGAAAAGCGGAACTTTTACAGTAAGAATCCTTTCAATGACACGATTTTGGCTCGTGATGTTCGTCTAACCTTGTTGGAAAAGAAGAAACCCCAGTTTGACCGAAATAAAAATTTGATTGTCATTGGGGGTTCTGGGGCAGGTAAGACCTTTCGCTTTGTGAAACCCAACCTTATCCAACTTAATTGTTCCAATATTGTCGTAGATCCGAAAGACCATTTGGCTGAAAAGACAGGCAAGCTCTTTTTAGAAAACGGTTATCAGGTCAAGGTTTTAGACTTGGTTAATATGACCAATTCAGACGGTTTTAATCCCTTTCGTTATGTAGAAACAGAGAATGATTTGAACCGCATGTTAACGGTCTATTTTAACAATACCCGTGGGTCTGGCTCTCGCAGTGATCCATTTTGGGACGAGGCTTCCATGACATTGGTGAGAGCTATTGCCTCTTATTTGGTAGATTTTTACAATCCTCCAGGAAGTTCCAAGCAAGAGCAGGAAGCAAGACGTAAGCGTGGCCGTTATCCAGCCTTTTCTGAGATTGGGAAACTCATCAAACTCTTATCAAAGGGAGACAATCAGGACAAAAGTGTTCTTGAAGTCCTGTTTGAAGATTACGCTAAAAAATACGGTCATGGGAACTTTACCATGAGAAACTGGGCGGATTTTCAGAACTACAAGGACAAGACCTTGGATTCGGTCATTGCTGTGACGACCGCTAAGTTCGCCCTTTTTAATATTCAATCGGTGATTGATTTGACGCAAAAAGACACTATGGATTTGAAAACGTGGGGCACTCAAAAGACCATGGTATATCTTGTTATTCCAGATAATGATACGACCTTTCGTTTTCTATCTGCATTATTTTTCTCTACGGTTTTCTCCACTTTGACCAGACAGGCTGATGTGGACTTTAAAGGGCAACTGCCGATTCATGTTAGAAGCTATCTGGATGAGTTTGCGAATGGTGTGACACGTTCTACGCCCAAAGCGGTAGGAATAACCGACAAAAGCGTAGCCTAAAGTCACAAATAATTTAATAATGTGGTTTTAGAGAACTGCATAACTAAAATTTCAAATGAAGGGGTAACGCCCAGAAGGGAATTCGCTAATACTTCGAATAGCGTTAGTTGAATACAGACGACTAAGGTTATAAGCTCGGAGAAGTCGTGCGAAGCACACCCTAAAGTAGAAATACTAGGAAAGATACCTAGAGGTAGGTGTTGTGTGTGACAGTGCGGGCGGGGTTGCCATATGGTTAGAATGACCAAATAGGCGGTCTGACAAAATTCCGAATGTACGGCTCTAAACGAATGGCTGGTAGAAATGCCAGTGTACCAGTGGGTACGCAAGTGGGGTAAAGTAAAAGTTGTTAGTATGAAATACCCTCTGTGTTTACAGGACACAGGTATCTTGAGAAAAGTCTTGAAGATAATACTTGCAGGGCTAAAGGAATGACCTAAGTGGTAACAATCCTAAGTTATGTGGAACGTGGAAAGCAACCAATACGGGAGCTGACTGTATCAGCGACAAAGTACCGTAGTTGTATCGAAAATGAAAAGTCTGAAAGAACATTTTCTACAATAAGTGCATTTGTGGTTGTGAGAGTAGTGGCACAGTACCAAAGAAACCGTGATAATAAGCGGTGGAGGGATAGCCACAAGCCGATACTAAATTTTCTTTCATGTCTATATAGTAATCACCAAAAGGAGATTTTCATAGCTGTCGTGGTGCGACTAAGAAAAAATCATTCTCCGATAAGGAGTTGGTTACTATGGCAAAACGAATTGTAAATAAAGCAGAACGAAATGCAGAAAGGTATGACGCTAAAGAAATAGGTTATCAGCTTTATGAAGATAGCCTGAACGGTAAGAGATTTGATAGGCTCATGCCAATGATTGTCTCTGAACAAAACATCATACTTGCATATCGAAATATCTGTAAAAATAACGGGAGTAAAACTCCTGGTACAGATGGTAAAACGATTGTAGAAATACAGAAATTACCTATCGAAATGGTCATAAAAACCATCAGAAACAAGTTGAACTATTATCAACCAAAGAAAATTAGACGAGTAGAAATCCCGAAAGATAATGGAAAGACAAGACCTCTTGGAATTCCGAGTATTTGGGACAGACTGATACAACAGTGTGTCTTACAGGTGTTAGAGCCAATCTGTGAAGCTAAGTTTCACGAAAGAAACAATGGTTTCAGACCGTACAGGTCTACACAGAACGCAATAGCACAGTGCTATAAAATGGCACAAATACAAAATCTGCACTTTGTTGTAGATGTAGACATTACAGGATTCTTTGATAATATTGACCACTCAAAACTTATCCGTCAGTTATGGGGATTGGGAGTACAGGACAGAAAGCTGATTATGATAATCAAGCAAATGTTAAAAGCAGATATTCTATTCAAAGATATCGTCATCACACCAGAAACAGGTACACCTCAAGGTGGTATTCTATCTCCGCTATTAGCTAATGTAGTGTTGAATGAACTGGACTGGTGGGTTGCTAATCAGTGGGAAATGTTCAAAATCAAAGAGGGAAGTACAGGCTACGAGTTTACAAAGGTTGATAACGAGGGAAACATACTCACAATAGACCGAACGCAGAAATGGAACAAGCTCAGAGCAAAAACCGACTTAAAAGAAATGTATATCGTAAGATATGCGGATGATTTTAAAATATTCTGTAGAGATTATGTGACAGCGGTTAAGGTAATGGGTGCGACAAAGCTATGGTTAGCTGAAAATCTTCACTTGAAGACAAGTGATGAAAAATCAGGAATTACTAACCTTAGAAAGAACTACACGACTTTTCTTGGAATAAAATTCAAGGTAGTACCAAAAGGGAATAAGTGGATTATTCGTTCCCATATGGCAGATAAGAGTAAAGTCAAGGTTATCAGTAAACTGGGTTCTGTTTGGAAAGATATTAAAAACCCAAGCAAACAAAGTGAATTAGATAAAAATATAAGTCTTTACAACGCTATGGTAATGGGAATGCACAATTATTACTGTATGGCAACGCTTGTGTCATCCGACTTTGCGGAAATAGCCTTTAAGGTTACAGGGAAAAGTAACGGAATGAATCATAACAAACGATGCTTTCCCATAGAGAAACAAGGTGAAATTACAAGCAAATACATCTTGGATAAGTACGGAAAGTCCAAACAATGTAGATGGATAAATGGTCGTATGATTGTTCCTGTCGGATATGTATCTTATGAATATCCAAAATATAAAAGACGTGAAGTCAACAAATATGTGAGGAAATACTCAGACGCTGAAAACTGTATCAGCTTTGAAGTTATGAAGTATATGATGGAAAATGCTCATCTCTATCCTACATTAGAGATGGCAGATAATGCTCTTTCAAGGTATATAGCACAAAAAGGCAAATGTGCTGTTACGCATAATGCTTTGACCATTGTGGATATGGTCTGTGAACACATCAAGCCTTGCAAAGGAGAAAGAAACGATACTTACAGGAATTTAATTATTCTCTCAAAAGAGGTATCGGATTTGGTAGGAGAAGAAAATAGCAATAAAGTAAGTAAGCTACTCAAAAATCTACCATTGACCAAAGAAATGCAAGATAAAATCAATAAGCTTCGTGAACACAGGGAGCTAGAAATGATACAATTCGAGGACTATATAGGCACTAAAAAGTAAGATTTAGTCGGTGGAACGCCGTGTGATGGGAAACTATCATGCACGGTGTGGAGCGGGGGAAAAGCCCGAGGTGGTAACACCAGAGGCTTACCTATCGCTATTCGGAGAAATCCCAGACTTTGCCGAACAAACCTCAACAGTTCGTTCTAGGAATATGAGTCTTGTGCCTATTCTCCAAAATATTGCTCAACTCCAAGGACTTTATAAGGAAAAAGAGGCTTGGAAAACTATACTGGGGAACTGTGACAGCCTCCTCTATTTGGGTGGAAATGACGAGGAAACTTTCAAATTTATGAGTGGTCTTCTAGGCAAACAAACCATTGATGTCAGAAGTAGCAGTCGCTCTTTTGGGCAGACTGGCTCAAGTTCTACCTCTCACCAGAAAATTGCCCGTGACTTGATGACGGCTGATGAAGTCGGGAATATGAAACGAGATGAATGCCTCGTACGCATTGCAGGAGTTCCTGTTTTTCGAACCAAGAAATATTTTCCACTTAAACATAAGAATTGGAAATGGCTTGCGGATAAGGAAACCGATGTACGCTGGTGGCACTATCATATCAATCCCCTAACCGCTGAGGAAGAGGTAGATTTGTCAGGCCATAAAATAAGGGATTTAAGCACAGAAACGACACTACATTAATAGAAATGAGGAATTATATGAATCAAAAACTATCAGGCTTTGTTTACGGGGTGGACGCTAGCTCCATGTTCTCCCAAGCCATGTCTCTATTACAAAAAGGTTTGATTGCAGTAGGAGCCTTTCTTGTTGTCATGGGCATTATCAACCTTTCAACCAACATTAAAGATGGTGGGCCAGGTGTCCGAAATGCCATTCTAGAAATTGTTGGTGGGGTCATGGTGGGAGCCGCTGGTGCTTTTGTGACTCAGATTACCATTTAGGGGAGGACAGCACATGACATGATAATGAATTTTACGTCACCTTTTGTATTTCTAGCCTCTGAAAAAGTATCTAGCGACAGCCTTTTTGAAGGGTTTCAAGTGGATTTAGAATCAACCGCCAACTTGGTTAAGTCACTAGCGGACTTTAATCCGACGGTGTGGTCTTACATGACAGCCATTACCAAGGGGATTATGCAGCCCTTGGGAGTAGCTATTCTTGCGGTAGTTATTGTACTCGAATTTTCAAAAATGGCCAAGAAAATCGCAAACTCAGGCGGTGCAATGACCTTTGAAGCCATAGCACCTATGATTGTCAGCTACATCATGGTCGCGGTCGTGATTACCAATACGACGGTTATTGTGGAAGCCATTATTGCCATTGCCTCATATGTTATTGAACAAGTGGCAAGTCTTGTCACGAATGGTGGTGCTAATTATGATACCATCTCAGGCATTAAGGGATCTGGAATTGTAGGAAAAATGATTATTGGCTTTTTTGCGATTCTCATTTGGTTGGTACGAATGGCCAGCATCATGGTTGTCAATATCTTGATTACCATTCGCTTTATCCAACTCTATCTGATGATTCCTTTTGCCCCTGTTACCATTCCGACCTTCCTTAGTGATGACTGGAGAAGTGTTGGGATTGGTTACCTTAAAAACATCATGGTCTATGCCGTTCAAGGTATTTTGATTTTTCTAATTGTATCTCTTGTTCCCTTGTTTGAATCGGCTGGAAAGATTGCCGTATCAAATGGAGCTGGAGTGATGGAATCACTTGCCATTATGTTTGGTGGCTTGGTACAGGCCATCTTGTTAATCATTGCCTTGGTTGGCAGTCAACGAACCGCCCGAAGTATTTTGGGGATGTAGGAGGAAGGGAGTCACTATCTCGCCTCCTCTTTTTATAGCTTATTTAGATTGGAGAACATTTATGAACACACGTGTCTTTAAGGACATCTCAAAGGTTCAACACAGGGCATGGCTGGGATTTACAACTAGACAGGTTATTTTTGTATTTCCAGCTGTCGCCCTAACCATTTTGGTTTTGGGCTTGAACCTATTTTATTGGCAATTTGGGGATTGGTTTGTCTATGGTTTTGTTTTTAGCTTTACCATTCCACTCATGTTATTTGGGGTCTATCGCCCCAACGATTTACCATTTGAAATATACCTCAAGTACCGTTTTCATTATGAACTAACGGTGCCAGACCGCACATTTACTGGAAGAAAAGGAGACCAACGTGAAAAAATTAAAACACTCAATGAAATCAAAGACCTCTTCTAATGACAAAAAGCAAAAGATGAAAACACAGAAACAGGAAATCAGCCCTTCTACCGTAAATACGTTAGCCTATCAAGGACTTTTTCAGAATGGCCTTATGCAGGTCAGTCCAAGCTATTTCTCACAAACCTATCTCTTAGGAGATGTTAATTACCAAACAGTTGGCTTAGACGATAAGGGAGCTATTGTTGAGAAATATTCCGATTTAATCAATTCACTGGATGATCAGACCAATTTCCAACTGACCATTTTCAATCAAAAGGTCAATCTGGAAAATTCCGTAAGAGTATTCTCTATCCCTTGCAGGAAGATGGGTTTGATGCTTATCGTGATGAATTGAATCGCATGATGGATGCCAACTTAGAGGCGGGTGAGAACAACTTTTCAGCCGTCAAGTTTCTTTCATTTGGCAAGAGCGACCAAACACCAAAACTAGCTTTTCGTTCTCTGTCGCAAATTGGAGAATATTTCAGGAGTGGTTTTTCAGAGATTGCTGTATCTCTTGGTCTTCTTGGTGGAGAGGAGCGAGTGAATGTCCTTGCGGATATGTTACGAGGTGAAAATCATTTCCCGTTTTCTTACGAGGATTTGACCCTCTCAGGTCAATCCACCAAACACTTTATTGCCCCAACCTACCTTTCCTTTAAATACAAGAATCATATTGAATTGGACGATAGATTATTACAGATTGCTTATGTTCGTGACTATGGTATGGAGCTAGGGGATAAATTTATTCGAGACCTCATGCAGTCAGATTTGGAAGTGATGATTAGCCTACATGCCAAAGGCTCTACCAAGTCTGAAACCATGACCAAGCTAAGAACCAAGAAGACCTTGATGGAATCACAAAAGATTGGTGAACAACAAAAAATGGCTCGGACTGGAATCTATTTGGAGAAGGTCGGCCATGTTCTTGAGAACAACATCGATGAAGCTGAGGCTCTTCTTCAAACCATGACCCAAACAGGAGATAAACTGTTTGACACCGTATTTCTAATTGGCGTGCTTGCGGATACTGAAGATCAACTCAAACAATCTCTTGATATTATCAAGCAAGTGGCAGGGTCTAATGTTATGATTATTGATAACTTGACCTATATGCAAGAAGCTGCCTTTAATAGTCTCTTGCCATTTGGGAAGAACTATCTCGAAGGTGTTTCTCGGTCTCTATTGACTTCAAATATTGCCGTGAATGCACCTTGGACTTCCGTTGATATTCAGGACAAGGGTGGGAAATTTTATGGCATCAATCAAATCTCAAGTAATATCATCAGTATTGACCGTGGCAAGTTAAATACTCCGTCAGGTTTGATTTTAGGGACTTCTGGAGCTGGCAAAGGGATGGCGACAAAACATGAAATCATCTCTACTAAGCTCAAGGAAGCAGATTGCGATACTGAAATTATTATTGTTGACCCAGAAAACGAGTACAGCATTATCGGTCAAGCCTTTGGTGGGGAGAGTATTGATATTGCCCCAGATTCTACTACCTTCTTAAATGTCTTAGATCTATCTGATGAGAATATGGATGAGGATCCGGTTAAGGTTAAGTCCGAATTTCTCTTGTCTTGGATAGGAAAGCTCTTAGACCGCAAAATGGATGGTCGTGAAAAATCCTTGATAGATCGTGTGACACGCTTGACATATAAGCATTTTGACACACCGTCCTTGGTCGAATGGGTCTTTGTCTTAGCTCGACAACCTGAACAGGAAGCTAAGGACTTGGCACTGGATATGGAACTCTATGTGGAAGGGTCGCTGGACATATTTTCACATAGGACCAATATTAAAACAGACAGTCATTTCCTGATTTACAATGTCAAAAAGTTAGGCGATGAATTAAAACAGATTGCCCTCATGGTTATCTTTGACCAGATTTGGAATCGTGTGGTGAAAAATCAAAAACTAGGGAAGAAGACCTGGATTTACTTTGATGAAATGCAGCTATTGTTGCTGGATAAGTACGCTTCTGATTTCTTCTTCAAACTTTGGAGTCGTGTCCGTAAGTATGGGGCGATACCGACAGGTATTACTCAGAATGTAGAAACGCTTCTTTTGGATGCCAATGGCAGACGCATTATTGCCAATAGCGAGTTCATGATTCTTTTAAAACAGGCTAAGAGCGATCGCGAAGAATTGGTGCATATGCTTGGGCTTTCTAAAGAGCTGGAGAAGTACTTAGTTAATCCTGAAAAAGGGGCAGGCTTAATTAAGGCCGGTTCCACCGTTGTCCCATTCAAGAATAAGATTCCACAACACACCAAGCTCTTTGACATCATGAGTACGGACCCTGAAAAAATGAGGACATGAGATGAAAGAGGATAAAAAGCTAGTCAAACAGGCTAGGCAAAACTTTCGAAGCAACTTAAAATCGGCCCGTATGCATTATCGGAAAGAAGTTAGGACCTTAAGACAGACTGTTCCTAAAAAAGGACGATTTCGAAAACCAGCCCAAAATTCTCTTTTTCAAGATAAGAAAATAGAGTTAAAAGAAAATCTACTCAGTAGCCAAAAGGAAGCAGAAGAGAAGTTCTTAAAAGAAATTACCTATGTTTCTCCTAAACTGTTGAAGGTAAAGGAAATCAAGAACTATCGACTTCCGCAAGCTCAAGAACGTTTGCGGACGGCAAGAAAACATCTGTCAGAAGTGAAACTAAGGGAAAAGTCAAAATCGGTTAATCCCAAGTTTACTTTCCAAAAAGAAAATTCTTCCCTGAAGTCTCGCTTTCAGTTTCACCAAGAAAAATCATTTGATCGACTCAGTGCAGAAAAAGACGTAAGTTCTGTCAAGCGTGAGGTTAAACAACTCAAGAAAGTCCGAAAGTCTAAGAAAAGTTCTACCAAAGTCAAAGCTGGATTGGGCTTAGCTGCATCTGAATCGTTTGACCTGATAGCACAGGATGATGATTTAGATGGACTTAGAACCCTAAAGGATACTAGCCTGAAAGTCAGACGCTATGGCAGGTTAACCTATCAAGCAGGTAAGGTGGCAGTAAAAAGTGGACAGACTGGTGTGCGGTTTACCAAAACAAAATTTTCTCATGGAAAGGAACGATTCCAGAACTTCAAAAAGGGAAAAGGATTTACACGCCAGAAACCTCTTAAACCAAGAAGACGCTACCAAACCTTTTTAAAGCATGCCAGAAAGCACAGTCTAGCAGGAGTTAAGGGGATTGCCCAAGCCATTAAGGGAAGTATGACTTTCTTTTCTGTCCTTGCGGGAAATCCTTTGACTTGGATTGTCTCAGGCCTTCTCTTGATACTCCTTTTGATGATGAGCTTTTTCATGAGTGTGTCAGGAAGCAGTGTCATTCAACAAGATGAGATGGAATTGACCAAGGCCTATACCCACATGACGTGGGAAGATGCGGAGCATACTAGATCCAACGAAAAGGGAATTACCTATTACACCAAGATTGATGAGATTATGGTTTACATGAATCATCAATACCAAGACTACAAGCTTGACGATTTCATGGAAACAGGTGGTGCGACCTACAAAGCATTTCTCAGTCAAGTGTGGACGGACTTAAATGGTAGTGATTCTATTAAATCCATGTCTGACTTATATAAAGAACCTGCTTACAAGCTGTCTGATGAGGACCAGGAAGAACTAAAGGAATTGACCGAAGAAGGCAACTATTTATCCCTTCAAGAATTGGACAATCCCTTTCAGGGACAGACCGATGAGGATAGCTTAAACATGACCTACCGATATGGTTATGAGGTCATTGATGAGAAACCAACGCTGCATCACCATATCATCTTAGAAGCAAAAGAAGGCCAAGTCATTGTGGCTCCTATGGATGGTAAGGTATCTCTTGATGGAGAGAACGTTGTTTTGACATCTGGTAAGGGAGTGAATAAGACTAAACTAACCTTGTTTGGCATTCATTCAGGCCGAGTCAGTGAAAATCAACAAGTCTTGGCAGGAGACATAATTGGTGAGACCAAGGATGGAACGGGTCTAAAAGTCACCTATCAAAAAGTTGATGATGACACGGATAAGTTGGTCTATGTCAATCCAGCATTCTACTTTCCAAAAGTGATCCAGGTTCAGACCACCATTCTTCCAACTATCGGTCAGTTTGGCGGCGATGAGTTCGAGAGAGCCAAGGCAATTTATGACTATCTTAAAAGCAAAGGTGCGACCAATCAAGCTATCGCAGCCATTCTAGGTAACTGGTCGGTAGAATCCTCCATTAATCCAAAACGAGCTGAAGGCGACTATTTATCTCCACCTGTTGGTGCGACAGATAGTTCTTGGGATGATGAGGGCTGGCTCTCACTTAATGGTCCAACTATATACAATGGACGTTACCCAAATATTCTCAAACGTGGTTTAGGCTTAGGCCAATGGACAGATACCGCGGATGGGTCACGCAGACATACTTTATTGTTGGAATATGCCAAAGGAAAACATCAAAAGTGGTATGACTTAGGGTTACAACTGGATTTCATGTTGCATGGGGATAGTCCTTATTACACCAACTGGTTAAAGGACTTCTTCAAAAATACAGGTAGTCCAGCTAGTCTTGCCCAACTCTTTCTCATTTACTGGGAAGGAAATAGTGGTGATAAGCTACTTGAACGTCAGACACGAGCAAGTGAGTGGTATTACCAAATTGAAAAAGGCTTTAGTCAACCCAACGGTGGGACAGCACAAAGTGATCCAAAAGCACTTGAAGCTGTACGAGGAGACCTTTTTGAAAACTCTATTCCAGGAGGTGGTGACGGTATGGGTTACGCTTACGGCCAATGTACTTGGGGAGTTGCAGCCCGTATCAACCAACTGGGTCTAAAACTCAAAGGTAAAAACGGTGAGAAGATTCCAATTATCAGTACCATGGGCAATGGCCAAGATTGGGTACGAACAGCCGCAAGTCTAGGTGGAGAGACAGGGACAAGTCCGCAAGCAGGAGCTATACTTTCCTTTGCGGGAGGAGGACATGGCACACCAACAGAATACGGTCATGTGGCTTTCGTCGAAAAAGTCTACCCAGATGGCTCATTCCTTATCTCCGAAACCAATTATAATGGTAATCCCAACTACACCTTCCGTAAATTATCTGGAGTGGATAGTAGCTTGAGTTTTGCTTATACGACGAAATAATCTCCAGAAAGATAGTTGTCGTTTTGTCCCAAATATTGTATAATATTTGGGACAAGGTGGTGAGGAATTGATTAACATAAAGTCTAAAATAAATAGTAAGATTGATAATCTGCCAGACGGCACAGTCTTTATTTCAAATGATTTTTTAGAGCTCGCTGATTATGAGACAATTAGAAAAAATTTGAATCGATTTGTTAACGATGGAACGATTCAACGTATTGTAAACGGTGTGTATTACAAACCAAGGTTTATTGAGTTGATTGGGGAATTTGAGTCTCCTTCAATAAATGAAGTGGCTATTGCCATTGCTAGAAAATATAATTGGACAATTGCACCTTCAGGGAACACAGCTTTAAATTTATTAGGGTTGTCAACACAAGTTCCAGCTCAATGGACATATATTTCTGATGGACGGTATGTAAATTTTTTAATTGGAAATACGAAGCTAGTATTCAAGCGAACAACAAACAGTACCATTTCAAATATGTCACAATTAACTGCACTAGTTATTCAAGCCATCAAAGCTATTGGAAAAGATAATATTTCAGAAGAACAGATTCTTTATCTTAAGAAAAGGTTAACTAAAAGTGATAAAGAGAAACTTCTTGAGGAAGGCAAGACTACCAGTGCATGGATTTATAAAATCTTGAAAAAAATAGGAGAATCCTAAAGATGCTAGAATTTAAAAAAATTTCCAAAGACGACCTTCAAGCCATTATTAGAAATGCTGCGGAGAGACTTGGTATCAATGAAGTGATCGTTGAAAAAGATTATTGGGTTTGTTTCGTACTCAACTATCTCTTTACAAAGAGTGAATGGAAGGATGCTTTTACATTTAAAGGGGGTACAAGTCTTTCTAAGTGCTATGATTTAATTAAGCGATTCTCAGAAGATATTGATTTAATCTTGGATTGGCAGGTTATTGGATATGGTAAAGACGAACCGTGGCAATCCCGTTCAAATACGCAACAGGACAAGTTCAATAAGGAATCAAATTTAAAAGCAGAAGACTTTCTTGTGAATACGTTAATTCCACAGATGAGGTTAGATTTTGCGAAACTGATTGAAGATGATTTTCAAATTAGTATAGATGTAAATGACCCACAAACAGTACTTTTTGAATATCCGACAAGTTTCCAATCAGAGTATGTGAAGCAAGTCATTCGCTTAGAAATTGGTGCTTTAGCTGCCTGGACACCCTCTGAAATGGTAGAGATTACTCCTGATTTATACAAGGTTTACCCTATGCTATTTGTGGGAGATAGTATTTCAGTTAGGACTGTTTTACCTGAGAGAACCTTTTGGGAAAAAGCTACAATTTTACATCATGAGGCAAATAGACCAGCAGATAGTAAAATCCCTATACGCTATGCACGGCATTATTATGATATTTACTGTCTTGCCCATTCGATTTATAAGAATAGAGCCTTTATGAATCAAGAGTTATTGGAGAAAGTTGTTTCATTTAAGGAAAAATTTTATCCTCGAAAATGGGCAAAATATGAAGACGCAACTATTGAAAGAATCAGATTACTTCCAGATGATTACAGATTGAATGAAATTGAATCAGATTACAACCAGATGAAAGAAATGTTTTATGGGTCTGTGCCATCATTTGAAGAGTTGTTAACAACTATCGCTAATTTAGAAAAAGAAATCCATAAACTTTAGACATCAATTATTTTAGTCACCCACTTTTATGGGTGGCTTTTTTCTTCTCCCTCAATTTATTGTGATAACAAAATCAAGCCTTCTTTTTTATGATGGTATTGAACTTGGGCTACTAGCTGTACAAAAAAGAGAGTTTCTCCTAGAACGGAAAGTTCTTCGTCAAAACTTCTATTTTTGTCGTGCTCGCTTAACGCCCTCGTATCTAATAAAGAGTGACAGTATGTTGCTAAAGAATAAAAGAAAAGAAGGACTATTTATGACCAAAACATGTAATCATCACTTTCTTGTCAATCAGGAAAAAGGCGAGAAACACGTCTTTCGCAAGAGTAAAAAATATCGTACTTTATGTTCGGTTGCCCTTGGAACCATGGTGACAGCTGTTGTTGCTTGGGGAGGAACGGTTGCACATGCTGATGAAGTTACTCCATCAGTTGACACCACCATCCAACGAACGGAGAATCCAGCCACGAATTTACCAGAAGCACAACCAACCCCTGTTTCTGAACAAACTGAAAGTATGGCATCAACTGGACAATCTAACGGTGCAATTGCTGTCACCGTACCACATGATACGGTAACACAAGCAGTGGAACAGGCAAAGGCTGAAGGTGTTTCTACGGTTGAAGATAGCCCAATGGATTTGGGGAATACAACTTCTGCGTCAGAGACCAGCCAACAAATTTCAAAAGCTGAAGCAGATGCCCAAAACCAAGTTAAGGCTATCAATGAAGTTACTGAAACCTACAAAGCTGACAAAGCGACATACGAATCGAATAAAGCCCGCATCGAACAGGAAAATAAGGAGCTGTCACAGGCCTATGAGGGGGCCAACCAAACTGGTAAAGATTCAAATACTTGGGTTGATACCAAAGTCAATGACCTAAAAACTCGGTATTCAGATGCTGATGTGACAGTGAAAGAACAAGTAGTTTCATCAGGAAATGGGACATCTGTACTTGACTATACAAACTATGGCAAGGCTGTTGAAACCATTCAATCAACTAACGAACAAGCTGTAGCAGATTATCTAACAAAGAAAACAAAGGCAGATGATATTGTTGCGAAAAATCAGGCCATTCAACAAGAAAATGAAGCTGGACTTGCTAAGGCAAAGGCAGATAATGAAGCCATTGAAAGGCGTAATCAGGCTGGTCAAGCAGCTGTTGATGCTGAAAACCGTGCAGGTCAAGCCGCAGTAGATCAAGCTAATCAGGAGAAACAACAATTAGTTTCAGATCGAGCAGCTGAGATTGAAGCTATTACCAAACGTAATAAAGAAAAAGAAGCCGCAGCCAGAAAAGAGAATGAAGCGATTGATGCCTATAATACCAAAGAATTGGAACGCTATCAACGTGACTTAGCCGAGATTTCAAAAGGTGCAGAAGGTTATATTTCTGAAGCCCTTGCTCAAGCCCTCAATGAGAGACTTGTGTAATAGCGAGTCTCTTTCTTGAAAAGTAGCTTTGTGGTATAATAAGGGTGTTTGCAGTGTAGAAAAATAGTGTCATTTACTTGACATAAGAGGGTTGGTGCGATGTGGACCAGTCTGTCAAGGACAATGTGGTCAAGGAAGTAAAGGAAGAAGCGGGGCTGGATGTGGAGGCTCAACGTGTGGTGGCGATTTTGGACAAGCACAAGAACAATCCTGCCAAGTCTGCCCACCGTGTGATCAAGGTCTTCATTCTATGCCGTCTCCTTGGCGGAGAATTTCAGCCCAATTCGGAAACAGTTGCCAGTGGCTTTTTCAGTCTAGATGACTTACCACCGCTCTACCTTGGGAAAAATACAGCTGAGCAGTTAGCACTTTGCTTGGAAGCTAGTCAATCTGAGCATTGGGAAACACGATTTGATTAAGGAGAAAGTATGACCTATCAAGGATATTTGATCGATTTAGATGGGACGATCTATGAAGGGAAAAAGCGGATTCCTGCTGGTGAACGTTTTATTCATGGCTTGCAAGAACGTCAGATTCCCTATTTATTCGTGACTAACAATACCACCCGTCGTCCTGAGATGGTGCAGGCTATGTTGGCTGAAAACTTTAACATTGAGACACCGCTTGAAACCATCTATACAGCCAGTCTAGCGACAGTAGATTATATGAATGACTTGGGCAAGGAAAAGACAGTCTATGTCATTGGAGAAGACGGGCTCAAGTCTGCTATTTTTGAGGCAGGTTATGTGGAAGACACGGAAAATCCAGCCTATGTTGTTGTCGGTTTGGACACTCAGCTGACCTATGAAAAACTGACCATTGCCACCTTGGCTATTCAAAAGGGAGCTACCTTCATCGGTACCAATCCTGATTTGAACATTCCGACTGAAAGAGGTCATTTGCCAGGAGCAGGCTCACTTATTGCGCTTTTGAAAGCTGCTAGCCGAGTAGAGCCGACCTTTATCGGTAAGCCTGAAGCCATTATCATGGACAAGGCTCTGGAGATTTTAGGGACGGAGCGTAGCCAAACGGTTATGGTCGGGGATAACTACCTGACAGATATTCGTGCAGGGATTGACAATGGATTTCCAACTCTTTTAGTCCTGACTGGATTTACCAAGCCAGAAGAAGTAGCAGACTTACCCCTGGCTCCAACCCATGTCCTCAACAGCCTAGATGAATGGAGTTTTGATGAGAACTAAGTTACAGATTATCGGAACGATTTTATTTGTCTTGTCGGCAGCAGTTCTAGGAACCATCTATCTAGCTTGGCTAGTTTATCCGCTTGAGATTTCTTTTTTGGGGTTGGAAAAAGTTGTTTACATGAAGTCATCAGATATTTCATATAATTTTAATATCTTGATGAACTATCTGACCAATCCATTTGCCAAAGTGCTAGATATGCCCAATTTTTCCTCTTCAGCTGATGGTCTAAAACATTTCGCGGATGTCAAGCATCTCTTTCATCTGGCTCAAGGCATTTTCCTGATTAGTTTGCCTGCGGTTTTCTATTTTTGGAAAGAAATAGTGAGGAAAGGATATGGCAAGCTCTATCGAACTGTTTTTTTGTGGATGTCACTAGCTCCTTTGCTTATTGCATTAGTGGGCTTGCTGATTGGTTTTGATAGCTTTTTTGTTCTCTTCCATCACCTGCTCTTTCCAGGTGATTCGACCTGGCTCTTTGACCCACTGACAGACCCGGTCATTTATATACTTCCACAGGAATTTTTCCTTCATTGCTTTATCTTGTTTTTCGTTCTCTACGAGCTCTTTTCTTTGGCAATGCTGGCGTGGACAGTGAAATCTACCAGGAAAACTAACTAGGATAATTTTTCAGATTTATCATGAAAAATCATTGACAAAGATAGTTTTTAGTAGTAAAATAGTTAGGACTTTGAAATTGAGGGGAGTGAAAAAATGTCAAAAACAGTAGTACGCAAGAACGAATCACTTGATGATGCTCTTCGTCGTTTCAAACGTGCGGTTACTAAAGCTGGTACTCTTCAAGAAACACGTAAACGTGAATTCTACGAAAAACCATCTGTAAAACGTAAACGTAAATCAGAAGCAGCTCGCAAGCGTAAAAAATTCTAATTGAATTTCAGACAGCCTTCGGGCTGTTTTTTGTTTACATTTTAGGCGAAGTTTCATATAATGGATATACATTATTTGGACATTCAAAGGAGTACCTATGAGTATTTTAGTAACAGGTGGAGCAGGCTATATTGGTAGCCACACAGTGGTTGAATTGCAGAAATTGGGCAAAGATGTTGTCATTGTCGACAACCTGTCTAATTCAAGCATTTTGGTCTTGGATCGCATTGAGGAAATCACAGGCAAACGTCCGACTTTTTATGAATTAGACGTAGCGGATAAGGACGCCCTCCGTGCGGTTTTTGAGAAAGAAACGATTGAGTCTGCTATTCATTTTGCAGGCTACAAGGCGGTCGGTGAGTCGGTTGAAAAACCAATCATGTACTATGAAAATAACATCATGTCAACGCTTGCCTTGGTCGAAGTCATGGCAGAATTTGGTGTCAAGAAGATTGTCTTCTCATCCAGCGCAACTGTCTATGGACTCAACAATCCATCACCGCTTGTGGAAACCATGCCAACCAGCGCAACCAATCCTTACGGTTATACCAAGGTCATGTTGGAACAAATCCTTCGTGATGTGGCGGTAGCAGATAGCGACTGGTCAGTGGCCCTTCTCCGTTATTTCAACCCAATCGGTGCCCACGAATCGGGTCTTATCGGTGAAGATCCCGCTGGTATTCCAAACAACCTCATGCCCTTTATCGCACAAGTTGCCGTTGGTAAACGTGCAGAGCTCAGCGTCTTTGGTAATGATTACGATACAGTGGACGGTACCGGTGTCCGTGACTATATCCACGTGATTGATTTGGCACTTGGTCATATCAAGGCTCTTGAGAAAATTTCTGGTGAGACTGGTGTTCATACCTATAATCTCGGCTCTGGTCAGGGAACCAGCGTACTAGAGTTGGTACAAGCCTTTGAAAAAGTCAATGGCGTGCCGGTACCTTATAAAATTGTTGACCGTCGCCCTGGCGATGTGGCAACCTGCTATGCCAACGCAGACAAGGCGCTAGCTGAACTCAATTGGAAAACCGAAAAAACCATTGAAGACATGTGCCGCGATACCTGGAACTGGCAGTCTAAAAATCCAAATGGATATGAAGGCTAAGAAAAGATGTGAGCAATTGCTCACATCTTCTTTTTGTAATAGTGCAGAAGAAAAACAGGCACAGGGCCTGTTTCACTATCTTATTGATTATTTTTTCAACAAGTCGCGGATTTCTGCAAGCAATTCTTCTTGAGTTGGACCAGCAGGAGCAGCTTCTTTCTTAGGCATTGCTTTTTCTGCAGCTTTAACGATGAAGAAAAGAACAGTACCGATGATTAAGAAGTTGATAACAGCGCTCAAGAAGTTACCGTAAGTAACACCGTTCCAGCTCAAATCAGCAATCTTTTCTGCACCAGCAGCTTTCAAAGCTGGGTTCAACAAGAGGGGAGTAATCAAATCAGCAACGAATGAATCGATGATGGCTTTGAAGGCAGCACCGAAGATAACTGCGACAGCAAGGTCAATAACGTTACCTTGGAACAAAAATGCTTTTAAATCTTTCAACATATCCTAAATATGTCCTTTCATAAATTTTTACTCTATCTATTATATACACTTACATTTATTTTTCAAGTAATATGTCTCGAACATTTTACATTTCTAGAAATTTGTTATACAATATAGAATGTTAAAATGTGCGTATTCTCTGTATTTGTGAGGAGGTGACCGATGGTATCAAAAGAAAAAATCAATGATATTAAACAGGCTGTCAATATTGTTGATATTATCGGTGAGTCGGTTGCCCTGACCAAGGCTGGACGCAATTTTCTGGGACTTTGTCCCTTCCACGGTGAGAAAACTCCTTCCTTCAATGTGGTGGAGGATAAGCAATTCTATCATTGTTTCGGCTGTGGGAAGTCAGGGGATGTCTTCAAGTTTATCGAGGAAATACAGGGCGTGACCTTTGGGGATGCGGTACAGATTGTCGCTCAAAAGGCGGGAATTGTCCTAGAAACCAGTCCGCAATTTCAGCGGGCTGAGAAAGTTGCCAATCCCAACCAGGTTCTCTACGATATTCACACTGAGGCAGCTAAGTTTTATCATGCCTTGCTCATGACGACCAAGATGGGAGAGGAAGCGAGAAACTATCTCCACCAGCGCGGCCTGACAGATGAAGTCATCAAAACCTTTCAAATAGGCCTGGCCCCTGACCAGCAAAATATCCTCTATCAAAAATTGTCCAGCCAGTTTGAGGAAGGCGCCCTCTTGCAATCGGGTCTTTTCCATCCTGGTGACCATAATAGAATCTATGATTCCTTCCACGGTAGAATTATTTTCCCCTTGACCGACGAATACGGTCGGGTTATTGCCTTTTCTGGTCGTGTCTGGACAGAGACGGACCGGGAGAATAAGCAGCTGGCCAAGTACAAAAATTCGCGTAGCACTGTAATTTTCAATAAAAGTTACGAACTATATCATTTGGATAGGGCAAAAGCTGTCATCAAGAAACAGCACGAGGTCTATCTGATGGAGGGCTTTCTGGATGTTATTGCGGCCCATCGTGCAGGAATTGAGAATGCGGTAGCCTCTATGGGAACGGCTTTGACCCGTGAGCACGTGACCCACCTGTCCAAGTATTGTAAGAAGGTTGTCCTGACCTATGATGGTGATAAGGCGGGACAGGCTGCTACCATTAAGGCTTTGGACGAATTGCAGGATTTCCAAGTGGAGATTGTCAGTCTGCCAGACAATATGGACCCCGATGAGTTTTTGCAGAAGAACTCTGAGGTGGCTCTTGAGCAGGTTTTGACCAAATCGCGCATTAGTGCGGTTGAGTTTTTAATCAACTATCTCAAGCCGGAAAATCCTGATAATTTGCAGATGCAGATTGATTTTGTGGAAAAAATTACCCCTATCATTGCCAAGGTTCAGTCTATTACGGCCCAGAATTCCTATATCTACAAGGTAGCAGACCTCTTGTCTGATTTTGACTATGGTCAGGTGGAGCAGGCGGTCAACAACGTTCGCCTCACGCACCGCCAGCAACGCAGTCAGCAGGCCCAACAGTCCTTTTCTGAGGCAAAAAATTTGCCGGACCTGCAGGTTGTTCCGCGAGTGACTAGCTTGGTTCGGACAGAAAATCACCTGCTCTATCGGATGGCTGAACATCCCTACATTCTCAACGAATTTCGGCTGAGAGAGGATTTTGCCTTTGCGACGCCTGAATTGGAGGAACTCTTTCAGCTCTTGAAGAAGAATGGTGAGATTTCCAGCTTTGAATTATCCCAAGTCAGTGATAGTGCCCAACAGGCCTGGTACCGGGTCCTGGAAGAACGCTTGCCAGAGGAGGTTGCTACTCATGAAGTAGAGGAATTACTGGTCAGTCGGGATCGAGAATTGCTAAAAAAAGAAAACCAGCATGCTGCACGAGCCATTCGTGAGCATTCCCATGTGGGAAATACAGACATTGCCCTTGATGAGTTGCAAGAACTCCTCAATCGAAGAAAACAAATGGAGTAAAGATGACAAATAAAAAAGACAAGAAAAATGAAGTGACCACTTTTGATGTCCAAGTTGCAGAATTTATCCGCAATCATAAAAAGCAGGGTTCTGCGACAGATGACGAAATCAATGACCAGCTTGTCATTCCTTTCACCTTGGATGCGGACGGCATCGATGACCTTCTTCAGCGTATCCAAGACGCAGGGATTTCTATTGTGGACAAGGAAGGAAATCCTTCTGCGCGTGCTATGCAGGTAGAGGAAGAGCCAGAACTTTCTGATGAGGAATTACTTGGCAGCAACTCTGCCAAGGTCAATGACCCAGTTCGCATGTACCTCAAGGAAATCGGTGTTGTTCCCCTCTTGACCAACGAAGAAGAGCAGGAATTGGCGCTTGCTGTTGAGGCGGGCGATCCTGAGGCCAAGCAACGTTTGGCTGAGGCCAACCTGCGTTTGGTGGTATCTATTGCCAAGCGTTATGTTGGTCGTGGTATGCAGTTCCTTGATTTGATTCAAGAAGGCAATATGGGCTTGATGAAGGCCGTTGATAAATTTGATTACTCGAAAGGGTTCAAATTCTCGACCTATGCGACTTGGTGGATTCGTCAGGCCATTACCCGCGCCATTGCGGACCAGGCTCGTACCATCCGTATTCCTGTGCACATGGTGGAAACCATTAACAAGTTGGTCCGTGAGCAACGCAACCTCTTGCAGGAACTTGGCCAAGACCCAACGCCAGAACAAATTGCTGAGCGTATGGATATGACGCCTGAAAAAGTGCGTGAAATTTTGAAAATTGCTCAAGAGCCTGTGTCTCTGGAAACACCAATTGGTGAGGAAGATGACAGCCATTTGGGGGATTTCATCGAGGACGAAGTAATTGAAAATCCAGTTGATTACACAACCCGCGTCGTTCTCCGTGAACAATTGGACGAGGTTCTGGATACCTTGACTGACCGCGAGGAAAATGTTCTCCGCCTGCGCTTTGGACTGGATGATGGAAAAATGCGCACCTTGGAAGATGTGGGCAAGGTCTTTAACGTAACCCGCGAACGCATCCGCCAAATCGAAGCCAAAGCCCTCCGCAAACTCCGCCACCCATCTCGCAGCAAACCACTCAGAGATTTTATTGAGGATTGATTTTGTCTGGGAGACAAAATCAACCGCTCGCTGAAAACAGGAAACGAGCGAGGGTTTGGGGGAGGTTTTTAACCGCTCCCCTTGAAATTAGAAAGGGAGCGTAACGCCCAGTGGGCTATTTTAACCGCTCGCTGAAAATAAGAAACGAGCGTACTCAATACCTGCTAAGAATTGAGAACGCAGGCTAACCACGTGGTGTTTTAACCCGAGCCTAGAAATAGGAAAGCGAGGCTAACCTCCGGGGGAGGTTTTGACACAAACTTCGTTTGTTTCATCTCCAACCTTCAACAGTCTCCCAGACTGTTGAAGCCTGCTTGAAAATAAGAGAGCAGGCTGTCTGGGAGACAAAATCAACCGCTCCCCTTGAAATAGGAAAGGGAGCGTATGCCATTGGTACTTATCAGGTCGCTCGCTGAAAACTCTAAAGCGAGATAAGTCTAATGGACGTTTAGCGCGAGGATGCTGACTTTCGTCAGTTTTATTTCCCACTTTCAACAGTCTCTCCCCAGACTGTTGAAACCCGCCCGAAAATAAGATAGTGTGCTAATGTCCGGTGAATTACAAGGATACTGATTTCCGTTAGTCTTAGAACGTAGACAAAATATGTTTTAGGTAAATAAAGTAAGTAGCTCTTCTAAGAAAAAATAAAAATTTAGTTTATTTTGTGAGCGGAGCCCAAAAGAGACCTTGTCTACAAACTCAGACTGACTTCCGTTAGTCTTATTTCCCCGGGCTGTTGATACCAGTTATATTTTTAGCAAAGAAAGAGAGTGATTGAAAATGGCTTATACAGAAGATCAGATTAAAGACATTCAGGAGCGTATTTTTCAAGCTCTTGAAGATGTGATTGACCCAGAACTTGGGATCGATATTATCAATCTTGGTTTGGTCTACGAAATTCGTTTTATTGAGGGCAAGGCTGAAATTGACATGACCTTGACCACAATGGGCTGCCCTTTGGCTGATCTAATTACCGATCAAATTCATGATGTACTGAAGGATGTTCCTGAAGTAACAGAAGTAGATGTGAGACTGGTTTGGTCACCAGCTTGGACTGTTCAAAAAATGAGTCGTTATGCTCGAATTGCACTTGGGATTAAATAATTAAACAGTCTCGAATATTGAGACTGTTTTTTCTGTTTTTGTACGGATTTTTTTGACAATTTTGTTGAAACTATCAAAAAGTTCTTGCTAAATAGTAGGAATGATGGTACACTTATCATGCCTAGGAAAAGTTATTAAACCTATTCTAGCAAATATCAGACCTATATGGGATGAGTAGCTCCGCTATTGATCATAACCGAAGCCTACGGACAGGCGGGTCGAATGCCGAAGCGTGGCGTAAGCCACATTATTGATAGGGTTAAAAGCCTACATTTTATAAGTTGATGTTGGGAAGTTTTTCCTAATTTCTAATTTTGTCAGTGTGGTGAAAGCACACGTCATCTTGTGAAACGGTCAATAAAGTACGTATATATTTGCACTGGAGAGTAGGAAACGGTAGGCACATAAACTCAAGAGAAGAATAAAAAACGTCAATTTGGATTGTAGAGCAGGATGAACCCTGCTCTTTTTGCTTTTTTAAAAAAGTGTAGGAGTCCATCAAGCAAAGGAGTTTTTCAATATGAAAAATCAACACCAAGCCCCTATTTATCAGGGATTGGTACAGTTACGCCGAAAACGGATTGTCCCTTTTGATGTCCCAGGACACAAACGGGGCCGTGGAAATCCAGAGTTGGTCGAACTGTTAGGAGAGAAATGTGTTGGTATTGATGTTAATTCTATGAAACCTTTGGACAATCTGGGACATCCAGTCTCCATTATCCGAGAGGCCGAGGAATTGGCTGCGGAAGCCTTTGGTGCCAGCCATGCCTTTCTCATGGTTGGAGGGACAACCTCTTCCGTCCAGACCATGATTCTGGCGACCTGTAAGGCGGGCGATAAAATTATCCTTCCTCGAAATGTCCACAAGTCCGCCCTCAATGCTTTGGTCCTATGCGGAGCTATACCAGTCTATGTGGATATGAGTGTGGAGCCACGGATTGGTATTGCTCTTGCCTTGGAAAATGATGCCTTTGAACGGGCTATTTCTGAGCATCCTGATGCGGTTGCTGTCTTGATCAACAATCCGACCTACTATGGTATCTGCTCAGACCTGCGTACATTGACTGAGAAAGCTCACGCAGCGGGCATGAAAGTATTAGTCGATGAGGCTCATGGTGCGCATTTGCATTTTTCGGACCAATTGCCAGCGGCGGCTATGGATGTGGGGGCTGATATGGCAGCTGTTTCTATGCACAAATCAGGTGGCAGTCTGACCCAAAGTTCGCTCCTATTGGTCGGTCCTGATATGAATGTGGAGTATGTCCGCCAGATTATCAACCTGACCCAGTCAACGTCTGCCTCCTATCTCTTGCTGGCTAGTTTGGATATTTCACGGAGAAATCTGGCCCTTCGTGGCAAAGAATCCTTTGAAAAAGTCATTGAAATGTCTGAGTATGCTCGTCGTGAAATCAACGCTATCGGTGGCTACTATGCCTATTCTAAGGAATTGATTGATGGCAAAACGGTGCATGATTTTGATGTAACCAAGCTCTCCATCTATACGCAGGGCATTGGTCTGACAGGAATTGAGGTCTATGATTTGTTGCGGGATGAGTATGACATCCAGATTGAATTTGGCGACATTGGCAATATCTTGGCCTATATTTCAATCGGTGACCGCTTGCAGGACATTGAGCGGCTGGTGGGTGCTTTGGCTGACATCAAGCGTTTGTATTCTCAAGATGGTTCGGATTTGATTTCGGGAGAATACATCCAGCCGCAGCTGGTTTTGTCACCGCAGCAAGCCTTTTATGCTGAGCGGGAGAGTCGCTCGTTACAGGAAGCAGTTGGTCAGGTCTGCGGGGAATTTGTCATGTGCTACCCTCCTGGTATTCCGCTTTTAGCTCCAGGTGAACGAGTGACTCAGGAAATTGTTGATTACATCATCTTTGCCAAGGAGCGTGGTTGTTCTGTCCAAGGTACCGAAGATCCAGATGTCAACTACATCAATGTCATTAAGGAGGGTTAAAGATGGAAATGTGGTTTTCAGAAGTCCAAACGCCAGATGTCAAGTTATCCATTCGGACTAGCCAGCAGCTCTACGCTGGCAAGAGTGAATTTCAGGACATTGCTGTATTGGACTCACCAGCTTTTGGAAAGATTTTGACACTTAACGGTCGGGTTCTCTTTTCAGATGCAGATGATTTTGTTTACAACGAAATGGCTGTCCATGTGCCCATGGCCGTCCATCCCAATCCCAAGAAAATCTTGATTCTGGGTGGGGGAGATGGTGGTGTTGCCCAAGTTCTCAGTCTGTATCCTGAAATCGAACGTATTGACGTTGTAGAGCCAGATGAACTCTTGGTGGAGGTCTGTCGGGAATATTTCCCAGACTATGCAACTGGCTTAGAAGATGAGCGGGTTGAGGTCTATTTACAGGATGGTTTGCGTTTCTTGCGCAACTGTGAGAACGAATATGACATCATCATCAACGATGCGACAGATCCATTTGGACACACGGAAGGTTTGTTTACCAAGGAATTTTACGGTAACGCCTACCGAGCTTTGAAGGAAGATGGCATCATGGTTTACCAACATGGTTCGCCATTTTATGACGAAGATGAGTCGGCTTTTCGTTCCATGCATCGGAAGGCGACCCAATCCTTCCCTATCAGCCGTGTTTATCAGGCCCATATTCCGACATCTGCGGCGGGTTATTGGTTATTTGGCTTTGCCTCTAAAAAATACCATCCCATTGAAGATTTTGACAAGGAAAAATGGAAAGCGCGCGAGCTTTTCACAGAATATTATACAGCTAACCTCCATATCGGAGCATTTCTCTTGCCCCGCTATGTAGAAGACATTTTAGAAGAAGAGGAGAAAAAATAATGAGTCGTTTGTTAGTTATTGGTTGTGGCGGAGTTGCCCAAGTTGCCATCAGCAAGGTTTGCCAGGCAGAAGATACCTTCAAGGAAGTCATGATTGCCAGCCGTACCAAGTCCAAATGTGATGATGTGAAGGCTGCCTTAGAAGGAAAAACTTCCGTAAAAATTGAAACTGCCCAAGTGGATGCGGACAAGGTAGAAGAAGTGATTGCCTTGATTGAAAGCTACCAGCCAAAAGCTGTCTTGAACGTTGCCCTGCCTTACCAAGATTTGACCATTATGGACGCTTGCTTGGCGACTGGCGTGGACTATATTGACACGGCCAACTACGAGTGCGAGGATACAGAAGACCCTGAATGGCGGGCCATCTACGAAAAACGCTGTGCTGAAGAGGGCTTTACGGCCTACTTTGACTACTCATGGCAGTGGGCTTATAAGGAGCGTTTTGAAAAAGCAGGGCTGATAGCACTTTTGGGATCCGGATTTGATCCAGGCGTGACCAGTGTTTTTTCAGCCTACGCATTGAAACACTATTTCGATGAAATCCACTATATCGACATCCTAGACTGTAACGGTGGAGACCACGGCTATCCATTTGCGACCAACTTTAACCCTGAAATCAACCTGCGTGAAGTTTCAGCCCCAGGCTCCTACTGGGAAAATGGCAAATGGGTAGAAGTGGAAGCCATGTCTATCAAGCGAGAATATGACTTCCCAGAAGTGGGTCAGAAGGATATGTACCTCCTCCACCATGAAGAAATCGAATCGCTGGCTAAGAATATTCCAGGTGTCAAACGCATTCGTTTCTTCATGACCTTTGGTCAGTCTTACTTGACCCACATGAAATGCTTGGAAAATGTTGGCCTCTTGCGTACGGATCCAATCAACTTTAATGGACAAGAAGTAGTGCCTATCCAATTCCTCAAAGCATTATTGCCAGACCCAGCTAGCCTAGGTCCACGTACTGTTGGGAAAACCAATATTGGTTGTATTTTCACTGGTGTCAAAGACGGTGTAGAGAAAACTATCTACATTTACAATGTTTGTGACCACCAGGAATGTTACAAGGAAGTTGGTTCACAGGCTATTTCTTACACAACTGGCGTACCAGCTATGATTGGAACCAAGCTTGTCATGGATGGAACCTGGAAGAAACCAGGCGTTTACAACTTGGAGGAATTGGATCCAGATCCATTTATGGACCTGCTCAACCAGTATGGTCTACCTTGGCAGGTAGTAGAAAATCCAGTTTTGGTGGACTAGATGAGAATCGATCAAGTCCCAACGCCAGCCTATGTCATTGATGAAGCCAAGCTGGTCAACAATTTAAAAATTCTCAAGTCTGTCCAAGACCGTACAGGCTGTAAGGTACTTTTGGCCCAAAAAGCCTTTTCCATGTATGCCACCTATCCACTAATTAGTCAATACCTTGCTGGAACCACCGCATCAGGTCTCTATGAAGCCAAGCTGGGTCGTGAGGAATTTGGGGGTGAAGTCCATGTCTTTGCTCCAGCCTTCAAGGATGCGGATTTGGAGGAGATTTTGGAAATTGCAGACCATATCGTCTTTAACTCAGAGCGCCAACTCCGCAAGCACGTTGACAAATGCCGAGCAGCTGGAGTTAGTGTCGGCCTGCGGATCAATCCAGAATGTTCCACCCAAGGTGAACATGCACTCTATGACCCTTGTGCAACAGGCTCTCGTTTTGGTGTCCGTATCAGTCAGTTTTCAGAAGACCTGCTAGACTTGGTGGATGGCCTGCATTTCCATACTCTCTGCGAGCAAAATTCCGATGATTTGAAAACCACCTTGGAGTCTGTTGAGGATAAATTCGGCCCTTATCTACACCGTATTAAATGGCTCAATATGGGTGGTGGTCATCATGTGACCAGAGAAGATTATGATGTTGAATTGCTGATTTCCTCAATTCAACACATGCAGGAAACTTATGGGCTGGAAGTCTACATCGAGCCAGGAGAAGCTATTGCTCTCAATGCAGGCTATTTGGTGACAGAAGTTTTAGATATTGTCGAAAATGGTATTGAAACACTAGTATTAGACGCATCAGCTACCTGTCACATGCCAGATGTCTTGGAAATGCCCTATCGCCCACCGCTTCGGCATGGCTTTGAGGCTGGTGAAAAGGCCTATACTTACCGACTGTCTTCCAATACCTGTCTGACGGGCGACATCATCGGCGATTATTCCTTTGAAAAGCCTGTGGAGATTGGTGACAAACTCTATTTTGAGGACATGGCCATCTATTCTTTCGTTAAAAATAATACCTTTAACGGCATTGGTCTGCCTAGTCTGGCCCTCATGGACAAGTCTGGTAACTGCCGTATTATCAAGGAATTTGGCTATGAAGATTTCAAGGGGAGGTTGTCATGATAGAAAGTCCCAAAGCAGCGGGTTACCGCATGCCTGCTGAGTATGAGCCCCATCATGGAACCCTAATGGTGTGGCCGACTCGCCCAGGATCCTGGCCCTTTGATGGTCAGGGGGCAAAAAAAGCCTTTAGCCAGGTCATTAAAACCATTGCTGAAAGCGAGCAGGTCTATCTTTTGGTGGACGAGGTACATCGTGAGGAGGCCCAATCCATGCTGGGTGATGGTGTTACCTATCTGGACATCCCCACCAACGACGCTTGGGCGCGTGATACAGGTCCGACGGTTTTGGTCAATGAAAATGGCAGAGCTTTGTCTGTTGATTGGGCCTTTAACGCTTGGGGCGGAAGCTATGATGGTCTTTATCAGGACTACGAAGCAGATGATCAGGTGGCTAGTCGATTTAGTCAGGCCATCGGTCTGCCAGTCCATGATGCCCATCCCTATGTCCTAGAAGGTGGAGCCATTCATAGTGACGGTGAAGGAACCATCTTGGTGACCGAATCCTGTTTGCTCAGCCCAGGCCGCAATCCCCATTTGACCAAGGACCGGATTGAGCAAGTACTTCTAGATAGTCTAGGTGCTGAAAAGGTTCTCTGGCTGCCTTATGGTATCTTCAATGATGAAACCAATGAACACGTGGACAATGTTGCAGTCTTTGTTGGTCCAGCTGAGATAGTTTTAGCCTGGACAGATGATGAGGCAGACCCCCAATATGCCATGTCCAAGGCTGATTTGGACTACTTGGAAGAACAAGTAGATGCTAAGGGCAGAAAGTTGATCGTCCACAAACTGCCAATTCCCAAAAATCCCATTCTGGTGACAGAAGAGGATTTGCCAGGCTATGTTTATGAAGCGGGGGAAGAAGAACGAACAGCAGGTGAACGCTTGGCGGCTTCCTATGTAAATTATTACGTCAGCAACGGTGCTGTCTTGGTGCCGCAGTTTGATGATAAGCATGATGCGCAGGCACTTGAGCTTCTAGCGCAGCTTTTTCCGACAAGGAAAGTCGTCGGCATACCAGCCCGCGACATCCTGCTTGGGGGTGGGAATATTCACTGTATCACCCAGCAGATTCCCCGATTTAGAAAGGAAAGCGAATGAGAAATGTTACTGTTGCTGCTGTCCAGATGCACTGTAGTCAGGACCTTTGGGAAAATCTGGCGACCGCAGAGCGTTTGGTCAGACAGGCTGCTAATCAGGGAGCGCAGATTATCCTCCTACCCGAACTTTTTGAGCGTCCTTATTTTTGTCAAGAACGCCAGTATGACTATTACAACTTTGCCAAGTCTGTAGAGGAAAACGATGCTGTTCAGCACTTTATACCTATCGCCAAAGAATTACAGGTCGTTTTGCCTATTTCCTTCTATGAAAAAGATGGTAATAGCTTGTATAATTCAATTGCTGTTATTGATGCAGATGGTAGTGTATTGGGAGTTTACCGCAAGACCCATATTCCTGACGATCATTATTACCAGGAGAAGTTTTACTTCACACCTGGAAATACTGGATTCAAGGTCTGGGAGACTCGTTATGCCAAGATTGGGATTGGCATCTGTTGGGACCAATGGTTTCCAGAAACAGCTCGCTGCCTAGCTTTGAATGGGGCGGAATTACTCTTTTATCCAACAGCCATCGGTTCGGAGCCCATTCTGGATACGGATAGCCAAGGTCATTGGCAGCGGACCATGCAGGGCCATGCTGCGGCCAATATCACCCCGGTCATTGCGGCCAATAGGATTGGCTTGGAAGAAGTACAACCTTCTGCAGAAAATGGAGGACAGTCTTCTAGCCTGCGTTTTTATGGTTCGTCCTTTATGACAGATGAAACAGGTGAATTGATTGAACAAGCGGGACGAGAGGAAGAAGTTGTCTTGCTTGCCACTTATGATTTGGACAAGGGTGCGCGTGAGCGCTTGGACTGGGGACTTTTCAGAGATCGTAGACCGCACATGTACAGCCGCATAACAGAATAACCATCAACTTAGTTTCCTTTGGGGGGCTAAGTTTTTTCTTGCCCATATATAGTTTACACAAGGATAGTATTTATATAATATTGATATATAAATGAAAGAATATCTAATCAGGAGGTCGTCATGTTTTGTTTGGAACTAAGATTATTTTTAAAGCGCAGACTGCCTTTTGTTCTGGGGATTTTCTTCTTGTTTTATTGTTTGTTCTCCCCGGTTTACGCCTCTTATCAATTCAGTCAAGCCAAACAATCTTTCTTGGATTACCAACTCTTTCGTCGTGACCTGATGCAAATCTTGGAAAAGATTGTTGAAACTAATTTTCAGCAGGGGAATCTCAGCCAGGAGGACTATGACTTTGAAAGAGATTTTCTGGAGCGGACCACTTCAGAGATTGATGCAGAAATCCAGGCGATTGAGCAGGAATCATGATCGGTCTAGACATCTTGCTTGGGGCTAGCTTTTTTCTCCATCCCTGGAATCCCATGACTTATTGGCAGGTTGTTCGGGTGGTGACGGGCAGTCTCTTTTTACAAAACAATTTGGCAGACGTTAACCTGCCACAAGGTCTCATCTGCCTGGGAATTTCTTCTGTCTTAGTGACAGGATATCATGTCTATAGCCTGCTATCATCACAGGAGGTTTAGTATGCGCTTGAAAATAGAAAATCCTAGTAAATCCTATAAAGGCAAACAGGTTTTAAATCATCTGAATTTAGAAATAGAACAACCTGGAATCTGGGCCTTGATTGGTCCCAATGGTTCGGGTAAGACAACCTTGCTGGACTGTATTGCCCACCTCCAGGCGCCTGAACAAGGATCTATTGAGGTGCTGTGGCTGAAGCCGGGGCACCAAGGTTATTACCGGTCTTTTTCCTACTTGCAGGATAACTGTGTCCTGTATCCAGAACTGACTGGCTGGGACCATCTTAAGCTAGGCCAGCAAGTCTAGAAATTGCCAAACGAGCGGATAGAACAAGTGATTGAGGAGATAGGCATCTCCGTTTATGTAAAAGCGCCTGTCAAGACCTATTCCTTAGGTATGAAACAACATTTACTCTTGGCGATTACAATCATGAACTACCCCAAGCTCCTGTTGCTGGATGAGCCTTTGAATGGTCTGGATCCGACAAGTTACATTGAAACTAGGCATCTCCTCAAAAAGATGGCAGAAGGGGGCACTACGATTATCATTTCTTCTCATCAGCTCAAGGAAGTGGACCAGTTGACGCGCCAGCTTCTCTTTCTCAAAAATGGTCGCTTGATAGCCTATGAGATGGATAAAACCAAGCAATGCTACAAGATTGAGGCTTCAGACAATGGAAGGTTTTTGGACCAACTGGGGTCATCTCTGGCACTTCAGCAAGTTGGTCCTCAATTGGTGCTGGCTACATCTGTGCTCAGCCTGGATGCGGCCTTGAAAGCTATTCAGGCTTCTTCGGTTACCATACTTACAGTTGAACGTCAGGAAAATGATTCTGGGGAACTCTATATGGTGCACTTTGATCGAAAGGTAGGTGACTGAGGTGGCCCTGTTTTTGCTATTTGTCAAGCACTTTTATCGCCAGCATATTCTCTTGGTCTGCCTTGTCTTAATCCTCGGTATCCTATTCTCACTAGCCTTTCGTAATCAATTATCTTCGCAAAAGCTGGCAATGCAAGACCGACAATTTTTCCTGACCCTGAAGAAAAATGCCCAGCTATCCATGAACCATCAGGAAAAACAGTTGCCAGCTGGTAAAGAGGATTATGAGCAGGCATTGGTTTGGCTGGTAGATAGTTATTTGGAGGCTAGTCACAAGGAAGGTCAGAATCATCGAGTCCTTGGTCTGAAAGGAGATGTTTACAGGCATTTGTTGGGACACATAGCAGAGGGTGGGACGGTGAGTGAGGTGAGTGCAGCGAGCTTGATGGAAAAGGAGTTTATTTTGGAGGAAATTCGAGTCAGGAATCTGGCCTTTCATTATCCCCAGGCTCCTAAAGATTTTCACTTGCCTCTCTATCAAGTCCTGCCCTACCTCATGTGGTTACTTCCTGTTCTGGCGACTGTTTTAGCAACCTGGCTACTGGTGGCTGATCAGCATTATCATCGTGGACTCTTATTTACAATCAATCTATCTAGAAAGGCCTATACCTACCAGATTAGTCTCCTGCATTTTAGTATTTCCTTTTATTTATTGGCTATTTGGGCTTTCATTTCTTGGGTAATGGTCAAGCTACTGAACTATAGTTCCTAGGCAGATTTTCCGATTTTGGTATCTAGTGCTCTCCTGACCAGCAGTCCTGTAGGCCGTTTAAACCTCATTTTAATCAGTAAGGCACTGATTTTACAAGTCATCAGTGCAGTAGTTTTCGGTCTCTTTTCTAAGAGCTATTTAAAAATAAGCAAGTGAAAACCCTAGTTTTCAATGAGAACTAGGGTTGATTTATCCAAGAAGATGATTTAGCCATTGGCTACCGTAAATCCAAAAATAACTATAGGCAACGATGGAAACCGGACGGCAGAGGAAGGTGATGAGAATGAATTTTCGGTAGCTCATACTGGTCAATCCTGTAATCATGACAACGATATCCGCAGGCGAAATGGGCGATAGCATACAGAGGATAAAGAATATCTCGTAACCGCGCTTGTTGTCAATCTTGCTTTCATATTTGTAGAAGGTTTCTTCAGACATAAAGAGCAGGCAGAATTTTTTGCCGTAGCGTCTGGCCAACCAGAAGAGGATAATACCGCCGACAAAAATACCAATGTAATTGAGCAAAAATCCCCACCAAAAATCAAATACTAAAAAGCCAACAACAGTAGTAACGCCCCCGGGAATAATAGGGAAAACAACCTGAATGATTTGTAGCAATAAAAAGGACAGACTACCCAGTGCCCCTTGACTCTTGATGAAGTGACTGAGGACATTTTGGTCATTTAGAATCCCGATTTTATAGAGCCAAAAGAGGAAAACAGCCGTTCCAATCAAGGTTAGAACGCTTAGGACCTGGATGGCTTTTTGAGAGAATTTGTACATGATATTACTTTACCATATTTCTAGAAAATTTGAAAATGAAATTAAGCGATTGCAGTCTTGCAATTTTTACTAAAATCTGTTATACTAACCAAGTATCAAACCTACGGGGTTGTTACGGATTCGACAGGCATTATGAGGCTTGTTCTGCAACTCATCGGCAGATGTAAAAATGCCAGTTAAATATAACTGCAAAAAATACAAACACTTACGCATTAGCAGCTTAATAACCTGCCTGCGTGACCAATCGCAGAGTGCTTGCCTTTGCTGATTGGTCTTAAAATAGCAAGCTACGTTGATTTATTGCCTAGCTAAATCAAAAGAGTTTCATAGGCTCGTCAGCTGAAGAGTTGAGTTATGTCTCGTCAGTCTGATTAAAGCAAATGCATAACCTATGGTTGTAGACGAATAAGTTAGCAGGTGTTTGGACGTGGGTTCGACTCCCACCAGCTCCATATATGGAAGATTACTCAAGAGGCTCAAGAGGCCGTGTTGGAAACGCGGTAGGCGTGTAACAGCGTGCGTGGGTTCGAATCCCATGTCTTCCGTATAGAATGAAGGAACAGCAATGACTGTTCTTTTTCTTTGGCAAAATAAGGCTCTCTACTAGCTACAAAAGTAACTGGCAGAGAGCGTTTTTCTTCTTATTGCAGGTTCAATTTCTTGGTCATGATGTAATGGGTACCAAAGTAGTAGGCGAAGGCCAATATAATGTTGATTAGGACCATTACTGGGTTTGGATAGAGTGATAAGGATGAACCGACCATTCCTTCCAGATTATTGAAATACAGCAGATTCGTCAAAATGCCGACCACGGTTGTAATGCCGATATAGGTGATAATCGCGAACAGGAGACGGTGGTCCTTGAAGAGTTGACCGACAGAAACTGAAAAATAGATAAGCAGAATCCAAGTAATGGCACCGATAAAACTGTCAATCAAGTAGGTAGCTAGTGATGCCACATTTATCTGTTCCAGAACAACTTGTAGCTCTGGAAGAACCTCGCCGGTGTTTATCAGGAGGACTGTCATGACGATACCAATGGAAAGAACGGCTGTAACAACAGACAAGAGATACCAAACTAGAGAGGCGAAGAGCTTGCTGAGGATGATTTGGTGCTCAGTGACAGGTAGGGTCATGGTCAAATAGCCCTCTCTACCATAGACATTTTTCCGGAAACGATTGATAATCATAAGGAAGGTTGAGAGGAAGAGGGCTGCTACTAGGATACCGAAAATCATGAAGGCGGATCCCACGAAAATCCCTTCAGCTATTTCAGGCTGATCAGAACGGCTGGATATGGCTTGTACCCAAAAAGCAAGCACAGTGGCTAAAGCTAGGGTTCCGGCATAGATGCCGAAGTACCACTTGCCCACAGATTGGAATTCGTATTTTACCAATTTCTTAAACATAATTATCTCCTATTTGACTAAGCTTTGAAATCCTGACGGAAGAGTTGATCGATAGACTCACCCGTTTCAATCCGCAAATCGTCGACATTTCCTTGACGAATAACACTTCCATAATGAAGAAAGATGACCTCATCCAAAATTTGCTCTACATCTGAAATCAAGTGGGTAGAGATGATGACAGAAGAAGTAGGCGAATAGTTGTTGACAATAGTTGTGAGGATGTAGTCGCGGGCTGCAGGGTCTACACCACCGATTGGCTCATCCAAGACATAGAGCTGGGCCTGGCGGCTCATGACCAAAATCAACTGCACCTTTTCCTTGTTTCCTTTTGACAGGTGTTTCATGCGGGCGTTGAGGTCAATTCCTAGGTCCTGCAAGAGATGGATGGCCCGTTCCTTGTCAAAATCTGCGTAAAAATCCGTGAAGAATGTGAGGGCATCTGAAACCTTCATATGTTCGTTCAGATAGGTCGTATCTGGCAGATAGGACACGATAGCCTTGGTCTCTGGTGAAGGAGTGCGGCCGTTGATAAGGATTTGGCCATATTCAGGTTGGAGCAAACCGTTTAAGAGCTTGATGAGAGTGGTCTTACCAGAACCGTTTGGACCCAAGAGACCGATGATTTTTCCAGCGCCTAATTTCAGGTTGACATTGTTGAGGGCAACAGCTCCGCCATAAGATTTTGAAACTTGTTGCAGTTCGACTAAAGTATATGGGTTATTCATAGCTAATTCCTTTCAAATAATCATCCAATCGTTCGGTCAATTCGTCCTGGCTAAAACCGAGGTCCAGCATATTGTTGACAAAGTTTTCCAATTCCTTTTGCGCCAGGTGGAGGCGGGTCTGAGTAATCAGTTCCTGGTTGTCTGTCACATAGCGGCCTGTTGTGCGGACGGAGTAGACAAAACCTTCTGCCTCCAAGTCGGACAGGGCCCGCTGGACCGTGTTTGGGTTGACACCGGCAATTTCAGCCAGGTCCCGCACGGTTGGCAACTTATCTCCAGGTTTTAATTGATTGGTTACAATTTGTAATTTAATTGTATTGGTGATTTGGATATAGATGGGCATATTGTTATCAAATTTCCAAGCCATAAGAGAATCCTTTCTGGGAGACAGACTCCCTGTGTTCTTGTTCTGATTACATAATACAATAATGTTTTTAAGAATGCAAGCGAAAAGAGACGATATTTTGAAAAAAATTAGAAGGAATTTTTGATATAATATAGAAAAAGGAGGTAGCCATGCTAGCACAATTAGATACCAAAACCGTCTATACCTTTATGGATAGCATGGTCACCATTGACCGCTATGTCCAGCAGGCCAAAGAGCTGGGCTATCGGACCATTGGGATGATGGATAGGGATAATCTCTATGCAGCCTACAGTTTTATGGAAAGCTGTCAATTAGTTGGTCTACAGCCTGTCATTGGTTGTGAGTGCGATTGGGATTTGGCTGGCTATGAGCATCCAATTGCCACGAAATTAGTAGCCCTGTCTACGACTGGCTATCGCAATCTCCTTAAGATATCAACAGCTAAGATGCTGGGACAGGATGATTTTGAGAGCATTCGTCAGTATCTGCAAGATGTGGCCCTTATCCTGCCTTATTTTCCAGGAATTGACCAGTTAGACCTGGGGCTGGATTTTTATATTGGCGTAGGCCTGGAAACACCTGTCCAAGAGTTTACACAACCTATCTTGCCTCTCTATCCCGTTCGTTTGTTTGAGCGAGAGCAGGCTCAGGCCCTCCAGGTGCTGAGGGCAATTCGGGATAATGTCCAGCTCAACCAAGTCCCTGACTTGGAGCCAGGCCAGGTCCTTTTATCGGCAGATAGTCTGAAAGACTTGTTTAGCAGCCGCTTTCCACAGGCAGTGGTCAATCTGGAAAAACTGGTTCAAGGTATTTCCTATGATTTGGACAAAAGTCTCAAATTACCACGTTTCAACAGACAACGGTCGGCAGTAGAAGAACTCCGCGAGCAGGCTGAGGCAGGCTTGCGAGAAAAAGGCTTATTTGAGCCGGATTATCAAGAGCGATTGGATAGGGAATTGGCTGTCATTCACAAGATGGGCTTTGATGACTATTTCCTTATCGTCTGGGACCTCTTGCGCTTTGGACGTAGCCAGGGCTACTATATGGGAATGGGACGGGGGTCTGCAGTAGGGAGCTTGGTGGCCTATGCTCTCAATATCACAGGCATTGACCCGGTCAAGCACAATCTGCTCTTCGAACGGTTCCTAAATGAAGAACGCTATTCCATGCCGGATATTGATATCGATATTCCGGATATTCATCGACCAGACTTTATCCACTATGTTCGTGACCGTTATGGCTCGACCCATGCTGCCCAAATTGTGACCTATTCGACCTTTGGTGCCAAGCAGGCTATAAGGGATGTTTTCAAACGCTTTGGCACGCCCGAATACGAGTTGACCAACATTACCCGCAAGATTTCTTTTAAAGACAGTCTTGCATCAGCCTATCAGCGCAATGCTTCCTTCCGCCAGCTCATCAACAGTAAAATAGAGTACCAGAAGGCCTTTGCTATTGCCCAGCAGATTGAAGGGCAGCCTCGCCAGACCTCTATCCATGCAGCCGGTGTCGTTATGAGTGATGAAGAGCTGACGGATACTATTCCCCTAAAAATGGGTGAGGACATGCTGATTACCCAGTATGACGCCCATGCTGTCGAGGCCAATGGTCTGTTGAAAATGGACTTCTTGGGCCTGCGTAACCTGACCTTTGTCCAAAAAATGGCCCAAGCTGTGGCTGATAAATATGGGAAAACTATTGATATTGCCGGTATTGACCTGGAAGATTCGCCTACCTTGGCGCTCTTTGCTGCTGGCAAAACCAAGGGAATCTTCCAGTTTGAACAACCGGGAGCTATCAATCTCCTCCAGAGGGTCAAGCCCAACCGATTTGAAGATGTGGTAGCGACAACCAGTCTCAACCGACCAGGTGCCAGCGACTATATCGATAATTTTGTCAAACGCAAGCAAGGTCAGGAAGAGATTGATTTGCTGGATTCGTCCATTGCAAACATTCTCCGACCAACCTATGGTATTATGCTCTACCAGGAGCAGGTCATGCAGATAGCCCAGGTTTATGCTGGGTTTACTCTGGGGAAAGCTGATTTGCTCCGCAGGGCCATGTCCAAGAAAAAGGCAGAGGAGATGCAGGCCATGGAGGCGGCTTTTCTGGCAGGAGCGCTAGCCAATGGACATGAGGAAACCAAGGCCAAGAAGATTTTTGCCATGATGGCCAAGTTTGCAGGTTATGGATTTAACCGCAGTCATGCCTACGCCTATTCGGCCCTGGCCTTCCAAATGGCCTATTTCAAGACCCATTATCCGGACATCTTCTTTGATGTCATGCTGAATTTCTCTAGCAGTACCTATATCACGGATGCCCTGCAATTTGACTTTCAGGTGGCTAGGTTGTCGATGAACACCATTCCCTACTATGACAAGTTCGACAAGTCCAAGATTTATCTAGGCTTGAAAAATATCAAGGGTCTGCCCAAGGATTTCTCCCTCTGGTTGATTGAAAACCGTCCCTACAAGTCGGTCGAAGATTTTATCTTGAAACTGCCTGCCCAGTATAAAAAGAAGGACTTGCTGACTCCGCTCATTCACATCGGTTTATTTGATGAATTTGAGTCCAATCGCAAGAAGATAGTAGAAAATCTGGACAATCTCTTTGTCTTTGCAGATGCTTTTGGTAGCTTTTTTGCGGAGGAGACCTATAGCTGGCTCCAGTCGGACGACTTTAATGGTAGTGAAAAATACCAACTGGAACAGGCCGTGCTAGGTATCGGTATCAGTCCTCATCCTCTGATTAAGCTCCGACAGGAGACCCAGCGTCCTGTGACCGATTTAGGCGATTTGGTGGCTGGAAATCGGGTGACCATCCTGATACAAGTTCAGTCTATCCGCCGGATTCGGACCAAGAAATCGGGTCAGCCCATGGCCTTTCTACAAGTGACCGATATGAAAGATAAATCGGAAGTCACGGTCTTTCCGGAACTCTACCAACAGACAGGGCAGTTCTTGAAGGAAGGGGATATCCTCTACGTAACTGGCAAGGTCCAGGAAAGGGAGGGACAGTTACAACTGGTGGCTGACAAGTTAGAAATAGTCAGTCTGGAAAAGCTGTGGATTTTACTGGAAAACCGGGAGCATGACCATGCAGTTGCTCGAATTTTAGCCAAATATAAGGGATCAATTCCTGTCGTTCTGCATTACCAAGACAGCAATCAGACCATTCAGGTAGACCAGTTTCAAGTGATGAAAACGCCTCAATTAGAGCAAGAGTTGGCTGAATTTGCTATGAAAACGGTTTTTCGTTGAAAAAGCGTAAAAAGACGAGCAAGATCTAGTCAAGTGTGTTATAATAAGGCAGTTAAATTGAAAATTGAAGGAGCATATAATGAAGCGTATTGGTGTTTTGACCAGTGGTGGTGACGCACCTGGTATGAATGCTGCCATTCGTGCAGTTGTTCGCCAAGCAATCTCAGAAGGAATGGAAGTATACGGTATCAATGAGGGCTATGCTGGAATGGTTGCCGGAGATATCCATGAATTGTCTGCACGCTCAGTAGGAGATATCATTTCTCGTGGTGGTACCTTCCTCGGTTCAGCTCGTTATCCTGAATTTGCCCAATTGGAAGGTCAATTAAAAGGGATTGAACAGCTGAAAAAACATGGTATTGAAGGCGTTGTTGTTATCGGTGGTGACGGTTCTTACCACGGTGCGATGCGTCTGACAGAGCATGGTTTCCCAGCAATTGGTTTGCCAGGAACAATCGATAATGATATCGTAGGAACAGACTTTACCATCGGTTTTGATACAGCTGTGACTACAGCTATGGATGCCATTGATAAGATTCGTGATACATCTTCTAGTCACCGTCGTACCTTTGTGATCGAAGTAATGGGTCGCCATGCAGGTGACATTGCCCTTTGGTCAGGTATCGCATCAGGTGCGGACGTTATCGTTGTGCCGGAAGAAGAGTTTGACATCAAGGATATTGTTGCTCGCATCAAGGCAGGTTATGACAATGGTAAGAAACATAGCATTATTGTCTTGGCAGAAGGTGTTATGCCAGCAGCTCAATTTGCTGAAGAATTGAAAGCAGCTGGTGACACAAGTGACCTTCGTGTGACTGAACTTGGTCACATCCAACGTGGTGGTTCACCAACAGCTCGTGACCGCGTTCTTGCGTCACGTATGGGTGCTCACGCTGTTAAATTGCTCAAAGAAGGCCGTGGTGGACTTGCTGTCGGTATCCGCAATGAGCAAATGGTGGAAAACCCAATCCTTGGTACTAACGAAGAAGGTGCCTTGTTTAGCCTCACTGCTGAAGGTAAGATTGTCGTTAACAATCCGCACAAAGCAGACCTTGACATGGCTGAGTTGAACCGTAACTTGTCTATCTAATAGATAGTCTAGAAAATTAGTTATTAAGGTCATAAGACCAGAAATAAGAAGGAGTTTAGTTAAGATGAACAAACGTGTTAAAATCGTTGCAACCCTTGGTCCTGCGGTAGAATTCCGCGGTGGTAAGAAATTCGGTGAGTCAGGTTACTGGGGTGAGCAGTTGGATGTTGAAGCATCAGCTGAAAAAATCGCTCAATTGATTACTGAAGGTGCTAACGTTTTCCGTTTCAACTTCTCACATGGTGACCATGCTGAGCAAGGTGCACGTATGGCAACTGTACGTCGCGCAGAAGAAATCGCTTGCAAAAAAGTAGGTTTCTTGCTTGATACAAAAGGTCCTGAAATCCGTACTGAATTGTTCGAATCAGGCGAAGGTGAGTACGCTTATAAGACTGGTGACCAATTGCGTGTTGCTACAAAACAAGGTATCAAGTCAACTCAAGAAGTGATTGCCTTGAACGTTGCTGGTGGCCTAGACATCTTCGATGACGTTGAAGTTGGTAAGCAAATTCTTGTTGACGATGGTAAACTAGGTTTGACTGTTATTGCCAAAGATGAAGAAAAACGTGAATTTATCGTTGGTGTTGAGAACGATGGCGTTATTGCTAAGCAAAAAGGTGTAAACATTCCTTACACTAAGATTCCTTTCCCAGCGCTTGCTGAGCGTGACGATGCGGATATCCGTTTCGGTTTGGAACAAGGTCTTAACTTCATCGCTATCTCATTCGTTCGTACTGCACAAGACGTTGAGTCAGTTCGTGCTATCTTGAAAGAGACTGGTAACGAACACGTACAACTCTTCTCCAAAATCGAAAACCAACAAGGTATCGACAATATTGATGAAATCATCGAAGCTTCAGATGGTATCATGATTGCACGTGGTGACATGGGTATCGAAGTACCATTTGAAATGGTTCCAGTTTACCAAAAAATGATTATCAAGAAAGTCAATGCAGCTGGTAAAGCAGTTATCACAGCTACAAACATGTTGGAAACAATGACTGACAAGCCACGTGCAACTCGTTCAGAAATCTCTGACGTCTTCAACGCTGTTATCGACGGTACAGATGCTACTATGCTTTCAGGTGAGTCAGCTAACGGTAAATACCCAGTTGAATCAGTTCGCACTATGGCAACTGTTAACAAAAATGCACAAACTCTTCTTAACGAGTACGGTCGTTTGAACTCTGACACTTTCAACCGTTCATCTAAAACTGAGGTTGTGGCATCTGCGGTTAAAGATGCTTGCCACTCAATGGATATCAAGTTGGTCGTAACAGTTTCAGAAACTGGTTACACTGCGCGTGCTATCTCTAAATACCGTCCAGATGCAGACATCTTGGCAATTACTTTCACTGAGAAAGTTCAAAAATCATTGATGCTTAACTGGGGTGTCATCCCAGTTGTGACAGATCGTCCAAATTCAACAGACGATATGTTCGACTTGGCTGAGCGTATTGCTAAGGAAGAAGGACTTGTTGTTGCAGGTGATAACATTGTAATCGTTGCTGGTGTACCAGTAGGTGTAGCAGGTTCTACAAACACAATGCGTGTGCGCACCGTACAATAATAATTAAATTGAGAAGTCTATTGCGGAAGCGATAGACTTTTTGCATGAGCCAAATCAAAAATCCTACCATTTGGCAGGATTGTCGTATTATCTTTTAATATAATTGGCAGGCTCATAAGGACTTCTGTCAAAATTCGTATCCTTGCCCAGAATTTCTTTGGCAATTTGCCAGCCGATAAAGGGGCCATTAGTCAGGCCAGAAGAGCCCAGACCACTGGCCACCCAGATATTGTCCATTTCAGGAACAGTTCCGTAAAATGGTGCGTAGTTGGAAGTATAGGCCCTGGTACCAATACGAGTACGGACCACAGGGTAGTTGGCCAAATCAGGCATAAATTCCGCAGATTTTTCATGCATGGTTTGGATTTTTTCAGGGTCAAGGGTCAAATCATAGCCCATATTATCCTCATGGGTGGCCCCGACAATGATTTTTCCATTCTCAAACGGCAGGATGTCAATTTGACCATAGGGCATGCAGACTGGCCAGTCGCTGGTATCAAAATCTGTATCCAATTCCAGAAGCTGACCTTTTTGTGGACGGACATCTACCTGATAGCCGAGAGGTTCCAGCATATCTGGCAACCAGGATCCGGTCGCTAGGATAATGTGGTCGGCAGTTAGTTCTCGCCCATCCAGCTGAACAGTTCCTTCATCTATCAGTCTAGCCTGTCCCTGCAATAGAGCTCCGCCATTTTCCAAAAACTTTTCCTGTAACAAGTCAATCAGTTTTCCACCGTCGATACGGCCGCCGCCTTCCAGGTGGATACCGTAGAAATCAGGCTTGAGTGGTGGTAGATAGTTGCTGACTTCTTGTCCTTCAAGAGTAGTGATGTCTCCAATGGTAGGGGTGTCTAGCCTGCGGTCTTCTGCGATTTTCTTGATTTTTTCCAGGAGTTCGGGCTTGCTTTTGAGGCCAATGGTTCCAGTTTGCTTGAAGGGGATGTCCTTGGCTCCTGCACTTTCCAAATCAGCTACCAACTGGCGGTAGAAGACAGCACCTTGCGAGGTCAGGCGGTACCAGTCCTTGTTTTTCTTCTGGGCCATCCAGGGGCAGATAATGCCAGCAGCAGCACGGGTAGCTGTACCAACACCGTGGTCAATCAGTGTCAGGTCAATATTGCTATCTTGAGAAAGGTAGAAGGCAGCGGTTGAACCAACAATGCCTCCACCAATAATGATGATATGTTTCTTCATAATGTTCATTATATCACAAATTCAGGAGTTTATTTATTTTTTCCCCCATGTTACAATAGAATCTAGAAATCAAGGAGAGAGATTGTGTCTGATATTATGTATCCAGAGGTTCTGACGCTTGGGAGCGGAGCCGTCAAAGTAGCAACAGTGGGAGACAGTCTGACCTATGGTTATGGGCTGGACAATCGTGAAAAGGATGCTTATCCGTCTATTTTGGCTGAAAAATTGGGTCACCACTACCAGGTGTCCAACTTCGGTCTTAGCGGCCGTTCCCTCCAATCGACAGCAGATTTTCCCTATTTCAAGGAAGAAAATGCCCAACTGTCCTTGGAGAGCGAGGCTGACATCGTCATCATCATGATTGGTAGCAATGATAGCCGGGGACCTTACTGGAACAAGGAAGGCTTTCAGCAAGAGTATAAGGAAATGGCAGAGCGTTATATGAATTTGCCCAGCCAGCCAGACGTCTACCTGGTTATCCCGCCTTTCGTGCCAACCAGCCGCTTCGGCCTCAATAACCAGATTATCGAGGAAGAGTTGCAGGCTATCATTCTTCAAATCGGTCAGGAGCTGGGCCTTCCTGTCATCAATCTCTATCCCATAACCAAGGGGAAAATGGAGTACTATAGCGACGGCCTTCATCTCAGTCCGCTGGGCAATCAGGTCATTGCCCAGGAAATTTATCGTCACCTCCAAGGGTAAATGTCAAGTATTTTCATGAAAATATGCTATACTAATAGAGATTGGAGAGATTATGGTAAAGAGAGACCTTTTTCGCCAACTCTTATTGTTGGTATTGCTGATTTTAGGAATTATTGGGCTGAGGGTATGGTTGTTTGAACCAGTACGTATTACTTCAACCATGGCCAATGACTACATTAAGCGAAATGATGTCATTATCGCCCTAAAGAATACAGAACTCAAGCATGGGGAATTTGTCCTATACGAACACGAGGGCAAGGAATATGTTAGCAGGATTATCGCCCTCGAAGAGGAAACAGCGACCTACCTAGATAATGTTCTCTACCGCAACCAAAAGATTGTGCGTGAGGATTATTTGGAGCTTATCCCGGAGCAGGAGTATTATACGGAAGACTTGACGATTGAAGCCCTAACAGGCGGGGAGTTTCAGGTTATTCCCAAAGGTAAGATTCTGGTCTTAAATGATAATCGAATGGACCGGAATGACAGCCGAAGCTTTGGTTTGATTGATCAGAGTGACATTATAGGGCGCTTGAGCTTTAGAATCAGCCCCTTGTCTGAATTTGGCTTTATTGAAACAGGACTAACCCAATAGAGGTTGGTTCTTTTATTTTCAAGAATTTTCATCGAAAATTAAAAGTTGACTATACCAATTTAATGATTGACAAGTTTATAAGTCTATTATATACTGTTTTTATCGGTCTTTTTAGTAGAAAATCTGACTAGACCAATTTATTGAAAATGAATGAAAGTCGGTGGAGCAAACACCGAGGTGATAGGATATGTGTGGAATTGTTGGTGTTGTTGGAAATACAAACGCAACTGATATTTTAATTCAAGGACTTGAAAAATTAGAATACCGTGGTTATGATTCAGCAGGTATTTTTGTGACCGGTGGTTCAGAAGATCACCTGGTTAAGGCTGTGGGTCGTATTGCAGAACTTTCCGCTAAGGTTGGGGATAAGACAGATGGCACAGCTGGTATCGGCCATACACGCTGGGCTACCCATGGCAAGCCAACTGAAAACAATGCCCACCCTCATACATCCCAAACAGCTGGCCATATTCTGGTCCACAATGGTGTGATTGAGAACTATGCTGAAATCAAGGCAGACTACCTGGCAGGCCATGATTTTAAAGGGCAAACGGATACTGAAATTGCTGTTCATTTGATTGGACAATTTGCCTCAGAAGGCTTGTCAACTTTGGAGGCTTTCAAAAAGGCACTTCATATCATCCAAGGTTCGTATGCCTTTGCTTTGATTGATGTGACAGATGCGGATACGATTTATGTTGCTAAGAATAAATCACCACTCTTGATTGGTCTGGGTGATGGCTACAACATGGTCTGCTCCGATGCCATGGCTATGATTCGTGAAACCAGTGAATATATGGAAATTCACGACAAAGAATTGGTTATCGTGAAAAAAGACAGTGTTCAAGTTATGGACTACGACGGCAATGCTATCGAACGTGGAAGCTACACTGCTGAGCTTGATCTATCTGATATCGGTAAGGGAACCTATCCTTACTACATGCTCAAGGAAATTGATGAGCAACCAGCTGTCATGCGTAAATTGATTGGCGCATACACAAATACTGATGAACAAGTAACAGTTGATGCGGAGATTGTCAAGGCAGTACAAGATGCTGACCGTATCTATATCCTAGCAGCTGGTACTTCCTACCACGCAGGATTTGCCGCAAAAGACTTCATGGAGAAGTTGACGGATACACCAGTTGAGCTGGGGATTTCTTCTGAATGGGGTTATAATATGCCGCTCTTGAGCCAAAAGCCCCTCTTTATCTTCATCAGCCAGTCTGGTGAGACAGCGGATAGCCGTCAGGTTTTGGTTAAGGCCAATGAAATGGGCATTCCAAGTTTGACGGTGACAAACGTTCCAGGCTCTACCCTGTCTCGTGAGGCCAACTACACCATGTTGCTCCATGCTGGTCCAGAAATCTCTGTTGCTTCGACCAAGGCCTATACTGCTCAGATTGCAACTCTAGCTTTCTTGGCCAAGGCTGTTGGGGATGCCAATGGCAATACCTATGCCAAGGAATTTGATTTGGTACACGAATTGTCCATTGTTGCCCAGTCTATCGAGGCTACTTTATCAGAAAAAGATATCATTGCTGAGAAAGTGGAGAAACTGCTTGGTACAACTCGAAATGCCTTCTATATCGGACGTGGCAGCGACTATTACGTTTCTATGGAAGCGGCTCTCAAGCTCAAGGAAATTTCCTATATCCAGTGTGAAGGTTTTGCTGCTGGAGAGCTCAAGCATGGTACCATTTCCCTGATTGAAGACGGTGTGCCGGTTTTGGCCTTGATTTCAAATAATCCTCATCTGGCTAGCCACACCCGTGGAAATATCCAGGAAGTGGTGGCGCGTGGTGCCCATGTCATGACCATCGTTGATGAGGCCATTGCCAAGGAAGAAGATGACTTCACAGTGACTAGTGTTCACCCATTCTTGTCTACCATTGCCATGGTTGTCCCAACCCAGTTGATTGCCTACTATGCTACGCTCCAACGTGGTCTGGATGTGGACAAACCGCGTAACCTGGCGAAATCAGTAACAGTTGAATAAGCTTGCAAATCCACCTGTAAATTTGGTGGATTTTTGCATGAATATTCGATTTTTGTGTGAAATTTATGAAAAAATTCTGACAAATTTCTTTCAAATCGCCCAATTTTCTGCTATACTAGATAAGATAATAACTCTTTTGGGAGATGTTTATGGATTATATTTTGGAAGTCTTGCCCCCCCTGGTGGATGGTGCTTTAGTCTCCTTACAAGTATTTGTTTTAGTATTAGTCTTGTCCTTGCCTTTGGGAGCTATCTTTGCCTTCCTCATGCAAATCAAATTCAAGCCCTTGCAGTGGCTCTTGCATTTTTATGTACTTATTATGCGAGGGACCCCTTTGCTCCTGCAATTGATTTTTGTCTACTACGTCTTGCCGAGTGTGGGGATTACATTTGACAGGATGCCAGCGGTGATTACTGCCTTTACCTTCAACTATGCGGCTTATTTCTCTGAGATTTTCCGTGGAGGAATTGAGGCTATCCCAGCTGGTCAGTATGAGGCGGCTAAGGTCTTGAAATTTACACCTCTTCAGACTATTCGCTACATCGTCTTGCCCCAGGTTGTCAAGATTGTCCTACCAAGTGTCTTCAATGAAGTCATGACCCTGGTCAAGGATACCTCTCTGGTCTACGCCCTGGGAGTCAGTGACTTGCTCTTGGCCAGTCGAACTGCTGCCAACCGTGATGCTAGTCTAGCACCTATGTTTATTGCAGGGGCCATTTACCTGCTCATGATTGGAGCGGTTACGCTGGTTTCTAAACAGGTTGAAAAGAAATTTGATTACTATAAATAGGAGGAAGTCATGTTAGAATTACGCAATCTATCCAAACGATTTGGCAACAAGCAGATTTTCTCCAACTATGATTTGGTCATCCCGGAGGGGAAAATTGTCGGCATTGTTGGTCAATCCGGTGGCGGTAAGACTACGCTTCTCCGTATGCTGGCAGGTTTGGAGACCATTGATGAAGGTACTCTGATTTACAATGGTCAAGAACTGCCAGTCGAGGAATTGGAGAAACGACATTTGCTGGGCTTTGTTTTCCAAGATTTCCAGCTTTTCCCCCACCTTTCAGTATTGGAAAACTTGGTCCTCTCCCCTATTAAGACACAAAATATGTCGGCTATAGAAGCGGAAGACAAGGCCCGTAAACTTCTGGAAACACTAGGCCTGGCCAACCACGCAGCAGCCTATCCTTATTCTCTATCAGGAGGGCAGAAGCAGCGTGTGGCCCTGGCTCGCGCCATGATGATTGATCCTGAGATTATTGGCTACGATGAGCCGACTTCGGCATTGGATCCTGAGCTACGAAAAGAAGTTGAAAAGCTGATTTTGGAAAACCGTGCGACAGGAATCACGCAGATTGTGGTAACCCACGATATGCAGTTTGCTGAAAATATCGCAGATGAAATTATCAAGATTGAACCGAAACATTAAAGAGGTAAGACATGGTGAAAATGAAAAACATAATTCTTGGAGCAACAGCTCTTGTAACAAGTTTGGCCCTTGCAGCCTGTGGCTCAGGCAGTTCTACTACAGAGTCAGACAATTGGTCTACTTATGAAAAAGATAAGTCAGTGACCATTGGTTTTGATAAGACCTTTGTCCCAATGGGATTTGAAGAAAAAGACGGTCAATACACTGGTTTTGACATCGAATTAGCAACAGCTGTTTTTGAAAAATACGGTATTACGATTGATTGGCAACCGATTGACTGGGACTTGAAAGAGACAGAGCTCAATAACGGCAATATTGATATGATTTGGAATGGCTATTCCATTACAGATGAACGCAAGGAAAAAGTTCTTTTCTCTGATGAATACATGGACAACCAGCAAGTTTTGGTGACCAAGAAATCATCTTCTATTGCTGATCCAGCTGGCATGAAGGACAAGGTTCTCGGTGCTCAAGCAGGTTCTGCAGGTTATTATGCATTTACATCTCAGCCTGAAATTCTTAAGGACCTGGTAAAAGACGGTGATGCTAGTCAGTATGCGACCTTCAACGAGGCCCTTATCGACTTGAAAAATGACCGTATCGACGGGCTCTTGATTGACCGTGTGTATGCCAATTACTATCTGCAAAAAGAAGGTATCATTGATGACTACAATATCATTGATGCTGGCTATGCTAACGAGGCCTTCGGTGTTGGTGTTCGTAAGTCAGACAAGACCTTGGTAGACAATATCAACAAAGCTTTTACAGAGCTTTATAAAGAAGGTAAGTTCCAGGAAATCTCTGAAAAATGGTTCGGAGAAGATGTGGCAACTGATGCTGTGAAAAATTAAGCAAATAAAAATTCTCAACCGTCATTTGGCTGAGAATTTTTTTCTTTACAGTTTTTTAGAAATCTGATGGAAGACGACAGTCCATTCTTCGTGGCGGCGCCAGAGAGAGGTGTGGACATAGTCACCGATTTCAAAGGTGACCAGTTTGGATTTTTGACTGACAGATGTCATTTGATAGTTGGACAAGTAGGTAGACTGGATCTGGTGCTGATCCAGCATGCCATCCTTGTCATGATAACGTCCTTTGGCATCAATCAGGAAATAGGTTGGGTCAATCAAGTCCTCATAGCCTGGTGCATGGGCCTGAATTTCAGTTTCATAACGGAAGAGTTTGTCGTAGACATGCTCGTAGATTTCATCGTGGGGGATTTCAGAGGGTTCGACATGGATGTCTACATCGAAGACCCCATGTTTGAGGATCAGGAGCTGCTCGACCTGCTCGGTGATTTCATGGCTTTCGTAAACAGAAAGGTCAGGATTCATTTCCAAGACAATATCCAGATAAATATTGGCGCCGTAGGTTCGGCCTCGCTGGGACTTGACGGAGACTATCTTGGGGAGCTTGTGGATATCCTCTTCGTACTTGTGGAGCAATTCTTCATCGAAACCGTCAGATAGGCTGAAGAAACTTTGCATGAAGATGTCGTAGGCCGTTTTCAGGATGAAGAAGGTGATGACGATGGCTGCAACCTTGTCGACAATACTGAGGTTGAAGGCGGCAGCAAAGACAGCAACGGAAGTTCCAATTGACGTAACTGCATCGGATAAATTGTCCTTGGCAGCTGCTTCAAGTCCTTTGGAATGGACTTTTTTAGCCAGTCTGCTGTTATAGATATAGACCCCAATCATGACCAGGGCTGAGAAAATACCCACCAGGGCACCCAGCATATCGACTTGAATCACTTCCTTGCTCAGGAGTTTTTCAATGGTTGAATAGAGGACCTGAAAACCAACCATAAACATGATGAAAGAGGTAATCAGGCTAGCAAGGTCTTCCATTTTCCAATGGCCAAACTTATGGTCTCTATCAGCCGGTTTTTGGGCCATTTTCAAGCCAATCAGCACGGCCACATTTCCGATGATATCAGAGAGGTTGTTGAAGGCGTCGGCTCGAAGTGCATCGGAATGAAAGAGCTCGCCAGCAGCTAGTTTGAGCCCGGATAGGAGGATGTAGGCTGAAATGGAAATCTGTGCGCCACGTTCGGCTAGTTTGAGATTGCTTGTCGGTTGATTGTTCATCTGGTCTCCTTTTTAAGCTAATATTGTACCAAAAAAACCACCTAGTTTCAATCTAGGTGGTCGTTGTCTGGTACCAGCGTTTTTGAATGGCTCTGTACACTTGCAAGAGTACGGTACCGCTGGCCATGCCGATAGGAATGATGAGACAGAGGGTCAGGACACTGGTGATATTGGCAAGGGCTTGGGCATAATCTCCAGAAACAAAATAGGTTGTTGTCATATAGGACCGATAGCCAGGGACTAGGGGAGCCAGGATAGCCAGAGAAAAAATGATAGAGGGTGTCTTGAGTAGGATGCTCATGACCTGGCTAATCATGGAGCCGATGACCGCTGCCAAAAAAGTGGCAATGAGCGGATTGGTTGGTCCCTGCAGTAGGAGATAGAGGAGCCAGACAAACATTCCTAGAAGTCCTCCGGGAACCAGAAGTTTCCTAGGAACATTGAGGATGACCATGAAGGCAATCATGGCTAGAAAAGAAGCTACAGCTTGTAGTAAAAAATTCATAAGTTACCCCACGAGTAAGAGTGCAACAGTGGTCCCTGCACCCAGGGACAGGATAATCAGAGCCGTTTGAAAGAGCTTGGTCATGCCGGTATTGATATGGTTGGTCATCAGATCTCGGACCGCATTGGTCAGGGTGATACCAGGCACAAAGGGCATGACAGCGCCAGCATTGATAAGGTTGGGATTTATAGCCAGGCTGGTGTATTTCTCTAGTAGGTAGGCGGTTAGGGAAAATAGCAGAGCTCCACAGAAGGTAGTCACAAAATCAATGCCGATAAATTTCTCAATCTGCAGCGAGAGGGGAAAGGCCAGAGCGGTCGCAGCAGCAGCGCAAAAAGCATCCAAGGCGGAGCCGCCGAACATAAGGGTAAAGAAGGGAACGGCAAAAATAGCCGCCAAAATCAGCTGGCCAGTCGCATAAGGTGCTTTTTCCAGTTTGATAGCAGACAGGATTTCCCAGGCCTCTTTAGGGCTAATCTGGCCTTCAACCAGCGAACGAGAGACCTGATTGACATCGCAGACCTTCTGCATATTGTAGCTGGAGGAGACAATTCTCTTCATCCGTGAAATGTTGGTGTGGTCAATGGAAAAGAAAATGGCCGCTGGAATGGCCAGCACATTGGCATCCATTATCCCTTGAGAATGGGCGATGCGAATCATGGTATCCTCCACCCGATGAATTTCCGCCCCGCTTTGGAGTAAGATGCTACCGGCCAGCATAAGCACGTCAATGACCAGGTCTTGCTCTTTTTGTTTCATTTCATCCCTAGCTCTTTCCTTGGTGTTTTAGTTTATTATATCAAAATCAGCTCTGGGAAGAAGGATTTTTATAAATAATGAGCAAAATAGTTGAAAAATATTCGGATTGTAGTACAATTGACTAGTCAATAATTGATAAATCAACAAAGAGGGAGAAGTCATGTCAAGCATGGAAGAGGTACTTTACCAACTGAAAATTACCGAAGAGGTCATTACCAATCTATTTGAAAAGCGGTTGGGGATTTCCCTGACCCGTTATCGGATTCTTCAGATTTTGCTAGAGGAGACACCACTTCACCAAACAGCCTTGCAGGAGAGGCTTGGAATTGACCGCGCAGCCATTAGCCGGCATCTGAAAATTTTGGAAGAGGCGGCTTACATCCGTCGTGAGCGAAACCCTGACAATCAGAGGGAAATTTTGGTTTACCCGACCAAGAAAGCGCAGAAGGATTTGATTGATAGCCCGCCCAGCCAGCATGTGGTGGTCAAACGGGCTATGGAGCATATCCTAACAGCTGACCAAGTGGAGCAATTTCAGCAGATTCTGACCAAGCTAAGTGCAGGCTTGAAAGACCTCCCTCTATAACTATTCTTAAGGAGATATAGCATGTCTATTTTTACAACTATTTTAGCTACCATCGTAGCATTGGAACACTTGTACATTATGTATTTGGAAACTTTTGCTACTCATTCGGACTCGACCAGCCGTGTCTTTAATATGGCCAAGGACGAGCTGCAACGCAAGTCTGTAACCACCCTGTTCAAAAATCAGGGAATCTACAATGGCTTACTGGCCCTTTTCCTACTTTACGGAATTGTGACTGGCAATCTTGAAATTGTGACCATATTTGTCCTCTATGTTATCGGTGCAGCTGCTTATGGTGCGATTACTTCAAGCCCTAAAATTATCCTGAGCCAAGGAGGTCCAGCCATTTTGACCCTCTTGTCACTTTTGATATTTAAGTAGTCAAAAAGCCCCCGAACTGGAGGGCTTTTCGTGTACTCTTACTGAACATAAATGTCGCCATTTTGGCTATGCAGGGTCAACTTGTTTTTTGCATTTGGATTGCCATGAGTGGTTTGTTCGCTATCTTCATCAGCAGAAAGTTCTTCGATTGCGAGATCCTTCAGGCTTTCCTTATGAATGGTCAGGTCAATGTCACCGTCGTAGGCCAAGACATCATAGTTGCCGATGACTTGCAGCCCAGTGGCACGAATGTTGCCATTTTCTACGGTCAAATGGTTGAGCTGGTCACTACTTGAGTCTTCCACATCTTCTAGTTTTACTTCCTGCAAATCAATATCTCCATCCCAGACTACGATGTTAGTTGAGTGAATGGTGGTTTTCTTGGCCAAGAAGTTACCGTTGTTGATAGAAATATCCAGTTTGTCAACGGTCATATCTTCAAGATTGGCATTTCCATCAAAGAGTCCGCCGGTCAATTCATCCAAATGGCTACCGGCTGGCAAGAGCAGGGTCGGTGTGGTGTAGGTTTGGGTTTGGTTCTCTTGGAGCATTTTTATACCTTCTAGGAAACCGTCATAGCGAAACCCCTGGTCGTTATTATCTTCAATGGTTAGACTGCCATTTATCAGCTCGTAGACAATAGGACTGCTCTGTTTCTTGCTGACTTTAAAATAGAGGGTCGGTTTTTCGACATCACTTGTAGAGATTGTGAGATTGGTGGAGCTATTGATTTTTTGCAAGTTGTCAAATTCAACCTGCTGGACCTGGTAGGAATTTTCTAGGTGATTTCCGATTTCCTGCCAGCCACCTAGTAGGAGACCCAGCAAGGACAGAAGGAGGCCAGTTGCTAGGGTAATGAGAGTGTAGCGTGTGCTGGATTTAAGCTGTTTCATAGCGGTCTCCTTTCGGCAATAATTGTTGAATAAAGTGAAGGCTGGCCTGCAGGAGCTTGTGGCCGATAAAAATGGTCGCCTTGATGCCCAAAATTCCCAGAGCTATTCCAATCAAGGATAGGCCGGTGACCAGGATGCCTGAGCTGATAGCAGTGGTAAAGAGTTCAAAGGCTGATAGAAAGCCGGAAATTCCTAGGCTAATCAGGGCCATGCAGATGCTGGCCATGGCTAGAACCAGGGCTAGGACGAGGAGGATGAGGCTCACAAAGAGAGCCAAGACCACCAGACCCAGAATCAAGCCCATGGGAGCAGCCAAGATAGACAGGGTTACCAGAAGTAGACGGTTGCTGGTGCTAGGCTTTTCTCCACTGACTTCTTTATCATAGAGATTGGCTAAAATATCACTAGCAGCATGCTTGGGACTGCCCAATTCTGCGATGACCTGGTCTTCGTTCTCAGGTCCAGCCTCGTCAAAGTATTCATTAAAATGTTCCATAGCATCATGGAAATCTTCTTGTGGCAGGCGTTTGAGATAGCCAGCCAATTGGTTCATATAGTCTGCGCGTGTCATCATTTTCTCCTTATTTGACAGTAATACTGGAATCGCTTGCGTCCAAAATCAGAGTAGGGGTGATGCCCTCCAGCAGGTATTCCAGGTGGAGCCAATCATCGTCACGTTCTAGGTGAGCAGCAATTTCCTGAGGCAAATGGAGCAGGCTATCGTCTGTTTCCGCTAGAAGATTGCTCTTTTGGGACATGCCCAAGGTGACCACAGAATCTTCGATTTCAAGGGCAAGTTCTCCCTGCCAGGTGGATTGGTTCATTGAAAGGTGACAATCCGCAATCTCCACATGCCCCTTGCCGAGGTTCAGACCTGTCAACATGAGGTTGCAATCTGCTGTCTGCCAGTCAAGGGTTGAACAAGTAGAATCCTTGCACGTAAGGTTGATGTCTTTTGCCTCCATGATCCAGTTTTGGGCAGTGATGTGCTTGAAGGAGAGATTGCTATCGCTGGTTTCTGTTACCGTTAAGCGGTCCACAGTCAGGTTGTTGATAACCAGATTGGCATCGGTCAAACGAACATCTGCTGTGTGCAGGGCAGGTTTCTGGGGAAGTTTGAGGACAGTTTTTTGTCTGCTGTCTGAGTAAGCCATCCCAAAGCCCTTTGGTATCTCCATAGAAGAAAGGAGGAGTGTGTCGCCATCCAGGCAGAAGGTAAAGGGCTGGTAGTTGCTATCAAGAGAGGCGGGGGAGAGGAGGCTGGCGGAGTCCTTGTCCCAGCTCTCAATTATCAAGGTTTGGTCCTCCAGCTGGAGGTTAAGGCGTTGGAAGTTTGGCAAAGGGGTCTCCACAGTCTCAAAGTCGAGGGGCTTGGTGTCCTTGAAGCTGAAGTTCTTGAAAAAATTCTTCCAGTCCCAGGTCAAATCAACACGTGGTGGCTCCTGGTTCTCTATCAGGGCATCTTCAGGCAGGTTAGCTATGATTTCCTGAGCAGCAGAGATCGGATCGCCTAGCTCTGAGATAGTCGCCTGGTCATCATTTCGGTCGTCGAAGTATTCTTGGAAATAGTCCAGGGCCTCTTGTTTGGCGGTTGGATTGAGTTTGTTGAGTGCTTGTTCAAGCTGTTTTAAATAATCTACACGTGTCATTTTCGTAGGCTCCCTTCTATAATTCCGTCGATATTGTCCTTGTAGGCTGTCCATTCTCCCTTGAGGAAGGGGATGTGGTTGCGGCCGGCAGGAGTAATGGTGTAGTATTTGCGTTTGCGTCCTTGAAATTCCTGGCTGTAAGTGATTACATAGCCGGCCTTTTCCAGTTTTTTCAGAATAGGATAGAGCGTGGACTCTTTTATATCGGCCACTATCTTGATGGTTTGACTGATTTCATATCCGTAGGAATCCTGCTTTTCCAGCATGGCCAAAATCAGAAATTCTATCAAGATAGAGGAAACGGGGTAGTACATGAAATCACCTCTTTATCTTTATGTAATTATTTTATATATAAATTATATACCCATCATTTACTAAAATCAAGTAATTATATAAATTATTTATATATTTTTTTAAAAAAGTAAAAGCAACCCTTCCAGCTAGAAAAAGTTGCTTCATTTGATATTAGTCGATAAAGAAAGTTTGTGGACCTTGGTAACGGCTTCCGTCATTGAAGGCGATGTAGACATTGAAAAGTGGTGTAAACAAGACATAGAAGATGGCTTGAATATCAGACAAACCAAATGCTTTACCATAGCAGTAAGTCAAATAAATGCCATAAAGTGGTCCAGCAAGTGGGATGAGTAGGAATAGGATAAACCAGCCCTTGTCTTCGCCGAATGTGATACATTGTTGGATATAAAGGTTGTAGAAAGGAATGAGGGATTTCCAACCAGCATAGCCAGCTTTTTTAAAGAGGATGAAGTTGGAAATGGCAAGGAGGACATACCAAATGAGTGAAAAAATCATACTGGCTCCCCAAAGCCCAACTAAAATACCTTGTGCAAATGTTTCTTCTGTCATAATAAAACTCTATTTCTTTTTGATGGTTCTATTATAACAGTGTTATTTAAATAATACAATAGTTATATCGAACAATTTTCAAAAAGTAGATTTTTTCAGAAAACCTACTTTTCCTTCTTATTTGTAAGCTACAATACCTAAAATCACATCAACAGCTTTTTCCATGGTTTGCAGGCTAACGAACTCGAAGCGGCCGTGCATGTTTTCACCACCTGCGAAGATATTTGGCGTTGGAATGCCCATGAAGGAAATCTTAGAGCCGTCTGTTCCTCCACGAACTGGCTCAATCAGTGGCTTGATATCCAGATTTTCCATGACCTCTTTTGCGATGTTGATTGGGGTCATGTCTTTTTCGATGATTTTCTTCATGTTGTAGTACTGGTCATGCAGGTTGACGATAACGCGTGGCGTGTCAAACTTGGCATTCATTTTGTCTGCAATGTCCAGCATGAGCTGTTTGCGGGCTTGAAAATCTTCTTCCTCGAAGTCGCGGATGATATAGGTGGTAGAAGCAGTATCGACACTGCCTTCCATGTTCATCAAATGGAAGAAGCCTTCATAGCCTTCTGTTTTCTCAGGGCGGTCTGCTTCTGGAAGAGCATTGTGGAAGTCAATGGCTAGCTGGAAGGCGTTGATCATCTGGTCCTTGGCAGATCCTGGGTGGACATTGCGTCCAAGGAAGTCAATCTTGGCAGCAGCTGCTGAGAAAGTTTCGTACTGAAGTTCACCAAGCGGTCCACCGTCCATGGTGTAGGCAAAGTCCACATCAAAGTCTTCCACATCAAACTTGTCTGCACCGACACCAATTTCTTCATCTGGTCCAAAGCCGACCCGGATTTCACAGTGCTTGATGTCTGGATTGTTAACCAAAAATTCAATGGCCGTCATGATTTCTGCAATTCCTGACTTGTCATCAGAGCCTAGCAAGGTCGTACCATCTGTCGTAATCAGGGTTTGACCGTGGTAGTTGGCCAGTTGTGGGAAATCTTTTGGATGGAGTTCATAGCCAGAAGTTCCAAGCGCAATCGGATTTCCGTCATAATTTTCAATGATTTGAGGATTGACCCCTTCAGCATTGAAATCCGCCGTATCCATGTGGGCAATAAAGCCGATTTTACGGGTCAGGCTAGGATCGTTGGCAGGCAGTGTTCCCACTGCAAAGCCGTTCGGCAGGTAGTGGACATTCTGCAAGCCAATCCGTTTCATTTCAGGCAAGAGAATGTTTTGTGCGAACTCAACTTGGTTTTGGGTAGAAGGTGTGGTGGTCGAGTTTTCATCTGAGCGGGTATTTTCTTTGACATAGACTAAAAAGCGGTCTAAGAGTGTCGGGTATTTCATAGTATCTCCTTATTTGTTCAAAATATGTTTTTCAATGGCCTTGGCCACACCGTTGTTTTCATTGCTGTCGGTGATATCTTGGGCAATGGCCTTGACTTGCTCATTCGCATTTCCCATGGCAATGCCCAGTCCTGCAAAGGCAATCATTTCCAAGTCATTATTGGCATCGCCAACAGCCATGATTTCCTCAGGCAATATTCCTAGACGGTCAGCCAATTTTTTCAGCCCAGAGGCCTTGCTGGCACCGTTTGGCAGGATTTCTAGCAGGTATTCTTGACTGCGAACGGTCGAATATTTCTGGCTGAGGACAGGATTGTGGGCATTTTCAAAAGCATCAATGGCCTCTTTTTCACCGACAAACATGGCTTCAAAGAAGCGGTGTTTGCCAGATTTTGCTTCTTCTAGGTTGATGGAAATAGGTGTCATCCCGACCAGGCTGGCATCATGAACAACGGTTTCATTTGCTTTTTGTGCAACGACAAAGAAATGGTCTTCGTCGAAGAGTGTGAGTTGAACCTCATCAGTATTTGTAAATGTGTCAAGGTAGTCCAAGTCTGTCTGAGTCAGCTCCTCCCAGTCGATCAGACTCCAATCCTTGGTCAAATGGGTCGAGCAACCGTTGTTGACGATGATGTACTCGTCTTCTTGGTCAAAGCCCAGCTGTTCCACAAAAGGCTTGACACCGACCAGGGGACGACCTGTGCAGAGTACGACGGTCACACCAGCAGCAACGGCCTGGTGGATGGTATCAATCTGTGGCTGGGTCAATTCCTTCTTCTCATTAAGCAGGGTTCCGTCCATATCAAGGGCGATTAGTTTAATCATAGGCACCTCCGTATAGTTCTGATATTAGTATAGCATAAATTGAAAAAAGTCGGAATCAATAGTGGAAGAATCCAAAAAATAATCAGGAAAAATTCCCTATTTTTGCTAGAAATATTTTTGACAAATCTGTAACAAAAACTTAATGTTTTGAAGAAATCCAAGCGGGTAAAGGACTTGATGAAGTTAGCTTAAAAAAGTAAATAAAAATAATGGGAAACATACCTGTCGGAGCTTGCAAATGCTATCAAATAAGGTTAGAATAGAAAAGCGAGTATAATAATGACTCAACTGTAATATGTTTTTATATTAAACTCATGCTAAGAAAGTAGGAGAAACGAATGACGAAGAAGATTGCAAAAACAGCAGGTTTTGCTGCTGCAACAACATTGGCCGTCCTAGGACAACAAGCAGTAGAAGCTAGTGAAGTAGTCGTGCCGGCAGAGCCAGTAGCTGATCAGGTATTAACTACAGAAGCAACAGATGCAACAACCACTACCGATTCTACAAGTAGTGAAACAGCTTCACCAGTAACAGAGGAAGAGGTTATCGCTGCTGAAGACGTTTATAAGGCAGCTGAAGCTGAGCAAGTAGCCCAAGAAGAAGTTGTGGCAACTGCAACTGCGGAAATGGACAGCACTCAGGCACAATTGGACCAGATTGATAGTGAGATTGCTGCAATTGACAGTGCTCAAACGATTATTGAGAATGCTCCTCAGATTATCGAGCAAACTGAATCAAAAATTGCTAGCGAGGAAGCAACGATTGCTCCTGCTGAAACAGCTATTGCAACCGCAGAATCACTTGTGGCGACTGAGGCAACTGATTTGGCAACAGCTAAAGCTGGCGAAGTAGCAGCTAATCAAGTAGTGGCAGATGCTGAAACAGCTCTTGCTGATGTTAAAGCAGACTTAGCTGAAGTTGGTCTTGAAAGTGCTCAAACAGCAGTAGACAATCTCAAAACAACTGAAGCAAAGCAGATTCAGCAAGTTTCAAGCCTTGAGAACGCTGTCAAAGTAAATGAAACTGCTGTTACAAATGCTGAAAAGGCGCTGACTTCAGCACAAACAACTGCTAAGCAAGACTTAGATAAAGAAATCAGTCAAGTCAATGCAAAATTGTCAGCTAAGAAGACGGAGTTGGCAAATACACCAGCAACAACTACGACGACAACAAATACGGTTAAATCTGTAGTTGGTAGCAATAAGATTACCTTGCCAAGCTCTTACATCAACACAGCCTACCCTGCTCTTAAACAAATTGAGAATGCTGGTTATACAGGCTCTACAGCTTTCACTAGTGTTGCAAATCAAAATAAATCAAAAATTGTAGTTGCCAGTCAACAAGGAACTTATGGTATTCAATGGGGCGGAAGCGGTGTGAACACCTACCAATCAATTGCAGCAGATAAAACTCGTACAATTGACCCTGCTAACCTTACCAAGGAAGTTCAAAATGAGATTGCACAGTTTACAGCAGAGATATTGAATGGGGTTCGTACACAACTGGGTTTAGCATCAGTTGCTGTGACAAGTTCAGCCCAAGATTTTGCTAAGCGTGTTGCAAGTGCTTACAATAGCAAAGGTTTAAGTACACTTAACCATGATTTCATAGCTATTGGTTCCGCAGCAACAGCAAGTGGTCTTAAATCTTCCGATAATCGTGGCTACGAGTCCTTGGGGGACTTTGGACATGCTACAACAGTCGATCAGTTAAAAGGGCTCTTCTACAACTCATTGGTTTATATGCTCTTTAACGATGAAGGTTCTAACTTCGGTCATACGATTTCGCTCCTGCAAAATTCAGGCAATGATACTTATTATCTTGGTGCCACATCTCGAGTAGCCTCAAGTCAATTCCGCAGTACCAAGGCTACGCAGACTCAAATTTACATGATTCCTTCGTCGAATATTGTAAGTTCAAACTTTAGTCAGACGCCAATTACAGGTACTACTAGCACAACAGTTGACAACACAAATGCGATTAACAAGCTCAAGGAAGAAATTAAAACTCTCGAGACAAAATTGTCTAACTTGAAAAGTACTAACTTGGCATCTGCACCTATTGTTGTTGCAGCAAATCAAACACTTCGTACGGCTAAAAATCGTTTGCAAACAACTAAGGATAACTTGGCAACAGCGAAGGCTACACTTGAACAGACTCAGTATCAGTTGACAGTTGCTCAGAAGAATTTAGCTTCGCTTACTGCACAGAACCAACAACTCCTAACGAAACAAGGACAAGCTCAAACAGCACTTGCTAAAGCGCTTGTGGCTCAAAAAGCAGAGGTGGCAAAAGTTGCTCAAGCTCAAGAAGACTATGACAAGGCAGTAGAAGCTGAAACGGCTGCCAAAGACAAATTAGTCAAAATTCATGCTAGAATTGCTGGCTTGAAAGAGAAAATTACTGAGACAGAGAAATTGGTTGCAAATGCAACAACCTTGATTGCAGATAAAGAGCGACTAGAGACACAGAAATCTATTTTGGCTGGTCTCTTGTTGAAGCAAAAAGCAGACTTGGTTGAACAATATGATATTCTTAAGGATAAAACTGCTCTGACTGTTGAAGCAAAAGAAGAGTATCTTCGCCTGCTCAACTTGTACCGCTTGGCAACTGGGAACAATATCTTCCAGCTTCCTGATGGAACAATTGTTGCTGTACCAGCGGTAGCTCCTACAGCTGACGCATTGCCAGAAGGTGAACTTCCTATTCTTACTACTCTAGTATCTCCTACAAATCTAGGAAACACACCAACGGAAGGCTCAAATATTCCTCAAGATTCAGGAGTTGCAGCTGCTGGTGGTGCCGGTGCTGCGGGTGCAAATGGTTCAGCTGGAACTGTTAACCTTACTTCTTTGAGTGCGGGTGTTGCTCCTGCTCAAGGCACAAGCCAATCAAATTCTGCTAAGTCAGAATCTGAAAAAACATTGCCAAAAACATCATCAGTAAATTCAGATATCATGGCAGTTGTTGGTATGATGTCAATGGGACTTACTTTTGGACTCGCAAAAAAGAAACGCGATGAAATCTAATATTCATGATTAAGGGAATCGATTTGATTCTCTTTTTCTTATTACTGAATTAAAATATACTCTCTGCTAAAATATCAACATAGAGAAAAAGAGGTGTCCTTATGTATGAAGAACTGGTTTAAAAATTAAAGCAGTTGGGAATTTCTTATGATATGGTTGGGCATCCTACTGCCCTGACAACCCATGAGGCTGATTACTATATTGAGGGAATGGAAGGTGTGCGGGCCAAGTCCATGTTTTTGACCAATAAGAAAAATACGGCCTTTTATATCTTGATTATGGACGACCAGAAACAGCTGGACATGGAGGCTTTTAAGGAAATGGTTGGTGCCAACCGCATTCGCATGGCTTCAAGCGACAGTCTCTGGGAAAAGATGCGGTTGCCTGCGGGGAAGTTCCATATTTGGTTTGCTCAATAATCCCCAGAAAGATATTGAAGTCTATTTTGATAGGGAAATCTTGACGGAAAAGATTCTGACATTTCATCCAAATATAAATACCAAGACAATTTTTGTGGCAACCCAGGATGTTCTTGCTTTTGTAGAAAGTTTGGGTTTTGATATCCATATCGTCGACCTGCCATAGGATAATAAAGCAGGTAAATTCTCAAAGTAAGTTCTAGTTCCCGTCCTTCCAGAAGTTACTTTGAGAAAACTGCATAACATCAACAGAATTTAGTCTCAGACTAAGTTCTTTTTTGACTAAAAATGTTGATAATAGTGAGTTTTAGGGTTGAAAAAGTTGAAAAAAAGAGTACACTAAAGTTACTGGCTCTGAGACGTCTCAAAGTAAGTTCTAGCTATCTGGAATTTTGGATGGGACAAGTTCCTTTCTATTTTTGAAATTATTTTTTAATAAAAACTAGCGATTATTTATCCAATAATCGAGGTGATTGAATGACGTTCTCAGGGTCAATTTTAGAGATTCCCAAAAGTGTTGCCAATTCCTCACCGTAGGTAAATGTAAAGAGTTCATAGGCGGATTTTCCGTTGAAAGAAGCTCGTTTGATGCTGTTGACATGCGAACAAACCAGGTTGATGTCCTCCTGTGTCAAGTTGTCAAACGAACTTCCTTTAGGAAGAATATCTCTGATAAGTGTGTGATTCTTCTCAATTCTCCCTTTCTGGTCAGAACGATTGGGGTCACAGAAGAATAGCTTAGATTCTCCACGCACATCCATTTCGATGTCGTCCACTCTGGCGAATTCACCGCCATTATCAGTCAGAATGACAGGAAATATTTCGCAGAAGTCCATCTCTTTCTGATGTAGGTCATTCTTGATAGCGTAGAGATGTTTAGCGACCTCATTAGCTGTTTTATTATCAAGTAATCGAGCGAAGATAAAGTTACAGAAGGAGAGGTTAAAGGTGAGAAGTACCTTTCCGCCGATCCGTCCAGTAACGGTGTCCATTTCCAGCCAATAGCTGATTCCTTTCTCTGTGAGAAAGCGTTGGAAGTCCTCGTAAGACCGTCCTTCTTTGGCAATTTTAGGAATGGGTTGTAGGTTTCTGGTTCTCCGCTTTCTGAATTTCACGACACGGGGGAAATCAATGGGCTTTGTGGACAGATAGCCTTTTTCAAGGTATCTGTAGATAGAAGCTCTGGATGCCGAAAGTTCGTTTGAGGCGATGATATGGTTGAGGTGTTGTCCCTTTTGGATGGCTGCAGAGACAATCTCGTCCATACGATAGAATTCTTCCTTGTTTAGGGCAACACCTGTTCTCGAGTCTGAGAGCTTAGCTTCGTAATCAAGCTGAGCTCTTTTTGCGTAGTAGAATTGTTTCTGGTATCCGCAATTGATTCTCTTTTTCGGACAGGCATTACAAACGTAGGGAGCCTTTTTGAGTAGAGGGCAAGAATCACAATTAGATGTCACAGAATTTTCTTTAACCACTCGATTTCTCCGAACTTCTTTTGAGATTGTAGAAGGATCTTTACCTAACTTAGCTGCTATAGCTGAGAAGGGCTTAAGTTGTTCAATTCCTATTTGAATATCGTTGCGATCAGAGAGAGTTAAGTGTTTGTTTTTCATTGTCGATTGCCAACTTGTCCCATAGTAAGTTCTACCTTATTTCCTTGTCTCAGTCTAATTTCCAGTTTTTAAGACAGACTAGAACTTACTTTGAGAATTTAGCGGATAATAAAGCTCTGTCAACAATCGGCAGAGTTTTTGTAAATTTTCCTGAAAAATTGTATAATAGAAATGACAGCTACATGTGTAGCAAACTGTAATTCGACTTGCGTCTGAACTGTGAGGAGGCAAGGACCGTTGGTATGAAAAAATAAACTGGGCAGGTATGATCGCCCCAAAGGAGAAAAGATGAGTAGCATAAAAATCATGGCGCTCGGTGGTGTACGTGAGAATGGAAAAAATCTCTACATCGCTGAAGTCAATGAGCATATTTTTGTATTGGACGCCGGAGCCAAATATCCTGAAAATGAACAGCTGGGTGTGGACGTGGTCGTGCCAAACTTTGATTATTTGGAAGAAAACAAACAGCGTGTGGCTGGCGTTTTCTTGTCCCACGGGCATGCGGATGCCATTGGTGCCCTGCCTTACCTGCTGGAAAAAGTGAAGGTACCGGTTTTCGGTTCACACTTAACGGTGGAATTGGCAAAATTGATTGTTAAAAACAATAATTCTACCAAAAAATTCAATGATTTCCATGTCATCGATGCAGATACGGAGATTGATTTTGGTGATGCGGTTGTATCCTTCTTCCAGACAACCCACTCCATTCCTGAGAGTTTGGGTGTGGTCATCAAGACTGACCAGGGCAATATCGTCTATACTGGTGATTTCAAGTTTGACCAGGCAGCTGATAAGCTCTACCAGACGGATTTTGGTCGCTTGGCTGAGATTGGTAACGAGGGTGTCTTGGCCCTACTTTCTGACTCTGCCAATGCGGATAGTAAGGTTCAGGTGGCCAGCATGAAAGAGGTGGCCAATGAAATTTACAATACCATTTCCGACTGGGAAGGTCGTATCATTGTAGCAGCAGTGGCCAGCAATATTACCCGTATCCAGCAAATTTTCGATGCAGCTGATAGGACAGGTCGTCGTGTCGTTCTGACTGGTCATGACGTGGAAAATATTGTCCGCACAGCTATTTCCCTGAAAAAATTGAAGTTGGTCAGCGAGCGTCTCTTGGTCAAGCCTAAGGACATGAACAAGTATGAGGACCATGAGCTGATTATTCTTGAAACTGGTCGTATGGGTGAGCCCCTCAATGGTTTACGCAAAATGTCAATCGGACGTCACCGCTATGTTGAGATCAAGGACGGCGATTTGGTCTATATCGTAACGACGCCAAGTATTTCTAAGGAAGCGGTTGTAGCCCGTGTGGAAAACATGATTTATAAGGCGGGGGGCACCGTCAAGTCTGTGGCCAAGAACCTGCATGTGTCTGGTCACGGCAATGCGCGTGATTTGCAGCTCATGCTCAATATCATGAAACCCAAGTATCTCTTCCCGATTCAAGGTGAGTATCGCCAACTCAACGCCCACGCCAAGGCTGCGCTGGAAATTGGCATGTATCCAGAAAATATTATCATCGTCAAACGTGGTGATGTTATGGCCTATGAGGATGGTGATTTTGTCCACAGTGGGGCCGTTCCAGCAGGGGATATTATGATTGATGGTAATGCCATGGGAGATGTGGGAAATGTGGTCCTCCGTGACCGTAAAATCCTATCAGAGGACGGTATTTTCATCGTGGCTCTGACGGTCAATCGCCGTGAGAAACGCATTATTTCTAAGGCGAGGGTCAATACCCGTGGCTTTGTCTATGTGAAGAAGAGCAAGGACATCCTGCGTGAGGCATCTGATTTGGTCAATGCCAGCGTGGAAAACTATTTCACCAAGGATAGCTTTGACTGGTCAGAACTGAAGGCAACTGTCCGCGATGACCTGGCAAAATTCCTCTTTGACCAAACCAAACGTCGCCCAGCTATTTTGCCGGTGATTATGGAAGTAAAATAAGAGAAAATAAGTGATGAGAGCCAGCCCAAACTGGCTCTTTAGAATAGGAGAAAGCAGATGGCTATTATGAAAATTGAATATCATTCGGAGGCCTTGGATATGTCACGGCAGGTTAATGTCATTTATCCAGACCGCAATCGTATACCTAATCCTGATGATAAGGATATCCCAGTCCTCTACCTCTTGCATGGGATGGGTGGCAATCAGGATTCCTGGCTCAATCGCTCGACCATAGAACGATTGGTACGCTATACCAATCTCATCGTTGTCATGGTTAATACGGACAAGGGCTGGTACACTAATACGACCTACGGCATGAATTATTACGATGCCATTGCCATTGAACTGCCGCAGGTTCTCAAGCGGTTCTTTCCAAATATGTCCGACAAGCGGGAGAAAAACTTCATTGCTGGTCTGTCCATGGGCGGATATGGTGCCTTCAAGATTGCCCTGTCTACCAACCGTTTTTCATACGCGGCCTCGCTTTCTGGTGCCCTGGCCTTTGATTTTGACAATGAAGGGACGGCTGATTTGGGAAATCTAGCCTACTGGACGGGTGTGTTCGGAGACATTCATAATGCTAAGAATCCAAATAATTTGACAGAGATTGCCAAGCAGTCAGATAAGAAAACCAAGTTTTACGCTTGGTGTGGAGAGGAAGATTTTCTTTTTGCAGGTCATGAGAAGGCTATTGCTGATTTGAAAAAGATGGGCTTGGACATCGAGGCTAGTAAGGGACCTGGTAAGCACGAGTGGCACTATTGGAACCAGCAAATTGAGTACGTCCTCCAATGGCTGCCGATTGACTTTGAGTTGGAGGAAAGACTATCCTAAGCTGCTTTAAGGTAAATTTTAGCTTTATTTGCTATACTGTTGACCATCTCCAGAAAGAGGTATAGTCTATGAAACTAATAAAAAGTGTCCTTGGATTTTTCCTAAGAATTCTTACTTGGTTGGTCAGTTTGATTTGGAATTTTATCTGGTCGACTGTTTTAATCACAGCTCTGGCCCTGGCTTTGCTCTTTGTTTTTCAGAGGGAAAATGCCTACCAAACCTTGGATAGGGTTCTGCAGGAGGCGGAGCTGATTGTCAAAGGACAGTCTCCAGTCAAGCTACAAGAGGGTGTCGATACTATCAAGCATCTGGCTACGGATACTGTCAACACAGGCGACCATGGACGGTGGGAAAGCAATCGTGCTACGGTATATATTGAGAGCCAGGAGCCAATTTTACGCCAGGCCTACGTGCAGGCCATTGCCAATTGGAACCAGACAGGTGCCTTTACGTTTGAGTTGGTCGATAGCCCGGAGGCAGCAGATATTATTGCGACAGATGTCAATGATAGTACTACCCAGGCTGCTGGGGAGGCCAATTCGACGACCAATCTTCTGACCAATTTTTATACCAGTGTGACGGTGAGACTCAATCGTTACTATCTTTTAAATCCCCAATATGGTTATGAATTTGATCGAATCCTGCACACAGCTGAGCATGAGCTGGGGCATGCCCTTGGCTTAGGCCATGAAGATGGCAGAGCTTCTGTCATGGAGTCTGCAGGGTCCTATACAGGCATTCAGCAGGAAGATGTGGATGCGGTCATTCAGCTTTATGCAAACAACTAGAAAGGATTTATTTTGATTAAGTTCATTAAGCGTTATCCCGAACAAGCTTTTCTCTTGCTTTACAATGCTGGTATCTTTGTCTGGCTGCAGTCAACCAGCTCAGCCATTGTCCGCCAGCTTGGTCTGACCACCGACTGGCTAGAGAAAATTCCAGCTCCCTTGCGAGCAATGGCAGGCTCAAGCCTGACTGGTATGGATAATCTACTCAATTCATCGGCCTGGGGCTGGTTGTTTGTGTCCATGATTTTGATGCTTATCGTTCGCTTTGTCAAAGGCTTGATAAAATTCCTAATTTTGCTTATCATTATCGGAGGCGGGCTATACCTTGTCTGGCAACATTGGGAACTCTTGCAAGGCTTTGTGAATTGATGAAATCCAATCCAGTCCAGAGCTGGATTTTTTGCTACTATAGTTGTAAAAATAATGTTACTATTAATTAAGTTGGGAAATATTTTGGAGAAATAATGGCAAAGCTAACTGTAATTATGCCAGTCTATAATAGGGAGACTATTGTTAAGGAAGCAATAGATAGTATCCTCTGTCAAAGCTACCAAGATTTTAAGTTCCTTATTGTTGATGATGGCAGTGAGGATAAGGCTGCAGACATCATAAAGTTTTATCGGGACCCTAGGATATATTTGATAAAAATTTATAAAAATCTAGGTATTTCTACTAGTAAGAATCTAGCTTTGAGTAAGATTAAAACTGAATTTATTGCCCGTATGGATTCGTATAATATCGCTCACCCAGATCGTTTTGCAATTCAGATTGATTATTTGGAAAAACACAGGGATTGTATGAATAGCTCCCTGTCAAGTGGACAATGAAATAATAAAAGATTAGGCGACGGCCTTGTTCCTCATTTCAAGAGGGGCAAGGCCGTTGTTGCGCTCTTGAAAACGTTGATGATTGTAAAATAGATGTTGGCATCAATATCTAAAACTAGCTCCTCAAAAGTCTTATATTTCTTCAAATTATAGCACTCCGTCTTAAAGTGCCCAAAGAAACTCTCAATTGGTGCATTGTCAATACACCTTACCAACACGAGACATATAGCGGGTCATCTGATACTGGGTCGTTAGGCGGTAATAATCTTTCGAGGTGTATTGCGAACCTCGATCGCTGTGAATCAATGGTGTCGCATCAGGATTAGCTTTTCGGGCTTTACGAAGTGTTTCTAACACCAGTTCGTTATCATTAAACTGACCAACCACATAGGCGACAATTGAGCCGTCATAAAGATCCTTAATAGCACTCAAGTAGGCCTTACAATCGAGACCGTACTTCAAGAAAGTCACATCTGTAGACCATTTCTGATTTGGAGCAGTAGCTGTAAAATTACGATTGAGAATGTTGTCCTCTACATTGACAAAGCTAGTCTTGGTACAATACCCCTTGGCTCTTCTGATAATGGAACGTAGACCTAGAATGTGCATCAAGTGTCGAATCCGTTTCTTGTTGTAGCTTGTTCCAAGCTTGCGATTGACAAATCGAGTCATACGACGATAACAAAGAATACCATTATGCTGGCTATGAAGTTCCTTGATGACATTCATCAAGCCTAAATTTTCCTGTTCAGAAGTTGTTTGGAGCTTGTCTATATTTAAGTGTATATGAAACAGTTCCGCTAAGTTTTTTATCTTCTATACAAAATCAGTTGAAACAAGTTTATAGTCAGAGGAGTCGATTTAATCAGTTTAAGGTTGATTGGAGTTATTTACTACGGTTAGTCCGTTCTATTACTGGTGAAGATTCACTGTCGCTAGAATAATGTTTCTTAAGACTTATTTCTAGACATTAGTTCATAGAAGTATGGTGAACTTCCCTTTTATTGGAACTCCTCTACTTTTTCTGTGGGGGAGTTTTTGAGTGTTTTATGGTAAAATATTGAGTATGATTATATTGAACGGAAACAAGATTGAACGCTCTTTTGCGGGCGAAGTTTTATTTAACAATATCAACATTCAAGTGGACGAGCGGGATCGGATTGCCCTTGTCGGAAAAAATGGGGCAGGCAAGTCTACTCTGCTCAAAATCCTTGTTGGAGAAGAAGCAGCGACTAGCGGAGATATTTCAACCAAGCGTGATTTGTCCCTTTCTTACCTGGCACAGGACAGCCGTTTTGAGTCAGAAAATACCATTTACGATGAAATGCTCCATGTATTTGATGATCTGCGGATGACGGAGAAACGCCTGCGGTCTATGGAAGAGCAGATGGGCAGCCTATCTGGTAGCGACCTAGACCAACTGATGAAAACCTACGATAGTCTGTCAGAGGAATTTCGTCTGGCAGGTGGCTTTAGTTATGAGGCAGACATCCGTGCTATTTTGAATGGTTTTAAGTTTGACCAGACCATGTGGGACATGAAAATCTCCGAACTCTCTGGGGGGCAGAATACTCGTCTTGCTCTGGCAAAAATGCTGCTTGAAAGCCCAGAGTTATTGGTGCTGGATGAGCCGACCAACCACCTGGACATTGAAACCATTGCCTGGTTGGAAAACTATCTGGTCCACTACAAGGGAGCCTTGATTATCGTTAGCCATGACCGCTATTTCTTGGACAAGGTAGCGACTCTGACACTGGATTTGACCAAGCATTCCTTGGATCGCTATGTGGGAAATTATTCTCAATTTGTCGAGCTGAAGGAGCAGAAGTTACAGACGGAATTGCAAAACTATGAAAAGCAACAGAAGGAAATTGCCAAGTTAGAAGACTTTGTCCAGAAAAATATTGTCCGTGCTTCGACCACCAAGCGTGCCCAGGCTAGACGCAAGCAGTTGGAAAAGATGGAGCGACTGGACAAGCCAACAACTGGTCAGAAGTCTGCCAACATGACCTTCCAGTCGAACAAGACTTCAGGAAATATCGTCTTGACAGTGGAACATGCTGCGGTGGGCTACGATGGAATCATTCTTTCCCAGCCTATTTCCATTGACCAACGGAAACTAGATGCCATTGCCATTGTCGGTCCGAATGGAATCGGAAAAACTACCCTACTCAAATCTATCATCGGAGCTCTGCCATTTATCAAAGGGGAAGCCAAGCTAGGTGCCAATGTGGAAGTGGGCTATTACGACCAGACCCAGTCTGCCCTGACGCCTTCCAACACCGTTTTGGAGGAGCTCTGGTCCGCCTTTCCGACCACACCTGAAGTGGAAATCCGCAACCGCCTTGGAGCCTTCCTCTTCTCAGGTGACGATGTCAAAAAGTCCGTGTCCATGCTGTCTGGTGGGGAAAAAGCCCGCCTGCTCCTGGCCAAGCTGTCCATGGAAAACAACAACTTCCTCATCCTGGACGAGCCGACCAACCATCTGGACATCGACAGCAAGGAGGTCCTGGAAAATGCCCTCATAGACTTTGACGGCACCCTGCTCTTTGTCAGCCACGACCGCTATTTCATCAACCGCGTCGCCACCAAGGTGCTGGAAATCTCGGAAACTGGCTCCACGCTCTACTTGGGCGACTATGACTATTATTTGGAGAAAAAGGCAGAGCTGGAAGTAGAAGCCCAGCCTGACCAGCTAGAAGGTACCAGCCAATCAGCCGGATCCATGGACTACCAAGCCCAAAAGGAAAACCAAAAAGAGCAACGCAAACTGGCCCGACGCATCGAGCAAATCGAGGCAGAAATCGAGACCATCGAAAACCGCCTGAGTGAGCTCAACCAAGCCATGCTAGAAACTAATGACATCGGACAGCTGACCGATTACCAGAAAGAAATCGACCAATTGACTGCCCAACAAGAAAACCTCATGGAAGAATGGGAAGCATTATCCGAGCAGATGAGCTAGGTTGACAGCAAGTTGACAAGAGGCTCAAACCCTTGATAGAACAGGATTGCAAGCCAGTCTTGCGGAGTTAGCAAGACCACCTTTCGCTAAAAAAGTCCAGAGCAAGTCAGCCTTTCTTGGCAAATTTCGACCGATAAGCTAAGATAAGTATAGAGATTAGCATCACTTCTCGAAGGTGGTGTCAACATCTCAGCGCAGTGGTTGATTGGCAGATTTGTTCGTGTTGCACACTTCAAATCTGGCCTAATCAACTGTGCGGGGGCGGGACGACGAACTCTTTTTCATTTTTCGAGTTCTGTCCCGCTCCCTGAAAGGAGAAAGAAATGAACTTTGGACAGCAAATCAAAGACTTACGTAAGAAGGAAGGATTGACTCAGGAGCAGTTTGCCCTCAAACTCAATGTGACCAGGCAGGCCGTTTCCAACTGGGAAAATGATAAAAACCTACCTGACTTGGAGCTCTTGATTCTCATGTCCTCGGTCTTTTCGATCTCCTTAGATCAACTTATCTTAGGAGGAACTGACATGAACAACATGACAGAAAAACTTGTAAAAGACGGTCGCGAAGGCCGCCGTACCCAGATGCACCTGACCATTACCGTTATTGGTAGTTTTCTCATGCTTCTCGGCTTCGTCTGCTTTGTCATCAAAGCAAACTCAGTCGAATATGTCGATGCCAAGGGCATTCTGCATGAAAATTTTTATCTCATTCCAGTCGGCTACTTGCTGGTCTTTACAGGAGCCATTGCCACGCTCCTATCAGGACTAGCCCTGCACCGCTTTAGAAAAGAATACAAATAAGATGACCAAACACCAACGTTTTGCCAATAGCGACCAATTTTTCGCCTGTCCACATTGTGGGCAGGCTCTTGGTCTTGACCAGAGCAGCCTTCGCTGCCCCAACCGCCACACTTTTGACATTGCCAAGCAGGGCTATGTCAACCTGGCACCCCAGGTCAAGCAGTCCGCCAACTACCACAAGTCTAGCTTTGAAAACCGCCAGGCTTTTTTAGAGGCGGGCTATTACGATCATCTCTATGCGGCTTTGGAGGGGAAAATAGCAGAGCTGGGGTTATGTTCTGTCCTAGACATCGGTTGTGGGGAGGGCTTTTATTCCCGTAAGTTAGCCGAGAAAATGGACTTGGACATTCTTGCTTTTGATATTTCCAAGGACTCCATTCTCTTGGCAGCCAAATCTGACAGGACCAAGTCGGTCAAATGGTTTGTCGGTGACTTGACCAAGTTACCTATTCAAGATAAGACCATTGACGGTATCTTGGACATCTTCTCCCCAGCTAATTATCAGGAATTTGCCAGAGTGCTGAAAGCTGGTGGGGCTATTCTCAAGCTGGTTCCAGGGCCAAATCATCTCAAGGAGCTCCGCCATTTAGCTAAAGACCAACTCCGCAAGGAATCCTATGACAACCAAGATATCGTAGACCATTTCAAGTCATACATGGGACAGGTGGAGCAAGTGCTGATCAGTCGGACCTTGCCGATTAGCCTAGAACATGCCCAAGTCTTGGCAGACATGACGCCCCTCTTTTTCCAAGTGGACCAGTCCAAGTTGGATTTGAGCCAGCTGACCGAGATTACGATTGAGGGAGTGCTCTTGATTGGAACTATATAAAAATTGAAACCGCCTCTGGATATCAGAAGCGGTTTTGCTTTATTTCTCAAATTCTGCCTTGCTTTTTACATCGCCGTATTCTTCAGCGACTTCTTTGCTGAGGATGTCAGCGTAGCTGGCAAGGGAGGTGTCTTGTCCGTATTTTTTACGGAGGGCAGTAGTGACTAAGCGGTAAGCTAAGTTGGCATTGCGGGATAAGATTGGACCGTGGAAGTAGCTTCCGAAGGTGTTTTTATAGTGCAGGCCTTCGCCACCGTCTTCCTTATTGTTGCCATTGCCATAGACAACCTTGCCCAGCGGTTTTTGGTTGTCAGCTAGGAAGGTACGGCCTTGGTGGTTTTCAAAGCCATAGTAGGTTTCGTTGAACTCCTCATTGTGAATTTTGATGTCACCGATGTAACGGTTGTTGGTCTGGTTGAGGGTGTAGTGGCCCATGATACCTAGACCGTCAATCTTGCGGCCACCAGCTTCAATATAATATTGACCGAGCAACTGGAAGCCACCGCAGATAGCCAGCATGACACCGTCGTTTTCGATAAAGTCTGCTAGGCTGTCTTTTTTAGTCGGTAAATCCTTAGCAAGAATGGATTGTTCATAGTCCTGACCGCCACCGAAAAATGCGATGTCGTAGAAATTCTTGTCAAATTCATCTGTCAGGGAAACGATGTCCACCTGAACACGAGCCCCCAGCTTCTCAGCCACATACTTGAGCATGAGGATATTGCCATTGTCACCGTAGGTGTTCATCAAATCACCGTAAAGATGGGCGATGTGGAGATCGTAGTGATAGTCTTTTTCAGGACTTTTTAATGACGTATAGACCATTATTTCATCTCCTTTCCAACGGCTTGGCGTTGAGCCAGCAAGTCACGGAATTCCAGCATAGCCGTATAGGTTGCGAGGATATAGGCCTGCTGACTGCTCGACTGCTCAATCAAGGTCATAATATCTTCCAGTTTCGGCGTTTCAGTAATCTGGTCTTCAGGATAGCCAGTCACACGGAGGCGACGGGCGATTTCAGATGAACGAACACCGCCTGCAAAGACTTGAGGAATGTCCATTTGGGTAATCTGTTCAAAGTCAGCATCCCAAATCCAGCTGGTATCAATACCGTCAGCGTAGTTGGCATTGAGAAGGACGGACAGGCTAAAATCGTAAGGAGCCAATTTCATCATTTCAATAGCCTGAGTAGCACCAACTGGGTTTTTAATGAGGACCAAGGTACAATCCTTATCGCCCAACTTAAAGGTTTCTTGGCGACCAAAGACTGCCTTGGATTTGTCAAATCCTGCCTTGATTTTCTCAGGAGTCACACCGAAAAACTCTGCTACGCTGACAGCAGCTAGGGCATTGTAGATATTATATAGTCCGCCGATGTTAATCTTATAATCCTGACCATCAATAGCAAAAGTAGAAGAAGTATTGGTGATTTCTTTCAATTCGGTCAACTTGTAGTCCAGTTCAGGTCGGCTAAATCCACAGTTGCTACAGATGTAGCTGCCCAAGTTAGCGTAGGTATTGAGCTTGTACTGGATAATCTGGTGACAATGCGGACAGAGAACACCCTCGGTATTGTAATGAGCTAGACGAGGCTGATGCTCTTCTGTCGCAAAACCGTAGTACTTCACTGGATTGACGACTTTCGTCGAGTTAAAAAGTGGACTATCACCATTGGCCAGAATGGTTGCCTGCGGAGCTTTTGCAGCCCCGTCCAAAATCATCTGGTAGGTGGTATAAATCTCACCATAGCGATCCATTTGATCTCGAAAAATATTAGTGAAGACAATTAAGCTCGGCTTGATAAAGTCGGTTACACGAGCCAGGCTGGCTTCGTCGATTTCCAAGACGGCAATCTTCTTACCGTTTTTGTTTTTCTTGGCAGATAAAAATGTTGCCGTAATGCCTGTAATCATATTGGCACCACTGGTATTGGTCGTAATTTCTCCAAATGCTTCTTGAAGGATACCTACGGTCAAGGCTGTTGTTAGAGTTTTACCATTGGTTCCAGTAATCACAACGACTTCATAATCCTTAGCCAAACTATCTAAAATATGTTTATCGAATGTGAGGGCAATTTTCCCTGGCAGTGTGGTTCCTCGGCCCAGTTTGTTGAGGACAAACTGGCTGGTTTTTCCTGCGGCAATGCCGAGTAATGTATTTATTTTCATGGATTTATTGTAACACAAAGTGTCGGGATTTTCTAGAATGGAGAATAGTCAGAAATAGGGCGTAGCTAATCATGGGAAGAGACGGAAAAATATGGTACAATAGAAATACTAGTTTCCATTTGAAAAAGAAAATAAGAAAGAAAGTATTGAGGAATCCATGTTAAACTTAAACCAATTATTTGATGTTGGGTATTGGTCAAGTTTGATAGCCAGTCCTTGGACGGCAGCCTTGCATCTCATCGATATTAGTATCGTTCTCTATTTGATTTATAATTTTAGCAAGGCGATCGCAGGGACCAAGATTATGACCCTTATTCGAGGGGTATTCCTGTTCATTGTCGCCCAGCTTGTTGCAAGCTTGCTTGGGCTTCAGACTATTTCTTGGCTCATGAACCAGGTTATCACCTATGGGGTAATCGCAGCGGTTATCATTTTTGCTCCGGAATTGCGTTCAGTATTGGAAAAATTGGGTCGAACCACCCAGCTGTTTTCTTCTGCCAATCTTAGCACAGAAGAAAGCCTGGTTCAGGCCTATGTCCAGGCAGTTGCCTACATGTCTCCTCGAAAAATCGGAGCCCTGGTAGCTGTCGAGAGGGCCCAGACCTTGCAAGAGTACAAGTCAACAGGCATTCCTCTGGATGCGGATGTTTCGCGGGAATTGCTCATCAATATCTTTATTCCCAATACCCCTCTGCATGACGGTGCTGTCATTATTAAAGACGAAAAGGTAGCTGTGGCATGTGCCTACTTGCCATTGACGGAAAGTGCGGGTATTTCAAAAGAATTTGGTACGCGACACAGGGCTGCTATCGGCCTTTCAGAGGCTTCTGATGCCTTTGTTTTCGTGGTTTCAGAGGAAACAGGCGGCATCTCGACGGCCCATAATGGTATTTTCAGGCATAATCTGAGCCTGGAAGAATTTGAGCAGGAATTGCGTGACCTATTTGTGCCGACAGTTGCGGCCAAAAAATCTTGGTTGAGGAGGTTAGGTGGACGATGATGCACGAAAAATATAAGCAGATTGGACATTTGGTCCTGTCTATTCTCCTGTCTTTGTTGCTCTTCTTCTATGCTACCACGACCAATTATAAGAATAATTTAGTCGCTACTAGTGCAACAACGCAGAAAGAGTCGGAAACCTACACTTATACACTAGCCAATGTGCCGATTGATATTAGCTATGACAGTGATAAATATTTTATTTCAGGCTTTTCGCCTAGTGTGACTGTAGAGTTGACTGGCTCAGACCGGGTTATTTTGCAACGGGAATCTGATCCACTGACCAGGACCTTCCATGTAACAGCAGATTTAAATAATCTTGAGATTGGTCAACGGGCGGTAGAGCTGCAGGTGACCAACCTGCCTTCTGGTTTGAATGCCACTCTTTCTCCGGCTGAGATGAAGGTGAAAATTGGCTACAAGGTTAGCCGGAGTTATACAGTTGAAGGAAAGGTTTATAGCAATCAGCTCAAAACAGGTTATGCTATAGACAAGGTGTCTGTGACCCTAGACTCGGTTAAGGTCACGTCTGACGCCGATACCTTGGCACAAATCGATCACATAGAAGCAGTGGTCATGGACTTGGCAGAGCTTGACAAGGACTACAGTGGTAAGGCAACCATTCAGGCTGTTGACGCCGACGGCAATGTATTGCCGGTTGTTCTGTCAGAACGAACGACAAATATTCAAGTAACTGTAAAAGAAACGAAATAAATCAAATACATATTGAGGAAATTGAAAAATGGGTAAATATTTTGGTACGGACGGTGTCCGTGGTGAAGCAAACGTAGAATTGACGCCAGAATTGGCTTTCAAGTTGGGTCGTTTTGGTGGCTATGTTCTCAGTCAACACGAAACGGATACGCCACGTGTCTTTGTGGCGCGTGATACGCGTATTTCTGGACAGATGTTGGAGGCGGCTTTGGTTGCCGGCCTTCTCTCAGTTGGCATTCATGTATATAAGTTAGGCGTTTTGGCAACTCCAGGTGTGGCTTATTTGGTTCGCACGGAAAAAGCTAGCGCTGGTGTCATGATTTCTGCCAGCCACAACCCTGCTCAAGATAACGGAATTAAGTTCTTTGCGGGTGACGGTTTCAAATTGGACGATGCCTTGGAAGCAGAAGTTGAAGCACTCTTGGATGCTGAAGAGGACACACTTCCGCGCCCGTCTGCCCAAGGTTTGGGTGATGTGGTAGATTATCCAGAAGGCTTGCGTAAATACCAGCAATTCCTGGTGTCAACAGGCTTGGAATTGGAAGGGATGAAAGTTGCTTTGGATACATCCAATGGTGCAGCTGCAACCAGTGCCCGCCAAGTTTTTGCAGATCTGGGTGCTGAATTGACAGTTATGGCAGAACATCCAGACGGATTGAATATCAACGAGGGTGTTGGCTCAACCCATCCTGAGCAGCTACAAGAATTAGTTAAGGAAACAGGAAGCCAAATCGGTCTGGCCTTTGACGGTGACAGTGACCGCTTGATTGCTGTAGATGAAAATGGTGACTTGGTTGACGGTGACCGTATCATGTATATCGTAGGTAAGTACCTAGCAGACAAGGGTCTACTTGCTAAAAATACCATTGTCACAACTGTTATGTCTAACCTTGGTTTCCATAAGGCTTTGGACCGTGAGGGAATTGAAAAAGCTGTGACCGCAGTCGGCGACCGTTATGTTGTCGAAGAAATGCGCAAAGGTGCCTACAATGTCGGCGGTGAGCAGTCTGGCCACGTCATTCTCATGGATTATAACACTACAGGTGATGGTCAGTTGACCGCTGTGCAATTGACCAAAATCATGAATGAAACTGGTAAGAAATTGTCAGAATTGGCCACAGAAGTCACCATTTACCCGCAAAAATTGGTCAATATCCGTGTGGAAAACAGCATGAAGGACAAGGCAATGGAAGTGCCTGCTATTGCAGCTATCATTGAAAAAATGGAAGCAGAAATGGCTGGCAACGGTCGTATCTTGGTTCGCCCAAGTGGTACTGAGCCCCTCTTGCGTGTCATGGCAGAAGCGCCAACGGATGCAGAAGTGGACTACTATGTAGATACCATTGCAGATGTGGTCCGTGCTGAGATTGGAATTTAAACAGAAATCAACAATTCTTTGAGATGATTATATTGTCTAGATATAGAAGATTGAGTAGGCTACTCTAAAGACAGTGAAAATAAAAGTAAAAACTGGGGTTTGTTACTCCAGTTCTTTGATGTTGTGAGGAAATTATGAGTATTTTAGAAGTAAAGAATTTAAGTCATGGGTTTGGTGACCGCGCGATTTTTGAAAATGTCTCCTTCCGTCTCTTAAAAGGGGAGCATATCGGTCTTGTCGGTGCCAATGGTGAAGGGAAATCGACTTTCATGTCCATCGTGACAGGTCAATTGCAGCCAGATGAAGGAAAGGTAGAATGGTCCCGCTATGTAACAGCTGGCTATTTGGACCAGCATGCTAAACTAGAAAAAGGTCAATCTGTTCGTGATGTCTTACGGACAGCATTCGATGAACTTTTCAAGACAGAAGCGCGTATCAATGATATATACATGTCGATGGCAGAAGAGGGTGCCGATATGGATGCCCTCATGGAAGAGGTTGGCGAACTGCAGGATCGTTTGGAAAGCCGTGATTTCTATACGCTTGATGCCAAAATTGACGAAGTAGCGCGTGCCCTTGGTGTCATGGACTATGGCATGGACAAGGATGTGACAGAGCTATCTGGTGGTCAACGGACCAAGATCCTCTTGGCTAAACTCCTTCTGGAAAAGCCAGATATCTTGCTCTTAGATGAACCAACCAACTACCTGGATGCTGAACACATCGACTGGCTCAAACGTTACTTGCAGAACTATGAAAATGCCTTTGTCTTGATTTCGCATGACATTCCTTTCTTGAATGATGTGATTAACATTGTCTACCATGTGGAAAATCAGCTCTTAACCCGTTACACAGGGGATTATTACCAGTTCCAAGAAGTACATGCTATGAAGCGGGCTCAGTTGGAGGCAGCCTATGAGCGCCAGCAGAAGGAAATCGCGGACTTGCAGGACTTCGTTAACCGTAACAAGGCCCGCGTTGCGACACGAAACATGGCCATGTCCCGCCAGAAGAAGTTGGATAAGATGGAGATTATTGAACTCCAAGCGGAAAAACCAAAGCCATCCTTTGATTTCAAAATGGCTCGGACACCAAGTCGCTTTATCTTCCAAACGACTGATTTGGAAATTGGTTACGACCGTGTCTTGACCCGCAAGCCGCTTAATCTAACCTTCGAGCGCAATCAGAAAATTGCTATTGTCGGTGCCAATGGTATCGGGAAATCGACCCTGCTCAAGAGCTTGTTGGGTGTTATCCAGCCTCTGGGCGGCTCAGTCGATCGCGGCGAGTACCTGGAAGTGGGTTATTTCGAGCAGGAAGTGGCTGGTGGCAATCGTCAGACCCCGCTGGAAGCCGTTTGGGATGCCTTTCCAGCCCTTAACCAGGCAGAAGTGCGAGCAGCTTTGGCCCGTTGCGGTCTGACTTCCAAGCATATCGAAAGTCAGATTCAAGTCCTTTCAGGTGGTGAGCAGGCAAAGGTTCGCTTCTGTTTGCTCATGAACCGTGAAAACAATGTCTTGGTTCTCGACGAGCCAACCAACCACTTGGATGTGGATGCCAAGGACGAACTCAAACGTGCCCTTCAAGCCTACAAGGGATCAATTCTCATGGTCTGCCATGAGCCTGATTTCTATGAAGGCTGGGTTGATGATGTCTGGGATTTTAACGACTTGACGTAGACCAAAAGCTATCGAACGATAGCTTTTTCTCTTTCTTTATACTATAATATAAGTATAAAGAAACGAGGTCACACTGATTAGAACTCTTCAGAGGAAGTAAGAATGACAGACTATGTAAACTACAATCAAGAACGTTGGAATCGGGTTTCAGCTAGACAGGGAAATACCTATACAGTTCCGCTCAGTCATGAGGAATTTCTTGTTGACAAAGATAAGCCTTTATCCGTTTCTTTGACGGTTGGAAAGACCGTTCCACTTGACTGGTTTGAAAAAGCCCAAGGTAAGAAATTGCTGGGACTAGCATGCGGTGGCGGGCAACAGGGACCAATCTTTGTGGCTCACGGTTACCAAACGACCATTATGGATTTTTCCAAGGAACAGCTGGACAAGGATCGCTTGGTTGCGGATCGGGAAAATCTGAACTTGCAGACGGTGCAGGCAGATATGACGCAGCCTTTTCCTTTTGAGAATGAGACTTTTGACATCATTTTTTGCCCGGTTTCAAATGTTTATATCGAAGACCTGGAAAATATGTGGCGGGAATCTTATCGGGTTTTGAAAAAAGGTGGGCTGCTCATGGTGGGTTACATGAACCCTTGGATTTACATATTTGACGGGGACGATGTTTGGGATTGTCCAGAAAAGACCTTGGTTCCTAAATATTGCCTGCCTTTCAATTCACGGAAATTAGAAGAAGCAGGACAAATCACGATTAATCCAGAATATGGCTATGAATTTAGCCATACCTTAGAAGAACAAATTGCTGGACAATTGCGAGCTGGTTTTGCCATGATTGATTTTTATGAATCCAAAGACAGCCGCAATCGCCTGTCCCAATTTGGCACAGATTATCTGGCTAATTTATCTGTAAAGTAGCAATAGTTATTGGGGTTAGGTCTTGCTTTCTTTGGAATTTTTTATAAAATATATCTATATAACAAAAAACAGAGGAGCGTCACATGAGAGGAATGCGATTATTTGTTTTTCTAGTAGCTGGCTTATCTATCTTCAGCTTATCAGCTTGCCAGTCCACGGCTAAAGATAGTGGCGAATCGATTGAAGACTATCGAACAGAGTATGTCGGTGACAATAACAAGGTAGTTAAAATTGCCAGTTTGCAAGATTATCCAACGGCTTATCAGTATGACCATATAGAGATTCAGTCTGATGAAAAACCTTATGGATTGCGTGTTTTCCTAAAGGTTTCAAACTCTTCTGCTTCTGCTGAGCAAGCATTGGAGAAGAATCGTGATTCGATTTTTGAGTTAATCGCCAACCTTGATCGGTTAACCTTTGTGGACGCGGACACCGAAGAAGAAATTATTTCTTATACTAGAGATTTGAACAGCTCCCTGTCAAGTGGACAATGAAATAATAAAAGATTAGGCGACGGCCTTGTTCCTCAGTTCAAGAGGGGCAAGGCCGTTGTTGCGCTCTTGAAATGTTGATGATTGTAAAAATAGATGTAGGCATCAATATCTGAAACTAGCTCCTAAAAAGTCTTATATTTCTTCAAATCATAGCACTCCGTCTTAAAGTGCCCGAAGAAACTCTCAATTGGTGCATTGTCAATACACTTACCAACACGAGACATGGAGCGGGACATCTGATACTGGGTAGTTAAACGGTAATAATCTTTCGAAGTATACTACGAACCTCGGTCGCTGTGAATCAATGGGGTCGCATCAGGGTTAGCTTTCCGTGCTTTACGAAGCGTCTCTAACACCAATTCGTTATCATTACATAAGCGACAATTGAGCCGTCGTAAAGGTCCTTAATAGCACTCAAATAGGCTTTACAGCTGAAACCGTGCTTCAAGAAAGTCACATCTGTACACCATTTCTGATTTGGAGCAGTAGCTGTACAATTACGATTGAGAATGTTGTCCTCTACATTGACAAAGCTAGTCTTGGTACAATAGCCCTTGGCTCTTCTGATAATGGAACGTAGACCTAGAATATGCATCAAGCGACGAATCCGTTATATATTCTGATTATTTTGACGATTGTCATATTTCGTGTAGCCATACCAACCCAGCGGTAGGTATGAAAAACGTGCCCAATCAGGCTGGGTAAGTCAGTCCTTCTTTTCCCTTCGTATTTTCAATCTAGGGGATTTGTGATATACTGGTATAAAGATTTAGGAGACGACTATGGAAAAACTGTGGAAGATTATTTATTCGAGGACTTTTATTGTCATTAGCCTGCTTGCTCTGACGGTCTTTCTGATTTTTTGGTTTGTGGTTGAGGCGACCAATTATATGCCGGCATTTTGGTCCATTATGCAGATTTTTTCTGTTCTGGTGGCCATTTCCATTATCAATCGTCCAATGAATACTAGGTTTAAGCTGACCTGGATTATATTTGTCAGTGGCATTCCCATTTTTGGAGCCCTCTTTTATTTCATTCTCCAATCCAATATTGAAACGAAGCGTTATCGGAAGAATTTCTATAAACAGGCTGAGCGCTTGCGCGAATTCTCCAGCACTTCTGACAAGGTCATGAAGGCACTGGCCAAGGAGGATAAGGAGCAGCTCAAGCTAGCCAACTATATGAGTGACCATGTCGGTTATGCCCTGCATACTAATACGGATGCGGTGTATTTTTCCAGTGGAGAGGCCAAGTTTGAAGCTCTTTTGGAGGAATTGAAAAAGGCAGAAAACTACATTTTTATGGAATACTTCATTGTGGACCAGGGCTATATGTGGGACTCTATTCTGGCTGTTTTGAAGGAAAAAGTAGAGCAGGGAGTGGAAGTGCGCTTTATGTACGACGGGACCAATTCTCTGACCAATCTGCCCTATTCCTACTATAAGCAGCTGCGGACCTTTGGAATCAAGGCCAAGGTATTCTCACAGATTATCCCGGCCCTTTCCACTATTCAAAACAACCGCGACCACCGCAAAATTGCCATCATTGACGGAGCAGTCGCCTTTACAGGTGGGGTCAATATTGCGGACGAATATATCAATAAAATCGTTCGGTTTGGCTACTGGAAGGATGCTGCTATCATGATTAGGGGGGAGGCGGTTGCCAACTTTACCCTCATGTTCCTGCAGATGTGGAACTATGACGAAAAAGGGGAGACTGAGGACCTCAAGTACCTCAAATCCCACAAGGACTTGGAGACAGAGACCATTGATGGCGAAGGTTTCTTCCTGCCCTACGGAGAAAATCCCTTTGATGGAGATGAGGTGGCCAAACGTGTCTATCTGGACATGATTCAGTCTGCGACAGATTACATTTACATCATGACGCCCTACCTGGTCTTGGATGACGAGATGATTGACAATCTAACCTACGCGGCCAAACGCGGCGTCAAGGTCAAGTTACTCCTGCCTCATATCTATGATAAAAAATCAGCCATGTTGGCTGCTCGGACAGATTTTCCGACCTACCTAGAATCAGGCATCGAAATTTACGAATACCAGCCAGGTTTTGTCCATTCCAAGGTGGTCCTTGTGGATGACAAAAAGGCAACGGTGGGGACGGTCAACATGGATTTCCGTTCTTTCTATCTAAACTTCGAGTGTGGTCTTTATATCTACAACCATTCAGGTGTTCTAGCAGCAATCAAGGAAGACTTTGACCAGTCCTTCAAGAAATCCCAGCAAATCAAGCTCCTGCCCTTTATCAAAACCTATTCGTGGAACAAACGACTGGCCGGAGCCATTATGCGCATTATTGCCCCCTTATTATAGAAAACGACAGATTTTCCCTGTCGTTTTTTCCTTTGAACATGGTATAATGGAAAGATAGATGCTAAGGAGAAAAAAGTGTGATTAAACCACAATATGACTGGCAATTGATGCCCAGTTTTTCTGATGAAACATTTGTCAAATTGGCAAAGAAAGAAGGGTTGGACCCTATCGCAGCCAAGCTCCTCTACGAGCGGGGCATCCAGACAGCGGAGGATTTGCAGAAATTTTTGCAGCCCAGCCTTGAAGACCTGCATGATCCTTATCTACTGCATGACATGGACAAGGCCGTTGAGCGGATTCGTCGGGCCATTGAGGACTACGAGCAGATTCTGATCTATGGTGATTACGATGCGGACGGCATGACATCAGCTTCGATTTTGAAGGAGACCTTGGAGGAGCTAGGGGCGGAGGTCCAGGTCTACCTGCCCAACCGCTTTACCGATGGCTACGGCCCCAACCAGTCTGTCTACAAGTATTTCATTGAGCAGCAGGGGATTTCTCTCATTGTTACGGTTGACAATGGCGTAGCGGGTCATGAAGCTATTGCCTATGCCCAAGAGATGGGTGTTGATGTGATTGTGACGGACCACCATTCCCTTCAGGCGACTTTACCGGCTGCTTATGCCATTGTTCATCCAGAGCATCCCGAAGGCAACTATCCCTTTAAGCACCTGGCTGGCTGTGGCGTCGCCTTCAAATTGGCATGCGCACTTTTGGAGACGGTTCATGCAGACCTATTGGACCTAGTCGCAATTGGAACCATAGCCGATATGGTCAGCCTGACCGATGAAAATAGGGTTATGGTCAAATACGGCCTTTCTCTGCTCAAACAAACTGAGCGGGCTGGCCTACAAGAATTGATGAAGATTGCTGGGATTGAGCTCGATGGCCTTGATGAAGAAACGGTCGGTTTTCAAATTGCCCCCCGCCTCAATGCCCTGGGCCGCCTGGATGACCCCAATCCAGCCCTTGAACTCTTGACTGGCTTTGACGATGAAGAGGCCCATGAAATTGCCCTCATGATTGATGCTAAAAATGTGGAACGCAAGGATATTGTCCAGGCTATTTATGATGAGGCCAAGACCATGCTAGATACCAGTCGGCCTGTACAGGTTCTAGCCAAGGAAGGCTGGAATCCTGGTGTGCTGGGGATCGTTGCAGGCCGTCTCTTGGAAGAGCTGGGCCAGCTGGTCATTGTCCTGTCCATTGAGGAAGGGCGGGCCAAGGGCTCTGCCCGGTCACCGGAGGCTGTTGATATTTTCCAAGCCCTCAAGGACCACCAGGACCTCTTTATCGCCTTTGGCGGTCACGCTGGAGCTGCTGGCATGACGCTGGAAGTGGATAAATTAGACCAGCTGGCGGACACTTTAGCGACCTTTATCGAAGAGAATAAACTGGACTTGTCTCAGAAATCTGCACTGGTTATTGATGAGGAGATTGACCTAGAGGAATTGACCCTGGATACTTTAAAATCCTTTGACAAGCTGGCTCCCTACGGCATGGACAACAAAAAACCGGTCTTTTATGTCAAGGATTTTCAGGTTGAGTCTGCCCGGACTATGGGGCAAAACAATGCCCACCTCAAGCTACGGATCAGTAAGGGAGCAGCCGGATTTGACGTCGTTGCCTTTGGCAAGGGCAATCTGGCTCTGGAATTTTCTCAGGCCAAGGATCTGGAGCTAGCTGTGACCCTTTCTGTCAACAAATGGAATGGCAATACCAGCCTGCAGCTCATGCTGGTGGACGCGCGTGTGGACGGTGTTCAGCTCTATAACATTCGCAGTAAACAGCATCCGATTCCTGCTGGCATTCCTCTGGTGGACATGGCAGAGCAGACGAGTTCGCCTGTCATTGCTCTAGCTAGTTTGCCAGAGGATTTAGAAAGTCTGCGCAGCTATTTCCAAGAACATCAATTCGAGGCTATCTACTTCAAAAATGAGATAGCCAAGCCATATTATTTGGATGGATACGGGAGTCGGGAGCAATTTGCCAAGCTCTATAAGACCATTTACCAGTTTGATGAGTTTGATGTGCGTTATAAACTCAAGGATTTGGCTGCTTATCTGAAAATTAAGGATAGCTTGCTGGTCAAGATGATTCAGATTTTCCAGGAATTGGAGTTTGTCACCATTTCAGATGGGGTGATGAGGGTTAATAAGGATGCCCAGAAGCGGGAGATTTCGGACAGTCAGATTTACCAAGACCTGAAGAAAACGGTCGTCCAGCAGGAGCTTTTTGCCCTGGGAACGGTCCAAGAAATTTATGATTGGCTGTGTGGTTCATCATGATCTGGCAGGTCTTATTATTGGCAGTCCTTATCTGTCTGCCCTTCTTACCCTGGCGTAAGTGTCAGACCTGTAGCATTCCTCTTCAAGCTAAGAGACTAGACCAGTTGACCTTTGCCAGCCTAGCCTGTGCGGAGACTTTGAAGGAAATGAGAAGAAACTTGGACCAGGCAAGCTCTGCTCAGTTGGTGGACCAGATTATTGCCAGTCTTGAATTTCCAGAGGAATTGGAGCAGAAGCACCTGACCTGGTTAATGGGACAGATGGACCAAAATCTGCCTCCACATCATGCCTTTTGGAGGGAGTTTGCTCGGCTAGTTGACTTAGCTTACCCTGATGAGAGCCTACCTAAGCAGGTTCACCAGCTCCGTTACTTGATTTCCTACCAGCAGGCGGATTGGGTCCGCAGGCACTACGGGCAGGGGAAATCAGACTGGCAGGCCTTGACTAGCTACCTGTCTACTTTGCCACGCCGGAGTTACCAACTGCGGCAATCTGCCCGCCTCCACAACAAGCAACTCTTTCGCAGGGAAAAATGGCTCTTTGTCAACTGTAGTGGGTAGATGAAAAGCTAACACCTAGAGAGGACGAAATTCGTTCTCTCATTTTTGATGTTTAAAGCAATATATATCTTGGTTTTAAAGTTCGTAAAGTTCCTAAAGCCAAACGCTTGCCTCTTAATGTCTTTGATGAGTTTATTGGTCGCTTCCAGTTTAGCGTTGGAATATGGAAGCTCCATGGCGTTCGTGATGTAAGTTTTATATTTTAGAAATGTCTTAAAAACAGTCCTAAAGGTTGAATTGACAAGATTCAGATTGTCCTCTAGAAGTTCGAAGAAATGTTTCGAGTTCTTCTCTTGGAAATGGAAGAGAAGGATCTGATAGAGTTCGTAATAGAATTTCAGTTCCACAGAGAAATTCAATGTCTTCTGGATAACCTCTCTCGGTGTTACTGTTTGCCCGAAAGTGCGGGAAAAGAAGCGATTCAGAGACAGTTTACGGCTATCTTTTTGGAGAATACGCCAGTGATTTTTCATGGATCGATAAGGTAGGGAACGCGTATCGAAAGTCTTCATAATATCAATTCTAGTCGTCATCATAGCACGGCTCAGGTGTTGGATAATGTGAAATCTATCAAGGACAATTTTAGCTCTTGGAAATAGTTGTTTGATGATGGGAATATAGCTACCCGACATGTCCACTGTTACGACCTCGACAGTTTCTCTGACCGCCCTAGGATACTTGTAGAAATAGTTCTTGATGGTGGTTTGGCGGTTGTTGTCAAGAATGGTCACAATCGATCTCGTCTCAAAATTCTGAGCAATAAAGGCGAGTTTCCCCTTGTTCCGACAAAATTCATCCCAGCTCAAGACTTTTGGTAATGTCGTAAAATCATGCTCAAATTGAAACTGAGTCAGTTTCCTCTGGACGACCGACACGGAGATATGTAGTCTCCTAGCGATGGCTATATTGGTCATGTTTTCTGTATGGAGTTGCGTCACTTTCTCCCAAATAGGTTGGGAAATCTGACAGTTTTTCTTGACTAGAGCAGTCTCAGATACAGTCACTTTTTGGCAAGATTTGCATTGAAACCTCCGTTTCTTAAGCAGGAGGAGGGTCGGAAAGCCCTGACAATCTAAAATCGGAATCTTTGACGACTTTTGAAAATCGTACTTGATGCATTTTCCTTGGCAATGAGGACAACGAGGACTGTCGTAATCTAGCTTTGCCCTGATTTCTAGATGGGTCTGATGTTTCAAAACGAAGAGAATTTTGATATTTTTGTCTTTGATTCCGATTAGTTCTGTGGTATGATAAAGTTGTTCCATATGAGTCTTTCTAATGTGAGTGTGGTTGCTTTTCATTATAGGTCATATGGGATTTTTTGTATACACTCAAAAAGGCTACATAATCTCTACAGTGGATTTACCCACTACAGAAATTATAGAGTCGGAAAAATTAACACAGAGCCTGCCCCTCAACATCAAGGTCCTCATCCATTTTCACAGCGAGTTTATTTTGGATGAAAAGGGGAACTTTGCCTTGATTTTGGATGAGACTCCGACCTTAAATGGTCAGGTCAACGGTGCCTCCTTTAACTATGCCAGGGCCAATAATCTCAGGCACTACAAGCTGGACATGAAACCGGTTGGTCCCCACGACCCTGTCTACCGTAAGAAAATCCTCCGTTCCGAGGCAGGGGCTTATCTGTCTCCGGCTAGAATTTACTGGTTCCAACTGCGCAAGTCCAAGGTGGGCTGGGACCATTCCTATTTCAACCGGCAGGGAATATTTTCCTTTGGTGGAAATAGCAGAGCAGCTCAGGTAGCTAAACTGCGAAAGGAATTTTCCAGAGACATAGGATTTAGATTATGCCAAAAGATAAAATCATGGTATAATAGAGAGTAAAATTATTTTTAAAAAGTGAGAAAAACATGAACTTAAAAGATTACATCGCAACTATTCCTGACTATCCAAAAGAGGGTATCGAGTTCCGTGATATTAGCCCCTTGATGGCTGATGGAAATGCCTACAGCTATGCTGTTCGTGAGATTGTGCAGTATGCTGTTAGCAAGGATATTGATATGATTGTTGGTCCTGAGGCGCGTGGATTTATCGTAGGGTGTCCTGTTGCTTTTGAACTGGGTATCGGATTTGCACCAGTTCGTAAGCCAGGGAAATTGCCACGCGGAGTGATTTCGGCTGACTATGAAAAAGAATACGGTGTGGATACCTTGACTATGCACGCAGATGCTATCAAACCTGGTCAACGTGTCCTGATTGTAGACGACCTGTTGGCTACTGGTGGTACGGTCAAAGCAACAATCGAAATGATTGAAAAATTGGGTGGAATTGTTGCTGGATGTGCCTTCTTGATTGAGTTAGATGACCTCAAAGGCCGTGAAGCTATCGGCGACTACGACTACAAGGTTTTGATGCATTATTAAGATTATCTATCAAGGGTATAGTTATAATCTATAACTGGTACTAATTTTAAGCTATTTGATTTGTCTGGACACCTGCTTTATAATAGATAATAAGATAATAAGGAGGTTGTCCATGCCAATCAAGATTGAAAAATCTTTACCAGCAGTAGATATTTTGAGACAAGAGAATATCTTTGTCATGGATAGCGACCGAGCTAGCCATCAGGACATCCGTCCGATAAAGATTTTAATTCTTAATCTTATGCCCCAAAAAATTGTGACGGAGACCCAGTTGCTCCGTCTTTTGGCCAATACGCCCCTGCAGCTTGAAGTGGAATTTCTGCACATGGTCAGTCATGAATCCAAGAATACTCATGCTGACCACTTGGACCAATTTTACAAGACCTTTGAAGAGGTCAAGGATAGCTATTTTGACGGGCTCATCGTCACTGGTGCTCCAGTAGAAAATTTACCATTTGAGGAAGTGGACTATTGGCAGGAACTGGTCCAAGTTTTCGACTGGTCCAGGACTAATGTCTACTCAACCTTGCATATTTGTTGGGGGGCACAGGCTGGACTGTACGCCCGCTACGGTGTCGAAAAATACCAGATGGATCGCAAATTGTCCGGCGTCTATTGCCAAGAAGTAGTAGGGGCAAACAATCCCCTCATGCGTGGATTTGATGATGAGTTTCGCTCACCTCATTCCCGCTATACTGGGGTCAAGGCGGAAGATATTGATCATTTGGGACAGCTGGAAATTCTATCCCAAGGAGCAGATGTCGGCCTGTCTATTCTAGCCAGCAAGGACTTGCGTGAAGTCTATAGTTTTGGTCATTTGGAGTACGACCGTGACACCCTGGCTAAGGAATATGAGCGAGATTGCCTGGCTGGGAAAAATCCCTATGTGCCAGAGAATTATTTCAAAAACGATGATCCGACCAGCAGACCAGCTCTGTCTTGGAATTTGCCAGCAGCACAATTCTTTACAAACTGGGTCAACTATGCGGTCTATCAAGAAACACCTTACGACTGGAATCACGCAGAATTATCAGCTCTTTCAGCGAGTTTATAAAGAGGAAGTATGAATTATTCACAGCAATTTCAGCAGGGCCACGTGGTCCTGCCTTCTGCCTTACTATTTCATTTTAAGGATATATTTCCCTCATCACAGACTTTTTTGGTTTGGCAGTTTTTCTATTTTCAAAATACCAGTAAATTAGAAACCCTTGCCCCAAGCGACATCGCTCAGGCCATTGGTGCTACGGTGGCCGAGGTAAATCGGGCCATTGAACAGCTGCAGGATTCAGGCTTGCTGGAGATGAAAACCATTATCTTAGATGGTGAGATTGAGATGATTTTTGATGCAGCCCCAGCCCTGGAAAAGCTGGATGGTTTGTTTGCTGCGCCTAAGGAATCTGCTGTGGAGATTCTTGCTCCTGCTAATGATTTGAAGATCATTGTAGGTGATTTTGAGCGAGAACTTGGCCGTCTCCTGTCGCCTTTTGAGATTGAGGATTTGCAGAAGACGATTGAAGAGGACAAGACCTCCGTTGAGCTCATTCGAGCAGCCCTCAAAGAGGCCGTATTCAACAATAAGACCAACTGGAAATATATTCAAGCTATTCTGCGTAACTGGCGTCGGGAGGGCATTACCACCGTCGCTCAAGTAGAGGCAAAAAATGCAGAAAGAGATTTGCCATCGCCCAAGAATGTCACTGCATCCAGCGATTTTCTGGCGGCCATGGATCTCTGGAAAGAGTAAAATGGAAACAAAATTATCAAAACGGCTGGAAACAGTCGCATCTTTCGTGCCAACCGGAGCACGCTTAGTCGATGTAGGGAGTGACCATGCTTATCTCCCTCTTTTTTTGGTGGAGCAGGGTAGGATTGACTTCGCCGTGGCAGGTGAAGTGGTCCAGGGCCCCTATCAGTCTGCCCTTCAAAACGTCGAGCAGGCGGGACAGACGGACAGGATTTTGGTTCGTTTGGCCAATGGGCTGGCGGCCGTAGAAGCTGTTGACCAGATTACTGCTGTGACTATCGCAGGCATGGGCGGTAGGCTCATCGCCGACATCTTGGAGGCCGGTCAGGATAAGTTAGCAGGCGTTGAGCGCTTGATTCTCCAGCCAAATAACCGAGAGGACGATGTTCGGCGCTGGCTCCAGGCAAGTGGATATCGTCTGATTGCCGAGGAAATCCTGGAAGAAAATGACAAACTCTATGAAATCCTAGTAGCGGAGCCGGGAAAGATGAGCTTGTCTGCAACAGAAGAGCGATTTGGACCTTATTTGTTGGAGCAGCAGTCAGCTGTCTTTGTTAATAAGTGGTTGAAGGAGCTGGATAAGCTCACTTATGCCCTGGAACAAGTGCCCCTGGAAAGACAGGATGACCGCTCTGCCATTTCCCAAAAAATCAATCACATCAAGGAGGTTTTGCATGTTAGCTAGTCAACTCATCGCACGTTATCAAGCCTTTTGTCCGCCCCATCTAGCCATGGAAGGGGATGTCAGCGGTCTGCAAATCGGGACGCTGAAAAAGGATATCAAGCGGGTCATGGTGGCCCTGGATATTCGTGAAACGACAGTGGCAGAGGCCATTGACAAGCAGGTGGATTTGATTATTGTCAAGCATGCCCCTATTTTCCGTCCGATTAAGGATTTGGTGGCGGATAAGCTGGAAAATCAGATTTATCTGAATTTGATCAAGCACGATATTGCGGTCTATGTCAGCCACACAGACATTGATGTGGTCGAGGGTGGTCTGAACGACTGGTTCTGTGAACTCTTGGGGATAGAGGAGACGACCGTTCTTCATGAGACTGTTGAGGGTCAAGGTATTGGTCGTGTGGGTACCATAGCAGAGCAGACCTTGGAGGAGCTGGCAGTGAAGGTTAAGTCCGTCTTTGGTCTGGATGCGGTTCGCCTGGTTACCTATGGTCATCAAGCCCAGCAATATGTTAGTCGAGTGGCTATTTGTGGCGGTAGTGGCGGTTCCTTCTATCAGGATGCGATTGCGAAGGATGCGGATGTCTATATCACTGGTGATATTTACTATCACACTGGTCAGGACATGCTGACCCAGAGCCTCTTGGCCATTGACCCAGGTCATCACATTGAGGTGCTCTTTATTAAGAAAATCGCTAATTTGCTAGAGAACTGGAAGGCTGAAAACGGCTGGGATGTGGAAATCTTGCCTTCAACCGTGTCGACCAATCCCTTTCGACATTTGTAAAAATTATGCTTGGCACCCTAGTGGTGCTTTTTTTAACCAAAATAGAAAGATACTAGTGAGCGAGGGCCAGGTTGAAGGCAGTGGCAACAACCTTTGCTCTATTTTCGGTTCCAAAACTTATCCAAACTATCTGAGCTTGCAATTCTTCTGAATTTGGGGTATGCTATAGGAACTTAAGATATTGATTTAGAAAGTTGGTTCTTCTATGACCTGGTTTATGGAACAATCAGTTGTTGTACAGGCCTTGTTGGGAGGGCTCTTTACCTGGTCCTGTACTATTTTAGGGTCAGCGGTTGTTTTTTTCTTTAAAACGATTAGTCGGAGGCTCTTGGATACCATGTTGGGCTTCGCAGCTGGAGTGATGATTGCGGCCTCGTTTTGGTCTCTCTTAGCTCCTTCGATTAGCTATGCGGAGGAGACCTATGGCGCCTGGGCTTGGGTGCCTGCAGCTCTTGGTTTTGCTTTTGGAGGCATCTTTTTACGCTTGGTCGATGCTCTGGTGCCACATTTGCACCTGGGGCACGACAAATCTCAGGCCGAAGGTGGGGGTGAGGAGGACAGGAAAAATCTGTCTAAAACAGCTCTGCTATTTTTGGCCATAACCATCCACAATATCCCTGAAGGGCTGGCGGTCGGGGTAACCTTTGGTGCTCTAGCGTCGAACTTTAGTCCTGCTGCCCTTGCAGGTGCTATTGGGTTAGCAGTCGGTATCGGTCTGCAAAATATTCCTGAGGGAGCAGCCCTGGCTATCCCTATTCGGACAGACGGTGCGACTCGAAGTAAGGCCTTTTTCTGGGGGTCTATGTCGGCCATTGTTGAGCCTATTGCTGCTGTGATTGGAGCGGTGGCGGTGACCTACATGACACCGATTTTACCCTATGCCCTATCTTTTGCGGCCGGTGCTATGATTTTCGTCGTGGTCGAGGAGCTCATTCCGGAGTCCCAGACTAATGGAAATACGGATATTGCAACGCTGGGCCTCATGGCTGGTTTCATCATCATGATGATTCTGGACGTGGCTCTTGGATAAACTTGAAAGTCTCTTCGGAGGCTTTTTCCTTATGACAAAAACGCTGAAAATATGGTATAATGGACTGATATTATACGCAGGAAGGTAAGACTATGAAAGGTATTATTTTAGCCGGTGGTTCAGGCACTCGCCTCTATCCGCTGACGCGTGCAGCTTCCAAACAGCTCATGCCCATTTACGACAAACCCATGATTTACTACCCGTTGTCAACCCTGATGTTGGCTGGGATTAAGGAGATTTTAGTCATTTCCACGTCGCAGGATCTTCCACGCTTCAAGGATATGTTGGGTGACGGTTCTGAGCTGGGTATTTCTTTGGAATATGCAGAGCAGCCAAGTCCAGATGGACTTGCGCAAGCCTTTATCATAGGTGAAGAATTTATCGGCAATGACAATGTTGCCCTGATTCTCGGTGACAACATTTATCACGGAAATGGCCTGACCAAGATGCTCCAACGGGCAGCCAGCAAGGAAAAAGGTGCGACAGTCTTTGGATATCAAGTCAAGGATCCAGAACGTTTTGGTGTCGTTGAGTTTGATGAAAACATGAACGCTATTTCCATTGAAGAAAAGCCAGAAGTGCCAAAATCAAATTTCGCTGTCACAGGTCTTTATTTCTATGACAATGACGTGGTTGAAATTGCGAAAAACATTAAACCATCTCCTCGTGGTGAGTTGGAAATCACAGATGTCAACAAGGCTTACTTAGAGCGTGGCGACTTATCTGTTGAGCTTATGGGCCGTGGATTTGCTTGGTTGGATACAGGTACGCATGAAAGTCTCTTAGAAGCAGCTCAATACATCGAAACAGTTCAGCGCTTGCAGAATGTTCAAGTGGCTAACTTGGAAGAAATTGCTTACCGCATGGGCTACATTACAAAAAAACAAGTGCATGAATTGGCACAACCGCTTAAGAAAAATGAATACGGACAATACTTGCTCCGTTTGATTGGAGAAGCCTAATGACAGAAAATTTTTTCGGTAAAACGCTAGCAGCTCGGCCAGTTGAAGCCATTCCAGGAATGTTGGAATTTGATATTCCAGTTCACGGTGACAACCGTGGCTGGTTCAAGGAAAATTTTCAGAAGGAAAAAATGTTGCCACTTGGTTTCCCAGAAAGTTTCTTTGCAGAAGGAAAATTGCAGAATAATGTTTCCTTCTCTCGTAAAAACGTTCTTCGTGGTCTTCACGCAGAGCCTTGGGATAAATACATTTCAGTAGCAGACGGCGGTAAGGTTTTGGGAACTTGGGTGGATCTTCGTGAAGGAGAGACCTTCGGTAATACCTACCAAACCGTTATCGATGCTTCAAAAGGTATCTTCGTTCCGCGCGGAGTAGCCAATGGTTTCCAAGTCTTGTCAGACTTCGTGGCCTACAGCTACTTGGTTAATGACTATTGGGCATTGGAACTCAAGCCTAAGTACGCTTTTGTCAACTACGCAGACCCTAGTCTCGACATTAAATGGGAAAACCTAAAAGAAGCAGAAGTTTCAGAAGCAGATGAAAACCATCCATTCCTCAAGGATGTCAAGCCTTTGAGAAAAGAGGACCTCTAATGTTTCAAGCCTTTTTGGAAATGGCAGAGCAGTTAAACAAGTTAGGAATCACTCCCTTGTTAATGGGCTCAGTTGGTTTGGAAAGGCGCACAGGGAGGGACTGGCAGGCAGGAGATTTGGACATCCATGTTCCAAGTGATCCGCGTGGCTGGGAAGCCCCAGACGACGAAAGGATTTATCAGGCGGATGCCTTGATTGCTATGATGAACCAACTAGGTTACGTCCTTGTTGACCGTCATGAACATGAATTTCATAAAGACGGCTTATCTGTTGAATTCGGAGGCCTACATTCACTGCCTGAATTTGCTGGTGTAGAGCTAGAAGATTTGGAAGAACTAGAAACAGCAGGTGTTCGCTATTACCTACCGACACTTGAACAATACCTGAAAATCTACCAAGCCTCTTCAAAAGATTCCTACCGTGCAGAAAACAACAATCAAAAAGACTTTGCTAAGATTGCTTACTTAAAAGAAATCTTGAAGTAAAATAAGCGAGCAAAGCGAGCCTTTCTGCGTGTCATCGCCGTAGTGAGAAGCTCCTTTGCTTTACTGATAAGGAGTGGGGGAAACCATGAGACCTTAGGCTCATGGCTTAGTAATGAAACAGCTTGGTGGTTGCCTACGATCCCACTACCTAAGTTGACACACAAAAAAGAAAAAACTTTTCGGAGAAAAAAATGTATAAAAATATCATCGTTACAGGTGGAGCTGGTTTCATCGGCTCAAACTTTGTGCACTACGTTTACAATAACCACCCAGACGTCCATGTGACTGTCTTGGATAAACTCACTTATGCAGGAAACAAGGCTAACTTGGAAGCTATTCTTGGTGACCGAGTTGAGCTTGTTGTTGGTGATATTGCTGATGCTGAGTTGGTTGACAAATTGGCTGCTAAGGCAGATGCTATTGTTCACTATGCGGCAGAAAGCCACAACGACAACTCTCTCAACGATCCGAGCCCATTTATCCATACCAACTTTATCGGTACTTACACATTGCTTGAAGCGGCTCGTAAATACGACATCCGTTTCCATCATGTATCAACAGATGAAGTTTACGGCGATCTTCCTTTGCGTGAAGACTTGCCAGGTCATGGAGAAGGTCCAGGTGAGAAATTCACTGCGGAAACCAACTACAACCCATCATCACCTTACTCATCAACCAAGGCTGCTTCAGACTTGATTGTCAAAGCATGGGTGCGTTCTTTTGGCGTCAAAGCAACCATTTCAAACTGTTCAAACAACTACGGTCCTTACCAACACATCGAGAAATTTATCCCACGTCAAATTACCAATATCTTGGCAGGTATCAAGCCAAAATTGTACGGTGAAGGTAAAAACGTCCGTGACTGGATTCATACCAACGACCACTCGACTGGTGTTTGGGCAATCTTGACAAAAGGCCGTATGGGTGAAACTTACCTGATTGGTGCTGACGGTGAGAAGAACAACAAAGAAGTGCTTGAATTGATTCTTGAAAAAATGGGTCAACCAAAAGATGCTTACGATCACGTGACTGACCGTGCAGGACACGATTTACGCTATGCTATTGACGCAAGCAAACTTCGTGATGAGCTTGGCTGGACACCGCAGTTTACCAACTTCTCTGAAGGTTTGGAAGAAACAATCCAGTGGTACACAGATAACCAAGACTGGTGGAAGGCTGAAAAAGAAGCTGTTGAAGCCAACTATGCTAAGACACAGGAAGTTATTAAATAAAAAACAGAAGGCTAGGGCTTTTGCCCAAGCCTTTCTTGAAACGAGGAGCAAACATGATTTTAATTACAGGTGCAAATGGTCAGTTGGGTACAGAATTGCGTTATCTCTTGGATGAACGTGGTGTCGAGTACGTTGCCGCTGATGTAGCAGAAATGGACATCACAGATGCAGAGAAAGTAGATGCCTTCTTTGCAGAGGTCAAGCCAAGCGTTGTTTACCACTGTGCAGCCTACACAGCTGTTGATTTGGCAGAAGATGAGGGCAAGGAGCTCAACTACAAGATTAACGTAACGGGCTCTGAAAATATTGCCAAGGCTGCAGCCAAATACGGTGCAACCCTTGTCTATATCTCAACAGACTATGTCTTCAACGGTGAGTTGCCAGTCGGTCAAGAATGGCAAGTAGATGATCAACCAGATCCTCAATCTGAATACGGTCGTACCAAGCGTTTGGGTGAAGAAGCAGTTGAGAAATTTGCAGACAAGTTCTACACAGTGCGTACGGCTTGGGTCTTTGGTAACTATGGCAAAAACTTTGTTTTCACTATGCAAAATCTTGCTCAAACTCGAGACACATTAACAGTAGTCAATGACCAGCATGGGCGTCCAACCTGGACACGGACCTTGGCAGAATTTATGGTACATTTGGTGGAAACCAAGCAAGCATTTGGCTACTATCATTTGTCAAACGATGCGGTAGAAGATACGACTTGGTTTGACTTTGCGACAGAGATCCTCAAGAATACCAACACTAAGGTATTACCAGTGGACTCTAGCCAGTTCCCAGCCAAGGCTAAGCGTCCTTTCAACTCAACCATGAGCTTGGATAAGGCAAAGGCAACAGGATTTGTCATCCCGACATGGCAAGAGGCCTTGCAGGCGTTTTATGAGCAGGAAAAAATGGGTGATAAGTAGCTAGGATAATATAATATTGGTCACGAAACCTCTACATATCCCAGGAAATATTTCTTAGCATTCATATAATTTCCCAGGTATTTTACTTGAAAAATCAAGTTCAATGGTTTATAATAAAAATATAAAAGGAGTTAGCGCTAACTAACTCCTGCGTAAATCCGTTTAAGACTGTAGCAAAGTTATTTGGTTAAAGAAATAACCGTTAAACTCGCTAAAGTATTTGAACAGCTCCCTGTCAAGTGGACAATGTAATAATAAAAGATTAGGCGACGGCCTTGTTCCTCATTTCAAGAGGGACAAGGCCGTCGTTGTGCTCTTGAAAACGTTGATGATTGTAAAAATAGCTGAATAATCCAGTTTGGCAAGAATTTCTTTGTGAGAAGTGCAGTCCACATGATCCAAAATAGTGATGTTGGGGTCTTTCGTTCCAAGTAAGTTTGTGATACTATCCTCGCTTTATTATTTCTTGGCTCGGGGATAAACAATCACTTCCCTGACTGTTTATCTATTCCATATGATTCCTTTCTAATGATGGTTTAGTCTTTTTTCATTATAGGTCATATGGGACTTTTTGATACTCAAAAAGGCTCCATAATCTCTATAGGGGATTTACCCACTACAGTCTTATAGAGCCGTTTTTTGAGTTTTTCGGTGCTTCCAACCACAAGTTATTGATCCGGTCAATCATCGAGCGGATGAAGTGGCGTAACTGATTTTATTAGTTGCTAAAATATAACCATAGAAAAAGCCACAGCTCAGCTGTGACCTTATTTCTATCCTACAAATTCTGTAATTTCTTTTTCGATATTGGCGATTTTTTCTTCAGCTTCACCTAAGGTTGCGCCAACTGTTGCGATGTAGAATTTGATTTTTGGTTCGGTACCTGATGGGCGAACGGCAAACCAGCTATCGTCTGTCAAGGTGTACTTGAGCACATCTGACGGAGGTGTTGTCAGTTCAGTTGTCGTTCCGTCAAGAGCGACAGCCTTTTGCAGAGCGAAGTCCTCGAAGAGAGCAATGTCTGTCTTGTTGAACTGCTCAGGAGCATGCTCACGGAACTTAGCCATGATAGCCTTGATTTGCTCGGCACCGTCTTTACCAGAAAGAGTAACAGAGATGGTTTTCTCAGCGAAGTAACCGTATTCCTTGAAGATTTCGTCGATACCATCTGCCAAGGTCATGCCACGAGAGCGGTAGTAGGCAGCAATCTCTGCGACCATCAGAACGGCTTGAATGGCATCCTTATCGCGCACGAATGGCTTAATCAAGTAACCAAAGCTTTCTTCAAAACCAAACATGTAAGTATGGTTGTGTTTTTCTTCAAATTCTTGGATTTTCTCAGCGATGAATTTGAAACCTGTCAAGACGTTGAACATGGTTGCGCCATAGCTTTCAGCTATCTTAGTTACCAGTTCAGTTGACACGATTGATTTAGCAAGGGCAGCGTTTGCTGGGAGGGTACCTGCTTGTTTATGCGCTTCAAGGACATACTTAGCAATGATAGCACCGATTTGGTTACCAGACAGGTTCCAGTATGAACCGTCTGCCTGACGAACTTCGACGCCAACGCGGTCAGCATCTGGGTCTGTTGCCAGCAATACATCTGCACCAACTTCGCGGCCAAGTTCTTCGGCAAGTGCAAAAGCAGCTTGACTTTCAGGGTTTGGAGAGGCAACTGTTGAGAAGTCTGGGTCAGCTGTTGCTTGGCTTTCGACAACTGCCACAGACTCAAAGCCAGCTTCAGCCAAGGCACGACGAGCCAACATCTCACCAGTACCGTGAAGTGGGGTATAGACAATCTTCATGTCCTTACCATGCTCAGCAATCAAGTCTTTGTTGATATTGATAGACTTGAGCTCATCCAGGTAGAGGCGGTCTGTCTCTTCACCGAGAACCGTAATCAGACCATTAGCCTTGCTTTCTTCCAAGTCAGCCAATTCCACTGCAAATGGATTGTCAATAGCACGGATGTAGTCTGTCAAAGCAGAGGCATCTGCTGGTGGCATTTGTCCACCATCTTCGCCGTAAACCTTGTAACCATTGAATTCTTTAGGGTTGTGGCTGGCAGTCACCATGATACCTGCAACGGCATTGTAGTGGCGGACAGCAAAGGACAATTCTGGTGTTGGGCGTAGGCTTTCAAAGACGTAAGACTTGATGCCATGTGCTGCCAAGACCTGTGCGGATTCAAAGGCAAATTCTGGAGAGAAGTGGCGAGTGTCGTAAGCAATCGCTACCCCACGTTTTTTAGCTTCTTCACCTTTAGACTCGACCAATTTTGCCAAACCTTCGGTTGCTTGACGCACCACGTAGATATTGATGCGGTTGGTACCAGCACCGATATAGCCACGCATACCCGCTGTACCAAATTCAAGATTTGTATAGAAGGCATCTTCCTTGGTTTTTTCATCCATAGCCAATAAATCCTGACGAAGGTAGTCAGGCAGGTCAGCAACATCTAGCCAAGTTTGATAGGTTTCTTGATAAGACATAGGATATCTCCTTAAAAAATTTTTTCTATTAAACGCTTTCATTATACCATTTTCAAAAAAAAAAATCATGCTTTCACATGATTTTCTGAGATTTATTTTACAACTTTCTGCAAAATCGGAACAATGGCTACGGTCAATAGGGCTGAGACAATCAATTCCGTGATGGAGTTGATAGAAACGATGCCTGCTAGGACCAGTTTAATGTCGCCCTTGTAGACAGAGCCAAAGAAAATGAAAATACCGGACAGGACAAAAATGGTATTGGTCAATGTACCAGTCAGCCCCGCCATAGCCAGCCCAGGCTTATTGCTCAGCCATTTGTAGATATAATAAGGCGTGACCCCAATCAAAATTCGTGGGACAAGGGCAATCAGAATAGAGTAGAAGTTCCCGTTTTCCACCAAGGGGCTAAAGACATAGCTCATAGGCGATAGGATAATGGAATTTCGGATAATGGACATGACGCCCATGAAGCCGCCTAGCTTGGCTCCCAGCTTTGGTCCGTAGAGGATGCTAGCAATGATGACAGGGATGTGGGTAATGGTTGGCTTGACAGGAAGTACGAAGCTGGCAAAAATAGCCTGGCTGATGACCTCGATAATGATCATAATGGCGATAAAAATGGCTGTCATGGCCACCTGATTGGACTGTCTATTTCTCACTTAAAATTCTACTCACTTTCTCTATGATGATGTTAACCTCAGCCAGGGCCCCAGTTCCAAAATCACCGCAGGCAAGCAGGGCCTCCCGAGGCTTGATTTCTTCATAGCCATAGCTTGTCAAGGTCTTCAGATTGTGTTGTGTGGCTGGGTGGAGGTACATATTAGTATTCATGGCAGGAGCGACCAATTTTGGCACCCCGATAGGGATGGCCAGAGCCGTCGCCGTCACCATATTGTCTGCCATACCGTTTGCTAGCTTGGCGATAGTATTGGCCGAGGCAGGAGCCACCAGGAAAAGGTCCGTTTCCTTGGCAATATCGATATGCTTGATAGAGGCAGGATTTTCCTCCAGCATGAGGTCGGTATGGACCAGATTTTTGGACAGGGCTTGAAGGGTCAAGGGCGTGATAAAGTCCATAGCAGAGCGGCTCATGAGGACTGTCACAGAGTGACCGAGTTTTGTCAGCTGGCTGGTGATGTCAGCAGCCTTGTAGGCGGAAATAGACCCTGTCACCGCAAGCGTAATTCTTGCCATAGTCTTACCCCTTTTCTACGGTATTTAAAATGAGTTGGGCGATGTCCTGCTTGGTCTCGGCAGGAATAGCCTCGGTCTGAGACACCAGGTAGCCCAGATGTTTGTCGGCAGTAATGTCCGCTAGGTCGTTGGCCAGGATGTAGTCTGCCTTGTTGCGCTGGATGCTATCTCGTGCCACGGCAAATAGTTCTTCCTTGGGCACGTCGACCAGTAACTTAAAGCCAATTAACTGGATGCCTGGATTCCATTGTTTGACATGGGAGATAACTTTGGGTGTTTTTTTCAAGAAGAGCACCTGGTAGTCAGCCTTGGATGAAATCTTGGTTTCCGTATTTTTCTTCTCCAGTAGGCTGGTGATGTCCTCTGTTTCCCTAACCTCGTCCAAGCCAGTCATGTAGACCGGTGTGTAGTCGGAAACGGCCATGCTGTGGATGAGGACTTGGTGGGTCTTGACAAGAGGTTCAAGAGTTTCTTTCAGGCTCTCTACATTGGTGATTTCTACAATTGTCAGATGAGGATGAAATGTTGGCTTGACAGCTTGCTTGGTTGTCACCAAAGTTACCTCGTGCCCTCTTGCCAGAGCCTGTTCGGCAATGATTTTTCCTAAGGTACCTGTTGCGTGGTTGGTGATAGCCCTGACCTGGTCAATAACCTCACTGGTTCCACCTGATGTAATGATGATTTTCATGTCCATATTGTACTAAATTTTCCATTTTTCGTAAAGTTTTCGCGACCAATAGACTATTACTAAAATGGAATCAAACTATAACTGTTATTGAATGATAGTCCGCCACAAAATCCGAATACTCTTACTATTTTTCATAAAAATGTTTCCGATTTTCCAAGGGGATGTGATATACTGGAAAAAAATATTTCGCTAAGGGGAGCCAGCATGAAAACAGACATTGAAATTGCACAGAGTGTTTCACTCAAGCCGATTACAGAGATTGTTGAGCAGGTCGGAATTGGATTTGATGACCTCGAATTATACGGAAAATACAAGGCTAAATTGTCTTTTGATAAAATCAATGCAGTCAAGGACAATGAGCTTGGCAAGTTAATTTTGGTAACAGCCATCAACCCAACTCCAGCTGGAGAAGGCAAGTCCACTGTGACTATTGGATTGGCAGATGCTCTGGCAAAAATTGGCAAGAAAACCATGATTGCCTTGCGGGAGCCATCGCTTGGACCTGTAATGGGTGTCAAGGGGGGAGCTGCTGGTGGTGGCTATGCGCAGGTTCTACCGATGGAAGATATCAATTTGCATTTCACAGGGGATATGCACGCCATTACAACAGCTAACAATGCCCTGTCTGCTCTGATTGATAATCATTTGCATCAAGGAAACGAGTTGGGCTTGGATCCGCGCCGGATTATTTGGAAACGGGTGGTAGACCTAAATGATCGCGCCCTTCGTAAGGTCACAGTTGGTCTGGGTGGACCGCTGAACGGTGTACCGCGTGAAGATGGCTTTGATATTACGGTTGCCTCTGAAATTATGGCCATTCTCTGCTTGGCGACGGACCTAGACGACCTCAAAGAACGCTTGGCAAGCATTGTCATTGGGTATCGCTATGACCGTACACCGGTTTTTGTTCGGGATTTGCAGGTGGAAGGAGCGCTGACTCTCATTCTCAAAGATGCGATTAAACCAAATTTGGTTCAAACCATTTATGGTACGCCCGCTTTGGTTCATGGTGGTCCCTTTGCCAATATTGCCCATGGTTGTAACTCAGTCCTTGCGACTACGACGGCTCTACGTTTGGCAGATTATACGGTCACAGAGGCTGGTTTTGGAGCAGATTTGGGTGCAGAGAAATTCTTGGATATTAAGACACCGAATTTGCCAAAATCGCCTGATGCCGTGGTGATTGTTGCCACGCTGAGAGCTCTGAAGATGCACGGTGGTGTCGCAAAATCAGACCTTGCGACTGAGAATGTCGAGGCTGTTAAAGCTGGCTTTGCCAATCTCAAGCGCCATGTCGAAAATATCCAGAAATACGGTGTTCCAGCTGTCGTTGCCATCAATGAATTTGTATCTGATACAGCTGACGAAATCGCTGCACTCAAAGAACTGTGTGGTCAAATAGGTGTTCCTGTCGAACTTGCCAGTGTCTGGGCAGACGGTGCGGCCGGTGGAGTTGCTTTGGCTGAAACGGTAGTCGCAACCATTGAAAAACAGCAGGCCAACTACCAAGCCATTTATCAGTCTGACGATGATTTGGCAACCAAGGTCAGTAAGATTGTGACGCAGATTTACGGTGGAACGGGTGTCGTTTTTGAAAAGAAAGCCCGCAATCAATTGGCCGAATTTGCCAAGAATGGCTGGGATAAATTGCCTGTTTGTATGGCCAAGACCCAGTACAGTTTTTCAGATGATCCATTTGCGCTGGGGGCACCGACTGATTTCGATATTACTGTCCGTGAATTTGTACTAAAATTAGGTGCTGGCTTTATCGTGGCTTTGACCGGTGATGTCATGACCATGCCTGGTTTGCCAAAAGCACCTGCGGCTCTCAACATGGACGTGGCAGCAGATGGTTCAGCCTTGGGCTTGTTTTAGAAATGGTTTATGATTAGAACCAGCCTAATTGAATAAAAATACAAAAAAGTCTCGCTATGAGACTTTTTGAGTTTGTAGACAAATCTCTTTTCAGACTTACCTGAGGTGATATCGGACGGTAGTAAACTTTCTTGTTTCTAGGTTTACTCCTCAAGCAGTCTACCAGACTGTTTGAGCTACCTACGGAATTCTATACCTAGTATTTGAGCCTGAGGTCTCAAATACTCCGAATGCCTGAAACGACAACGTTTCAGGCATTTTCATCACAGCGGAAAGTCCTGGCTTAGGGCTCGCTCCGCTCGTAAAATAAACTAAATTTTTGTTTTTTCTTAGCAGAGCTACTCAGTTTATTTATCCAGAATTTAGTTTGTCTGCATTATGAAAAAGTCTCGCTGTGAGACTTTTATTTAGATGCTGTCTAGCCTGTATAGTCCTTGCTTGCTTAGTTTGTAAACCTGATGACAAACCTCCCTCAAAAATCGTCGATCGTGCGAGACGCAGATAAGTGTCCCCTGATAATCCGAGAATAATTCACGAATGTTGGGCTGTGAAATGGGTGAAAAATTGCGACTGGGCTCGTCTAGTAGTAAAACATTGGCCTTGTCCAATACCATTTTTAAGAGCAGTAATTTTGCTTGTTGCCCCCCTGATAAATCGGAAATAGCATGGTGAACCTCTTCGCGGGTGAATTGGAGACTGGCCAGGTAGGTGAGAGCAGCCTCTTGTTCCTCTTTATCCTTTTCTCCTGCTAAAAATGCGAGAGGAGTTTTGCTTAATGGCAATAAATCTGCATAGTGCTGAGGCATGTAGCCCAGCTGTAGGTCAGACCTGGTTTGCAGATGCTGATAGAGGAACTTGATGAGGCTGGATTTTCCGACACCATTGGCTCCGATAATGCCGACTTTCTCACCTGCTTTGACCTTCATGAAGAGATTTTTGACCAACAGGCGCTCAGGGCACCACAGTTCTTCCCCCTGTACGTCGATAATCTGTTTGTGCGCTGGCAACGGCTGAATGTCAGAAAAGAACAGGTGAATGGCATCTTCATGGTAGGGCATTTTGGTCATGCTTTCTGCCTGTTTTTCATAGCGCTTTTCCCTAGCTAAAACAGATTTCATCTTTTTGGCTACTAGCCGTCCAGCTGTTGCATCATGGGTATTAAGTAAGGTATTCCGGACCTGAGATTTTTGGCGACGGTGTTTTTCCATGACTTTTTCAAATTCCTTGCGGTCGTTTTGCGCTTGCTGGATCTGTTTATAGTAGGCTGCCTCGCGCTGGTCACGGTAGGCTTGATAATCTATGGTCTGAACGCTTGTTTTGGCCAGCATTTTTTTCTTTACAGATTGTAAATGCACAATTTTTGTGGCAGTTTTAGCAAGAAAATCCTCATCGTGTGAGACGTAGACAATCGTTTTGGAGCTAGTGGCAATATAGTTTTCCAACCATGAGAGCGTATCTAGGTCTAGGTCGTTTGACGGTTCGTCTAGGAAAATAATATCAGAATGCTTAGCGAGCGATTTGATGAGTTGGATTTTAAGTTTTTCTCCACCGGACAGGCTAGAAATCAATTGGTCACTGCTCAATCGGTCACTGTCAAAAGTCAGTTGGTCGGCGAAGCGATAGAGCAGTCCGAAATCAATATCAAGATCTACTTGAGAAAAGAAGTAGTCATTGAGTGTCAGCTCTGCCATTTCCAAAGGAAGAGACTGTGGGATGTAGATCGGTGCGCTGAAGTGGCGCTGAATCGTGCCACTTATCAGGAGATAGTCTGCTACCATGTCTGGATTGAGCAAGGTCTTGAGAAGGCTGGACTTGCCATTGCCTTCTTCGCCAATGATAGCCACCTTATCGCCACTATTGATGGTGAGGGTGAGGTCGGCTACTAGTGGACGCAGGTCTTTTTGGTGGTGGATCGAGAGATTTTGTGTTGTGATGAGCATAAGGCCTCCTTGTATGAGAAAAAACACACTACTTACTCAGTAGCGTGCCTGCTCAAAAAAGACCTATTTTGGGAATAGGAGAACAGGAAAAATAGACACAGGCAAGCTACCTCTAAGTATAAACTTAATAGAGATTACTTGTCTGTGTCCATGGTCCTTTACCTCGTATTCTTTTGATAGTATTACTATATCTGATTGGGAATAATTTGTCAAGCCATATCATCATTTTCGAATATGGTTTGGTCAGTTTTTCCGTTGACAATGTTAGCAATGGTCTGGGCAACCTTTTCCACGGCAATTGGTCGACCGGCCCAAGCTGGACTTGCAGGGTCCATTTTTTCCAGAATAGCCTGGGCTCTTTCATTTGTCCCTGCCTTGCCTGGACCGTACATCATGCTAGGACGGACGATGCTCGTTTTGAAGGATTGCGCCAAGAGATAATCCTCCGCCTCTTTTTTAGCCTTGCGGTAGCCTTCTGGCGTCGCAAGCCCTTCGAGGTGGGTAGATACGTAAATGTAGTGGTGGTCACTTTTATCAGCCATAACATCCGCAATCACCTTGGCAGCACCGAGAATGACCTTATCATAGGTTAAGCCTTTTTCGGGCTCTTCTTTGACCATACCGACCAAGTTAATGACAACAGTATGGTCATTAAGCAATTCCTTCCACTGATCTGCTTGATAGAGGTCGGCCTCTACCCAGTCGATGTCTGGACGGAATTTTTTGCTATTTTCGGGATTAAATGACCGTGTAATAGCAGTTAGCTGATGACCGCTCGCAATCAATTTTTCCATCACTTCTTGACCTAAAAAGCCACTTGCTCCGAATAAAAGTACATTTGACATAAGAATTCCTCCCTTGGATATCACTATGTAGTAATTATATACCTATTTTGAGCATTTGTCACATATAAAACATCCTTATGCTATAATGAAAGGGAAAAGGAGAAATCGCAATGCCAATAAGGAATATAAGACAATCAGAGCAACTAGAAATTGATACTACCGTACGCCTTCGTGCCTATGATGGTCAATATGAGCTTGCTTTTGACTGGCATCAAAATATGGAGCTAGTCTGGTTGGTTGATGGTGTGAAAGAAGCTTATAGCTTGGAAAAATTAGCTAGGATGTACCGTTTTTTATCGGAAAATGGCGAGTGCTACTGGATAGAAATTCGGGAAAAGTGTGGTTGGAGACCAATTGGAGACGTGACCCTGCTGGCAGATGACTTTGCGATTTCCATCGGCGATAGCCGTTACTGGGCAAGGGGCATTGGTGGCAAGGTCTTAAAACGGATGATAGAACGTGCGAAAGAGCTAGGCTTCACAGAAATTCGAGTAGGAGAAATTTATGATTGGAATATTGGTTCCCAGCGTCTGTTTGAGAAGATGGGATTTAGCAGGCTCGAAAAAACAGAGAAGGGCTGGTCTTACAAGGTGACAGTATAATGATGATTAATAGTCCCGGTGCTGGGAAATCGACCTTTTCACTCTACTTTCCGTGTATCAGGGCAAGATGGGCTTTATATTACATCCAGAAAAGACGCTAATAATAATTTGAAGAAACTCAAAAAACCTTGACAAAGCAAGGTTTTTTCTAATCTTTATACGTTCAGGACCTTATCCAGGAAGTCTTTGAGACGTGGGTGTTGTGGGTTGTCGAAGATTTGTTCGGGTGTGCCGTCTTCAAGGAATTCACCGCCGTCTGTAAAGATGACGCGGTTAGCAACCTTGCGGGCAAAGCCCATCTCGTGCGTAACAATCAACATGGTCATGCCTTGCTCAGCTAGGTCTTTCATAACGTTGAGTACGTCGCCGACCATTTCTGGGTCAAGGGCAGACGTTGGTTCATCAAAGAGCATGATGTCTGGGTTCATAGCCAGCGCGCGGGCAATAGCTACACGCTGTTTCTGACCACCGGACAGGCTATCTGGCATAGCGTCACGCTTGTCTGCTAGACCGACCTTTTCCAGTAATTCCATGCCGACTTTCTCGGCTTCAGCCTTATTCAATTTTTTATGTTCGATAGGAGCAAAGGTGATATTTTCTAAGACGGACATGTGTGGGAAGAGGTTGAAGTGCTGAAATACCATTCCGACATTTTCACGGAAGGCATCAACATCTGTTTTAGGGTCAGTCAGATTGTAACCATCTACCATAACATGACCACTTGTGATGGATTCCAGGAGGTTGAGTGTACGAAGGAAGGTTGATTTACCAGATCCAGAAGGACCGATAATGCAGACAACGTCCCCCTCGTAGAATTTTGCAGAGACGCCTTTCAAGACCTCGTTTTTCCCGTAAGACTTGTGCAGGTCTTCAACATTGATTTTTAATAAAGCCATTATTTGCCTCCTTTTTCAAGTTTACGTGCCAAGCGAGTCAAGAGGGTGATAACCACCAAGTAGATGATAGCAAGGATTGCATACATACGGAAGGATTGGTAGTTACGGGCAATGATAATCTTACCAGCTTGGAAGAGTTCGACAAGACCAATCGCAGAGATGATGGTCGTATCTTTCAATGTAATAACGAATTGGTTGATGAAGTTTGGCAGCATGATTTTACCAGCCTGTGGCAGGATAATCTTGCGCATGGTTGTCCCGTAGGAAATACCCAAACTGCGTGAGGCTTCCATTTGCCCAACAGGAACGGCTTGAATACCACCGCGGACAATTTCTGCGATATAGGCACCGGAGTTAAGCGATAGGGCAATGGTACCGGCTACGAAGTCGTTGATTGGTGATTGTTGACCAGTGATGGACTCAATCAAGTTTGGAATACCCCAGAAGATGAAGGCTGCAACAATCATCAACGGAATACCGCGAACCACATCAACGAAAACGGATGAGATAACACGAAGGGCCTTGATTGGGCTCACTGCAAACATACCAAAGATAATACCGATAACGATAGCAATGGCAAACGACAAGAGAGCCAAACCAACAGTAATACCAAGACCAGACAGGAGCTGACCGTAGTTGTTTTTCAAGAGACCGAAAATGGTGGTTTCATCAACTGTTTCAGTGGCTGTACTTGGTGTTGTCTCTTCTTTGGCATTGAAGTATTTGTTGAAAATCTCATCGTACTTGCCTGATTCTACCAATGCAGCCAAGCCATTGTTGAACATTTCAATCAGTTCAGGATTGTTGCCTTTTTTCACAGCAAATCCGTATTCACCAGATTTTTCACCTGGGATTGGAGTAGCGAAATCACGACCTTGTTGGATAGCGTAGAGGAGGACCGCTTCATCATCCATGAGGGCGTCAATTGAGCCAGAGTTGAGACTGTCGTACATGCCAGAAGCCTCGTCGAAGGCCTTCAAAGTATAACCATACTTGTCTTTGTTGCTTTCTAAGAAAGTGTAAGACGCTGTACCGTTTTTGGCACCGACTGTCTTGCCTTTGAGGTCTTCATAGGATGCAATGTCACTGCCGTTTTTAACCGCCAGCAGGATATTTGACGAGTAGTATGCATCTGAGAAATCAAAGATTTCCTTACGAGCGTCAGTGATCGACATACCAGCGATAACGGCATCTGCTTGACCAGCTTGGACAGCGTTAAGGGCTGCATCGAAACCAGGGTTTTGGATAGTGATGGTGATTCCTTGTTGCTCCGCAATGGCCTTGATCAATTCCATGTCAATGCCGACGTACTTACCAGACTCGTCCTGGTATTCAAATGGGGCAAATGATGAATCTGAAACGATCGTGTAGCTTGACTTGATAGGGGTTGCTTTTTTAGTAGCATCACCAGATAATTTCAAGCGAGATGAGTAGTTCTGCATATCAGCAGAGGCGGTAGCTACACCAAACCATTTATTCATGATTTTTTCGTAGGTACCGTCTTCTTTCATAGCTGCAAGAGCCTTATTGAAATCATCAACGAGGTACTCATATTGGCTTCCTTTTTTAACAGAGAAACCAAATGATCCAATTGGTTCGCCAGGGATGTCCAAGCTCAGGTCTTGCCCTTGTTGGATAGCGTATTGGATAACCGCCTCATCGTCCATAGCAGCGTCAATAGCGCCAGTGGAAAGACTGTTATACATCGTGTCCCCTGTGTCGAAGGTTTTGATAGTAAAACCGTACTTGTCCTTGTTTTCTTCGAGGAAGGTTTGAGAAGCTGTACCGTTTTTAACACCAACTGTCTTGCCTTTGAGGTCTTCATAGGAAGAAATCTTGTTAGACTTGGTTGTTGCAATGATAATCTTCGTATCAAAGTAGGGGTCTGAGAAGGTAAAGACCTTTTTGCGGGCTTCGGTAATGGTCGTACCAGCCATGAGGGCATCGGCCGAACCAGACTGGACCGCATTGACAGCAGCATCAAATCCTGGGAAGGATTGATTCATTTTCCAATTTGAACGTTTTGCAACTTCGTTGATAATATCAACATCTAATCCTTTATAAGTTTGGTCAGAATCTTTAAATTCAAATGGTGCATAGGCATTGTCAAAGACGATATCGATCGTATCATCTGCCTGAACACCTGTAAAAATAAAGAAGACCGGCAAAATGCTTGCCAATAGCATGAATAATTTTTTCTTCATTTCCATACTCCTTCTATTATAAAATAACTTTTCCATTGTACCATATTATGAAAATTAATGCAAAAACAATGAAAAGGTTATGTCAGAAAATATAACATTGTAAGTTATTAAATTGTGAGAAAATTTAATCTTTCACCCCCGAAAAACTATTTTTTCAATGAAATGTCGGACTTGTGATAAAATAGAACCATGATTAACCGAAATACAGAAAACCAATTTAAACTTGTATCTAAATACTCACCGTCTGGCGACCAGCCCCAAGCCATCGAAACCTTGGTCGATAATATCGAGGGTGGAGAAAAAGCCCAGATTCTCATGGGGGCGACTGGTACTGGTAAGACCTACACCATGAGTCAGGTCATCGCCCGTGTCAATAAGCCCACTCTGGTTATCGCCCACAACAAGACCTTGGCTGGTCAGCTCTATAGCGAGTTCAAGGAATTCTTCCCAGAAAATGCGGTAGAATACTTCGTGTCATACTACGATTACTACCAGCCAGAAGCCTATGTTCCGTCCAGCGACACCTATATTGAAAAGGATAGTTCGGTCAATGATGAGATTGACAAGCTCCGCCACTCAGCGACCTCAGCCCTGCTGGAGCGAAACGATGTCATCGTGGTGGCTTCGGTTTCCTGTATTTACGGTTTGGGTTCGCCCAAGGAATATTCTGACAGCGTGGTCAGTCTGCGACCAGGTCAGGAGATTTCCCGTGATCAGTTGCTTAATTCTCTGGTCGATATTCAGTTCGAGCGCAACGACATCGACTTCCAACGGGGACGCTTCCGTGTACGTGGAGATGTGGTGGAGATTTTCCCAGCTTCTCGTGACGAACACGCTTTTCGTGTCGAATTTTTCGGCGATGAAATTGACCGCATCCGTGAGATTGAAAGCCTGACAGGTAAGGTTTTGGGCGATGTGGATCACTTGGCCATTTTCCCTGCCACCCACTTCGTGACCAACGATGACCATATGGAAACGGCTATTGCCAAGATTCAGGCAGAACTGGAAGAGCAACTCAAGGTCTTTGAGGCAGAAGGAAAACTCTTAGAAGCTCAGCGATTGAAACAACGGACCGACTACGACATCGAAATGCTACGGGAGATGGGCTATACCAACGGAGTTGAGAACTATTCACGGCATATGGACGGGCGAAGCGAGGGTGAACCACCTTATACCTTGCTAGACTTTTTCCCAGAGGATTTCCTGATTATGATTGACGAGAGTCACATGACTATGGGGCAGATTAAGGGGATGTACAATGGTGACCGCTCACGAAAAGAGATGCTGGTTAACTACGGTTTCCGCCTCCCGAGTGCGCTGGATAATCGTCCGCTGCGCAGGGAAGAATTTGAGAGCCATGTCCACCAGATTGTCTATGTCTCAGCGACGCCGGGTGACTATGAGATGGAGCAGACAGAGACCGTTGTCGAACAGATTATTCGGCCGACCGGGCTCTTGGACCCTGAAGTTGAGGTCCGTCCAACCATGGGGCAGATGGATGACCTCTTGGGCGAAATCCATGCGCGTGTCGAGAAAGGCGAGCGGACCTTTATTACGACCCTGACCAAGAAAATGGCAGAGGATTTGACTGACTACCTTAAAGAAATGGGTGTTAAGGTCAAGTATATGCACTCGGACATCAAGACCTTGGAGCGTACGGAGATTATTCGCGATTTGCGTTTGGGCGTCTTTGATGTCTTGATAGGGATTAACCTCCTGCGTGAAGGGATTGACGTGCCAGAAGTTAGTCTGGTTGCTATTCTAGATGCTGACAAGGAAGGTTTCCTCCGTAATGAACGGGGGCTCATCCAGACAATTGGTCGTGCGGCCCGTAACTCTGAGGGTCATGTCATTATGTATGCGGACAAGGTCACCGAATCTATGCGCAAGGCTATGGACGAAACCGCCCGCCGTCGTCAAATCCAAATGGCTTATAATGAAGAACATGGCATCATTCCACAAACTATTAAAAAGGAAATTCGTGACCTGATTAGCGTGACCAAGGCTGTCACTCAGGACAAGGAAGAAGTGGTGGACTTCAATGCTCTTAACAAAGATGAACGCAAGGCTATGATCAAGAAACTGGAAGGTCAAATGCAGGAAGCAGCAGAAGTGCTGGACTTTGAATTGGCTGCTCAGATTCGTGATATGGTCATTGAACTCAAGAATAAGTAGAAAAGTAATAGAAAATCAGATTAAGGGGTATCAATCAGATGCTCTTTTTTCTATATTTTTACAGGAAGTAGTGTCTACAAGTTCATGCTGAAAAATTCTTTCGATTTTTGATTCAGATTAGTCTTTGCTTTGGCCTTTTCCAGATATAAGAGCCTGACTTGCTTTCAGTAAGTTTTTAAGATGAATGTAGAGGGAAACAGATTTGTTTCGTAAGCAACGATTTAGTATTCGTAAATTTTCAGTAGGAGCCGCATCAGTCTGTGTGGGTCTATTTTTAGGTGGTCAGATTGTTAACGCCGATAGTTTGCCAACTGAAAATCCAGCAACAGTTGCGGTGAGCAACCAGGATGTGCAGGCTGAGGTGGTAGCACCTGCGGTAACAGAAAATCAAGAACCGGCTATATCAGCAGAAGTTTCTGTTGAAACTGAGACAGAACCGGTAATTGAAGTGCCAGCACCAGCGGAAATTCCTGTAGAACAGCCACTTGTGGTTGAGGAAGTACCAGGAGAATCAGATCCTGAGCTAATTCTTTATCACAATCAATACAATACCATGTCTACTTTGCCAGGTACTGAGTATGCAACAGCTAAGTTCCCATTAGTTCCTAATGAAAAACTGTTTGAAGAGGATGTTCCCTATGTTGAGCCAGCAACTGCAGGCGACGGAGATAAAATTATAGAGTTGCAAGATGATACTCCTGAACAAAAGATGTTTGATGCGACGACAGGTCACTATACAGCACAGTTCAGCGTTGACTTTACAAAAGAAAAGCCAAGTGACCAGATCGTTATCAATCAATCAATCAATCAACGTTATGGGCAAATGGTTACGGGGATATTCTGACAAATACGACGATAAGAAATTTGACCATTTCTGACCTTGGTTCACCGATGGTTGGTACGATGCGTTACGCTCGTACTAGTGCCTATTCTCGTGCGGAAAATCCACAAATGGCTGTATTCAATAGAAACGACCAAGTTTGATTGGAACAGCAAAAAATGGCCATGCAGGAATTGGTGACCATGTCTAACCGAGCGTCCGTCTTGGGAGTGATTAGCCCAAGTGACCGCTACACTTTTGGCACAGTTATCCCGGCCTGTATGTATGCGGAAGCCAAGGCTATCATGCTCAGAAGTGAGGAATTTTACGTAAAAATCGGTAGTACAACTGCCTCTGATGCAACTTTAAATCGCGTCAAAGACCTCTTTGCTAGTTTGACAAACCGCTATAATGTCTACATGAACCGTAGCGATTTGGTCACTAAGGAAGATTTGATCAAGATTTATGGCAACTTCACAGTTAAAAATAGTGCCATTGATAATTTCTATAATTTCTATAATTTCTACCAGGCCATGCCAGACGCCGCCAAATCACAATACGGTCTTATCAAAATTTATGACGACCCCTATGGCTTTGGTGGAAATACCCTTGGATATGATGCCATTAACAATATGAATAATGCCGGTTTCAAAGGTGGTGTTATCGATGTGGAGAAAGGTCAATTTACCTGGGAAACCTATGTCATGGCTCACGAGCTCGGTCACGTTGTAGATGCTTATTCGGAAGAGACGGTACAGATCAATAATTTTTCAAGTGAGCAAGTATTCCAACCGAGGGAACTCCAGTCATTGTTGCACCAGAAGAGAAAGTCATTACCAAAGGTACACAGCCGGTAGTTGAGACAGTGATGATTGAGTATAGTACTCGCTATGAGTCAGATTCTACTAAACCTGTGGGCTACTATAGTGAAACTGGTGGTGTTGACGGCAGTGAGACGACAACCACAACTTATAAAATTGACGCAGTCACTGGCGAAGTAACAGCGACAAGCACAACTACAATTATCGAACCAATTGCCAAAGTTATCATTATCGGCAGTCAACCTGCGCCAGTCGAATTGCCTCCGGTTGATGAGCCAGCAGTTGTCACCCCAGTCGACGAACCACAGGTAGAAGCTCCGGTTGAGGAACCTCAGGTAGACACGCCAGTTGACGAACCAGCCGTTATAACACCAGCCGACGAGCCAGTTGTTGTAGCGCCAATTGATGAGCCACAGGGTACAATTTTGGTTGACGAGCTAATAGTTGTAGCTCCGGTTGAGGAACCTCAGGTAGAAACATCAGTTGAGGATTCAATTATCACAGCAAAAGGCGACAGCGTTACACATGAATTACCAGAGCTTGACATTACAGCCATTCTAAGTCAGGGTCACATTTTACCTACTGAAATCTTGCAAGAAACAACAGTTACTCCAACAATTTCGCATCTAGTTGGTGGTGGTGCTGCAGCTGGCGGTTCAGCAGAGGCGTATCACAAGGAACTGGTAACACTGAACAATCTGCTAGCAATCAATCCTCAGGACAAACTGCTAAAACATTGCCGAATACTGGACAAGAAGATGCATTGACATCTCTTGGACTTGTAGTGGGAATGCTTGGATTTGGTTTAGTGAAAAGAAAAAAAGCTGAACTTGGCTAAAATATATATTCATTATGATGGGAAGTTGACCTTGTGTCAGCTTCTTTCTGGTTTTCTGCTCCTCGATTTATTATCAGTGTAGAAGGTTGAATAAAGCTAAGCCTTGTCTTCTTGGATTTTTCATGTTTCCGCTATATTTTTTCTTTTAAATCAACTATAATAGAATCATGAAAGTTTTACTCTATTTGGAAGGCAAGACAGTTCTGGAAAAATCAGGGATTGGTCGGGCCCTCCACCATCAAATGGAAGCCCTGGACATGGCTGGAATTCCCTATACGACGGACCTTTTAGGGGATTATGATGTCATTCATATCAATACCTATGGGCCACGTTCCTGGTTGCTTTTGCACGCTGCCAAACGCCATGGAAAGAAGGTCATCTTGCACGGGCATTCGACCAAGGAAGATTTTCAAAATTCCTTTATCGGATCCAATCGCCTGGCGCCATTTGTGGGAAAATATCTGGCCAGCATGTACCGAAAAGCAGATTTTATCATTACTCCGTCAGAGTATTCTAAGCAGCTCATCCAATCCTATGGGGTAAAAACTCCAATCGTTGCCGTGTCCAATGGGATTGATTTGAACAAGTACAAGAAAGATGCTCGTAAAGAGGCTGTTTTTCGGGATTATTTCGGTATTAAAGAGGGACAACCAGTCGTGGTCTGTGCCGGGCTTTATTTTCGCCGCAAGGGCATAGAGGATTTTGTCAAGGTGGCTGAAAAGCTGCCCCATGTGCGCTTCATTTGGCTAGGCTCTATCAATAAATGGATGATTCCATCCTATATCCGGAAAATTGTAGAAGGAGCTCATCCGCCTAATGTCGAGTTTCCTGGTTACTTCAAGGGTGCTGTTTTTCAGGGGGCAATGAGCGGAGCGGATGCCTTTTTCTTCCCATCCTATGAAGAGACGGAAGGGATTGTCGTCTTGGAAGCTCTAGCCAGCCACCAGCATGTTGTGCTGAGAGATATTCCAGTTTATGAAGGCTGGATTGATGAAACAAGTGCCGAATTGGGCAAGACTGTCGATGATTTTGTCCAATCCATTCAAAATATCTTAGATAAAAAAATAGACAAGCGCGAGGCAGGTTATCAGGTGGCAGTTAGTCGCTCGATGGACAATGTAGCCCACCAGCTAGTAGAAGCCTATCGCCAAGTCATGGAGTTGTAAATGCGTATTGGATTGTTTACAGATACCTACTTTCCGCAGGTTTCGGGGGTTGCGACTTCTATTCGGACCCTGAAAACGGAGCTGGAAAAACTAGGTCATGCAGTATTTATTTTTACGACCACTGATGAGGGTGTCAACCGCTATGAGGATTGGGATATTATCCGCATTCCTAGTGTGCCCTTCTTTGCCTTTAAGGACCGTCGAGTGGCCTATGCTGGCTTTGTGGATGCCTTGAAAATTGCCAGCCGTTACAAGCTGGATATTATTCATACCCATACGGAGTTTTCTCTGGGGATTTTGGGGAAATTGATTGCTAAGGAATTGGGGATTCCAGTTATTCATACCTACCATACCCAGTATGAGGACTACGTCCACTATATTGCCAAGGGGAAAATTATTCGCCCTAGCATGGTCAAGTATATCCTCAAACCCTTCTTCCGTGACCTTGATGGGATTATCTGTCCCAGCGAGATTGTAGAAGATTTGCTGAATAAGTATCAGGTTCCTATTTCCAAAAGGGTCATACCGACAGGAATTGATTTGGCCAAGTTTGACCGACCTGAGATTTGCCAAGAGGATATTGATGAACTGAGGCATCAACTGGGGATTGCTAAGGATGAAACCATGCTGCTCAGCCTGTCTCGTATCTCCAATGAAAAAAATATTCAGGCCCTTGTCAAGGCCATGCCGGCTATTTTGGCTGAAAATCCCAAGGTCAAGCTGGTTATCGTTGGTGGTGGACCTTATGCGGGAGAGTTGCAGGAGATGATTGACCGCATGCAGCTGGCCAGTCATATTCAGATGACGGGCATGATTGCACCGAGCGATACTGCTCTATACTATAAGGCGGCTGATTTCTTTATCTCGGCATCGACCAGTGAAACCCAGGGTCTGACCTTCTTGGAAAGCCTGGCATCAGGCACTCCAATCCTAGCCCATTCGAATCCTTATTTGGATAATTTGGTGACGGACAAGATGTTTGGAACCCTCTTTAAGCGGGAAAAGGACATAGCAGATGTGGTCATTGATGCGATTTTGGCGACGCCAAGCATGAATGCCTACTTGCTGGAGAAAAAGCTCTATGAAATTTCCGCCAAGAATTTTGGTCACCGAGTTTTTGAGTATTACCTGGATTTGAAAATTTCCCATGATTTCCAGAAGGAACACACCAATCAAGACAGTGTGGCAGAAGTATTGCTCAAGGGAGCAGTTACCTTACCAGCCAAGGTCGTTGTCAAATCAACCGACACCACAGCTCGCATTCTCAGAAAATCAGTTGCCCAGGTCAAGTCCGTTCGTAATTTCTTTGATTAGGAGGGATGAAAATGAAGAATTCAGGAAAAATCTTTTGGTACATCTTGCCTACTTTACTGGTCTATTATCTGGTGCCGGTGCTGATTATGTATTCTCCGCTGGATGACTTGACCATCAAGGGATTGTTGATTAACTTGATTTTAGTCTATCAACCAATCTTGATTTTACTGATTTCAATCATTTATACTGTCAAACATGGCTTTTCCTGGTGGTTTCCACTGCTACAAGGCTTGCTTTATCTGCCAGTCGATACCCTGATTTTTCCAAATGCAGAGGGCTCAGAAATCTACGTTATTCCTTACATTCTTGTAGGCTTTCTCGGAGCAGGAGTAGGGGTTTTGATGAGGAAGATGCTTGGAATTGGAAAATCTAGAAATTCTCGCAAAAATCCTTGAAAAATCCGAAAATCCTGCTATAATAACTGTTAGAGACTTATCCATTCTAGGAAATCTTTGAGAGAGTGCGCGGTTGCTGTGAGCGCATAGAGGATAGGATGGACACTACTCGGTATGATTTTATGCAAACATAAAAGGGTGGTTCCCTTATCGCCATTCTGAGGTCATCAGTTTTTTTGAGCTGGTGATGAATGAAGGTGGAACCACGTTACGACGTCCTTTTGTGAGGATGTCGTATTTTCTTTTGGAGGAGTAGTTATGCTACCTGATGACTTATTAAAACGGTGCCAAGATGTGCGAAGAGCCTATAGAGAGTTGGAACTCAAGCACCATGACAAAGAATGGTCTATTGAAGAGGACCTCTTGGCCTTGACCAATGATATTGGCAACATGAACCGCCTGATTATGACCAAGCAGGGTCGTTACTATGATGAAACACCCTGTAGTTTGGAGCAAAAAATAGCTGAAAATATCTGGTGGTTGATCGCATTGGCTGACCGCCTCGATATCGATATTCAAAAAGAAATGGAAACCTTTTTAGCTCAAAAAGAAGAGTTATTGGGGATTAAAAAATAAATAAAAAATAGAAAGGACTAGGGTCTCCGTATTTGGTTGAACTGAATACGGGCTACGGACTGGGCCAAAAAGATAAACGAGAACTAGACGCTTGCGTCGTCGTTCTGTTTCCTATTTTGTCTGTGTCCGCTTAACGCCCTTTATATCTTATATTATGATTAAAATTACTTTCCCAGATGGTGCTGTTCGTGAGTATCAGGCTGGTGTGACAACTTTTGAAATTGCGGAGAGCATCAGCAAGTCTTTGGCGAAAAAGGCGCTTGCAGGTAAGTTCAATGGTAAATTGATCGATACCACTCGTGCCATTGAAGAGGATGGGACGCTTGAAATCGTAACGCCTGACCATGAGGATGCTTTGGACATCTTGCGTCACTCAGCAGCTCACTTATTTGCCCAAGCGGCTCGTCGCCTTTTCCCAGACATCAAGTTGGGGGTTGGTCCAGCTATTCAGGATGGTTTCTACTATGATACGGACAATGCAGCTGGTCAGATTTCAAATGAAGACCTGCCACGCATTCAGGAAGAAATGATGAAGATTGTCAAGGAAAACTTCCCTTCTGAACGCCGTGAAGTAACTAAGGAAGAAGCTCTTGAGATTTTCAAAAATGATCCATATAAGTTGGAATTGATTCAAGAACATTCTGATGATGAGGGCGGTTTGACCATTTATACCCAGGGTGAATACGTTGATCTCTGCCGTGGGCCGCATGTTCCTTCAACAGGTCGTATTCAAGTTTTCCAACTCCTAAATGTTGCGGGTGCTTACTGGCGTGGTAAGAGTGAAAATCCAATGATGCAACGTGTTTATGGGACAGCTTGGTTTGACAAAAAAGACCTTAAAAAATACATTCAAATGCGTGAAGAAGCTAAAGAGCGTGACCACCGTAAACTTGGTAAGGAATTGGATCTCTTTATGATCAGCCAAGAAGTTGGTCAAGGTTTGCCATTCTGGTTGCCAAATGGAGCGACTATCCGTCGTACCTTGGAGCGCTACATCACAGATAAAGAATTAGCCTCAGGTTACCAGCACGTTTACACACCACCATTGGCTTCTGTTGAGCTTTATAAGACCTCAGGTCACTGGGAGCATTACCATGAAGACATGTTCCCAACTATGGACATGGGCGACGGTGAGGAGTTCGTACTTCGTCCGATGAACTGTCCACACCACATTCAAGTTTATAAAAATCAAGTGCGTTCATACCGTGAATTGCCAGTGCGTATTGCCGAGCTTGGTATGATGCACCGCTATGAGAAATCAGGTGCTCTTACTGGTTTGCAACGGGTGCGTGAGATGACCCTAAACGACGGTCATATTTTCGTGACACCTGAGCAAATCCAAGAAGAGTTCAAAAAAGCTCTCCAGTTGATTATCGATGTGTACGCAGATTTCAACCTAAACGACTACCGTTTCCGCCTGTCTTATCGTGATCCAGAGGACAAAGAGAAATACTACGATAACGATGAGATGTGGGAAAATGCCCAGCGTATGCTGAAAGGTGCCATGGATGAAATGGGCGTGGATTACTTTGAAGCAGAGGGTGAAGCAGCCTTCTACGGTCCGAAATTGGATATCCAGGTAAAAACAGCCCTTGGTAACGAAGAAACTCTGTCAACTATTCAGTTGGACTTCCTCTTGCCAGAACGCTTTGGTTTGACTTATATCGGTGCTGATGGTGAGGAGCACCGCCCAGTCATGATTCACCGTGGTGTCATCTCAACTATGGAACGCTTCACCGCTATCTTGATTGAAACCTACAAGGGTGCCTTCCCAACCTGGTTGGCTCCAACCCAAGTGACTATGATTCCAATCTCTGTGGAAGCTCACTTGGATTACGCTTGGAAGGTTGCCAAAGAATTGCAAGACCGTGGCGTTCGCGTACACGTGGATGAGCGGAACGAGAAGATGCAATACAAGATCCGTCAGAGCCAGACCAGCAAGATTCCATACCAGCTCATCGTCGGTGACAAGGAAATGGAAGACAATGCTGTCAACGTTCGTCGCTACGGAAGTAAGGCAACACAAACTCAGTCTGTTGCAGAATTTGTGGATCATATCCTAGCAGATATTGCCCGCAAGTCACGTCCAGCTGATGCTGAATAAATAAAGTAAGAAGTCCGAAAGGGCTTCTTTTTTGCGCAGAAAAAACTCCCAAGTTTTCAAAATAGAGTAGACTAGGTTTCTTTAGAAAGCTGATTGTCATTTTACTGGACATTCGTTTCAGAAATTTCTTTTAAAATTTTTAAAAACTTATTGGCGACCCTGGATTGATTGTTTTGTTTTTTCCAGAGAACTTGTAGAGGGTCATGGTTACCTTCTTGTAATTTTATAAATTTTAGTTGGCTATATTCATCAGTCAGGACAATGCCGTTCAAGCAAAGTGCAACACCTACACCTGCTTTGACAAGAAGGGCAGCATTATATAGAAGATTATAAGTTGCAACAATGCGATAATCACCAACTTTATCTAGTTCTTCAAAGGTGATGTTGGGCTGAGCAGATACTATCAGTGGATATTTGATGATATCATGAAGTTTTGGGGTCTGAAGAGTGGCTAAGGGATGATTTTTTGGAACAAGTATCCCCCAAGAATCTCTATTTGGAAGAGGTAAGTGATTATATTTACTTTCATCAAAAGAACCAAAGGTTATACCGATATCAATATTGCCTTGGTCTAAATATTCTTGTACATAGTCAGCGTTACCACTAAGAATGTGTACTTTAACTTCTGGATAGGTAGTGGTCAATTTTTTAACGGCTCGTGCCATGATATCCAGAGATTGACTTTCCGCGGCTCCAATACTAAGTTCACCCGACATACCATCGTTTCTACGGATGTTATTTTCTGTTTTATTGACTAAGGATAGAATTTCTATAGCACGATTGTAAAGGTAACGCCCGTCTTCGGTTATCTGAATTTCTCGGCTACCACGATCGAAAAGCTGAGTTTCTAATTCTGTTTCCAAGTCTCGAATTTGTCGAGAAAGGGTTGGCTGTGTGATATGCAAGGCCTTGGCGGCATTAGATATAGATTTGGTTTGTACGATTGTGACAAAGTAATTAAGAACACGGATATCCATTACTATCTCCTAGTGTTTTTTTTTAGAATTATTATACCACAACATATGCCTCATAGGCATACATAGAACATAAAACAAGTATTCGATTATGGGTTGTGTTTGTAATAAAATATCTAAAGAAAACAGGAAAGGAAACAGTAACTAAAATAAGGTATGAAGTATGCATCAAGAAATTAAATCGTTCATTGAAACAGGAGAAATCATTAAAAAAGGAGACATTGTTTATAAACTTATTCACGAAATTACTGCTGAAACCTTACCGCTTATAGAAAAATTGAATACAGAAGTCCAAAGCGAAGCGAGTAAGCGTGACTTGCTGGAAAAAATCATGTGTAAGAAGTTGGATGATACAACGTCAATTGCATTGCCTTTCCGAACGGATTTCGGACGCCATATTTCCATTGGTAAGGAAGTTTTTATTAATACGGATGTGATGATGACAGATTTAGGTGGGATTGTTATTGAGGACAAGGTCTTGATTGGTCCTCGTGCTATGATTATCTCAGTTAATCACCCTCAAGAATCATCACAGCGACGGGGCTTAATTTTGAAATCCGTCCATATTAAGAACAATGCTTGGATTGGTGCGGGAGCAACTATATTACCAGGGGTGACGGTTGGTGAAAATGCTATAGTAGGTGCTGGAAGTGTTGTGACAAAGGATGTACCTGATAATACAACTGTTGCAGGTGTACCTGCTAAAATTATAAATACAAATCATTAATTTTTGGAAGGAAATATTAAATTGAAAACTGCTATTTTTGAAAAAGCTGGGTCAATGATTATCGAAGAGGTTAATAAACCAATGATTCAAGCACCGGATGACGCCATTATAAAAATTGTCCGTGCCTGTGTTTGTGGTTCGGACCTCTGGTCATACTCTCATGGGGATGGTAAAGAAGTTCATTCTGTCAATTCCGGACACGAGGCACTTGGTATTGTTGAAGAAGTTGGTCCCGAAGTGACAGATATTCATCCCGGAGATTTTGTCATTGTACCCTTTACGCATGGTTGTGGTGAATGCGATGCCTGCCGTGCTGGATTTGACGGCACTTGTGATAATCATGTAGCTCCGACTAACTGGGGAAACGGTTACCAGGCAGAATACCTACGTTTTCACTATGCGAACTGGGCACTGATTAAAGTACCTGGTCAGCCATCTGATTACTCAGAAGATCTGCTGAAGTCTTTACTGGCCTTGGCAGATGTCATGCCTACAGGATATCATGCTGCGAGGGTAGCACAAGTGAAACAAGGCGACAAGGTCGTTGTGATTGGAGATGGCGCTGTCGGTCAATGTGCCGTTATTGCTGCTAAAATGCGAAGTGCGTCTCAAATCATTATGATGAGCCGTCATGAAGATCGTCAGAAATTAGCCTTTCAACTGGGTGCAACTGCTGTTGTTGCTGAACGTGGTGAGAAAGGTGTTGCAAAGGTGCGTGAAATTTTAGGTGGAGGAGCGGATGTTGCCCTTGAGTGCGTTGGTACAGAATCTTCTATTGAGCAGGCACTGGGGGTCCTTCATAATGGTGGTCGTATCGGCTATGTTGGTATCCCTCATTACAATAACCGTCCGATTGGCTCGACGTTTGCACAGAATATTTCCTTCGGCGGTGGTTCAGCATCGGTCACTACCTATGTCAAAAATGAATTACTCGAAGCCGTCTTGGATGGAAGGATTAACCCTGGTAAAGTTTTCACAAATACCTATGATTTCAGTGAAATTAACCAAGCCTATCAAGATATGGCGGACCGTAAAGAGATTAAATCTATGTTGATTGTTTCTGAGTAACCGTTATCTCATAAATTCGTTCGCTCAAAAATCTCGAATATTATCAGCACTATTTTGTCCTTCAACATAGTCATTTTCTATCAACTAGCAGAATGATTTTGTAAATCAGCGAAGTCCGAAAGGACTTCTTTTTGCATAGAAAAAAAACTCCCGAAAATCAGGAGTTGTCATTCTTATTCAATACTGCTTGCCCAAGACTTAGCCACGTAGCGTGATAGGCTGGAAATGGCGAAGTTGATGAGGAAGTAGATGAGGGCAACCATGAGATAGAGAGCAAAGACCTGCTCGGCCTCAAAGTAGCGTCCCATGAGGATTTGGCTGGAGCCAAAGAGTTCCTGGAGGGCAATAACGGAATAGAGGAAACTGGTGTCCTTGATGACCGTTACGATTTGTGAAATGATGGCTGGCAACATCTTGCGAATAGCCTGTGGCATGATGATATAAATCATAATCTGGACAGGTGTGAATCCTTGCGCCAGACCAGCCTCTGTTTGACCTGGACCAATGGCATTGAGACCACCGCGGATGATTTCTGCCATAGCAGCGGTCGTGAAAATGGTAAAAGCTGTTATACCAGCTGGAGTTGACTTCATCTGAAATACCAAGAAAACAGTGAAAATCCAGAGCAGGTTGGGTACGTTACGGACAAATTCGATATAGATCGTTGCAATCCACTTGAAGAGTGGATTTTTTCCATTTCGCATGATGGCCAAAATCATTCCGAAGAGGACAGATAGGACCACAGAGATGCTTGAAATGTAGAGAGTGAGCTGCAAACCAGACCAGAGCAATTGGAAGGTCGATGGTTTGAGAAGTTCTGAAATAGTATTCATCATAGACCTCCTTAATGACTGAAGGCAGCCTTGTTTTTCTCTTCAATCCGGCGTCCCCAGCTAGCAACGGGGAAACACATGATAAAGTAGAGAAAGGCCGCGCCTGCAAAGGCTGGAATGTAGTTGGCATTCATGGCAGACCAGGACTTGGTCATGAACATGATGTCTGCACCAGAGATAATAGCGACCGTGGCCGTATTTTTAATCAAGTTAACCACCTGGTTGGTTAATGGTGGAAGAATGGTTGGGATAGCCTGTGGCAAGATGATGATACGCATAGTCTCGCTGGCAGTAAAGCCTTGAGATAGGGCAGCCTCAGTCTGACCAGTCGGTACCGCCTCGATACCTGCACGGATAACTTCGGCAATATAGGCACCGTGGTAAAGCCCGACACAGATAACCGCTGTCCAATAGATAGATGGCATGAGCACATAGTTGGAAATCAAGGGCAGACCGTAATAGACAATCATGAATTGCACCAAGAGTGGTGTGTTTTGGTAGTATTCAACATAAATACGGGCCAACAATTTGAGTGATTTTTTCTTGCTGGATGATAGGCTACCGAAGAGAATTCCTAGCAGCATGGCCGTGATAAAGGCACCGATAGAAATAGCTATGGTAAAGAGGAAGCCTTGGAAAAAGACTGGAAAATCATTAAAGTAGCTCAGCCAGTTTTCCCAAGCATAGGGGCTAGTTGCAAAAACAAACATAACCGTTCCTTTCTAGTGTGTAGTAGTAGGTGGTTGGATGTGAGTCTCGGCTCACTTGCTGTGGTTCGAGTCAACATCTCAGCGCAGTGGTTGATTGGCGGTTTCGTTCGCGTTTTACGCTCCGAACCAGCCCTAACGAATGATACGAACTGTGTTCGTTCAATTTCCAACCTCCAAAGGTTCCCCGAACCTTGGAGCTGTGCGGGGGAGGGAGTAAAACGGTCTGGGAATAGACCGTTTTAGCCTGAACCCAGAAACTCGAGAGTTTAGACGAACTCTCTTTCCCTTAGTCGAGTTCTTTCCCGCTCCCTATTCATCTGTTTCAGTGACAGGTTTGAGTCCGTTGGCATCGTAGATAGCCTGTAGACTGCCATCCGCTGTCCATGTTTCGATGAGACCGTTTAAGTAATCATTAAGGTCTTTATTGGATAATTTAGTCACAATGCCGTAGTCTGACGCTGAGAAGCTGAAGTCCATGAGCTCAGACTGGGAACCAATATAGCCTGACAGGATAGACTGGTCTACTGAGAAGGCATCTGTGCGATGGGCACGGAGAGAAACAGAGAGTTCAGGATAAGAACCCAATTCTGCGAAGGTTACGGAAATGCCGTGCTTATCAGCTAAATCAGAAATTAGTTTTCGTGTGATAGAGCCTTGGGCAACCCCGATGTTCTTACCGTCCAAATCCTTGAAGGTCTTGATACCAGAATCCTTATTAACCAGGAAGCCGACAGCGTCTGTATAGTAAGGGCTGGTAAAGTTATAGAGGAGTTTGCGTTCTTCCGTGATGGTGAAAGTCGCGATGACCATGTCGACCTGCTCGTTGTCTAGAAGTGGACCACGAGTCTGTGCTGTAACTGGTGTAAATTCGATATCTACGCCCAGTTCTTGTGCAATTTTGCGGGCAATGTCAATTTCCATTCCTTCAAATTCGCCAGTGTCTGGATTTTTAAAACCAAAGTTTGGTACGTCTTGTTTGACGCCGACACGGAGAACACCACGGTCAATGATAGCCTGGACCTGGTCGCTGCTGACAGCTTGAGCAGGAGTTTCAGTCTGCACCTTGGTTTGACTGAAAGCAAAGAGGAGGACCACACCAATCAAGAGCATCCGAATGGCGAAAAATAAATTGATTTTCTTTGTATCCATAGGCACCTCCTAGATCTTAACCTTATCTGATTCGTGATTGATAATCTTGCTGAGGAACTGCTTGGCGCGTGGTTCTGTTGGATTGTCGAAGAAGCCATTGACGTCGGTCGTATCCACCAAAACCTCGCCCTCTGCCATGAAGATGATACGATCAGCCACCTCACGGGCAAAGCCCATTTCGTGGGTTACAACAATCATGTTCATTCCGTCGCGGGCCAATTTTTGCATAACTGCAAGAACATCACCGATGGTTTCAGGGTCAAGGGCAGAAGTTGGCTCATCAAAGAGCAGGAGTTCGGGGTGCATAGCCAGTCCACGGGCGATAGCCACACGCTGCTTCTGTCCACCAGAAAGCATAGCTGGATAAGAGTTCTTGCGGTCCCAGAGGTTTACAAATTCTAGGTATTTTTGCGCAGTCTTCTCTGCTTCTGCCTTGTCAATGCCCAAAACCTTGATAGGGGCTAGGGTAACATTTTCTAGGACTGTCTTATGAGGATAGAGGTTGAAATGTTGGAAAACCATGCCGACCTCTTTGCGGAGAGCAACTAGTTCCTTGGTAGATGAACCAGATACGGTGTGGCCGTGTACCACCAATTCACCGTCTTCTACAGACTCCAGTCCATTGATGGTACGAATCAATGTGGATTTTCCAGAACCAGAAGGGCCGAGGAGTACAACAACCTGACCAGGTTCAAATTCTAAGTTGATATTGCGTAGGGCGTGGTAGTCGCCGTAATATTTATTAACATCCTTAAACGATACTAATGACATGAGAATCTCCTTTATCTAACGCGATACTAAGCATCATATCATTGCAAAGATTAAATGTCAAGTATATTCTGACAATTTAAGAATTCCATGTGTTAGAAAATATAACATAGAATAGCGGGATAGATTTTAAACATGAATTTTCCAGATAAGTTATGATATAATAGAAGAAATAAATTAAAGGTATAAGTAATATGAAAAAAATTCTAGTTGTAGATGATGAGAGACCTATCTCGGATATTATTAAATTTAACATGACCCGTGAGGGCTATGAGGTCGTGACAGCTTTTGATGGTCGCGAGGCCTTAGAAGTATTTGAAGCGGAGTTTCCGGACATTGTCATTCTGGATTTGATGTTGCCAGAGTTGGATGGTTTGGAAGTGGCCCGTAACATTCGCAAGACCAGCAATGTGCCCATTATTATGTTGTCTGCCAAGGATAGCGAATTTGACAAGGTTATTGGCTTGGAAATTGGAGCGGACGATTATGTGACCAAGCCTTTCTCTAACCGTGAATTGCAGGCCCGCGTCAAGGCTCTGCTTCGCCGGAGCGAGTTGACAGAGACCCAGTCCATTCCTGTTGTGGCTGGCAAGGCGGAATTGGTCATCGGAGACCTGGTGATTTTGCCCGATGCCTTTGTTGCCAAAAAACATGGTAAGGAATTGGAATTGACCCACCGGGAGTTCGAGCTGCTCTATCATCTGGCCCAACACATTGGTCAAGTCATGACCCGCGAGCACTTGCTGGAAACAGTTTGGGGCTATGATTACTTTGGTGATGTCCGGACGGTCGACGTGACGGTTCGTCGTTTGCGTGAGAAAATCGAAGACATTCCAAGCCGCCCTGAATACATCTTGACCCGCCGTGGCGTCGGGTACTTTATAAAAGCCAATGATTAATCAACTGCGTTACCTGATAACGACCTCGGAATTCTGGTTTATTGTCATCAGTATTGGCTTTGTGATTGCCATTACAGTTCTCTTGATTGAGAATTACCGGGACAATAAGCAGATTAAACAATTAAATGAACGTGTTAAGTCGCTCATGGAAGGGGATTATGCGGATGTTCTGGATTTAAGAGGTAGTCCGGAAATTACGGATATGACCAACTCCTTGAACGATTTGTCTGAAATGATTCGTCTGACGCATGATAATTTGGAACAGGAAAAAACACGCCTCAGTTCCATTTTGTCTTATATGAGTGATGGTGTCGTGGCAACCGATCGAATGGGGCGCATCATTATGATTAACGACATGGCCCAGAAACAATTAGGTTTGAGCGTACAGGAGGCGACGCAATCAGATATCTTGGATGTTTTGGAACTCCAGGAGGAATACAGCTTTCGTGAATTGCTGGCTCAGACACCGGAAATTGTGCTTGAGCACACCAATGAAAACCAGGAATTTCTGACACTTCGGGCAAATTTTGCGACCATTCGGAGCGAAAGTGGCTTGATTTCTGGTCTGGTTATTGTCCTGCATGATATGACTGAGCAGGCCAAGGAAGAGCGGGAGCGGCGGCTCTTTGTATCTAATGTTAGCCACGAGTTGCGGACACCTCTAACATCTGTCAAGTCTTATCTAGAAGCCTTGGACGAGGGTGCTATTACAGAAACGGTGGCTCCAAGCTTTGTCAAGGTTTCTCTAGATGAGACCAACCGCATGATGAGGATGATTACGGATCTCCTGAGCCTGTCACGTTTTGACAATCAAGTCGGTGAGTTGAATCTAGAATTGATTAACTTCACGGCCTTTGTCACCTTTATTCTCAACCGTTTTGATCAGATGAAGAATTCAGATTCTGAGAAGATTTATTCGATTGTGCGAGACTATCAGATTAGTCCGATTTGGATAGAAATTGATACGGACAAGATGACCCAGGTTTTGGACAATATCCTGAATAATGCAATCAAGTATTCGCCGGATGGGGGCAAAATCACTTTCAGTATGAAGACCACGGACAGTCAGCTGATTGTCTCCATCTCTGACCAAGGGCTGGGAATTCCCAAGGCTGATTTGCCTAAGATTTTTGACCGATTTTACCGGGTGGACAAGGCACGTTCGCGGTCCCAAGGGGGGACAGGTCTGGGCTTGGCCATTGCCAAGGAAATTGTGAAACAGCATAAAGGTTTTATTTGGGCCAAGTCAGAATATGGACATGGTTCGACCTTTACTATTGTCTTGCCATACAGTAAGGAAATCGCTATGGATGAGTGGGATGACACTCTTGAGGAAGAATAGGAGTTATGACGGAAGTAAGTTTTAAATATAGTATTTTGGCGTCTGGCTCCAGCGGCAATTGTTTTTATTTGGAGACGCCTAAGAAACGAATTTTGGTGGATGCGGGGCTTTCTGGTAAGAAAATTACCAGTCTCTTGGCAGAAATCGACCGCAAGCCAGATGATATTGATGCCATTTTGGTGACCCATGAGCACAGCGACCATATCCATGGAATCGGTGTTCTGGCCCGCAAATACGGTATGGACATTTATGCCAATGAGCAGACCTGGCAGGCCATGGACGGCAAGTTGGGCAAGATTGATATAGCACAAAAGCACATTTTTGAACTGGGGGTAACCAAGACCTTTGGTGACCTGGACATTGAGTCCTTCGGTGTTAGCCACGATGCGGCCTGTCCGCAGTTTTACCGTTTTATGAAGGATGATAAATCCTTTGTTATGCTGACGGATACGGGTTATGTCAGCGACCGGATGGCTGGGATTGTGGCCAATGCAGATGGCTATTTGATTGAGTCCAATCATGATATTGAAATCCTGCGTGCGGGTTCTTATTCGTGGAATTTGAAACAGCGGATTTTGTCGGATAAGGGGCATCTCTGCAATGAAGATGGAGCAGATGCCATGATTCGGACCCTGGGTAATCGGACTAAGAAAATCTATCTTGGTCACTTGTCCAAGGAAAACAATATTAAAGAACTGGCCCACATGACCATGGTCAATCAGCTGGCCCAGGCTGATTTGGGAGTAGGAGTGGATTTCCAAGTCTACGATACATCGCCCGATACGGCGACACCGCTGGTCTCCATTTGACAATCATAGCGTCAACAATTACATAGAGGAGAATCGCTGGCAGGCGGTTCTCTTTATCATTATTATTCGATAGACGGTATGAATCTAGAGCAATCAGTAAATCTGGTTGCTCTTCTTTTTGACGAAATAAGGTGGGATAGTAGTGGCAAATGTTTACAAATGCTCTTTTAAATTATGGAATTAAAGTGCAAATGTAATAGAGAAAGGAAATGATGTTATAGAAAATTTCCGATAATAATCTGCGCAAAATGTAAGCGCTCTGAAATTCATCTTCCGTCGGAAAAAATGAAACCTGATGTGGTATAATAAGTAGAAACTTTCTAGAATGAGGTCCGATGTGTCGAATAAATTGCCTTCGCGAGTGGGGCGAGAGGATAGGATTATCCCAAGGCGGTTGAACATGCTGTTTGCCATTGTCGTCTTCCTGTTTTCAGTCCTGATTGCTCGTTTAGTGGATATGCAGCTAATCAATAAAGATTTTTATGTCCAAAAATTAGAGACTGCCAGTCAAAAAGTGGTGTCAAGAAGCTCGGTCCGCGGTCAGATTTATGATGCCAAAGGTCTTCCGCTTGTTGAAAATAAGTTAAGCCAGGTGGTGTCCTTTACTCGGTCAAATAAAATCACTGCCAAAGGAATTCGGGATATTGCGGAAAAATTGGTAGCCTGGGTGTCCTTACCTGAGGATATTCGTGTGTCTGAGCGGGACAAGGCAGATTACCTCTTGGCGGATACAGATGTCTATGAAAAGGTTGTCGCAGAGCTCCCAAGAGAGAAGCGGTTCGGTATCGATGGAAACCTCCTGAGCGAAGGAACAATTTATGCCAATGCCGTAGAAAGTTTGGACCCCAAAGATTTACAATTGACGGAGGCTGAAGAGAAGGTTGTCTACCTCTTTACCCAAATGAACAAGGCTGGCTTTTTTGAGACCGTCCGCCTAGCAACCCAGCCCCTCAATGCAGAACAGATTGCCTTGATTGCTTCTCATGAGCAGGACATGCCCGGGGTTACAACAGTGACCAATTGGGACCGTCTTGTCAAAGATACCTCCCTTTCCTCGATTATTGGAACGGTGACGACGGAGCAGGTTGGTCTCCCTGCAGAAGATGCTGAAGATTATCTGGCCAAGGGCTATTATCTGAACGACCGTGTGGGAACTGCCTACCTTGAAAAGCAGTACGAAGGCGTCTTACAAGGACAACGAGAGCTCAAGGAAGTCAAGCTCAATCGAAATGGAAATGTCGAGTCTATCGATACAATCCAAGTAGGTCAAAAAGGAAATAATATCAAGTTGACCATTGATTTGGCTTTCCAAGATGGTGTCAATGCCATATTGAAGAAATACTTTGAAAGTGAGTTATCAACCGGAAGCGCACTCTATTCAGATGGTGTATATGCTGTAGCTTTAGAACCGACTACTGGTGCAGTGCTGGCCATGTCGGGTTATAAACATGAAAAGGGGACAAGTAGTATTACCGAGGATGCTCTTGGAACTATCACAAGCGTCTTTACTCCAGGTTCTATTGTCAAAGGTGCAACTATTTCATCTGGTTGGGAAAATGGAGTTATCAGTGGCAATCAAGTGCAGTTAGACGAACCAATCTATTTTGCAGGTTCAGCACCAATTACATCTTGGTATGGGGCCTATGGTAGTAATATTGATGCGACAGAGGCTCTGGAATATTCTTCAAACGCTTACATGGTAAAAATTGCTTTGGGGTTATTAGGTCAAACCTATTCGCCAAATATGTTTTTGAACGATGGAGATGCATTGACAAATGCGATGACAAAACTTCGTTCTACTTTTGCGGAATATGGATTAGGTGCTCCAACAGGAATTGACTTACCACTTGAATCAACAGGTTTCTTACCAGAAGAATATTCCACCGCAAACTTTATTACGAATGCATTTGGACAGTTTGATAACTATACACCGATGCAGATGGCTCAATATGTAGCGACAATCGCCAATAATGGAACTAGAGTAGCTCCTCACTTGGTGGAGGGGATTTATGGGAATAGTTCAGATGGGGGATTAGGTGATTTGATTGAGAAAAAGACAAGTCAGGAACTCAATAAAGTTGCTATCTCAGCACAGGATTTGGCTATTCTACAACAGGGATTTTATCAGGTAGCAAATGGAAGTGGTAGCTTTAATACCGGGCGTCAAATCAGTAATGGTGCTGCTGTGTCTATCAGTGCCAAAACAGGTACTGCAGAGACATTTACGACGGATAGAAATGGTCAGGTTATAAGTGCTGTAAATACCAATATCGTAGCTTATGCCCCAAGTGCTAATCCTAAAATTGCTGTAGCAGTTGTTCTACCAAATCTGACAGATTTTAATTCCACAGCTAGCATGACTATTGTGACAGAAATTATTAATTTATACAATTCACTTTACCCAATGAATTAAGGAGGCTTATGCTCTACCCAACTCCCATAGCTAAATTGATTGACAGTTATTCAAAATTACCTGGTATTGGTATTAAAACGGCAACACGTTTAGCTTTCTATACCATCGGTATGGAAGATGATGTAGTCAACGAATTTGCTAAAAATCTCTTGGCAGCCAAGAGGGATTTGACCTATTGTTCCATTTGTGGCAACTTGACAGACCAGGACCCTTGTGGTATTTGTCAAGACACCAGTCGTGATCAGACCACCATTTTAATAGTCGAGGATAGTCGAGATGTGACAGCCTTGGAAAATATTCAAGAATATCACGGCCTTTACCATGTCTTGCACGGCTTGATTTCCCCGATGAATGGCATTGGACCAGACGATATTAACTTAAAGACCTTGCTAACTCGTTTGATGGAAAATGAAGTGACAGAAGTCATTGTAGCGACAAATGCAACAGCAGATGGTGAAGCGACATCCATGTACATCTCACGTGTCCTAAAGCCAGCAGGTATCAAGGTTACTCGCCTGGCAAGAGGATTGGCAGTCGGAAGTGACATTGAATACGCAGATGAAGTCACCCTCCTTCGTGCCATTGAGAATAGGACAGAATTATAGTTTAGGAGACCTTGGTCCGCCCATCAGATAAAAAATATGCTATACTAACTATAGTTGTTTTGAATTAGAAAAGGAAAGTATATGACAAAAGAAACTTTAATTTTACTATATGGTGGTCGTTCAGCAGAACGCGAAGTATCCGTTTTATCAGCTGAGAGCGTCATGCGTGCCATCAATTATGATAAATTCTTTGTAAAAACCTATTTCATCACGCAAGCTGGTGACTTTGTGAAGACCCAAGAATTTTCTCAAACACCAGCTGCTGATGAAAAATTGATGACCAATGCGACGATTATTGAAGAGCAAAAAATTCGTCCAAGCGATATTTATGAAGAAAATGCGGTTGTCTTCCCAGTTCTTCACGGCCCTATGGGTGAAGACGGTTCTATTCAAGGATTCCTAGAAGTTCTGAAAATGCCTTATGTGGGGACCAATATCTTGGCGTCAAGCGTTGCCATGGACAAGATTACGACAAAGCGCGTGCTGGAGTCAGCAGGGATTGCCCAGGTAGCCTACACGACCTACTTTGAAGGTGAGGATTTGGAGGAGGCCATCGCTGAAACCCTGACAAAACTGCATTTCCCGGTCTTTATCAAGCCAGCCAACATGGGCTCTTCAGTCGGCATCAGCAAGGCTGAGAACGAGGCTGAACTCCGCTCTGCTATTGCGCTTGCAATCAAATATGACAGCCGTATTCTCATTGAGCAAGGGGTAACTGCTCGTGAGATTGAGGTTGGGCTTTTGGGAAATGCTGACGTGAAAACTTCCCTGCCCGGTGAAGTGGTCAAGGACGTTGCTTTTTACGACTACGATGCCAAGTACATTGATAACAAGATTACCATGGACATCCCAGCTAAGATTGACGAAGCTATCATGGATGTCATGCGTGACAATGCCGCCAAGGCCTTCCGTGCCATCGGTGGTTGCGGACTGTCCCGTTGTGATTTCTTCTTGACAGAAGAAGGCGACATTTTCCTCAATGAGCTCAATACCATGCCAGGATTTACCCAGTGGTCCATGTATCCCCTGCTTTGGGACAATATGGGCTTGGCTTATCCAGACTTGATTGAAGAGCTGGTTAGCCTAGCCAAGGAAATGTTTGACAAACGAGAAAGCCATTTGATTTAAGGCAGTGAGAAAGGTTGGAATGCTCCAATCTTTTTTCTTGCAATGGCTTTCAGAATGGTCTACAATGATATGTATATGTATGGAGGAAAGTTATGTATCAAACGAAAGTCAAGGGGGATGCTCTTTTTCAAGCGACGTCGGCTGGATACGGAAATCCTATTACAAGCTTTGGGGTGACTGAGAAAGGCGAGACACCTGTCAGTCTGGTCAATATTGCCCTGGCGGCCTGCGTGACCATGTGTGTACAAGGTTATTATGCCAGCCAAGAAAATAATAAAACCATGCCTGTCCAGGTGGAAAGTCAGTTAGAAAATGACCGTTTTGACTTGACTATCGCCATTGCTGAGGCGGTATCAAGTGAAAAGCAGGCGGCTATCCTAGCCTACGTGGACAAGAAGTGCAATGTCAAGGTTCTTTTGAGAGAGGACTTGACCATCAACACAACCTTTGTGGTCTTAGAAAGTGTGGAATAAAAGTGTTTTTAGCGATTGAAGAAATGCGGCAAAACAAGCTGCGCTACGGCCTGATTTTAGGGCTCTTAATCTTGATTTCTTATCTGGTCTTTTTCCTGACAGGCCTGGCCTATGGTCTCATGCAGGAAAACCGTACTGCGGTGGACAAGTGGCAGGCAGATTCTGTCTTGGTATCCTCGGAAGCCAATCGTCTGATAACAGCCTCAAAAATTGATGCTCAGTTGATTGACCAAGTGGAGGCAGACCAGAAGGCTCTCATCCGCCAACAGGCTGGTGTCGCCTATGTCAAGGAAGATGCCAGTTCGGATGACAAGGAAAAAGTCAATATCTTTGCGGTTGAGGCTGATAGTTTCTTAGAGCCCAATATTGTCCAAGGCCGTCTCTATGAAAAAGCTGGAGAGATTGTTGTCGAGCAAAATCTAGCTCAGGTTGAGGGATTTGGTCTAGGAGATGAGATTTATCTATCTGGTACGGATGAAAAAGTGACTATTGTTGGCTATACGGACAAGGCTTACTTCGGTGTAGCTCCGGTGGTCTATATGGACTTGGAAGCCTTTGGTGATCTCATGCAGGGTGACGATCAGCAGGTCTCTAGTAAGCTGGCCAGTGCGGTCATTGTTCGAGGTGCAGCAGATAAGTTTCCAGCAGATTTGGAAAATGTTGCCACCGCTGATTTTATTGAGAATTTGCCAGGCTATAAGGCGCAAAATATGACCTTCGGCTTTATGATTGGCTTTTTGATTGTGATTTCAGCCATTGTGATTGGTATTTTCATCTTTGTGTTGACAACCCAAAAGTCTCCGATTTTCGGGCTTATGAAAATCCAAGGTCTGTCAAATGCCTATATTTCAAGATCTGTGTTGGCTCAAACCTTCCTGCTGGCAGGTCTTGGGACAGTCATTGGTCTGGCTGGAACCTACTTGTCTTCCTTAGGTTTGCCAAGCGCTGTGCCATTTGAAAACAATTGGACCTTCTATCTGACTATTGGGGCTGCTCTGATTGTCTTTGCTTTACTGGGGGCAAGTTTCTCTATTCGCTCGATCTTCAAGGTCGACCCGTTGAAAAATCTATCCTAGGAGGTTGATATGAAAACATTGATTTTTGAAAATATAAGTAAAACCTTCCAGGACGGAAGTCAGACTATCACCGCCCTCAAGCCGACCAATTTCTCTATTGAAGAGGGGAAATTTGTGGCTATTATCGGGCCGTCTGGTTCGGGAAAATCTACCTTTCTAACCCTGGCAGGTGGTCTGCAAACACCGACAGCTGGCCGTGTTCTCATTAACCAAGAAGATTATTCTGATTTGCCAGAGAAAAAACGGGCCAAGCTCCGCTACCGTGACATCGGTTTTGTCCTCCAGGCCTCCAATCTCATTCCTTTTTTAACCGTTGAGAAGCAGTTGATATTGGTGGACAAGGTCAATAAATCAGCCTATCCCAGCAAGCGCCATGAGCTCTTGGAAGAATTGGGTGTGGCCCATTTGAAAAATAAGTTTCCCAAGGATTTGTCTGGCGGTGAGCGTCAGCGGGTTGCCATCGCACGGGCTCTCTACAATGATCCAGCCCTGATTTTGGCAGATGAGCCGACAGCCAGCCTAGATAGTGACCGGGCCTTTGAAGTGGTGAATCTTTTGGCCAAAGAGAGTAAGGAGCGTAAAAAGTCTATCATCATGGTGACCCATGACCAGCGTATGATTGAAAAATGCGATAATGTCTACGAGATGAAGGACGGCGTTCTTACCCAGGTTCGCTAAATAAAAGCAAAAGTGATATAATGGAAAGAGCCCATCGGCTCTTTTTATAGTCTTTTAGTTTGCTTTTAGTACTAGGCAACGAGTCGTAGGCTGTACTAGAGTACGGCAAGATAATCTTAAACAATGACCTTGTTTGAGGTTGGAAATAAGGAAAAAAAGTTTCCTCATTCGTCGAAGTAATAAAAGATAAACTAAATGACGATACATGGAGAAATCAAATGAAATTAACTTTACACGAAGTCGCTCAAGTTGTGGGCGCAAAAAATGATGTAACGAACTACCCCGACACACCGCTCCGCCAAGTCGAATTTGACAGCCGCAAGATTGAAGCGGGCGACCTCTTTGTTCCCCTTAAGGGTACGCGTGACGGTCACGACTTTATTCCTGTGGCTTTTGAAAATGGCTGCGTGGCTACCCTGTCTGAGGTCATTCTTGATGTCCCCCATATCCTAGTGGACGACTGTCTGGCTGCGCTACAACAATTAGCGGCCTACTACCTAGAGAAAACAGGGGTAGAAGTCATTGCTGTGACAGGTTCAAACGGTAAAACCACCACCAAGGACATGATTCATGATGTTTTAGCGATGACTTACAAGACTTACAAGACTCAGGGCAACTATAACAACGAAATTGGTCTGCCATACACCGTACTTCATATGCCTGACGATACAGAAAAAGTGGTCTTGGAAATGGGTCAAGACCACTTGGGTGACATTCATCTCCTATCTGAAATTGCCAAGCCAAGCCTGTCTGTCATTACCCTGTTCGGTGAAGCCCATTTGGAATTTTTCGGCTCACGAGAAGAGATTGCCAAAGGAAAATTACAGATTGCAGATGGAATGGAGCCAGGAAGTAAACTCTTGATCCCTGCAGATCCGATTGCGGATAAGCTCTTGCCGAGCCATGTAGACCTCATTTGCTTCGGTGAGCAGGCTGATTTGCAGGTGACCAGTCTAGTCGAGTCAAAGGATAGCCTGACCTTCACCGTCAATTTTATGGACGGCGACATTTTCCTCCCTGTAACAGGCAAGTACAATGCCACCAACGCTATGGTAGCAAGTTATGTGGGCAAGACCTTGGGTGTGCCTGATGAGGCAATCAAGTCAGCCCTAGCTGGTCTAAACTTGACCCGCAACCGCACCGAATGGAAGAAGGCAACAAACGGAGCAGATATTCTCAGTGATGTCTACAATGCCAATCCAACGGCCATGCGCTTGATTTTAGAGACGTTTTCAAGTATTCCAGCCAACCAAGGTGGTAAGAAAATTGCGGTTCTGGCGGAGATGAAGGAGTTGGGTGCTCAATCGGTCGACCTCCACAATCAAATGATTATGAGTCTATCACCGGATGTCCTAGATACAGTGATTTTCTATGGTCAGGATATTGAGGAGCTATCTCAGCTGGCTAGTCAGATGTTCCCGCTTGGTAAGATCTATTTCTTCAAGAAAACTGCGGAAGAGAATCAGTTTGATGACTTAGTTGCTCAGGTCAAAGCAGTTTTAGGTCCAAACGACCAAATCCTTCTCAAGGGCTCTAATTCTATGAATTTGGCCAAGCTGGTTGAGGAATTAGAAAAGTAAAGAAAGACTTATTTATTCAATTAGCTCTTGTTACTTCTGTCGATATTTGATATACTAATTAAAATACTTGTCAAGGAGGCTCCAGTGTTTGAAGTGTTTTTTACCAGTCATCGCAGTCAAGCTCCCCAGCTGGATATTTTGACCTATCTGTCGCTCTTGCTCATCTATGTTGGCCTGCTTTACTTAGCAGTTGTTTATCATCGTTCGCCTAAGATCAGACGATTCTTTTGGGGCTTGCAATGCCTTCAGGTCATTGCCCTTTATTCCTGGTACATGGCCGTAGACTGGACCTTGTCCGAGAGTCTCCCCCTCTATCATTGTCGATTGTCTATGCTCTTTATGCTTTTTGCCAAGCCTGGTCCGCTCAAGCGGTATTTTGCCTGCCTGGGACTCTTTGGCTCTCTTGTGGCCTTTGTCTATCCAGTTTTTGACCCCTTTGCTTTCCCTCACGTCACCATTTTGAGCTTTATTATCGGCCATTACGCTTTGGCGGTTAACAGCCTTATCTATCTGCTGTCTGAGCAGAAGGAGGATGATTTGGACAGGACCTTTGTGATTCGGGTGACACTGTTGACCCATAGTTTGATGTTGCTAGCCAATCTCTTTTTGAAGGGCAATTATGGATTTTTATCAAAAACGCCCTTGATTAACAGTGAAAATGTTGCCTTCAACTTCTTATTGGAGACCGGGCTCTTTGTATTTGCTGTTCTGCTAGTTAATAGTTTGGTTCAGAATCTTCTAAAAAAAACGGATTGGAACTGGGTTAGACATTGATTTTCAGATGTACCTTTGTCAATGATGTGAGACCAAAAAGGTGATTTTGAAGTTATCCATTTGTTAAGCTTTACTAGGAGCTAGCTTCTAGTAAAGCTTTTCTGATATCGATAGGAGATTTCCAGCCTAAAGTTTGCATAGGGAGTCGATTAGAACGATAAAGATAGGTTTTCATCTGCTTGATCAGATCGTCATAGGAGTAAAAGGTCAAGTGCTGGTAGAAACGTCGGTTATCATTTCGATGACTGCGCTCAACCTTGCCATTATGTCTGGGTGTTCGAGGACGAATTAGTTTGTGCTCAATACCAAGTTCCTGACAAAGTAGATCTAGGGGGTGAATTTGCTTGGTCTCTTTGAAATGGGTAAACTCAAAACCATTATCCGTTTGAATAATTTTGGGTTTGTATCCAAAGTATCTCATAGCCATTTTGACAAACTGAACAGTTGAGTGAGAAGATTGCTCTTTGAAAGGGAAGATAAAACGTTCCCTGCTGGCCTCATCAATGACGGTATATTGATAGAATTTGTCAGGTAGCTTGCCTGTGTAGCAGTGAGTCGGTACATATTTGACGTCCATTTGCCACTTGATACCGAGTTCAGTTGGGGTATGGTAAGGCCTAGGCACATAGGTTTTCTGCTTAGTTTTAGGGGATTTGAAGAAATCAAGTTTTCTCAAGATTCGAAAGAGAGAGCAGGGATGGCGGTCATAGCCCTTATTAGTTTTGAGCTTGTAGAATATTTCGATGAGGGTTGCCTGTGGATTTCTTCGGATGCAATTTTTAATCCAGGTAAGCTCCTGTTCGGTATGAGCTTTTGGATGAGGTGTTAGAGGTCGATGCGACCGGTCTTTCAGCGATTCTTTGGTGCCGTCGAATCGCTTGTTCCACCGCATGAGAGAGGCTTTTGAGACCTTGTAGCGTCGACAGATGAAGGTGACAGAAGCTCCATTTCGATAGGTTTTAACAGCGTGGTAGCGTGTTTCCAGAGTGTGTGGCAAATAGCGAAGATTTTGTGGTATACTAGTCATGAGAAGATTTCCTTTTTGATGAGTAGGTGGTACTCTTATCATATCAGGGAATCTTCTTTTTGACTTCTAGAAGTCTCACATCTATTGTAACGCTACAAACTGGGTTAGACATTGATTTTCAGATAGTTTGAAAATTCCCTTGAATTTCGGTATAATGAGAGAGTTGCAGTAGTGGCTCTCTTTTTTTGTACTCTTTTGATTTGGTGGGCAAAAGAAGAAGTCAGCTCTGCTATGGACCAAAGAAAAAAGGAATAACAATCATGTCACTACAAGAAGAAATCAAGAAACGCCGCACCTTTGCGATCATCTCTCACCCGGACGCGGGTAAGACCACTATTACTGAGCAGTTGCTCTACTTTGGTGGTGAAATTCGTGAGGCAGGGACGGTCAAGGGGAAAAAGACTGGTAACTTTGCCAAGTCTGACTGGATGGATATCGAGAAACAGCGTGGTATCTCTGTTACCTCGTCTGTTATGCAGTTTGACTATGCGGGCAAGCGTGTTAACATTTTGGATACGCCAGGACACGAGGACTTCTCTGAGGATACCTATCGGACCTTGATGGCGGTGGATGCGGCTGTCATGGTGGTGGACTCTGCCAAGGGTATCGAGGCTCAGACTAAAAAACTCTTTGAGGTCGTTAAGCACCGCAACATCCCAGTCTTTACCTTCATCAACAAGTTGGACCGTGACGGTCGTGAGCCGCTTGATTTGTTGCAGGAATTGGAAGAAGTCTTGGGCATTGCCAGCTACCCCATGAACTGGCCCATCGGTATGGGGAAATCCTTCGAGGGACTCTATGACCTCCATAACAAACGCTTGGAACTCTACCGTAGTGATGAGCGTTTTGCAAGCTTGGATGAGGGTGACAAGCTCTTTGGCTCTAACCCATTTTATGCTCAAGTTCTGGATGATATTGAACTTTTGGCGGAAGCTGGGAATGAATTCTCAGAGCAGGCCATTTCGGACGGCGATTTGACCCCTGTTTTCTTCGGCTCAGCCCTGACAAACTTTGGTGTGCAGACCTTCCTTGATACCTTCTTGGAATTTGCTCCAGAGCCACATGGTCACAAGACAACGACAGGGGATGTCATTGACCCACTCAACAAAGACTTTTCAGGCTTTGTTTTCAAAATCCAAGCCAACATGGACCCTCGTCACCGCGACCGCATTGCCTTTGTCCGTGTGGTTTCGGGCGAATTTGAACGCGGTATGCCGGTTAACCTGCCTCGTACAGGCAAGGGGGCTAAGTTGTCCAACGTGACCCAGTTCATGGCAGAAAGCCGTGAGAATGTGGAAAATGCAGTGGCAGGGGACATTATCGGGGTTTACGATACAGGAACCTATCAGGTAGGAGATACCCTGACCGTAGGCAAGAACAAGTTTGAATTCGAGCCGCTACCGACTTTCACACCTGAAATTTTCATGAAAGTTTCTGCCAAAAACGTCATGAAACAAAAATCCTTCCACAAGGGAATCGAGCAACTGGTCCAAGAAGGTGCTATCCAGCTCTACAAGAACTACCAGACAGGCGAGTATATGCTGGGGGCTGTTGGTCAGCTCCAGTTTGAAGTTTTCAAACACCGCATGGAAGGTGAGTACAATGCTGAGGTAGTTATGACCCCAATGGGCAAAAAGACTGTTCGTTGGATCAAGCCAGAAGACCTGGATGAACGCATGTCTTCAAGCCGCAATATCCTAGCCAAAGACCGCTTTGATCAACCAGTCTTCCTCTTTGAAAACGACTTTGCCCTCCGCTGGTTCGCGGACAAGTATCCGGACGTGGAGTTGGAAGAGAAGATGTGAGAGTAGTGCAGAAATCGGTAGTTTGCTTTGCAAACTCGATTTCGTCGCACTACCTCCGCAAGGGTCTCCCAAGAATCCGAACGAAGTGAAGGATGATTGGCCGAGACCTACTGCGTCTCTATATAGAGCTCAGTGATCAGCAAAGTTGATTTGATTTCGTCGTCTTTCCCTCGCAAGGGCGTCCAAAGAACTCAAGCAATGCGAAGAGTGATTTGTTGAGGCCTACTGCGCCATTAGGCAGAAATCGGTAGTTTGCTTTGCAAACTCGATTTCGTCGCACTACCTCCGCAAGGGTCTCCAAAGAATCCAAACGACGTGAAGGATGATTGGCTGAGACCTACTGCGTCTCTGTACAGAAATCAGTAATCAACAAAGTTGATTTGATTTCGTCGTTTTTCCCTCGCAAGGGCGTTCAGTAATGTGTTGACGCCTACTGCGCCATCAGGCAGAAATCGGTAGTTTGCTTTGCAAACTCGATTTCGTTGCACTAGCTCCGCACAGTTGGCTAAGGTTCAGTGGAGTGAAACAGTCTTCAGTCAATCCAATCAATCCTATAATAAGTCAGGTAAGTCCTGGCTTATTTTAATTTTGTTATCATTGCAAAAAAAGTATTATTATAATATACTATAGTAGTATAAACGGAAATGGATTGGAGGTCTGAACTGTGTTTTACTACCTTAGAAAATGCAAGTTGGCAATAGTTGCTTATATTGCTGTGTCGGTGGTCTATGCTCTGATTTTAGCGGCAACGGGTTTTATTTATGCGCAAGTTTCGGAAGCGGCCTTATCTGGTGACCAGAAGGCATTTGTGACCAGTTCAGTGATTGCAGTGGTATTCTTTTTATGTGATGGCTATTTTGACTATCTGCCGCGCTATCTAAAATTTAAGTTGATCAATCAGATTATGGAAGAGACGCGCAATCAATTAGTGACTGCCTATGCGAGTGAGGACTTAGGAGAGGCAACAAAAGATAGTCAGGCAGATAAGGTCCATGTCTTGGTTCATCATCTGAACATCTTAGAAACTACCTATCTAACACCGCTCCTATCCATGGTGACAAGCATATTGGTCTTTAGTTTTTCCTTGATTGGAGCTCTCTACCTTCAAGGAACCATGGCTATGATCATGTTGGCGCTCTGCTTTATTCCATTTTTGGCTCCGGTGATTAATAAGGGGATTTTAGCTCGTGTGACTAAGGACAGTCAGGAGGAGAAGAATGCCTATCTCACCTTGTTTAGTGAGTTTGTAGAAGCTCTCTCTTTTATCCGCATCAGCACCATCACGCCAGTTTTTCAAGAAAAGCTGGCGGTATCCAGTCAGGAATACACTAGGCGTGCTAACCGTTTTGCCCAAAAACAATCCCAGACTTATGCGGTTTCCTACAGTTTGAGCAGCGTAGTCTATTCAGGTTCCTGGATTATTGGAGGGATCTTTGTCTTCCAAGGTCTGCTGAACATTTCGGATTTGATTGCTATGACAACCTTGATGGGAACTGTAGCAGGTCCTATCCAAACCATGTCAGGCTTGCTGACGGATTATCTTTCTAGTCGGACGGTTGTGGAGGAGTTGACAGGTCTCTTAAATAGGAAGGAAGAAGGTCAAGCTGCCAAGCCAGTTTTGAAGGAATCCATTACGAGCCTTGCTCTGGAAGGGATTGATTGTTGCTATCAAGGCCATCAGATTGTGGAGAATTTTTCTTATCTTTTTCACGCCAATAAAAAATATGCTATCTTGGGCAAGAGCGGGAGTGGGAAGACGACCTTGCTCCGCCTCTTGCTGGGGATTCAGAAACCAGAGGCTGGAAGAGTCCTGGTCAACCAGAGGAATCTGGCAGAACTGGACCAGCTTGCCCTCTTTCGGAAAGTCTATTACCTACCGCAGAAAACCAATCTATTTACAGCTAGTATCGGGGATAATTTGACCTTGTTTGCGCCTTTAGATGAGTCTAAAGCGATGGTTTGCTTGCGGCAAGTTGGTTTAGAGGACTGGTTCTATCGGCAGGGAGATGGATTTGCTACTCTCTTGACCTCTTCTCAGCAATTATCAGGTGGGGAAGAGAGACGGTTTGATTTGGCGCGTGCCCTTTACCGTGATGCAGAGGTCTTTTTATTTGATGAACCTACAACAGGTTTAGATTCTCAAAGCGAACAATTGATTGCGGATAGTCTCGAGAAAATAAGGGACAAACTGGTGATTGTTGTGACACACTCTCAGGAGGAAAGTTTTTTAGCCCTCTTTGATGAGCAGGTCCATCTATCAGTTTGACAGCAGCAAAAACTCTTCTGGGGTTTTTGCTTTTTTTAGGCTCTTTGTCAACTGTAGTGGGTAGGTGAAAAGCTAACACCTAGAGAGGACGAAATTCGTTCTCTCATTTTTGATGTTTAAAGCAATATATATCTTGGTTTTAAAGTTCGTAAAGTTCCTAAAGCCAAACGCTTGCCTCTTAATGTCTTTGATGAGTTTATTGGTCGCTTCCAGTTTAGCGTTGGAATATGGAAGCTCCATGGCGTTCGTGATGTACGTTTTATATTTTAGAAATGTCTTAAAAACAGTCCTAAAGGTTGAATTGACAAGATCCAGATTGTCTTCTAGAAGCTCGAAGAAATGTTTCGAGTTCTTCTCTTGGAAATGGAAGAGAAGGATCTGATAGAGTTCGTAATAGAATTTCAGTTCCACAGAGAAATTCAATGTCTTCTGGATAACCTCTCTCGGTGTTACTGTTTGCCCGAAAGTGCGAGAAAAGAAGCGATTCAGAGACAGTTTACGGCTATCTTTTTGGAGAATACGCCAGTGATTTTTCATGGATCGATAAGGTAGGGAACGCGTATCGAAAGTCTTCATAATATCAATTCTAGTCGTCATCATAGCACGGCTCAGGTGTTGGATAATGTGAAATCTATCAAGAACAATTTTCGCATTTGGGAGTGAAACAGTCTGGGAATAGACTGTTTCAGCCTGAGCCTAGAGATAGGAAAGCGAAGGGGCTAGCCAATTTGTAGTAGACGCTAAACATAGCATGGTCACGACCTCGACAGTTTCTCTGACCGCCCTAGGATACTTGTAGAAATAGTTCTTGATGGTGGTTTGGCGGTTGTTGTCAAGAATGGTCACAATCGATCTCGTCTCAAAATCCTGAGCAATAAAGGCGAGTTTTCCCTTGTTCCGACTAAATTCATCCCAGCTCAAGACTTTTGGTAATTTCATAAAATCATGCTCAAATTGAAATTGAGCCAGTTTCCTCTGGACAACTGACACGGAGATATGTAGTCTCCTAGCGATGGCTATATTGGTCATGTTTTCTGTATGGAGTTGTGTCACTTTCTCCCAAATAGGTTGGGAAATCTGACAGTTTTTCTTGACTAGAGCTGTCTCAGCTACAGTCACTTTTTGGCAAGATTTGCATTGAAACCGCCGTTTCTTAAGCAAGAGGAGGGTCGGAAAGCCCTGACAATCCAAAATAGGGATTTTTGACGACTTTTGAAAGTCGTACTTGATACACTTTCCTTGGCAATGAGGACAACCAGGGCTGTCGTAATCTAGCTTTGCCCGAATTTCCAGATGGGTCAGATGTTTCAAAACAAAGAGAATTTTGATGTTTTTGTCTTTGATTCCAATTAGTTCTGTGGTATGATGAAGTAGTTCCATATGAGTCTTTCTAATGTGAGTGTGGTTGCTTTTCATTATAGGTCATATGGGATTTTTTGTATACACTCAAAAAGGCTACATAATCTCTACAGTGGATTTAGCCACTACAGAAATTATAGAGCCTTTATTAAGCATTCGAGTATTCGAGTGCTTTTCTTGTACCCAAAATAGAAAGGAGTAGGGTTATGAACAAGCATAGCACAAAGAAATAATAGCAGAAGTTGAGTAAATGCTCTATTCTTTGCCTGTTTTAGAGCATATCGGAGCTATTCGCCAAAGCTGGTACTTTAGGCTTGAAGACAGTAGCTTTCTTGCCAAAACTATAATGAATTGATATAATGAAGAGTATTACCCTTAAAGGATGAATGATGAATTTAGAAGATTTGAAAAAACGACAGGAGAAGATTCGTAACTTCTCTATCATTGCCCATATTGACCATGGGAAATCAACGCTGGCTGACCGTATTTTGGAAAAAACAGAGACAGTTTCTAGCCGTGAAATGCAGGCCCAGCTCCTAGACAGCATGGATTTGGAGCGTGAGCGTGGCATTACCATCAAGCTCAATGCTGTCCAGCTCAACTACAAGGCCAAGGATGGTGAGACCTATACCTTCCACCTGATTGACACACCGGGGCACGTTGACTTTACCTATGAAGTTTCTCGGTCTTTGGCAGCCTGCGAAGGTGCGATTTTGGTGGTCGATGCTGCTCAAGGTATTGAGGCTCAGACCTTGGCCAACGTTTATCTGGCCCTGGACAATGATTTGGAAATCCTGCCCATTATCAACAAGATTGACTTGCCAGCGGCTGATCCAGAACGTGTCCGTCATGAAATCGAAGATGTAATCGGACTGGACGCCTCAGAGGCTGTCTTGACGTCCGCAAAAGCGGGTATTGGCATCGAGGAAATCCTTGAGCAAATCGTTGAAAAAGTGCCTGCACCAACTGGTGATGTCGAGGCGCCCCTTCAAGCATTGATTTTCGACTCTGTTTACGACCCATACCGCGGTGTTATTTTGCAGGTCCGCATTGTCAATGGTGTGGTCAAGCCCGGCGACACCATTCAAATGATGTCCAATGGCAAGACCTTTGATGTGACAGAAGTGGGAATTTTCACACCCAAAGCCATGGGGCGTGACTACCTGGCAACGGGTGACGTAGGTTATATTGCGGCCTCCATCAAGACGGTTGCGGATACCCGTGTCGGTGATACGGTGACCTTAGCTGACAATCCTGCCTCTGAACCCTTGGCTGGCTACAAACAGATGAACCCAATGGTCTTTGCTGGTATCTATCCGATTGATTCCAACAAGTACAATGACTTGCGTGAGGCCTTGGAAAAACTCCAGCTCAATGATGCGAGTCTACAATTTGAACCTGAAACATCGCAGGCCCTCGGCTTTGGTTTCCGTTGTGGATTCTTAGGCCTCTTGCACATGGATGTTATCCAAGAACGGATTGAGCGTGAGTTTAACATTGATCTGATCATGACAGCGCCGTCGGTGGTTTACCATGTCAACATGACAGACGGTGAGTCGATCGATGTGGCCAACCCATCTGAGTTTCCAGATCCGACCAAGATTGCCACTATCGAAGAGCCTTACGTCAAGGCCCAAATCATGGTACCGCAGGAATATGTCGGTGCGGTGATGGAATTGGCCCAGCGCAAGCGTGGCGACTTCGTGACCATGGATTATATTGATGACAATCGTGTCAATGTCATTTACCAAATCCCTCTGGCTGAAATTGTCTTTGATTTCTTTGACAAGCTTAAGTCCTCAACCCGCGGCTACGCGAGCTTTGACTACGAGATTTCTGAATACCGCTCATCTAAACTGGTGAAAATGGATATTCTCCTCAATGGCGACAAGGTCGATGCCCTCAGCTTTATCGTCCACAAGGAATTTGCCTATGAACGTGGGAAAATCATCGTGGACAAGCTCAAGAAAATCATTCCACGTCAACAATTTGAGGTGCCAATCCAAGCCGCTATCGGTCAAAAAATCGTGGCCCGTAGCGACATTAAGGCCCTTCGGAAAAACGTTTTGGCCAAGTGTTATGGAGGTGACGTTTCCCGTAAACGTAAACTTCTGGAAAAACAAAAGGCCGGTAAAAAACGGATGAAGGCCATCGGTTCCGTCGAAGTACCGCAGGAAGCCTTCCTCAGCGTCCTCAGCATGGATGAAGATGATAAAAAATAAGTCAGGAAGGGCTGGGCAGATGCCTAGCCCTTTTCCTATAGGTTGAACAATGAAAACAATTTTCGATTACCAAAGTCAAGGCCAAGCAGGACAAATTGACTCCTATGTCCTGCTCAGCAACTCACCCCGCAGAAAAGAGCTTTTGCAATTTTTAGCGCCAGAAATCCAGTCGGTAGAAGTTGATGAACGCAGGATTGAAGAACAGTTTATGGCTGAATTCGCTGCGGATGATTTTCTGACCCGGGCCGCCAAGACCTGTTGTGAAATTTCCAAGGCCAAGTCTGATCTGCCTCTGGAGCCGGGTAAGCTCTACATTTCAGCGGATACCATTGTGGTGGCGGACGACCGAATTTTTAATAAACCGCTTGATTTGGCGGAGGCTGAGGCCATGTTGCGCTCTTATTTCGGCAAGATCCATCAGGTTGTGACCTCGGTCTGCCTGCGCACTGCGGATTCATTGGATGCCTTTTACACTGTGGCAGAGATTGACTTTGTCGACTATTACCCAGCGCTTGAGGAGCCTATCCAGACCTACATCCATGACAAGCAGCCCCTGGACAAGGCTGGTGCCTACGGTATTCAGGAGCTGGACCCACGCTTTGTGGCCGGGATTTCAGGTGACATTCATACCATCATTGGCCTGCCCGTCGCTGAGGTTTCCCGTAGGATTTTTTCTACAAAGGCTTTGGAAAATAGCAGAGCACTTTAGACCATTGAGAAAAGGAAGTTTATGAGCTTAGATATTGAGAAGTACCGGCAGCTGGCCCTGCAAAAACAGGGAGAGCACCGCAAATTTTTGGCTAGCTTGAAGAAAAAGCCACCGAAAAATTTAGATAAAATTGTCAAGGAATTGCACGACGAGGTCTTCCAAGAAATTGACTGCACCAAATGTGCCAATTGTTGCAAGGATTTAGGACCAGACTTGACGGAGGCGGATATTACCCGCATGGCCAAGCTCTTTCGGATGAAATTGTCGACCTTTGAGTCCACCTATCTGCGGGTGGATGAGGATGGCGACAAGGTCTTCCAGTCCATGCCCTGTCCATTTCTGGGCCCTGACAATCTCTGTGACGTCTATGACGCCCGTCCCAAGGCCTGCGCAGCCTTTCCCCATACCGACCGAAAGCGTTTCTATCAGATTAACCATCTGACCTTGAAAAATACGCTCATTTGCCCAGCAGCCTATCTTTTTGTAGAGCGGTTGAAAGAGAGAGTGTAAGAAAGAATTCACCGAAAGGAAATACTATGGAAAAATTTTGTCAGTGTCTTGTGCTATGCCTTTGAATTTGCATGGCCTAGATGTTCGTGGAAGTGAGAAAGATGGGACGAAATCGTCTATCTATTGCTCTTATTGTTATGTCAACGGTCGTTTTGTAGAGCCAGACATCAGTTTTGAAGAAATGTTAGCTAAGGGCAAAACTGCTATTTCAAATGGTCAAGGAAATGCCTTTGTCAAATGGTTGATGAAGGCCAGCTATCCTATGATGCTCAAGAAAACCAAACGCTGGAAAGCTTAGTGAGTCCTCTGACAATAGTCAGAGGATTTTTCTGTCGTGTTCATATTCTGATTTTTATTCTAATTAGTGCTATAATAGTATTTGTTGAGTTCAGGTAAGAGGAGGTAGTTATGTCATTATTATTGTCACCGGTTGAGATTGCTGGTTTGTCGCTCAAAAATCGTGTGGTCATGCCACCTATGTGTATGTACGAAGTCAAGGCTGAAGATGGGTTGCCAACGGCCTTCCATCATGCCCACTATGGCGCGCGTGCTATCGGCGGAGTTGGCCTGATTATCCAAGAAGCGACGGCTGTAGAACCAGATGGTCGGTTATCTAAGCATGACTTGGGCATTTGGACAGATGAACAGGCACAGGCTCTAGCCAAATTAGTTTCGGAATTGAAGGCTTTCGGAAGTAAGGTCGGTATCCAGCTCAGTCATGGTGGCCGTAAGGCCAAGGATGCGGAACTGCCCCTTGCTCCGACTGCTCTTGCCTTTAACCAAGATTACAAGGTACCGCAGGAAATGACCCTTGAAGATATTGAGCGTGTTCAGTCTGCTTTTGTGGCGGCTGCGGCGCGTGCAGCTCAGGCTGGCTACGACATGATTGAAATTCACGGGGCGCATGGCTATTTGGTCAATCAATTTCTGGAACCCTTGACCAATCAACGGACGGATGCCTACGGTGGTAGTCTGGAAAATCGATTCCGTTTCTTGAAAGAAATTATCGAAGGTGTGAAAGCTGTCTTTACTGGTCCAGTTTGGGTGCGCTTGTCAGTGACCGCCTACGATGAGACTGGCCAGCAAAATACACTCCAAGATTACCAACAAATTGCTAAATGGTTGGAAGAACTGGGCGTGGCTTGCCTGGATATCTCAACTGGCGGTGTCATGGATACGCGACCAAATATTCCAATCTATGGTGGTTATCAGGCTGGTTTTTCTGCCAAAATCAAAGAAGCTGTCAGTATTCCAGTTACAGCTGTTGGCTTTCTTAATAGTCCAGAGTTGGGCGAATATATTTTGCAAAATGGCCAGGCTGATTTGATCCAAGTCGGTCGTGGTCTCATTCGTAATGTCAATTGGTTGGCAGAGGCGGCCGAGGTCCTGCACGACCATGATTTTCAAGTCTACAATGCCTCTTACCAACGTGGTCAGGTCAAGTAGGGGCTTTCTGGGAATGATACAGTTGAATTCACAGGCTATTTTTCAAAAAAATAAACCTCAGACTTGACTAAAAGTAGGTTTAAGTCGATACAATAGTGATGGAGGCAGCTATGTCCACGATTAAAGAAATTTCGGAGTTGCTGGGGATTTCAGCGCCGACCATCCGTTTTTATGAGAAAGAGGGAATGGTGGAGATTCCTAGAAATGAGCGGGGTATCCGTCAGTTTGATGAGCGGAGCATTGACCGGCTCAAGGCCATTGTCCACTATCGCCGTGTGGGAATGCCCTTGGAGGATATCCAGAAGATTTTGGCAGAGTTCCACAATCATGCCCTGTCGTCGGACTTGCTCAAGAAAACGCAGGCCCAGCTGGAGGCTCAGATCGCGGCCTTGCAGGAGACCCATGCCTATCTGGTCAAGAAAATCGAGATCCATCAGCAGTTAGCCCAGCTAGAAGCTTAGGGAATTTCGGCAAATGAGCGGACAGATGCCTACTACGATATACGAAGAAAGGACGCAGAGTCCTAGTGTTTCAAAAAGGAGGAAACATGGAAAACTATACACTTTCAAATGGTGTCAAGATTCCAAAGATTGGTTTTGGTACTTGGCAGATTAAAGAAGGCGATACTGCCTACAAGAGTGTGGCGCACGCCCTCAAGGTTGGCTACACGCATATCGATACGGCGCAGATTTATGGAAATGAGCGCAGTGTTGGTCGTGCCATCGCAGATAGTGACCTGGCGCGTGAGGATATTTTCCTGACGACAAAGGTCTGGAACGACAAGCACGATTATGAGCTTGCTAAGGCGTCGATTGAGGAATCGCTGGAAAAATTAGGCGTTGACTATCTTGACTTGCTCTTGATTCACTGGCCGAATCCAAAGGTGCTCCGTGAGAATGATGCCTGGAAGGCTGGAAATGCTGGTGCCTGGAAGGCCATGGAGGAAGCCTACAAGGCAGGCAAGGTCCGCGCTATCGGTGTATCCAATTTTATGATCCATCACCTGGAAGCCTTGTTTGAAACAGCTGAAATCAAGCCACAGGTCAACCAAGTTCTCTTGGCACCGGGTTGCACGCAGGAAGAATTAGCAGCCTTCTGCCGTGAGCACGACATTCTTCTTGAAGCCTACAGTCCACTGGGAACAGGCAGCATCTTCAAGAATAAAGTAGTGCAAGAAATTGCTGAAAAGACTGGCAAATCTGTTGCCCAAGTGGCATTACGTTGGAGTCTGCAAAAAGGATTCTTGCCTCTACCAAAATCTGTCACACCAGCCAACATTGAAAGCAATTTGAACATCTTTGACTTTGAATTGTCGGCAGATGATGTGGCGACCTTGGATAGAGTTGAAGGCGTTAGCGTCCAATCTGATCCAGACAATGTGAATTTTTAAGAAACTCAACAGCTGACGAAAGTTGGCTGTTTTTTGTGCAAGCACGGTTTGTACACCAATCCAAGGAGAATGCGCGTGACCGACCTATTTTTGGAAAAGGGGAGAAGTTGATTGGTGCAAATATAGAATGAAAAGCCCATGAAGTCTTTGATTTTGAGGGCTTGTTTGCATTTTGTAGATGAATCAACCAAATTCTTGTTCCTGAAACCAAATCCCGCAACAGTATGGTAAAATATAAATACAAATGAGTTGAAAAGGACAGAGATTAAATCAAATGAAAAGAAGCCGATTACTTATCAGCATTTTAGCCACAATAGCAATTTTAATGTTAGCAGGATGTGGTATGACTGAGGGGAAATAAACATTGAAGGAAGAGAGATAAATTGCACAAAAGATAGCTAAAGATTTTTCATCAAAATATTTGGCGCCAGATAAAAATGAAATCACAATAAATACCATATATCAAGAACCGGTCGTTTCAAACGATGTAACCATGCTAGTTATGGTTTGTCAGCTTTTAAAGAGTTTTGTATAATAGTTTCATTAACCTTTGATAAAATAATTCGCCTCTGAAAGGAAAAACATCGTGACCTACAAATTTCTACTTTTCGACCTTGACCATACTTTGTTGGATTTTGCGACTGGTGAGGAGATTGCCCTCACTCAGTTTCTGGAATTTATGGAAGTGGAGGACATTCAGGCCTTTAAAGATGTCTATCGTCCGCTCAATCAGGGCATGTGGAAGGACTTGGAAAAGGGTTTGATTACCAAGAAGGAGCTGGTCAATACTCGATTTTCGCGGGCCTTTGCCCATTTCGGACGGCAGGAAGACGGAGCTGAGTTGGCCCTTCGTTACCAAGAATTTATCGGTCGTCAAGGACAGATTTTTGAGGGAGCGGATGATTTGCTTGAGACCTTGACGGAGCGTGGCTACCAGATTTATGGCGCGACCAACGGCATCACCTACATCCAGGAAAATCGTCTCAAACACTCACCCATTGGCAGCTATTTCAAGCAAGTATTTATCTCTGAGCAGATGGGGACCCAGAAGCCGGAGCTTGATTTTTATGAAAAAATAGCAGAGCAGATTACCGGTTTTGACCTGTTCAGAGCGCTCATGATTGGTGACAGCCTGACGGCAGACATCCAAGGCGGTATCAACGCTGGCATGGATACAGCCTGGTACAATCCAGCTGGCCTAGAAAATACAAGCCACCTCAAACCAACCTACACCATCAGCAACTACCAGCAATTAATAGATATCTTATAAGCAGCGAGACCATTGCTTGCTTTTTTCATTTTTTAAAATCTTAAAATTCTTGTAACAATCTTGTATAAATAGTTTTAAAAATGAAATAAATATGCTATACTAGAGTAGTGTATTCTGCACAATCTATCAAAACAAAAGGAGAAATAATATGAAAAAGATTGATTGGATTGAATATTTTGAAGCTATCAATGGTCGTTCGCCAGAAGCTCATGAGATTGAAGCTGCTCTTGCCGCTGGAGAATTTGAAGAGGATGGCCTTCAAAATGTACCTACAGAAGAAGTTGTTCAAGAAGAAAAAGTTAATGCAGAGTCTACTGTAGAGCCTGTTTCAGCTCCAGAAGACATTCCTGCCCAGCAACCAGTTCAGGAACCAGCTCAAGCCTTCACTCAGCAAACCAATGCTCAAGCGCAACAAGCACAGCCACAGCCAACGGTACAGCAGGTAAATCCGCAGGCCTTACAACAAGCGCCAGCTGCACCATCAGCATTCGGTCTCTTCTTCAAGCAGTTTAGAGAGTGGATTGTGTCTGCTTGGAAGAAACCAACTTCAATTGCCAGCCATACCCACAAATACAACGGTTTGACCTCTCTCTTGCTCATCGCCTTTTTCGCAGCCCTGACGATTTATTTCCCAATGGTTAAGGCGGCAAACAGTGTCAATAGCTTTACAAATAGTCTGACTTCAGAACTCGGTAGTCTGTTTGAGGGCGCTAATGGCTACGATTCTTATGGTTCTTCCGCACCTGCAGTAAGTGTTGGACTGGATATCTTGTTTAAGACCTTTATCGGAATTGCTCTGATTATTTTTTCAATTGTCCTAGCAGGATTTGTGGTGAAACGCTTTATCTACAAAGAACAGCAATATACATTTGCTTACACTCTTGAATATTATGGTCGTTTGTTTGCGGTAAACGTATTGCTTTATGCAATTGCGGCCTTGTCAGCTGTTTTGGGAATTTTCTCTCTGGTTGGTGTTGCGACCTCTTTAGCCCTCTTTGCCGTGGGTTCAGCCAGCGTCTATGCCCTTGCTAACTTTACTAATTCATCACAGATGGACTCCTTGTATCGCTACTTTATTGCTATTTTGGTAAATGGTCTGATTATCTTTGTATCAGGAATTATTGCAGCCTCTATCGTAGGACAAATGTTCTGGTCAAGTCTCTTTTAATCAAATAGGAGTTGAAATATGGCAACGAAAGAAAAATGGATTGATTTATTTGAAAAGGTTGTTGGTAGAAAGCCAACCCCTGCTGAATTTGTTAAGGCCAAGGAAGTTGACTTTGACTTAAAGCAAATCAAGGCCATAGCAGGATTGGACAGCGACCAACAAGTAGCTGCAGAAAATGTGGCTGAGAATGGTGCAGAGACTGTAGCAGAAGCAGTTCAAACAGCCCAGCCTGTACAGCCAGTAGCGGAAGTAGTACCTGTAGCGCCAGCCCAGCCTGTTCAAGAGGTGGAGCAGGTCCTTGTGGAACAACCTGTCTTTACCACTTATCAAACCAAGCCACAGAGCAAGAAAAAGAAGATTCTCTTTGGCTTGGGTGCAGTGGCCCTACTTGCACTCGGCGCGGGCTACTACTATATGGATTCTGTGACTGGAATGGACATCGCTGTTGATGAATTCCAAACAGCAGTTGACAGCAATGATTACGACCAGATTGCGACCCTCCTATCTTCTAATGATGACAAGTGGTCCAAGTCAGAGGCTAAGGATTTTATCCAATATTTGAACTCTGAAGGCGTCGATATCAAGAGTGAGCTAGATGCCATTGAAGCATCTGGCGGAAAAAATACTTTTAACGACCAACGTGGAAATAAGTTGCTCGGATTACGTGAAAAAGGACGTAAATTAGGTCTTTTTCCAGAATACCAAGTGACCAGTTATCCGGTTGAAATTCTTGTCAATAGTGACCTGTCTGAATTATCTATTGATGATCAAAAGATTGAAGCCAACAAAGAAACATCTTTGGGTGAACATCATTTTGCCAATAAAGAATTCAAGGCTAAGGGCAAAACCAAATCTGGAGACTTTGAAACCAGCTTGCAGCCGAATCTCAGTCAAGCTGAAGAAAACAGGATTGTCATGACCCTATCGCCTGTTCAGAAAACGCTCAACCTACACCTGCCGGTCGATAACGGATCTATCAAGGACATCAAGGTCTTCTCTGGTGATAAGGAAATTGCCAAATCACTGTCAGACAGCGTTGAAGTTCTAGACAATCAACATCTTGATTTGAAGGTTAGCTTTAATTTTGAGGGCGCAACATTTACAACGGAATCTACCAAGGTTCTGGTCGATCCAGCAGTTGGCGAAATTTATGCGGATTTGACCATGTCTTCTGAGGAAAGCAAGAAGTTAACGGACGCTCAAAAAGCTAAGGAAAGCAAGGAAGCTCAGGCCAAAGAGGAGCAGGAAACCAAGGAAAAAATCCAGACCTTCATGAATGACTATATCGAGTCAATGCGGTCTTCTATTACCCACCGTACCGTTCAGTTTGACAGATATTTCGATACCTCAAGTGAGGTATATCGTATATATGTAAACTATATTGAGGGTGGCGGTGTTGCCAGAGCCAATATTGATTACCAAACGACGATTGATTATACTGTGACGGATGTCAAGAAAGATGGAGACAATTACGTCGTGACCGTTCATAATCAATTTAGAGAAGTTTATCTCAATGGTAAATCGAGTACCTTGACGAAAAAACAAGTCTTTAATTTGAGACAAAATGGTGATTCGTTCTTGATTTATGGAGTAAGTGAAACGTGAGGCAAATAATGATGAATAAAAAAAGCTTGAGTTTTCTCTTGCTCTCCGCTCTGCTCTTAACAGCATGCGGCCAATCAGAAAGCAAGGTAGAATCAAGTAAATCAAATGACACCAGTCATTCAAGCAAGACAGCGCAAACCAAGACTGAAGTGTCATCAGAAACCAGCGAAACTGCTGAAGGGTCAGAAAACAGTAGCGATGCTAGTTCGTCGTCTGAACAGGCCGAGGAGACCATTGCTACAGATGCAAACTACAACGGCTCTTATTACAGTGTCCAAGGGAAATACGGACCAGTTGTCATTGCCAATAAAAAGCATCCTCTGGCAGCTTCCTACGCTCCAGGTGAGGACCCGCAAGCTTTGGTAGCCTTCCAGAGCCTGATTGCAGACATGCAGGCACAAGGGTTCGCTGTATCGCATTCCTATAGTGGTTTCCGTTCTTACGAGACCCAGGCTGGGCTCTATCAGTCCTATGTTAATCGTGATGGTCAGGTTGCTGCCGATACCTATTCAGCCCGTCCAGGCTATAGTGAGCATCAGACAGGCTTAGCATTTGACCTCATGGACAGCGCTGGCAATCTCTTAGAAGAGCCGACCGCAGCCAACTGGGTAGCTAAAAACGCCCACAACTATGGCTTTATCGTTCGGTATCAGCCTGGAAAAGAAGCCATCACAGGCTACATGGCTGAAGCCTGGCACCTGCGTTATATTGGCCAAGAAGCGACTGATATTTACAATTCTGGCCTGACTCTGGAAGAGTATTTCGGCGTTGCTGGCGGCGGTTATCAATAATAGAAAAAAGTACTTGACCATACAAATCAGATGTGATATGATGGTTTATCTTATAAAGTCGTTTAGTTTACTTTTAGTGCTTGCTTCAATAGTCTGGGAGACTGTTGAAGGGTATAATGATACAGCAGATGTATTCTGCGTCAATAGTCGCAGGCATAACTGAAGTTAGGCAAGACGAGTTAACGAAGTAATAAAAGATAAACCATATGACGATAATTGGAGGAACATAATGTTTAAAGCAATGGAAGTATATTTGGTAACCAATGGTAACGGATTTGAAGCCATCGAATTTTACAAAAATGCCCTCGGTGCAACAGTTGAGCAAGTAAATTTGTTCAAGGATTTCTTGCCAGATTGTCCAGCTGAATTGGAAAATCATGTGATGAATGCACAATTCCGCTTGCCAAACGGTCAACGTTTCATGCTTTCTGATAACAATCCAGAAATGCCTTACTCAGTAGGCGACAACATCACCGTTGCCCTTATCACTGATGATGCTGAAACAGCTAAGGATTGCTACGACAAATTGTCAGTAGATGCTAAAGCCATCAACATGGAGTTGCAGGCAGTGCCATGGTCACCGGCCTACGGAAATGTTACGGACAAATTCGGCATCACATGGCAATTCAACGCAGAAGTTGAAGGCTATGGGGCGGAATACTACGCAGAAGAAAACTAAACACACAAAAAGTTCGGAGCAAATGTTCCGAACTTTTTTGGTTTCTGAAAACCACTAGCTATGCTAGTGGTTCCGTAGAGCTTCCAGCGTGGTATTAAAAAGACCTCCTAAAATGATATGATAGAAGTGGTTTCCCCGCCACTACATCACATCACAAAGGAGGTACCTCATGAGAGAGGATACAGAAAGTTTATCACATACGAAGTAGAATTGTAAATATCATATTGTTTTTTTCCAAAAATATCGTCGCCAAATCATTTATGGCAAGTACAAAGCTAGTATCGGAAAGATTATCCGAGATTTGTGTGAGAGAAAAGGGGTTACTATTCATGAAGCGAATGCTTGTTCTGATCATATCCACATGCTCGTCAGTATTTCACCCAAGCTCAGTATCGCACATTTTATGGGCTACTTGAAATGTAAGAGCAGTTTGATGATTTTTGACAAACATGCCAATCTAAAATACAAGTATGGAAACAGATCTTTTGGTGTTGAGGGTATTATGTTGATACGGTTGGACGAAACCAAAAGATAATTGCCGAATACATTCAAAATCAAATACAGGAAGACAGGGTAGCGGATCAGTTAACTTTGTTTGAGACTGTAGATCCGTTCACTGGCGAACCAAATAGGAAGAAGTAACTGAGGTGCTTTAGCACCTGCTCGAGAAAGTGGTGCGCGAGGAAATCATTTCAGTGGGTCTTTGACCCTGGCCGGAAAAAGCGGCTTATAGCCGCAGAGCAAACCACCAGTTCACACTGGTTGTTTTAATTTATATATTATCAATAACTAGTGACTAACCATAACTGGTTGAGTATAATGTTCATGTAGAGTCCTGCCAGCTTGCTCAATGAACTCATCAAGGTAGGACGGTGATTGGATAGTTGGGTTTCGATAAAAGACAAATTCAATAGTGAAGGATGGCTCAGCAATTTCATAAATGCTGCATTTGTTAAAGTTACTAGGTATAGTTACAACCTTTGGTAGAAACATATTCCCAATTCCTTTTTTGACCATGCCAATTGCTGTGTACGTATTTGAGGTTTCATGGATACAATTGATTGATATATTTTCTTGAAAATACGCAGTATCAATAATTTTTCTAAAAACATAGTGTTCATTCAATAATATGACAGGCAAGTTATGAAGTTGTTTCAAATCCAATGAATTTTTTAGTAGCTCGCGCTGTCTAGTTGGTTGGAAGAGAGAGGATGATTCGGAAGCGATGAGACACATGCTGGAGTCAAAAACGTGGATTGTTTCAAAGTTGCTGTCCTCATTTCCGATACCAAATAGGAGGTCTAAATCGCCTTCATTTAGCATATTTAGAAGGACTTTTGAAGTATTTTCAACGAATTTAAATTCTACCTTGTCCATTGTATTTGTAACGATAGGATAAATAGCTGGTAGAAAAATAGGAGATAACATGGGGTTGATGCCGATACGCAACAGTCCCTTTTTTTCTTTGGCAATAGAGGATAATTGATCCAACATAACGCTGTGAAGTACGTCCACTTTCTCTAAAAAGGCTAAATAAATTTCACCAGCCTGAGTTAATTTCATTTCGCGATAGCGGCGTTCAAATAGTTTAGCTCCTAACTCCTCTTCAATTTCTTTTAATATTCTAGAAATATAGGGCTGTGTTACATAGAGTGATTCGGCAGCAGCTGTGATGCTTCCTAAGGAAATGATGGCTTCAATGATGCTTTTTTTAGAAATACTCGACATTTATACACCTCCATTTTTTTAATTGTTTTAAATTATATTAACATTTTACCATAATGATTTTGTTATGGAAAGCATTCTGTTTTGGCATTTCACAAAGTTACTATATCGTATTATAATTTGTCTATAAAGTAAATGAAGCGCTTCCAATAATTTAATAATTCACAAACTAACAATTATAAACATGCATAAACTTATTTTTTTAGAACATGGAGGAAATCAATGGATCCTGGACTTATCAGTCTGATAGGGGTTCTCCTATCGTTAAGTCTTCTTATTTACCTTGCTTATAAGGGCTTTCCAATACTTTTTCTAAGTATTATCAGTATGTTGCCAATGATTCTTTTATCTGGCGGAAATATAAACGAGTTGATACAGGAAAATTATATGACTGGCTTTGCAAATTTTGCTCAGCGAAACTGGCTCATTTTCTTCTTCTCAGCAGTATTCGGTCAGATGATGGGAGATTCTGGAGCAGCAAAAGTGATTGCTTATACTTTTGCAGGATTTGCTCGGAAATTTCCAGGTAAGGAGCAACTAGTTGCAATTTTGACCCTGATTTTCATTTCATCGACCTTATCATATGGTGGCATATCGGTCTATGTCTTGGTCTTTACAATGGTAGCTATTTCTAAGGAAATATTTCAAGAGCTAGATATCCCTTGGCACATGTACACTTGTAATGGATTAGCTGCTGGAGTTATTACTATGTCGATGATACCTGGAACACCCTCGATTCAAAATATTATGCCTACGGAGTATCTGGGGACTACGACCATGGCCGCCCCTATACTTGGCTTAATTCTTGCCGTCTTGGCTTTGATAATGGGTGTCGGCTATATCGAATTTCGTTTGAGGCAGGCTCAAAAAAGGGGAGAAGGATTTTATAAGACTGGTTATAGGATTGCAGAGTCAGATATCAAAACTGAGACAGATATTCCTAATATTCCATTATGGCTTTGTTTCTTGCCTTCGATTGTCTTGTTCCTTTTTATGAATATCTTGAAATTCTCGCCACCTATTAGTCTACTCATTACTATTACAGTGACTTACTTGCTGTTCTACAAGCACTTGAAAGGAATTTTTGCTACTATTCAAAAAGCGACCACAAACACCTTGAATGCAGTAGGAGCTACTTGTTCAGTGGTTGGTTTTGGTACAGTGGTGGCGGCTCTACCGGCCTTTCAGTACATCATTTCCGGTCTGGATAAGATTCCTGGTCCGCCTGTAGTCCAGTTGGTCATCGCAGTTAACATTGCTTCCGCAATTACCGGATCATCAGCAGGTGGATTGGGAGTTGGCTTGCAGGTCTTTGGTCAGCGCTTTATTGATCAGGGAATTCCGGCTCCGGTCATTCATCGCCTAGCAGTTGTCTCTGCTGGTGGCCTAGATTCTTTACCGCATAACGGAGTTGTTATCAATTCCTTAGCTGTTATGCGCTTGACTCACAAGGAATCTTATCTAAATACCTTTGTAACATCAGTTGTGATTCCAATTATTTGTGCCTTTGTTGGTGCAATGCTTTATCAAATGGGTATATGGTAACTTTTACCAAATTATTTAGACATTCAGAGAAACTTGAAGGGTGTGAAAATACCTTCCAATCTTTAGGAGGAAAATAAAAATGAGTGAAATTAAACGTGTTGCTGTCATCGGTTCAGGCTTAATGGGGCGTCAAATTGCCCTGAATTCAGCCCTCTATGGCTATACAGTCTTTTTGAATGATAAGAATGAAGAAGCTTTAGAAAAAGCAAAAGAGTGGACAGTCGATTATCTTAATGGACGCATTGCCAAAGGGAAGTTAACCCAAGAGCATATCGATGATGTCAATAAAGTTTTATTCTTTGAACCAGATATAAAATTAGCAGTAGAAGATGTAGATTTAGTCATTGAAGCCATTATTGAGGATCGCCAGATTAAGTTTGATTTCTTCAAAGAAGTGACTGGATTGGTAAAACCAGGTACTATTCTTGCTACAAACTCTAGTTTCATGGTGTCTTCCTTGTTCAAAGATGCTGTTAGAGAACCAGAATTGTTGGCTAATTTCCATTACTTTAATCCAGCTTTGGTAATGAAATTGGTTGAAGTAGTCAAAGGCGAACACACTTCTATGGAAACTGTTGAACGATTGATGGATTTTGCCCGCAATACTGGTAAGGACCCTGTCTTTGTTATGAAAGAAAATGATGGATTCTTAGCGAACTCAGTACTCCGTGCTGTTTCTCGTAAAGCCATGGAACTCTATGATGAAGGCATCGCATCATATCAAGATATTGATACCGCTGTTGAAAAAGGTCTCAATTATCCGATGGGCCCATTCCGCCTGATGGACTTGACCGGTGTTGACCTAGCCTACCTAGCTGCCAAACGTCAGCAAGATGAAACTGGAGAACGTCGTCCAGGTATTGAGTTGTTGGAGAAAATGTACAACGAGAAAAAATGGGGCCGTAAAACAGGCGAAGGTTTCTATAAATATACGAAATAAAATTTTAAAAAATATATTATAAAAATGGAGGAACATATTCATGTCTCAACAAGAAGTAGTGATTGTTGCCTATGGTCGCTCAGCTGTTGCTAAAGCGGGAAAGAAGGGGTTCTTGCGCCTACAACATCCGGTTGATTTTGCCGGCAAGGTTTTGGAAGGGGTGTTAGCAAAAGTACCGAATCTTCCAAAGGAAGAAATCTATGACGTTGTTGTCGGAACAGCCAAACCAGAAGCGGAACAAGGGAACAACGTCGCTCGTCTCATTGCTCTGAGAGCTGGCTTACCGTACAGTGTATCTGCTCAAACGATTAACCGTTTCTGTTCATCAGGTCTACAATCGGTTTCTACAGCAGCAAATATGATTTGGTCCGGTGAAGCAGACGTAGTAGTAGCTGGTGGTGTGGAATCTATGTCCAAACTGCCAATGACAGGAAATCCTGCTACCCGTGATCAATGGATTTCAGATAATGAACCTGGTCTTTATACGCCAATGGGAATTACAGCAGAAAATGTAGCAGAAAAATATGGTGTGACCCGTGAACAAATGGATGCTTTCGCTGTTGAAAGTCACCACCGTGCAGAGGCTGCTCAAAAAGCTGGTAAGTTTGTTGACGAAATTATCCCAGTGATTGGAAATGACCTAGAGGGCAATGAGTTTGAATTCAAAGATGACCAAGGTATTCGTTATGGTTCGACCATGGAAGCTTTAGGTGCTTTGAATCCTGTCTTTAAAGAAAATGGTACTGTAACAGCTGGACAGGCATCGCAAGTTTCAGACGGTGCAGGATTTGTAGTTCTTATGTCTCGTAAGCGGGCAGAGGAATTAAACATTAAACCGGTTGCCAAATTCCTTGGTTTCAATGTTGCAGGGGTAGATCCAAATATCATGGGAATTGGGCCAATAGAGGCAGTACCACGTTTGTTAAATCGCTTGGATGTCAAAGTAGACGATATTGATGTTATTGAATTGAACGAAGCCTTCGCAGCTCAAGCCCTTCCAATCATCGATACTCTGGGCTTTGATCCAGCTAAGGTCAATCCAAATGGTGGAGCAATCGCCCTTGGTCACCCACTTGGTGCAACAGGTGCTATCTTGATTTCAAAAACAATTTCAGAATTGAAACGAACAAAAGGCAAACTTGGATTGATTACCATGTGTATCGGTGGCGGAATGGGTGCTGCTGGTCTGATTGAACTAATCGAAGATGAGACCTAGTTTCTAGAAAGTGTGTGTGCTATGGAACTAATCAGTCTTATCGGAATGCTGTTTGGGATTGGATTCTTCATTTTCTTATGTGTGAAAGGATTTAATCTAGTACTATCAGCACTACTCTCCGCTTTTATCATTATTCTGACATCAGGCTTACCTATGTTGGAATTGCTCAAAACTGCCTGGGCACCAGGGTTTGCTTCCTTTATTCAAAACTTCTTTCTTATTTTTGCCGCTGGTGCCATTTTTGGTCGTTTGCTCAATGACGGTGGAGCATCAAAGTCTATCGCTATGGGCATCTACAGAGCTATCTCTAAATTGAAGAAGAATCAAAAGTTCTGGGCAGTTGCATTTGTACCTGTTATGTATGCCATCCTATCCTATGTTGGAGTTTCAGGCTTAGTCATTGTCTATACGGTCATTGACGTATCGGCAGAACTGTTCAAGAAATTTAATATTCCTTGGAGGCTTTATACCAATGGTGGATCGGCTGTTATTGGCGCTCTCTTTATCGGTGGGTCTCTCCAATTGACCAATATTACACCCTCTCAATTTACAGGTCAGCCTATTACAGCTGGTATGGGACTTTCCCTAATCTGTGCACTAGTTTTCTATGCCTATCAAGCTTTCTTTATCGTTTATGATTTAAAAGTTGCGGAGAAGCGTGGTGAAGGATTTGATGAAACGGGTGCTAATTTCTATGCAGGACTTGGAAATAGCAGTGCGGATGAAGATTTACCTTCTGTATTGTTGTCAATTCTTCCAATTGTTGTCATGATTGCTTTGGCGGGTTTCCTTAAAGTTGATGTACTGTATTCGATTACAGCTGGCTGTATCCTTTGTGTCATTCTTTTCTTCAAGCGCTACAAAGCCTTGGATAAGACAATTACAGGAGCTCTATCGTCCGCCTACGCACCAATTTTTGGTGTCGCTGCAACGTCAGCTATAGGTTCAGTTATCAAAGTTGTTCCTGGATTTGCCTTGGTAACTGCTGGCTTGGATATCTTTTCTCCAATGACCAAGGGTGTGCTTCTAATCTCGCTAGTATCCTTTATTACAGCAACAGGAGCAGGTGCTATCAACTCTTTTGGTGCAGAGGTAAATACTATGTTTACTGAGCAAGCTGGTCTGACGGCAGCAACCTCCCATCGTCTTATGACCATAGCGGCATCTACATCTATTTCGGCTCATTCGCCAGGTGTAAATAATGCCATGGAATTAGCAAAATTAGAATATCGCAAAGGGATTGTAGTCTACCTTAGGACAGGGCTTCTGGGAGGTGTTATCTCTATTATCGTCGCAATGATTCTTATCAAATTAGGAATATTTGTCTGATGTTAAATAACAATTGGAAAAAGCTTGACATGTGATTGTGCAGGTTTGTCGATATTTCTACATTCGACAGGATAAAAAATGTATTGAAAGGAGTACATATAATGAGTTTGAAAAAACCTTTAGAGGGTATAAAAGTCGTTGAATTAGGAACATTTATAGCCGTTCCTACGGCAACCAGATGGCTGGCTGACTGGGGTGCAGAAGTTATCAAAATTGAGGGTTTGCAAGGAGATGATTGGCGTCACATAGGTCCAGGTTTCCGAACACCAAAAGCTGATGATGAAAACCCACTTTTTACCGTTCAAAACGCAAACAAAAAACTCTTGGCTTTGAATTTGAAAACCAAGGAAGGTCTGAAAATTCTATTTGATTTGATCAAAGAAGCAGATGTTTTCATTACGAATGTTCGTTTGAAATCTCTTGAGAAAATGAACATTTCTTATGAAACAGTAAAAGCAGTCAATGAAAAGATTATTTATGCTCATTTCACAGGATATGGTTATGAAGGGCCAGCAGCAAGCAGACCAGGTTTTGATATGGCAGCCTTCTGGGCAAGAACGGGTGCAATGGTTGACTGGGGCTCAAAAGGTGACTTTCCTATTAAGCCTTTAGGCGGCTTTGGAGATTCAACGGTCGCATCTGTTATCGCCCTGGGAATCATGGGTGCTTTGTATGGAAGAACTGTTAGTGGCAAAGGAACATTCTTAACATCTTCCTTGTACGGTACAGGTATTTGGTACAATGCTACAGGTGTTGTGGCCACACAAGAGCGGTATGGCGCAGAGTATCCAAAACATAAAATGGCCCCAGGTTCCCCTACGAATCATATCTATCAATCTTCAGATGATCAGTGGGTTATCATTACCCTCGGTAATTATGAACGTCAGGCCCCTGGCTTCTACCGTTTGCTAGGATTAGATGAGTACGCAGAGCATCCAGATACAGAGACGATTGCTATCTTGCAAGCTCATCCGGATACCCTGAAGGAATTGATGGAAAAACTTTATCAAGTCTTTAGAACCAAGACAATGGCTGAATGGACTGCTTTATTTGATGAGGCAGATATTGTTTACGAAGTATTGAAACACAATGCAGATGTTTCTAAAGATGAACAAGCCTGGGCTAATAATTATCTTCGTGAAGTTACCTTTGAATCGGGAAATACAGCTGTTATGCCTAATCTTCCAGTATCATTCTCAGAATATGATACCTTTGATTCTTATCAACCGACTGGTCGGATTGGTCGTGATTCAGAAGAAATACTGAAAGCTTTGGGATATTCTGACGAAGAATTCAAAGCCTTTATTGATTCAAATGTAACACTTTAGGAGGGTAAGAACTATGTCTAAACCACAATTAGAATATTTACTATTGGAAGAAAAAGGCAATACAGCTATTGTGACTATCAATCGTCCAGAGGCTATGAATGCCTTGTCTACAGAAGTTTGGAGAGAGCTAAAAGCAACTGTAGATTATCTCAATAATCAAGAAGACATTCGTGCTGTCATCTTGACAGGGGCAGGGGATAAGGCCTTTGCAGCAGGTGCAGATGTAAAAAATCTCTTGGTTAAAAAAGGGAAGGAAAATCTTTCATCCTTTGCTCGCGACTTCTTATTGGGAATGCAAAATTCACGCCTAGTCTTCATTGCAGCCATCAATGGCTATGCCTTTGGTGGAGGTTTAGAATTGTCAATGTTCTGTGATATCCGCATTGCTTCTACAACTGCCTTGCTCGGTTTGCCAGAAACTAACTTGGGACTTTTACCAGGTGCTGGTGGTACACAAAAATTGGTGCGCTTGACCAATGAATCGATTGCAAAACAGGTTATTTTGGGAGGGCGAATTCTTTCAGCTGAAGAAGGTGTGGCAAGTGGATTGATTATGCAAGTAGCTGATCCTGCAGAATTATTGACTGTAGCTGAAAAAGTAGCAAAACGGGTAACGGCTAAGGGACCAATTGCGGTTATGCTGGCTAAACGTGTCATCAACTCCGCAAATGATGTGGATATTCATTCAGGCTTGTTATTTGAAAATTTAGCTTTCTCTGTCCTACTTGATACCAATGATAAGGTTGAAGGTATCAATGCCTTTCTTGAAAAACGTAAAGCAGAATTTAAATCAGAATAAAAGGAGTAATCACTATGGCAACTAAAGAAGAACGGTTAAAAAAACTATTTCCAGAAGATGTATTGCGCATCTCCGAAGATTTGAGTGAAGGTGAACTGACAATTTTGGAAAACCTTTATGAACTCTTGGAGTCTAAATACCGTAAGGATTTGAATACCCATTGGTCGAATTGTACAGTACCAGAAGGATTTTTCGAAGATATGGGAACACTGGAATACAAATATAGTCCACTATTGTATGAAGGCCGCGAGGGTGCAGATACTCCAAGTCTCATCTTCCAATTCTTCTTCGCCTATACGATGGCCCGTTTCGACCCATCCCTTGCAACGCTAAACGGTGTTCACTCAGGGCTTGGTTTCTACTCATTCCTTTACGGTGGAGACGATGCCCAAAAAGAAAAATATATTAAGAAATTGGCCAACCATGAACTGAGAACCTGTTTTGCCCTCACAGAGCCTGACCATGGTTCTGATGTTGCTTGGGGATTGCAAACAACTGCTCGTCGCGAGGGAGACAAGTGGATTATCAATGGCGCTAAACGCTGGATTGGTGGTGCTAATGTGGCAGATGTCATTCCAGTCTATGCGCGTGATGTTGAGACTGGTAAGCCAAAAGCCTTTATTGTTCGCAGAGACCAACCAGGTGTAGAAGTTTCTGTCATCCAAAATAAAATTGCCTTGCGCATTGTACCAAACTGCGATATTACTTTGACAGATGTTGTGGTGGAAGAGAGTGAACGTCTACAAAAAATCAATTCATTCAAAGATATCGCTCGTATTCTTTATACGACTAGAGCTGGAGTATCCTTCATGGCGACGGGTGCAATTGCGGGTGCCCTAGAAGCTACCTTGAAATATGTCAATGGTCGCGCGCAATTTGGCAAGAAGTTGTCTCAATTTCAATTGACTCAACAAAAGCTAGCTAAGATGAAATCCAACCTTACGACAGCAATGGCACTTTGTGCATCGATTGTTCGCCTGCAAGAAAAAGGTGATTATAATGAAGTGGCAACCTCTATCGGTAAATTGAATAATGCTGAAATGTTGCGCGAAGCTGTTGCACTTGGTCGTTCAGCTTGCGGTGGTAATGGTATTGTAGCTGATTACGATATTGCCCGCTTCTTTGCAGATGCTGAAGCAATCTATACTTATGAAGGTACGCATGAAATGAACTCTTTGATTGTCGGACGTTCACTGACAGGCGAAGCTGCCTTCAACTAATCCTATCAACTAGATACCAATTATATTTCTCCTTCATTTACAAAGTCTAGTTATTGGTCTACCTCTTCATCACTAACTACCATTTTTCTAAATCAATAACTAGTCGGAGGTTGGTTCTGCCAGCCTCCTGTTTATATAATATTAGGTTAGAAAGGTAAAATATGTATAAAACTATAGAATTAGACATTCATGATTCTATTGCGACAATCTCGCTGAATCGGCCGGGATTCGGTAATTCATTTGATAAAACAATGTTTGAAGAGACAATCCAAACATTTCATAATTTGGCAGACGATTAAAGAGTGAAAATCATCATCTTACGCGCAAATGGAAAAATTTTTTCCGGTGGAGGTGACATAAACAAATTTAATAAGCTACTTGAAACTCGGGAGCCGTTTGACTTGAATCACACTCTGAATCCTGGTCGACTAGTTATGGCAATCCGTAATAATCCTAAGCCAGTTATTGCTGTCGTACAAGCTTCAGCGGCTGGAGCAGGATTTGGGCTAGCGATGGCTTGTGACTACCGTATCATTGGAAAGAAAACCAAGTTTGTTCCAGCCTTTAATGGTATCGGTTTACCCGGAGATAATGGGCTATTTTATCTCTTGGGCAAACAAATAGGACCATCAAAACTATTTCAATATTTTACAACGAATCAGATTATCCGTGCAGAAGAAGCTATGGATTTAGGAATTATCACTAAATCTATAGATGATGAGCATTTGGATAAAGAAGCACTAGATTTTGCTAACTTCCTATTGAATACGCCTCTTAAAGTCCTTTCAATTCAAAAAGATTGGCTCAATCGATTCTTCTATCCTGATTTGGAAGCTGCTCTCGAATTAGAAGCTATGCAGACCCATTTGTCTTCTAAGGAACAGGCCCTGTTTGAAGCAGTAGGAGCCTTTTTACGCAAGGAAAAACCAGATTTTACAAGGGTCAATTAAACAAGGAAAAAGAGTTTGGAACTGTTTTCCAAACTCTTTACTTTTATATCATAATTTCTTCCAGTAGACCTTATAGAGGTAATACTGCAAGCTAGCAGCTAAGACCAGAACGAGTGTGAATATTCCTGAGCTAACATAGATTGGACCGATAGTATTTGTCAGGATTGTTGCAATCACAAAGAGAATGGTCCCCAGAATCATGGTTGCAAAAATTGAGCCTGCAATCAACCACTGGCCAGCGCCGCGACCGAAGAGCTGATTAGAATTTTGCCAGTTAAGCATGAGGAGTCGCTGATCCCGCCAATAGAAAATCTGTCCAACTAAAATTGCTGTTACTAGGTTACCAATTGTAAAGGCGAAGGCCAAAATTGGGTTTACCTTGAGCAATGCGATTGCCAGGATCAAATAGAGCAAGGCTGGTGGCAGAAATTGGACTGCCGAGATAACCCAGAATTTCTGAATGGTAAACTGCTTAAAGTTGATAGGTAGTGTCTTGATAAAGTGATAATTTTCCTTTTCCAGCGACATGGCCACCCCAATAAAGGTTGTAGCCCCTGCAAACATACTGCCCAGAATAGCTCCAGCCAGCAGAAAAATACCGAAATAATCTACTCCGATTTGACTAAAGGAATTACCATCCATAAATTGTGAGAAACTTGGAAAGAGGGCCACACCCATGATAATTGGCTGCAGGAAGGATTGAACCAGGAGATTGCTGTCGTTAAGCGTAGCCAGGTGGTGTTTGACCAGGGCCTGCTTGAGATTGCTAGGAAGTTTGCCAGATTTTTTCCTGCTCTTCTTGCTGGAAATGGTATCAATGACCAGCATTTGATTGAAATAATTAGGAATAACTGTCTTGGTCGCATAGTAAATCAGACCGAGCATGACCAAGATTGGAAGAGCAAAATGTAGGAGCGTAGCCAGCGACAAGGTCTTGCTGACTAGATAGTGGAAACCAACAAAGACCGGAATGGTCGGAAATTCCACAAAGCCATCTGTATCAAACGACCGTACTTGTTGGCTTTGGATGTACATCATGGCCCCAACAGAAATCAGGGACGCTCCAGTTGTCAAGATGGTTGAAATCAAGGTCTTACGAGGACTTTTTGTCAGAATAGTTCCAATAAAATGTACCATGATTAGGTTGACCACATTGACCAGGAGCCAGAGGATGGCAAAGGAAAGCAGGGCAAGTGGCAGCAGGGTCAGTCCTCCGATTTGATAATAGGTCACACCCAGTAGAGTCAGGTTGGGCATGAGGAAGGGCAGTACCATTCCTTGAGCCGACAGAACCTTGGCTACAAAAACCTCACTGGCTTTGACAGGTAGGGCCAGATAGAGTTTGGTGTCCTTGCTGTCATAGAAGACGGAGAAAAAACCTGTAAATCCATAAAGGATAGCCATGACCGTAAAGATTCCCAGCTGCATAGAGAAGAAACCAACCGAGCGACTATAGTCAATTCCAAGGAAAAAGACAGTGTAGAGGACGGCAAAGCCCACTACCATAAATCCCTGTTGCCAGAGGATACTCTTGTAGGCTGAAAAGGAGGCATCCTTGCGCTTGCTTTGCTTTTTCTTGACCTGGGCCAGCAATTGCGGATTGGAGTTGAGGATATTGATTTTCACCAATTCCCAGATGACAGACTTGTTCATGCCTCCTCACCTACCTTTTCCTGCTGGCGGCCAGCCAATTCCAGGTAGATAGTTTCCAGGTCCTTATCAGGATACTGGGATTTTAATTCTTCCAGGCTACCTACGAAAATCAGACGACCCTTTCTCAGAATGCCAATGCGGTCACATAGTTGCTCAGCAACGGACAAAACGTGCGTTGAAAAGAGAACCGTATTGCCACCTCTGGCATGTTCCTTCATCATCTGCTTGAGGTCAAAGGAGGCTTGCGGATCCAGTCCAGTCAAGGGCTCATCCAAAATCCAAATATCTGGATTGGGTATCAGAGCGCCGATAATAATGGTTTTCTGCCGCATACCGTGGGAGAAACTATCGATAGGCTCGTGCTGGCGGGCGGTCATGTCGAAAAGAGTTGACAGGGTCCCGATGCGCTGGTCTACGTCCTCCTTCGGCACATCATAGACCTTGCCGAGGAAGTGCCAGTATTCAAATGCTGTCAGATTGAGGAAGATATCTGGCGAGTCTGGAACGTAGGCAATCCGCTTTTTAATCTCATCCCGATGCTCAGCCAGAGTGAGATTGTCCACCAAAATATGACCTTCCGTCGCCTCAATAATGGAGGTCAGCAGGCTAATGGTCGTGGTTTTTCCGGCACCGTTGTGGCCAATCAGCCCAAAAATCTCACCCGATTCAATGGTCAAATTCAAGTCATCCAAGGCAAGATTGTCACCGTAAGCCTTGGTAATGTGGTCGAATGTAATCATAAGTTCCTCCTTAATCGTTCAAATGATATATAGATTTATTATACTACTGTCTTAGGACAAAAACAAGAGTTTCTAGAGGAAAAATGTAAAAAAAATCACATTTTTTCTTTATGAAATTTTTGGTCAAAACTGCTATACTAGACCTATGAACGATACCATTAAACACAAGTTGGAGCTGCTTCCGGACAGTCCGGGTTGCTACCTCCACAAAAACAAGTACGGAAAGATTATCTATGTGGGCAAGGCCAAAAACCTGCGCAATCGGGTTCGGTCTTATTTTCGTGGTGCCCATGATACCAAGACAGAGGCTCTCGTAGCGGAAATTGCTGACTTCGAGTTCATCGTGACAGATTCCAATATCGAGGCCCTCTTGTTGGAAATTAATCTGATTCAGGAAAACAAGCCTCGCTATAACATCATGCTCAAGGACGACAAGTCCTATCCTTTTATCAAGATCACCAAGGAACGTCATCCAAGGCTGATCATTACTCGGCAGATTAAGAAGGATGGCGGTCAGTATTTTGGTCCCTATCCAGATGTGGGTGCGGCCAATCAGACCCTCAAGTTGTTGGATCGACTCTATCCATTTCGCAAGTGTAAATTACCTGAAAATCAGTTCTGTCTCTATTATCATTTGGGACAATGTTTGGCGCATGGCGACAATATGCCAAGTATTGCTGACTATGATAGGATGGCCAAGGAAGTAGCCCAGTTCTTGACAGGGCATGATGATAAGATTGTCACTGATTTGCAGGAAAAGATGAAGGTGGCGGCTGGCAATCTGGAATTCGAGCGGGCTGCGGAATACCGTGATCTCCTCCAATCCATTGCCACCTTGCGGACCAAGCAACGTGTGATGGCTCACGACTTGCAAAATCGAGATGTCTTTGGCTACTACGTAGACAAGGGTTGGATGTGTGTACAGGTTTTCTTTGTTCGGCAGGGGAAACTGATTGAGCGGAATGTCAATCTTTTTCCATACTATAATGATGCGGACGAAGATTTTTTGACCTACATCGGTCAGTTTTACAGGGACCAACAACATTTGATTCCCTCTGAAGTGTTGATACCGCAGGATATTGACCAAGAAGCCGTCGAAGCTCTGGTAGATACCAAGGTCATCAAGCCCCAGCGTGGGGAGAAGAAGCAGCTGGTGAATTTGGCGACGAAAAATGCGCGTGTCAGTCTGGAGCAGAAGTTTAATCTTTTGGAGAAAAATCTGGAGAAAACCTACGGTGCTATTGAGAACATTGGCCAGTTCTTGGGGATCCCGACGCCGGTTCGTATCGAGGCTTTTGATAACTCCAACATCATGGGAACCAGTCCTGTGTCGGCCATGGTGGTCTTTGAAAATGGGGTGCCTAATAAAAAGGAATACCGCAAGTACAAGATTAAGACGGTGGAGGGACCAGATGACTATGCCTCTATGCAGGAAGTCTTGCGCCGCCGTTATAGTCGCGTCCTCAGAGAAGGCTTGGTGCCACCCGATTTGATTATCATTGACGGTGGTCAGGGACAGGTCAATGTGGCCAAGCAGGTTATCGAGCAGGAGCTAGGCATGTCCATTCCCATTGCAGGTTTGCAGAAGAATGACAAGCACCAGACCCACGAATTGCTGTTTGGAAATCCGCTTGAAGTGGTGGAATTGCCCCGTAACTCGCAAGAATTTTTCCTCCTACAACGCATTCAGGACGAGGTACACCGCTTTGCCATTGAGTTTCACCGTCAGGTTCGTTCGAAAAATTCTTTCTCATCAAAATTGGATGGTATTGAGGGCTTAGGACCAAAGCGCAAGCAGGCTCTGATGAAACATTTCAAATCCATTGGCAATATCCAAGCAGCAAACATACAAGAAATCGCCGAAGCAGGTGTGCCTTATAAGGTAGCGGAGAAGGTCAAGGAGAAGTTGAACAATGAAAATTGAACGCTCTGCCATTTTATGGTAAAATAAAGGATAATGACTGTAGAAGGAGAAAGCAATGGCTTTTGGAGAAGAAAAACACAAGAAAACTTTATTTGAACGCTTTACATTATTGATTGTTATTATTATGGTGGTTGCCACGATCGCTGGTTTAATTTTCCCTGCAATCAATGCATTGATGAACTAAAAAGGCGCTTTTTAGCGTCTTTTTCAGAGAAAGATTAGGTAGATTATGAGTATGTTTTTAGATACTGCCAAGATTAAGGTCAAGGCAGGTAAGGGTGGCGACGGGATGGTTGCCTTCCGTCGTGAAAAATACGTTCCCAACGGCGGTCCGTGGGGTGGTGACGGTGGTCATGGCGGTCACGTTATTTTCAAGGTAGACGAAGGCTTGCGTACCCTCATGGATTTTCGTTACAACCGCATTTTCAAGGCGGATGCCGGTGAAAAAGGTATGACCAAGGGCATGCACGGTCGTGGTGCGGAAGATTTGATTGTGCGCGTGCCGCAGGGAACAACCGTTCGTGATGCGGAGACTGGCAAGGTTATCACCGACTTGGTGGAGCACGGTCAGGAGTTCGTCATTGCCCACGGTGGTCGTGGTGGCCGTGGAAATATCCGCTTTGCCACGCCGAAAAATCCTGCGCCTGAAATTGCTGAGAATGGTGAACCAGGTGAGGAATGCAATCTGGAATTAGAACTAAAAGTTCTGGCGGACGTTGGTCTGGTTGGTTTCCCATCTGTTGGGAAATCCACTCTCCTCAGCGTTATTACAGCTGCCAAGCCAAAAATTGGTGCCTACCATTTTACAACCATTGTACCGAATTTGGGAATGGTGCGAACTAAATCAGGCGAATCCTTTGCGGTTGCCGATCTGCCAGGCTTGATTGAGGGAGCTAGTCAAGGTGTCGGCCTGGGAACGCAATTCCTACGTCATATTGAACGGACGCGTGTTATCTTGCACGTTTTGGACATGTCAGCCAGCGAAGGCCGTGATCCCTATGAGGACTATGTGGCCATTAACAATGAATTGGAAACCTACAATCTTCGTCTCATGGAACGTCCGCAGATTATTGTTGCCAATAAGATGGACATGCCAGATGCGGAAGAGAATTTGAAAGAATTCAAGAAGAAGCTGGTAGCCAACTATGATGAGTTTGACGAACTGCCACAGATTTTCCCGATTTCCGGTATTGCTCATCAAGGATTGGAAAACTTGCTGGAGGCGACAGCAGAATTGCTTGAGAAAACGCCAGAATTCTTGCTGTATGAAGATTCTGATTTCCAAGAGGAAGAAGCTTACTATGGTTTCAATCCAGATGAACCTGAATTTGACATTAGCCGTGCGGATGATGCCAGCTGGATCTTGTCTGGCGACAAGCTAGAAAAACTCTTTACCATGACCAACTTTGACCGCGACGAATCTGTTATGAAATTCGCCCGTCAGTTGCGTGGAATGGGTGTTGATGAAGCCCTCCGTGCGCGCGGTGCCAAGGACGGTGACACTGTCCGCATCGGCAAATTTGAATTTGAATTTGTTGATTAACGTAGCAGTTTGGCTGCAAGTTAACTTGCTAGTCAAACTACGCCAAGTCCTATGGGATCTTGGCTAGCTACCTTACTAACTACACCCAAATGGTAGTATCGCCCATTTGGGTTCCGTGTCGTAACCTGTTTAGTGGACTTTTTCAGCTGGTCTCCCAGAAACTGGACGGGACCATAAGACTGAGTGTCCCGCTATTATTCAACAATCATCAACCTGAGCTTGTGTTTCAGGGCTACATTTTATTCCTCAAGGAGGTATGCAATGGGTGATAAACCAATATCCTTCAAGGATAAGGATGGAAATTTTGTTTCGGCAGCCGATGTTTGGAATGCTGAAAAATTAGAAGAGCTTTTCAATAAACTCAACCCCAATCGTAAACTTCGTTTGGAACGCGAGCGATTGGCCAAGGAAACTACGGAATAATAAAATATTACCTGCCAATATCTGTTGGCAGGTTGTTTCTTACTTCTATTTTTGTAAATTTTCTTGAAAATCCTCCAACATATAAAGAAAACTTATAGGATGTTTTCACAGTTTCGTTTTACATTTTCTATGTCCTGTGATACTATTGGTTCATTCCAATGGAAAGTTAAGGTATAAACAATGACATCAACATTCAATCAAATCTCTGAAACTAATCGTTCAGAATTTATCCAACGTCTATTTGACACAAATATGACAAATGAAGAAGTTGCGCCTCTTTTGTCTCTGACTGAGGAAGAAGTTGCTGTTTTGCGTTTGCAAACTGCATAAGAAATATTAAAATCATACCTTACATAGCTTTTATCAATTTTATTGGAAAAAGATGATATTATGATGAAAAATTATGCAGTTTTCTATTGACAAAAGTCTTGAAAACAGGTATGATAGTTACAAAATAAACAGTGAAAGGAAACAAGCTATGCTGAAAAAGGGTCGCATGACTATGCTTGCTCATACTTATTTCTACGGCTATTTTAGATAGTGTTTGTAGACATGGTAGACATGGATGCAAACACAAAATCGTAAGGTTTGTATCTATGTGGCTGTAGTTGTTTTGACCTGTGCCCATAGATGATACATCTAAACGGCACGCAGCATTCATCTTGTTTTCAAAATGCAGTTGAATAGTGGGGACCGTTTAGAGTGATTCTAGACGGTCTTTTTCTGGTTTGATTGCTTCATTGTATAATTATTAAAAGGAGATAAATCATGAGATTTAAAAAGTTGATTCTTAGTTCAGTAGCAGTTTTATCTGCCGTGACTCTTGCTGCTTGTAGCGCAAATGGTTCAGATGACCAGACGACAAAAGTCGGCATTATTCAATACGCAGAGCATGAGGCTTTGACCGGTGCACGTAAGGGCTTTGTGGAGGCACTTGCTGCAGCGGGTTATAAGGAAGGTGAAAACCTGACCATTGACCTGCAAAATTCGCAAGGTGACCAAGCTAACTTGCAGACCATGGTCGAGCAATTGGCTGGGAAGAATGACCTCAACTTTGCTATTGCAACACCAGCGGCTCAGGCTATGTTGAATGCTGACAGTGAGACTCCGAGCGTCTTTACAGCTGTTACAGATCCTGTTGAGGCAGGTTTGGTTGAGTCGCTTGATGCACCCGGTGGAAGTATGACGGGTTCGATAGACGCGACGGATGTAGAAGGGCAGATTGATATGTTGCTCAAAGTCGTACCGTCAGCGAAAACAGTTGGTATTTTTTACAATTCAAGCGAAGTGAATTCAGAAGTACAGGCTGAGCAAGCTACGAAAGCTTTGGAGGCTAAGGGGGTTAAGGTTGAAGTCGCAACTGTTACGACAACAAATGATGTGCAACAGGCTATTACTTCATTAGCTGGTAAGGTCGATGCCATTTACCTGCCGACGGATAATACCGTAGCGTCAACTGCGTCAACTATTGGTGAGGTGCTCAAGGAGGCAAAAGTTCCGTCTATCGGAAGTGATGCTGCTTACTTGGAAGGGGTCCTCTTCACTTACGGTGTGGATTACCATGCAATCGGTGTTCAGGCAGGTGAATTGGCTGCCAAAATCTTGGATGGAGAAAAACCGGCTGATTTGCCTGTTCAAAAACCACAAACTGCAGCTATCGCTATCAACGAAGAAATGGCTGTAGCAGTAGGGATTGACCCAGAAACCATTAAAGCATTAGAAAAGTAAAAACGTGTAAGGTAGGGAAGAGAGAATGAAATTAGTAAAAAAATTGACAAGTGTAACCTTGGTGGGTGCAGGCTTGTTGGCTTTGGCAGCTTGTTCATCTGGCTTGGAGGAAAAATCGACAGAAGGTGCCGTTAAGGTTGGTGTCCTTCAGTACATGGAACATGAATCTTTGACGGCGGCACGCGAAGGATTTGTAGCAGAACTGGCTGATAATGGCTACAAAGAGGGTGACAAATTGGTCTTGGATTACCAAAATGCTCAGGGTGATCAGGCCAACTTGCAAACTATTTCAGAGCAATTGATTGACGGTAATGACCTTGTCTTGGCCATTGCAACACCGGCAGCGCAAAGTTTGGCAACGGTATCGACTGAAACACCGATTTTATTTACTGCGGTGACGGATCCGATTTCAGCAGACTTGGTGGAAAGCCTTGAAAAGCCGGGTGGCTTGTTGACAGGTACTTCTGATCAGGCTCCAATTGATAAACAGGTTGAATTGTTGGGCCAAGCAGTTCCCGATGCTAAAACAGTCGGTATTCTGTATACGACGAGCGAACGCAATTCGGAAGTCCAAGTAGAACAAGCTGAGAAATTGCTCAAGGAGGCTGGCTACAAGGTTGTACTGAAAGGAATTACCAGCTCCAACGAAGTACAAGATGCGACAACGAGCTTGATGAAGGATGTGGATGCTGTATTTGTGCCAACGGACAATACTGTTGCTGCGACCATGTCTATGATTGGTGAATTGTCAGCTGAACACAAGGTTCCAGTTATCGGTGGTTCAACAGACATGGTTGACCAAGGTGGTCTTTTGACATACGGTACCAACTATGAGGCGCTTGGACGTCAGACAGCCAAAATGGCCATTAAGATTATCGAAGGCGAGAAAGTTACCGAGGTTCCTGTAGAATATCCAGAAGCGGTCAATCTTCATGTCAATGAAGAAATGGCGCAAAAACTGGGAATTAACACCTCAAAACTATCCGTTTCTGAGTAAAAAATGGGAGCATGACAGGACCTAGCATCGCTAGTCCGTTGTCATGCCCCCGCACAGTTGATTAGGGCAGGTTCGGAGCGCAAATCGCAAGTTGTTATGGCTTGCTAAGCAATCCTTATCTCCAACCTTTCACAGTTCCCCAAACTGTGAAAGCCAATCAACCACTGCGCTGAGATGTTGTATGAATAGAAGTGGGTGCTCAGCGCTTATTTAACATGAAACTTTTAAGGAGAAAAATGTGGATATAATTTTATCAAGTATATCGCAAGGGCTACTGTGGTCCATTATGGCGATAGGTGTTTACTTGACGTTTAGAATTTTAGATATTGCTGATTTGACGGCAGAAGGTGCCTATCCTCTGGGCGCTGCAGTTTGTGCGACAGGGATTGTCAATGGGCTAAATCCTCTTGTATCGACCTTCCTTGCCTTGTTTGCGGGTATGATTGCAGGCTTGGTTTCTGGACTCTTGCATACTAAAATGAAAATTCCAGCCCTGTTGACAGGTATCGTGACCTTGACAGGTTTGTATTCGATTAACCTGAAAATCCTCGGCAAAGCCAACGTTGCTCTCTTGAAACAAGTGACCTTGGTGACGCAATTGCAGGACTTAGGCTTGTCTAAGATAAATGCGGTTCTCTTGATTGGTGCGGTCTTTGTTATGGCAGTCATTCTGCTGTTGACGCTCTTGTTCAACACTCAAATTGGTCTGGCCATTCGTTCGACAGGGGACAATATTCCCATGAGTGAAGCCAACGGTATCAATGTGGACAAGATGAAGATTTACGGATACATGTTGTCCAATGGTCTGATAGCTCTCTGTGGTGCGCTTTTGACCCAAAACAATGGCTATGCGGATTTGAACTCTGGAACAGGAACCATTGTTATCGGATTGGCATCGGTGATTATCGCAGAAGTTGTTTTGCGGAACTTGCGTTTGGGATGGCGTCTGGCATCTGTGGCTCTGGGTTCGGTTATCTATCGCTTGATTATCCTTGCAATTTTGGAAATTCCGGGCATGGATGCGGACCTTGTCAAACTCTTCTCAGCGATTTTGTTGGCAGTTGTCCTGTATGTGCCAGAATTGCAGAAGAAGCTCAATATTCGCCGTCCAAAATTAAACGGAACTGCATAGGAGGTTCAGATGAGTACAATTTTATCAATACAAAATATTCATAAGACCTTCGAGGCGGGTACAGTCAATGAGAACCATGTTCTGCGTGGTCTGTCTCTTGATGTTCAAGAAGGTGATTTTATTTCCATTATCGGTGGTAATGGAGCAGGGAAGTCAACGTTCATGAATTCACTTGCTGGTGCTTTGACGGTGGATTCTGGCGACATTTTGCTGGAAGGCAAGTCCATTAAGCATGTGCCAGCAGCTAAGCGTTCAAAAGACATTAGTCGTGTTTTCCAAGATCCGAAAATGGGAACTGCTTCTCGTTTGACCATTGAGGAAAATATGGCCATTGCCTACCGTCGTGGATTGTCTCGTGGCCTGGGTTGGGGTGTCAAAGAAAGTGAACGCGCTATCTTTAAAGAAGCACTCAAAGAACTTGGTCTTGGACTTGAAAACCGGATGAAGGTCGACACGCAATTCCTATCGGGTGGTCAACGTCAAGCCTTGACACTCATGATGGCATCGCTGGTTAAGCCCAAAGTCCTACTTTTGGATGAGCATACGGCGGCCCTCGATCCTAAAACCAGTGATATGGTGATGGACTTGACCAAGAAAATTGTTGAAGGTCAAAAATTGACAGCCCTCATGATTACCCACAATATGGAAAATGCCATCCAGTACGGAAATCGTCTGGTCATGCTCCATCGTGGACAGATTGTTGTCGATGTCCAAGGTGAGGAGAAGAAGAACCTGACCGTGCAGCACCTCATGGACCTCTTCTATAAAAACAGCGGTGAAAAGATTGCTGCCGACGAAATGATTTTGTAAAGACAGAAAAATGAGGTTGGGCATAAAGTCCAACCTCATTTTTTTGATTAGCAAAAACATATTGACGCAGTGGTTGATTTGCTTTCACAGTTCTCCAAACTGTGAAAGGTTGGAAATAATGGTTGCGTAGCAAACCACATTTCGTTCGCGTTTGACGCTCCGAACCAGGCCTAATCAACTGTTCGTCTTCCCGCTCCCATTTTTTAGTTTCTCAGAAATTCTTTCATTTCTTCAATGGGGATTTGGTGAATGGCTGCCTGTCCTAATGTTGGGACAATAACCAGCTTGATGGATTTGCCACGAGCTTTCTTGTCGCGAGTCAAGGCTGCGTAGAGCTCGTCACTGTTCCAAGGTTGATGGCTGGTCGGCAGTCCAAATTTTTGGCACATAGCGATAATTTGGTCGGTAATGCCAGCAGGCATGAGGCCTTTTTCTTCAGCAACGCGCGATAGCTGGACCATTCCGATAGCAACAGCCTCGCCGTGCATGACTTGACCGTAACCAGCAGTAGCTTCGATAGCGTGACCAATGGTATGACCAAAGTTCAGATAGAGGCGGACGCCATTATCCAATTCATCCTCGACAACGACCTTGCGCTTAACGTTACAAGAACGGTAGATGATGGTTTCAGCATTGGCCAAAATACTCTCGGTAGAACCATCCATGTCTGACAAGAGGTCCCAGAGTTCGACATCATCAATCAAACCGTATTTGACAACCTCACCCATGCCTTCAATCAATTCACGTTTGCCCAAGGTTTCTAGGGTGTTAGGGTCAATGAGAACGCCATCAGGTTGGCAGAAGGTACCGACCATGTTTTTGGCAAAGGGAGTGTTGACACCCGTTTTGCCCCCGATAGACGAATCAACCTGAGCGGTCAGGCTAGTTGGGACTTGGAGGAAATGAATGCCCCGCATATAGGTTGAGGCCACAAAGCCAGCCAAATCACCTACGACACCGCCACCAAGGGCTAAGATGCCGTCACTTCGGGTCATGCCTTCTTGAACAAGAAACTCATAGGCTTGGTTGACCGTGTCCAGATTTTTGGATGCTTCACCTTCTGGAAAGGCAAATGTGATGGTTTCAAAACCAGCTTTTTCAAGACTAGCTCTGGCCGTTTCCAGATAGAGTGAGGCAACATGGTCATCCGTAATAATCGCAATTTTTTGTGGCTTCCAGAGTGAGCTTGCCCAAGCACCGACCTGCGCTAAGCTTCCTTTTTCGATGAGAATATCGTAGGGATTTTGGGGAAGATTGACAGTTAGTTTCATGCTGTGTCCTCTCTAGTTGATGTCATATTTTTCGACTAATTGTTTCCAAATCAAGTCCGTCGGCATTTCTTTGCCTGTCCAAGACTCAAAAGCCTCAGCAGCTTGAAAGAGTAACATACCTAGACCATTGATGCTTGGAATGCCTTGTTCCTTGGCGAGTTTGAGTAAGGGCGTCTCAAAAGGTTGGTAAATCACATCTGCCACTAAACTGTTTTTTGGAAATGCAATGGTTTCCTGAATTGGCAGAGACTGACCATCCATGCCGACGCTGGTTCCGTTGACGAGCAAGTCAGACTTTGTAACATGCTCCTGAACCAAGTCCTGGTTGTCAATCGGCAATACCTGAATGGAGCAACAGGTTGCTTGGGCAATACGGTCAGCAGTAGTTTGTGTTCTGTCCAGACTTTGTTGGCGACAGAAAATGCTGATTTCCTTGGCACTGTCCAAAGCAGCTTGGGCAATAATAGCCGTAGAAGCACCGCCTCCGCCCAGAATGGTGAGACTTTTGTTTGCCACATGGAAATTCAGTTGTTTTTCCAAACTCTTAAAAAATCCGATGCCGTCTGTATTGTGCCCAATCAATTGGCCATGGCGGTGAATGACCGTATTGACCGCGCCGATTAAGCGAGCAGACTCTGTCAATTCGTCTAGGTAGGGAATAACCGCCTGCTTGTAGGGCATGGAGAGATTGATACCAAACATGTCGTAGCGCTTAATGTTGTCAAGTGTGACTAGCAGGTCCTGCTCAGCTATTTCCCAAGCGACGTAGACCCCATTGACCCCAGTTTCTTCAAAGGCAAGATTGTGAATGAAGGGAGAAATGGAGTGTTTAATGGGTTTTGCTACCACAGCAGCCAGACGCGTATAGCCGTCAATCGTCATGTGAGACCTCCCAAATGTATCAGTAGATTAGAGGGTTTCATGGATTTCACGAATCAGTGCTTCAGTTTTATCCCAACCAAGGCAAGGGTCGGTAATGGATTTACCAAAGGTTTCTGGGCTATCCTGACGACCGTCTTCTAAGTAGGATTCAATCATAAAGCCACGAACATACTTGCGAATATCGTCGTTCCAATCGCGGTTAATCAGGGTTTGGCGGACGATACGGATTTGTTCCAGATAATTTTTACCAGAATTGTCATGGTTGGTATCGATGACGATAAAAGGATTTTTGAGACCAAAGTTCTGGTATTGTTTGATAGTTTTTAAGAGAATATCGTAGTAGTAGTTGGGTTCGTTGATGCCTTGTTCTGTGCTAGCACCACGAAGAATCGCATGGGCCAGCTGATTCCCGTCTGTATCGACTTCCGCATCGCGGTAGATGAAATTCTGCTTGTTTTGTGCCGCATAAATGGCGTTGAACATAACGGTCAGATTGCCAGAAGTAGGATTTTTCATCCCGGTCGGCATGTCAATACCAGAGGCGACAAAGCGGTGCTCCTGATCTTCGACTGAACGTGCACCGATGGCATGGTAGGACACCAAGTCCTCAACCAAGGGGAAATTAGCCGAGTAAAGCATTTCATCCGCAGTGGTCAAGCCGGTTTCTGTGATGACACGGTAGTGCAAATTGCGCACGGCTGCAATACCGTTAATCAAATCAGGTAATTTTGAGGTATCTGGCTGGTGAACCAATCCCTTATAACCTTCGCCATTGGTACGTGGCTTAGCTGTGTAAACCCGCATGACCATGAAAATCTTATCTTTGACCTCGTCTTGCAATTTAGACAGACGACGGGCATATTCCAAAACGGCCTCTTCGTTATCCGAAGAACATGGGCCGATGACCAGTAAGAGGCGGTCATCCTCACCTCGGATGACTTTTTTTAGTTCCTCGTCACGTTTTTCTTTGGCAACTAGGAAGTCTCCTTCTAGTTTAGATAATTCTTTAACTTGTTCAATGTTGATGCGAGTGCTGCGCTGATGAATTCCCATAGCTTGTTTCCTATCTATTTATCTGTTGTAAATTTTTCGAATGAGTTCCTCAGTTTTGTCCCAACCAAGGCAAGGGTCGGTAATGGATTTTCCGTAGACTTCGGCGTTGTCCTGACGTCCATCTTCCAGATAGGACTCAATCATGAAACCACGGACATAGTCACGGATTTCTTGGTTCCAATCACGGTTAATCAGGGTTTGACGGACAATGCGGATTTGTTCCAGATAATTTTTACCAGAATTATCGTGGTTGGTATCAATGATAATAAATGGATTAGCCAAACCGAATTGTTTGTAGAGGTCAATGGTTTCCAAGAGATTATCGTAGTAGTAGTTTGGCAGGTATTTGCCACTTTCTGTCACTGCACCACGCAGGATAACATGAGCCAGCGGATTTCCAGATGTTTCAACCTCTGTGTTGTTGAAGAGGAAGGACTGCTTTTTCTGAGCCGCGAAAATACCGTTAAACATGACCTTGAGGTTACCAGATGTAGGGTTTTTCAAGCCAGTTGGCACATCAATTCCAGACGCCACAAAACGGTGTTGCTGATTTTCAACCGAACGGGCACCAACGGCAATATAAGATACCAAATCATCAACAAGTGGCAGATTTTCAGGATAAAGCATCTCGTCGGCCGTCGTCAAACCAGTCTCGGTAATGACACGGTAGTGGAGGTTGCGGACAGCCTTGATACCGTTGATGAGACTAGGTGCTGCATCGGTCTTTGGTTGGTGCATGAGCCCCTTGTAGCCGTCGCCATTGGTACGAGGCTTAGCCGTGTAGACACGCATGACCATAAAGATTTTGTCCTTGACTTCTTCTTGAAGCTTGGCTAAACGATGAGCATAGTCTAAAACAGCCTCTTCATTGTCAGAAGAGCAAGGTCCGACGACCAAGAGCAGACGGTCGTCCTCGCCTTTTAAAATAGCCTCTAACTCACGGTCGCGCGCTCCTTTTTTGTCTAAGGTTTCTGGGGATAATTTTGAATGGTCTCTTACATCCTGAATATCAATTTTTTCGCTAATTGGTGTAAACACTAGATAATCTCCTTGATTGATAAAATTTCTTTTTATTATACCATGAAAGCAGCTATTATTAAAACCATATCTATGTTTTTCGAAAAATTTACAGTAAATTCTGAAAATTTTATCAAATATAGGTATTTTCAAAGATAAAATGGCATAAAAATCTGAAAATATTCTGCAAATGTGGTAGAATGAAAGGGAAACTATGTGAGGTATGGAAATGAAATTAAGAACAAATGCAAGAGCCTTAGAAGGTACGGTACGCGTTCCGGGTGATAAATCCATCAGCCACCGTTCCATTATTTTTGGATCCTTGGCAAAAGGCGTAACTCGTGTTCATGATATTTTGCGTGGTGAGGATGTCCTCTCGACCATGCAGGTTTTTCGTGATTTAGGCGTGACGATTGAGGATAATGGGGATGTGGTCGAGGTTCACGGTGTTGGTTTTGATGGACTGCAAGCTCCTAAAAATGACCTAGATATGGGAAATTCAGGGACATCCATTCGTTTGATTTCGGGTGTCTTGGCTGGTCAAGACTTTGAGGCTACCATGTTTGGCGATGATTCGCTGTCAAAACGCCCTATGGATCGTGTGACGGTGCCGCTCAGCCAAATGGGTGTAACCGTTTCTGGTCAGACAGACCGTGATTTGCCACCTTTGACCATCAAAGGTACCAAGTTCCTCAAGCCGATTTCCTATCAATTGCCAGTAGCATCTGCTCAGGTAAAATCTGCTCTCTTATTTGCAGCTTTGCAGGCAGAAGGTGAGTCTGTTATTATCGAAAAAGAAATCACTCGTAACCACACGGAGGACATGATTGTCCAATTTGGCGGTCATTTGTCTGTTGATGGCAAGGAAATCCGTATCACAGGTGGGCAGGAATTTACAGCGCAAGAAATTGTTGTCCCTGGAGATATTTCCAGTGCGGCCTTCTGGTTGGTGGCTGGACTAGTTGTGCCTGGTTCAAAAATTACCCTTGAAAACGTCGGCATCAATGAAACACGGACGGGGATTTTGGACGTCATCAAGGCTATGGGTGGCAAGATGACCTTGTCCAATGTGGATGAGATTGCCAAATCAGCGACCATTACGGTTGAGTATTCTAGCTTGCAGGGAATGGAGATTGCTGCTGATTTGATTCCGCGCTTGATTGATGAATTGCCGATTATTGCTCTCTTGGCGACGCAAGCCAATGGCACAACCATTATTCGCGATGCTGAGGAGTTGAAGGTTAAGGAAACGGACCGTATTCAAGTGGTGGCAGATGCCTTGAATAGCATGGGGGCTAAGATTGAGTCGACTGCTGACGGTATGATTATCGAGGGCCCAACGCCTTTGCACGGTGCGACGGTTAATACCTTTGGCGACCACCGTATTGGTATGATGACAGCTATCGCAGCCCTCTTGGCTCAAGACGGAGATGTTGTCCTTGAGCGCGCTGAGGCCATCAATACCAGCTATCCAGCCTTCTTTGACCATCTTGAAAGTCTAGTAAAATAAGCTTAGTAAGGAGGAGAGAGAATGCCAATCGTATTACTTGGTTTTATGGGAGTTGGAAAGACCACGACTGCTAAACTCTTGGATATGCCACTCTATGACATGGACCAGATTATTGAGGACCGGATTGGCATGTCCATTGCGGATTTCTTCCAATCAGAGGGTGAAGATGCCTTTCGCCAGTTGGAAACCCAAGTCTTGGAAGAGTTGATGGACTTGCCCAATGATTGCTTGGTTTCAACGGGCGGTGGTGTGGTCAAATCCGCCAAAAACAGGGAGATTTTGCTCAAAAATAAACCCAACAACGTCCTCTTAACCGCCGCCTTTCCAGTAGCTTATGAGCGGATTAGTCAAGATCATCAGTCGCAACGTCCCTTATTTTTACAGCACAGCCGAGAAGAATTTGAGACCATTTACCAAGAACGAATGGCTTTATATGAAGGACTAGCTGACCTGGTCATTGACACAGACCAACTCAGTCCGGAACAAGTAGTAAGGAAGATTCTATGCAAGTAGCTTATTTGGGCCCGCGGGGGTCCTTTACTCACCAAGTTGCCCAGCAGGCCTTTCCGGAGGCGGATTTGCAGGCTTTTGGCACCATTACGGAGGTCGTCAAGGCCTATGAGACTGGCTTGGTGACCTATTCGGTCATTCCGGTTGAGAATTCGATTGAAGGTAGTGTTCACGAGACCATTGACTACCTTTTTCATCAGGCGGAAATCCATGCGGTGGCAGAAGTGGTTCAGCCCATTGCCCAGCAATTGTTAGCGACGGCACCTCATAAGGAAATCGAGGTCATTTATTCACATCCACAGGCCATTGCGCAGGGGAAAAAATATGTTCAGAAGCATTTTCCGAAGGCTCGTTTGGAGTTGACAGCAAGCACTGCCTACGCAGCCCGATTTGTAGCGGAGCATGCGAATCAGCCTTTTGCGGCTATTGCACCGCACGCTGCGGCTGAAGAGTACGGCCTGCAGGTCATTGCCCAAGACATCCAAGAAATCGCGGAGAATTTTACTCGTTTTTGGATTTTGGGACATACTGCGCCTGAATTGGGATTGCGGAAAACAGATCGGAAGGTTTCTTTGGCCCTGACGCTGCCTGATAATCTGCCAGGTGCCCTCTATAAGGCTATGTCGGTCTTTTCGTGGAGAGGAATCGGTTTGACCAAGATTGAAAGTCGGCCGCTGAAAACGGCGCTGGGTGAGTATTTCTTTATTTTGGATATTGAGAATAATTCAGATAAATTAGTTGGCTATTCATTGGAGGAATTGAAAAGTTTAGGGATTTTTTATAAGATTTTAGGAAATTATAAGGTTTATAGTGTGTAATAATCTTAGAAAGGAGTGAATATGGCGAAACATCCCTTATCACATCATGAAGAGCTACGCTTGGACTACTTGCGTAAAAATATTCACTACTTAAATGAGAAGGAAAAGACGGAGCTGGATTACTTAGAGTATCTTGAAAAGGGTGAGGAGCGAGTCATTGCGCCTTCGCCACTTGAGGAGGAGGCTTCTAATCTTCCAGAGTTTTCACTTGGAGATTCTTGGAGAGAGGTTGCGCCCCTTGTAGAGGAAGAGGATCTCTTACCAGCCTATCCGACCTTGAGTCGAAAAGAAAGGTTAAAAAAGTCTAAGAAAAATAAGGCGATTTCAGTAACTGAAGATAGTAGTAGTCAGCCACCCAAGAAACCTTTTTTCAAACGACTTTTAAGTTTTATCTTCTGGGGACTACTGATATTGCTGCTTGCCTTGGGCGCTATGTTTGTCAAAGGCATGATTAGTGTGGATAACAAACCTGCTACCGAACAATTTGCTGGTCAGGCGACACAGGATGGCATCAATATTTTAATCTTAGGAACAGATGGTCGAGTTGGACAAAGTACCGGTGAAACTCGAACGGATACTATTATGATCCTGAATGTCAATAATAGTAGCAATAAAATAAAACTAGTCAGCTTTATGCGGGATACGCTGGTTACTATCGGTGGAGAAGGTGACTACAAACTCAATTCTGCCTACACTTTTGGTGAGCAAAATGGTGGTCTTGGGGCTGAAAATGTTCGGCAGGTTTTGAAGGAAAATTTTGATATTGATATTCAATACTATGCCCTTGTTGATTTTGCGAGTTTTGCATCTGCTATTGATACGCTCTTTCCATCAGGTGTGGCCATTGATGCTCAATTTTCAACGATTGATGGTGAAATGGTGTCTTCTGTTGAAGCACCCAACGACCTGCGTCTGGAGGAAAATGCACCAGCTTATCAAACCATTCAGGTCGGTCCACAGCAGATGGATGGAAAAACCTTACTGAACTATGCTCGGTTTCGTTCAGATGATGAAGGAGACTTCGGTCGGACAAGACGTCAACAACAGGTATTAGATGCAATTATTCAGCAGGCACAAGATCCCACAAAGCTCTTCTCTGGTGCTGAGGCGCTTGGAAAAATTTACTCTATGACCTCTACCAATGTCCCACTAGCCTTTCCGTTGCTTCGTGGTCCAGGTATTTTGCTGGATGCACCTAATGGAATTGAACGAGTAACCATACCAGAAAACCACGATTGGATTGATGAATATGACAATTATGGTGGTATGGGACTAAAAATTGACTTCTATAAATACCAAGAAGTGCTGAGAGGTCTTGGTCTAAGGTAAGAATGCGACAGTTTTCTTGTGAAATATGCTATACTTAAAAGTGACTTCGGTCACTTTTTTCGTGACCTCATTTAGAAAGTAGAACTATGTTAGAAAAAAATCAAATTGTTGAAGTGGAAATTGTGGACATGACCCATGAGGGTCAAGGAGTGGCCAAGTTGGACGGCTTTGCCTTTTTCGTGGACAATGCCCTACCAGGCGAGCGTATCAAGATGAAAATCCTCAAGCTAAAAAAGAATATCGGTTTTGGAAAGGTAGAAGAATGGCTGAGCTTCACAGCTGACCGCAATCAAGACTTGGATTTAACCTATCTAAGAACGGGTATCGCTGACTTGGGGCATCTGAACTACTCTGCCCAATTAGCTTTCAAGAAGAAGCAGGTAAAAACTAGCTTGCGAAAAATTGCAGGTCTAACAGACGTTACTGTTTCAGATACCATCGGTATGGACAATCCGCTTGCCTATCGAAACAAGGCTGCAGTCCCTGTCCGTCGTGTCAATGGGCAGCTGGAAACAGGCTTTTTCAGGAAAAATTCTCATGATTTGATTCCTATCGAAGACTTTTACATCCAGCATCCAGAGATTGACCAGGTCATCGCGTTTACCCGTGACCAGCTACGTAAACTGGATCTCAAGCCATATGATGAAAAAGAGCAGACAGGCCTGATTCGCAATATCATCGTCCGCCGTGGCCATTATTCCGGTCAACTCATGCTGGTCTTGGTGACAACACGACCTAAGATTTTCCGTGTGGAAACCTTGATAGAACGTTTGACAACCGCCTTTCCAAACCTGGTGTCCATTATCCAAAACATCAACGACCAAAACACCAATGCCATTCTTGGCAAGGAGTTCCGCCTCCTACATGGATCGGAAACCATTGTCGACACCATGCTGGGCAATGAATTTGAGATTTCTGCTCCGTCTTTCTATCAGGTCAATACGGAAATGGCCGAGCAGCTTTACCAGGTGGCCCTTGACTTTGCGGCGGTCGATTCTGAGGATATTGTCATCGATGCCTATTCTGGTATCGGCACCATTGGTCTTTCCTTTGCCAAGCAGGTCAAGCATGTTTACGGTGTTGAAGTTGTAGAAAAAGCGGTGGTAGATAGCCAGAAAAATGCGACTCGAAATGGGATTAACAATGTGACCTACGTCTGCGATAGTGCTGAAAATGCCATGCAAAAATGGGTGGCTGATGGCATTAAGCCGACCGTGATTTTCGTGGATCCGCCACGGAAGGGCTTGACCGAGAGCTTTATCAAGGCCTCGGTGTCCGTTGCTCCTGAGAAGATTGTTTACATATCTTGTAATGTGGCGACCATGGCGCGTGATGTTAAGCTTTATGAGGAATTGGGATATAAACTGATTAAGGTACGACCGGTGGACCTCTTCCCGCAAACGCATCATGTTGAGGCAGTATCACTGCTTGTACGAGTTGATTTATCAGCAAGTAGAAGCAGATGTTCTGCCCATGCGATAGCTGTCGCAGAACACAGTGATGCGGTAACAGCGAACCGCTGAGTGTGTTGCTCTGCTCGTAAAAGCCTAGAAACCTTTGAACAAAAGGGATACTGAAAAGCCTTGCAATCAAGGCTTTTTGTATTGAGGTGGGGAAGTATCAGAGTGAGAAAATTTTTGGAATGAGTAGAAGTGATAGCTAGAAATTATCAAAATCTATTTCCATTTACCCTGTGGGTACGTGTTTGTTTCCATTGACAAGGAGTATGTGGGAATAGAAACGTAAAGCTTCATTCAATAGAGCGAATGTGGGTACGGCAAATAAAATTCACGACTAAATTATTGAAGAGTATTCTAAAGCTATCTATAACAATTTATCTAAAAAGGATTATTTCCAAGTTAACCAATTACAGGGAAATCTATTAGATAATCTACCTGATTTTTATTTAGAGGAATTAGTTATTTGTTATATTCAAATTAAGTATGATTTTTACGTGCTTTCTAATTCAATTGCTAGCAAATCAACAACAATAAAAATAGAATGCGATTTTTCTCCCGTAATCCAGAAAAATTAGCGAAGGCAGTCGTACAAGTCAAAGGTAAGAAAGCAGCTCCCTTACAAAGCGATGGAGAACAATGATTCAGATTATCTGAATAGCAAGGGGCAGATTTTTATCGTGAAGGTGATTATACTAATGCCGGAGCATATTACCATCTAGCCGCTAGCATGGGGAATATGGATGCGATGTCGGATTAGGGATATTGTTATCTCTATGGTCGCCATACTGAACCGAGCGTGTCACTTGCTATTGCCTACTTCACATTAGCAGCTAAGAAGGGAAATATTGATGCCACTTATAAATTAGAGGATATTTATGGAAGGACAAAATGGGGAAGTCAAGATATAGAATTATCTCTCTACTATTATCGATTAGCTGTCTCCTACTTATTAGAGGAACCCTTGGAAACTTTATATGATATTACCTGGTGTCAGGCACTTGAAAATTATCCTAGTCTTTGTCTTGCCTTTAGGAAATCAATGATTCTGGGTGGACAACTGTTTGTCAACCTTGACCTGACCTATTAATTTTTAGTTTTTGCAAGGAAAGGTTATGAAATTGAACTGCAAAACAGAGGGCATTACTATCAATCTGTATACGAAGAGGTTGTAGAATTGCTTGGACATTCACAATTTGATAGAGTTCGATACAAATGAGATGATGTTTTTGATGGGGAATGAAGAAGAAAAGTGGATAGTGAGATAGACGGATTTTGCGTAAGGTTTGCAAGGAATGAACATATTTTATTTGCCTGCCATGGTCAATTTTCAACATCCCTACAGTAATATTATTTGCCCTACTTGTTGTGAGATGAGAAGAACGCTCTGTTTATTTTAGGAAAAGTAGGGAATTTTCTCTAGAAATTAGTTTAGTAAATACCAAAAAGAGTCGCAGTTTCTTGCGACTCTCTCTTCGTTTTATGGCTCTGTAATACGTAGAGGCATTCTTTGCTCTAGCATAGTGGAGCTTTTTACATAAATTATCCTTTTCTATATCTTATACAATCACCAGCCAGTCTTGTGATTGAAAGAATAGAAAGCTTGTGGTATTAAATACGTACAATGGATAAGATGTAGCGCTGAATGGTTTCAGGGGTTTCCTGGCAGCCATTCTGTATCCAATGCTTAATAATGCTATCGATGGTTGAAACATAGACAGTTAAGGCGTATTCATAAGGAACCTTATAGGCCCGCTCAAGTTGGTTTGCAAGATCTGGGATACTAGAATGCTCAATGACCTCGGTAATATACTTGGTAACTTTTAAAGAAACATGAGGGAAAAAATGAACAAAGTCCACGGCTATTTCCTGATTTTTATAGAGAAACTGCAACATTTCTCCTACGACATTGTCATTTAGGGAGGGATCTTTTGCTAGAATAATACTGACTTCGTTCAGGATATATTCAAGGGATTCTTCTAGGAAGGTTTCCTTAGAGTTGTAGTAGTGATAGAAGACCCGACGGCTTAGTTTAGCTCGGTCCGCAATTTGATTGATCGTAAAACTGTTATTGTCATCAGATTTTTTGAGTTCGAAAAAGGCTTTCAGAAATTTTTGGCTGGTTGTAAAATACTTTTCCATATATATATATATATAACTCCGTAAAAATTTATTTAATAAAATTTATAAAAAAATAAATGCACTGCACAAAAATGTATTTATTGTGAAACATTCATTTTATAGACATTATATAATGTATTGTGTAATCATGCAACTATTTCTTTATAAAGTTGTTGGAATATGGAAAGGAATTCTTATGTTTTTTGATAATAAACAGCTTGAAAACGAAGCATTGCGCTCGAAGCAACGGTTTACCATTAAAAAGTTTAAATCGGGTGCAGCCTCAGTTTTAATCGGTTTCTTATTTATGTTCAGCGGTGGAGCCTTAAAAGTTGCTGCAGAAGAGCTTGAATCAGGTCAGTTGCCACAGACGACCGAGCTGGTGGACAAACCACTGGATTCAAGTGCTCAGGCAAACGAAGTAGTTTCTCATTCGGTACAGCAAGAAGCAGGAGAGGTTGTACAAACAGTAGAGCCAACTTCTGCCGTGCTTGCAACACCCCCAAGTTCCACTCAGCTAGTAGACGAACAGCCTAAAGAAACAGAGGAAACGATTGCTACTAAGTCAGCAACTGTTCCTAGTTCCGCTCAGGAAGTAGCAGAGCCTAAATCCCAGGAAATTGTGGAGGAGATTACTCCTGAACCAGCAGTATTGTCAACTTCATCGACAGAAGCAAAAACTGAACAGAAGCAAGGAGTTGCAACACAGCAAGCGACTGAAGAAAGTGTAACGAAGCTTGAACCTATTTCTAATAATGTCCAAGCAGATGCTAGCAAGGAGAATGTGGCGAATTCAACAAGAGCCGCAGAAACTCAAACAGATGGACAAGCTTCGCCAACTCGTGATTTAAGTCAGTTAAATCTGGCCAATATGAGCTTTGCAGACTTGGAAACTTTAGGGCTTTCTGAAGAAGAGAAACTTACTCTGTTCAATCAAATTCTTGCTCAACAAACAGGATCGAATTCTGTTCAACTAACAGAGGAAGAAATAAGAAGTTTAGCTGGTTTCAGTGAAGCTGAGAAAAATTTCTATATTCAAAATAAATTAGGCAATACCAACCTTCCGCAACCACTCAATTTGGTAGTTATGTCAGAAACACTGATTACGCCTAATAATCAGAACAAGTATGTGGTTAATGCAAAAGGGCAGACCTTTGCCTATGGTCCTGCAAACTACACCTTGACTGTGACGCCGAACCGAGCCAGAAATACCATGGATTTCGAACTGAATTATAAATTAGACGGTATCAATGGTCGTTCGGGTACTCACGTGGCTGATTTTGTTGTCAATCTCGGAAGCGCTTACGGTACACCTGGTGTTGCAACAGTGCGTGCTGGGAACAATACTACGACCACCGCTCTCGTTAATGGTGGGCGTCGAAATACCATTACTGGTTACAGTCCGACATCGCCTATCCAATACACAAACGCCCAAGTGATGAATGGACCACTCAATGTGAAGTTCACAGTACCTGTTAGAAACTGGAATGGGGATTTGAGTATTGATAACCACATTGGTATGTTCTCCGTTGACACTGGGGCTAACAACACGAAAGATTTCTTCTCTTCAGACAACTACTTCTGGAATAAGAGTGTCGTAACCATTGATCCTAATCCAAGTAGAAATGAAATCACAACGACCTTGCCTCCTATTGCGATGCCGATTCCATTTCAAACAGAATACCGCTTCGTTGTTATGCCTGACCAGGCTCCTGGTTTCACCAGACAAATTGAAGCCGGTGCAAATGGGGTGATGCAGATCCCTGTTAAACGGATTGCTTACATTGGTGCAAATGGTACAGAGGAATCTCATCGTTATGAGTATGGTCAAGCGACTGTACATACACCGGCACGCAATCAAATCATTGAGGTTAATATCAAAGATGGTATAGAGGCACCCGTTGCAGCACCGAATATTGATGTGACTACAGTTCGAAAACAAGGTTCTGTAGATGGAGGGCCGTTGGTCAATGGTACGGAATTGACCTTTAGAGATGGTCCAAACGGTAGAATTATCCGACAGGTCTTTATCCCAGATGGTTTGCAAGGGGAACGAGGTCAAGATGGTCGAAATTCAGATATTACTGTTGAACCTGCACGAGCTGCGGACGGCACACCAGGATACAATATCACAGTTACTGGCGCTGATGGTAGCAGATATACTCGATTTGTTCGCGATGGAAAAGACGGTCGCGATGGTCGAAATGCAGATATTAGTGTAACTCCTGCTGTTGCAACAGATGGAACAAAAGGTCACAATGTTACGGTCACTAGACCAGATGGTAGCAGTTTTACCACCTTTATTCGCGATGGAAAAGACGGTACCAATGGTCGTGATGGTGTAGACGGTAAAACGCCGAGTGTAGATTTACAACCTTATACAGGTCAAGATGGCCGTATTCTTGGTACAACGGTTATTGTAAAAGATGGCGATGGACAAATCATTTCCCGTAGAAATATCTTAAATGGTAGCGATGGTCAGGACGGCAAAACGCCATCTATTGAACAATTACCAGTGATGGATGGTGGTAGAGTCATCGGCACCCTCATTATTGTTCGTGATGGTGATGGTCGTGAAATCAATCGCCAGACTATTTACAACGGTCGCGACGGTGCAAATGGAAGTTCAGTTACGTCCGAACGTCAACCAGATGGTAGTGTAAAAGTCTATAATGTGTCTTCTACAGGCGACCGTACTGAAATCGCCACCATTCGCAACGGTGTCGATGGTGCCAATGGTAGCTCAGTTGTTTCCGAACGTCAACCAGACGGTAGTGTAATAGTTTACAATGTTTCTCCAACAGGTCAGCGTACCGAAATTACAACGATTCGTAGCGGTAAAGATGGAACCAACGGTCGCGACGGTGTAGATGGAAGTTCAGTTACGTCCGAACGTCAATCAGATGGCAGTGTAATAGTTTACAATGTTTCTCCAACCGGTCAGCGTACCGAAATTACAACGATTCGTAGCGGTGTCGATGGTGCCAACGGTCGTGATGGTGCCAATGGTAGCTCAGTTGTTTCACAACTTCAACCAGACGGTAGTGTAAAAGTCTATAATGTGTCTTCTACAGGCGACCGTACTGAAATCGCCACCATTCGCAACGGTGTCGATGGTGCCAATGGAAGCTCCGTCGTTTCAGAACGTCAAAATGACGGTACTGTTAAAGTTTACAATGTGTCTTCTACAGGTCAGCGTACTGAAATCGCCACCATCCGCAACGGTGTCGACGGTACCAACGGTCGTGATGGTGCCAATGGAAGCTCCGTCGTTTCCGAACGTCAATCAGATGGCAGTGTAATAGTTTATAACGTTTCCCCAACAGGAGAGCGCACCGAAATCACAACGATTCGTAGCGGTAAAGATGGGGCTAAAGGTCAAGATGGTACCAATGGTAGCTCAGTTGTTTCACAACTTCAACCAGACGGTAGTGTAAAAGTCTACAATGTGTCTTCTACAGGTGACCGTACAGAAATCGCCACCATCCGCAATGGTGTAGATGGAACAAACGGTCGTGATGGTGCTAAAGGTCAAGATGGTACCAATGGCAGTTCCGTTGTTTCAGAGCTTCAATCAGACGGTAGTGTAAAAGTTTACAATGTGTCATCTACAGGCGACCGTACAGAAATCGCCACCATCCGCAACGGTGTCGATGGTCGTGACGGTGCCAAAGGTCAGGATGGAACAAATGGTAGCTCTGTTGTTTCAGAACTTCAACCAGACGGTAGTGTAAAAGTTTACAATGTGTCATCTACAGGCGACCGTACAGAAATCGCCACCATTCGCAACGGTGTCGATGGTCGTGACGGTGCCAAAGGTCAGGATGGAACAAATGGTAGCTCTGTTGTTTCAGAACTTCAACCAGACGGTAGTGTAAAAGTTTACAATGTGTCATCTACAGGCGACCGTACAGAAATCGCCACCATTCGCAACGGTGTCGATGGTCGTGACGGTGCCAAAGGTCAAGATGGAACAAATGGTAGCTCCGTTGTTTCAGAACTTCAACCAGACGGTAGTGTAAAAGTTTACAATGTGTCTTCTACAGGTCAGCGTACAGAAATCGCCACCATTCGCAACGGTGTAGATGGAACAAACGGTCGTGATGGTGCTAATGGTAGCTCAGTTGTTTCACAACTTCAACCAGACGGTAGTGTAAAAGTCTATAATGTGTCTTCTACAGGCGACCGTACAGAAATCGCCACCATTCGCAACGGTGTCGATGGTGCCAATGGAAGCTCCGTCGTTTCAGAACGTCAAAATGACGGTACTGTTAAAGTTTACAATGTGTCTTCTACAGGTCAGCGTACTGAAATCGCCACCATCCGCAACGGTGTCGACGGTACCAACGGTCGTGATGGTGCCAATGGAAGCTCCGTCGTTTCCGAACGTCAATCAGATGGCAGTGTAATAGTTTATAACGTTTCCCCAACAGGAGAGCGCACCGAAATCACAACGATTCGTAGCGGTAAAGATGGGGCTAAAGGTCAAGATGGAACCAACGGTCGCGACGGTGCAAATGGAAGTTCAGTTACGTCCGAACGTCAACCAGATGGTAGTGTAAAAGTCTATAATGTGTCTTCTACAGGCGACCGTACTGAAATCGCCACCATTCGCAACGGTGTCGATGGTGCCAATGGTAGCTCAGTTGTTTCCGAACGTCAACCAGACGGTAGTGTAATAGTTTACAATGTTTCTCCAACAGGTCAGCGTACCGAAATTACAACGATTCGTAGCGGTAAAGATGGAACCAACGGTCGCGACGGTGTAGATGGAAGTTCAGTTACGTCCGAACGTCAATCAGATGGCAGTGTAATAGTTTACAATGTTTCTCCAACCGGTCAGCGTACCGAAATCGCCACCATCCGCAACGGTGTCGACGGTACCAACGGTCGTGATGGTGCCAATGGAAGCTCCGTCGTTTCCGAACGTCAATCAGATGGCAGTGTAATAGTTTATAACGTTTCCCCAACAGGAGAGCGCACCGAAATCACAACGATTCGTAGCGGTAAAGATGGCGCTAAAGGTCAAGATGGAACCAACGGTCGCGACGGTGCAAATGGAAGTTCAGTTACGTCAGAACGTCAACCAGATGGTAGTGTAAAAGTCTATAATGTTTCTCCAACCGGTCAGCGTACCGAAATTACAACGATTCGTAGCGGTGTCGACGGTACCAACGGTCGTGATGGTACTAAAGGTCAAGATGGTACCAATGGCAGTTCAGTTGTTTCACAACTTCAACCAGACGGTAGTGTAAAAGTCTACAATGTGTCCTCTACAGGTGACCGCACTGAAATCGCCACCATCCGCAATGGTGTAGATGGTCGTGACGGTGCCAAAGGTCAAGATGGTACCAACGGTCGTGATGGTGCCAATGGTAGCTCCGTCGTTTCTGAGCTTCAACCAGATGGCGGTGTAAAAGTCTACAATGTGTCTTCTACAGGTCAGCGTACAGAAATCGCCACCATTCGCAACGGTGTCGACGGTACCAACGGTCAGAATGGTGCCAATGGTAGCTCAGTTGTTTCAGAACTTCAACCAGACGGTACTGTTAAAGTTTACAATGTGTCTTCTACAGGCGACCGTACTGAAATCGCCACCATCCGCAACGGTGTCGATGGTCGTGACGGTGCCAAAGGTCAAGATGGTACCAACGGTCGTGATGGTGCCAATGGTAGCTCCGTCGTTTCTGAGCTTCAACCAGATGGCAGTGTAAAAGTTTACAATGTGTCTTCTACAGGCGACCGTACTGAAATTGCCACCATTCGAAACGGTGTCGATGGTCGTGACGGTGCCAAAGGTCAAGATGGTACCAATGGTAGCTCCGTTGTTTCAGAACTTCAACCAGACGGTAGTGTAAAAGTTTACAATGTGTCTTCTACAGGTGACCGTACTGAAATCGCCACCATCCGCAACGGTGTCGACGGTGCCAAAGGTCAGGATGGTACCAACGGTCGTGATGGTGCCAATGGTAGCTCAGTCATTTCCGAACGTCAAAATGACGGTACTGTTAAAGTTTACAATGTGTCTTCTACAGGTCAGCGTACTGAAGTCGCCACCATTCGCAACGGTGTCGACGGTACCAACGGTCGTGATGGTGCTAATGGAAGCTCCGTCGTTTCTGAGCTTCAACCAGATGGTACTGTTAAAGTTTACAATGTGTCTTCTACAGGTCAGCGTACTGAAATCGCTACCATCCGTAACGGTGTCGATGGTCGTGACGGTGCCAAAGGTCAAGATGGTACCAACGGTCGTGATGGTGCCAACGGTCGTGATGGTGCCAATGGCAGCTCCGTCGTTTCTGAGCTTCAACCAGATGGCAGTGTAAAAGTTTACAATGTGTCTTCTACAGGCGACCGTACTGAAATTGCCACCATCCGCAACGGTGTCGATGGTCGTGACGGTGCTAAAGGTCAAGATGGAACCAATGGTAGCTCAGTTGTTTCAGAACTTCAACCAGACGGTAGTGTAAAAGTCTACAATGTGTCTTCTACAGGCGACCGTACTGAAATCGCCACCATCCGCAACGGTGTCGATGGTCGTGACGGTGCCAAAGGTCAAGATGGTACCAATGGTAGCTCAGTTGTTTCAGAACTTCAACCAGACGGTAGTGTAAAAGTTTACAATGTGTCCTCTACAGGTCAGCGCACTGAAATCGCCACCATTCGCAACGGTGTCGATGGTCGTGACGGTGCCAAAGGTCAAGATGGTACCAACGGTCGTGATGGTGCCAATGGCAGCTCCGTCGTTTCTGAGCTTCAACCAGATGGCAGTGTAAAAGTTTACAATGTCTCTTCTACAGGTCAGCGTACTGAAATCGCCACCATTCGCAACGGTGTCGACGGTACCAACGGTCGTGATGGTGCTAATGGAAGCTCCGTCGTTTCAGAACTTCAACCAGATGGCAGTGTAAAAGTCTACAATGTCTCTTCTACAGGTCAACGCACTGAAATCGCCACCATCCGCAACGGTGTCGACGGTACCAACGGTCGTGATGGTGCCAATGGTAGCTCAGTTGTTTCAGAACTTCAACCAGATGGTAGTGTAAAAGTTTACAATGTGTCCTCTACAGGTGACCGTACAGAAATCGCCACCATTCGCAACGGTGTCGACGGTACCAACGGTCGTGATGGTGCCAATGGCAGTTCAGTTGTTTCACAACTTCAACCAGACGGTAGTGTAAAAGTCTACAATGTGTCCTCTACAGGTGACCGCACTGAAATCGCCACCATCCGCAATGGTGTCGATGGTCGTGACGGTGCCAAAGGTCAAGATGGTACCAACGGTCGTGATGGTGCCAATGGAAGCTCCGTCGTTTCTGAGCTTCAACCAGATGGCAGTGTAAAAGTCTACAATGTGTCTTTTACAGGTCAGCGTACAGAAATCGCCACCATTCGCAACGGTGTCGACGGTACCAACGGTCGTGATGGTACTAAAGGTCAAGATGGTACCAATGGTAGCTCAGTTGTTTCACAACTTCAACCAGACGGTAGTGTAAAAGTCTACAATGTGTCTTCTACAGGTGACCGCACTGAAATCGCCACCATCCGCAACGGTGTCGATGGTACCAACGGTCAGAATGGTGCCAATGGTAGCTCAGTTGTTTCAGAACTTCAACCAGACGGTACTGTTAAAGTTTACAATGTGTCTTCTACAGGCGACCGTACTGAAATCGCCACCATCCGCAACGGTGTCGATGGTCGTGACGGTGCCAAAGGTCAAGATGGTACCAATGGAAGTTCTGTTGTTTCAGAACTTCAACCAGACGGTAGTGTAAAAGTCTACAATGTGTCTTCTACAGGCGACCGTACTGAAATTGCCACCATCCGCAACGGTGTCGATGGTCGTGACGGTGTCAAAGGTCAAGATGGTACCAATGGTAGCTCAGTTGTTTCACAACTTCAACCAGACGGCGGTGTAAAAGTCTACAATGTGTCTTCTACAGGTCAGCGTACAGAAATCGCCACCATTCGCAACGGTGTTGACGGTAAGGATGGCAAGTCTCCACTTGTAGAACAAATCGAAGTTCGTGAGGGAGACAAGGTTATCGGTACTACCATTATCATCAAAGATGGTGATGGTCAGGAAATCAGCCGTCAAACCATTCTCAACGGCCGCGATGGTAAGAACTCAGAAGTCACAGTGATCCCAGGCACAGACCAAGATGGTAATACCGGTCAAACGATTACTATTGTCAAACCAGACGGTAGTCGCGAAACCACCTTTATCCGTGATGGTAAAGATGGTAGAGACGGTGTTGACGGTAAGGATGGCAAGTCACCACTAGTAGAACAAGTCGAAGTTCGCGAAGGTGACAAGGTTATCGGCACTACTATTATCATCAAAGATGGCGATGGTAATGAAATCAGTCGTCAAACCATCCTCAATGGTCAAGATGGTAAGAATGGTGCTGATGGTAAGAGTGCCGAAGTCACTGTTACTCCAGGCACAGACCAAAACGGTAACCCAGGTCAAACGATTACTATTGTCAAACCAGATGGCAGTCGTGAAACTACCTTTGTCCGTGATGGTAAGAACGGTGTAGATGGTCGCGACGGAAAAGATGGCAAGTCACCACTAGTAGAACAAGTCGAAGTTCGTGAGGGAGACAAGGTTATCGGTACTACCATTATCATCAAAGATGGTGATGGTCAGGAAATCAGCCGTCAAACCATTCTCAACGGCCGCGATGGTAAGAACTCAGAAGTCACAGTGATCCCAGGCACAGACCAAGATGGTAATACCGGTCAAACGATTACTATTGTCAAACCAGACGGTAGTCGCGAAACCACCTTTATCCGTGATGGTAAAGATGGTAGAGACGGTGTTGACGGTAAGGATGGCAAGTCACCACTAGTAGAACAAGTCGAAGTTCGCGAAGGTGACAAGGTTATCGGCACTACTATTATCATCAAAGATGGCGATGGTAATGAAATCAGTCGTCAAACCATCCTCAATGGTCAAGATGGTAAGAATGGTGCCGATGGTAAGAGCGCCGAAGTCACTGTTACTCCAGGCACAGACCAAAATGGTAACCCAGGTCAAACGATTACTATCGTCAAACCAGATGGCACACGAGAAACTACCTTCATCCGTGATGGTAAAGATGGTGCCAAAGGTCAAGACGGTAAGAATGGTGTAGACGGCAAGTCACCACTAGTAGAACAAGTCGAAGTTCGCGAAGGTGACAAGGTTATCGGTACAACCATTATCATCAAAGATGGCGATGGTAATGAAGTCAGCCGTCAAACTATCCTCAACGGTGTCGACGGTAAAGACGGTAAGAATGGTGCCGATGGTAAGAGTGCCGAAGTCACAGTAACCCCAGGCACAGACCAAAATGGTAACTCAGGTCAAACGATTACTATCGTCAAACCAGATGGCACACGAGAAACCACCTTCATCCGCGACGGAAAAGATGGAGCCAAAGGTCAAGATGGTAAGAACGGTGCAGATGGTCGCGACGGAAAAGATGGCAAGTCTCCACTAGTAGAACAAGTCGAAGTTCGCGAAGGTGACAAGGTTATCGGCACTACTATTATCATCAAAGATGGCGATGGTAACGAAGTCAGCCGTCAAACCATCCTCAATGGTCAAGATGGTAAGAATGGTGCCGATGGTAAGAGTGCTGAAGTCACAGTAACCCCAGGCACAGACCAAAACGGTAACCCAGGTCAAACGATTACTATTGTCAAACCAGATGGCACACGAGAAACTACCTTCATCCGCGACGGTAAAGATGGAGCCAAAGGTCAAGATGGTAAGAATGGTGTAGATGGTAAAGACGGTAAAGATGGCAAGTCACCACTAGTAGAACAAGTCGAAGTTCGTGAGGGTGACAAGGTTATCGGCACTACTATTATCATCAAAGATGGCGATGGCAATGAAATCAGTCGTCAAACCATACTCAATGGTCAAGATGGTAAGAATGGTGCCGATGGTAAGAGTGCCGAAGTCACTGTTACTCCAGGCACAGACCAAAACGGTAACTCAGGTCAAACGATTACTATCGTCAAACCAGATGGCACTCGCGAAACTACCTTTATCCGTGACGGTAAAGATGGTAGAGACGGTGTTGACGGTAAGGATGGCAAGTCTCCACTAGTAGAGCAAATCGAAGTTCGTGAAGGCGACAAGGTTATCGGTACTACCATTATCATCAAAGATGGTGATGGTCAGGAAATCAGCCGTCAAACCATTCTCAACGGTCGCGATGGTAAGAATTCAGAAGTCACAGTGACCCCAGGTACTGACCAAGATGGTAATACCGGTCAAACGATTACTATCGTTAAGCCAGATGGCAGTCGTGAAACCACCTTTATCCGTGATGGTAAAGACGGTAGAGACGGTAGAGATGGTAGAGACGGTAAAGACGGTAGAGACGGTGTAGATGGTCAAGATTGTGGTTGTGATCCAAATCTCCCAACCCCACCAGTAGTCCCAACTCCACCGGTAGTTCCAACTGTGCCAGCAGTTCCAACTCCACCGGTAGTTCCAACTGTGCCAGCAGTTCCAACTCCACCGGTAGTTCCAACCCCACCAGTAGTCCCAACTCCACCGGTAGTTCCAACTGTGCCAGCAGTTCCAACTCCACCAGCAGTTCCAACTCCACCGGTAGTCCCAACTCCACCGGTAGTCCCAACTCCACCGGTAGTTCCAACTGTGCCAGCAGTTCCAACTCCACCGGTAGTTCCAACTCCACCAGTAGTCCCAACTCCACCGGTAGTTCCAACTGCGCCAGTAGTTCCAGCTCAACCGGCAGTTCCAGCTCAACCGGCAGTTCCAACTGCGCCAGTAGTTCCAGCTCAACCGGCAGCTCCAACCCCACCAGTAGTTCCAATTCCTCCAGTTGCTTTGACTCCACCTACCCCACTGGTTACTCCAAGTGTTCCAGTTCAATCAGAACCACTTAAAGTTGTGGTAACTCCAGGGACACAAGTAGCGGTATTGCCAAATACAGGTGAAACAGACTCAACATTCATATTGATTATGAGTGGAGGTGCTATTGTTGCTAGCTTATCTTTGGCTGGAACTTTAATAAGAAGAAATAACTAGTGCATTGAAACTACTTGTATTAAAGTTGCCCATTGTCAACCGAGTGGATTGTTGAAAGCTAGAGTTAGAGAGAGCGAATACTTTGCTCTCTCATTATTCATAAAAAAAAGAGTCGCGTCTGCGACTCTTCAGACTGAAGACAAAGTCGTTAGAATTGTATTTCTAACGGCTTTTTCATATGTAAAGTAGTATAATAGAGTTAGGAATAAAGAGAACACTTAGAAGGAGAATCGCTATGTTACACAAAGAAAACTCAGACTACAATCGCGGTCAATTTGGTTTCTACAGTTTAGATGACCTTGTTCCTCAAGATCATCTCCTTCGTCAAATAGAGGAAGCTATTGACTTCTCTTTTATCTATGACTTAGTCGCAGATAGCTATAGCGATGATACGGGTCGTCCTAGTCTTGACCCTATTCTGCTCATTAAAATTCCAATCCTGCAGTGTCTCTTCGGCATTCGTTCCATGCGTCAAACTATTAAGGAAATTGAAGTCAACACTGCCTACCGTTGGTTTCTTGGTCTTCGACTGGATGATAAGGTGCCTCATTTCACTACCTACGGAAAGAATTATGTCCGTCGTTTCCAAGATAGACAGGTTATTGAAGGCATTTTCACCCATATCCTAGGGCTCTGTGTCAATGCAGGATTCATAGATCCGACAGAAATTTTCATTGACGGTACCCATATCAAGGCTGCGGCGAATAACCGTAAATTCATCAATCGAGAAGTTGAAAAGCAAGCTAAGTTTATGAGTGACCAGTTAGAAATTGAAATCAATAGAGACAGAGTGAAGCATGCAAAAAAGCCGCTAGGGCCCGCAAAAGAGCCGGAGCCCGTTGATAAGAAAATTTCTACAACCGACCCAGAAAGTGGTTGGTTTCATAAGGGAGATCATAAAGAAGTGTTCGCTTATACAGCTCAAGTTGCTTGTGACAAGCATGGTTGGGCTCTGGCTTATAGTGTGGAGGCTGGCAATGTCCATGACAGTCAGGCCTTTCCTGCACTCTTCGCCAAGCTCCAGCCCTTTCAACTTAGCTTTCTCGTTGCCGATTCTGGCTATAAGACCCCAAGTATCGCTCACTTCCTCCTAGAACAAGAGATTACTCCTGTTTTTCCTTACACTCGTCCGAAAGGGAAGAAGGGAAAACTGCGCTCAAAGGATTTTGTTTACGATGAATACTATGACTGTTATATCTGTCCTGAGAATCAGGTCCTGAACTATCGCACTACAACCAGGGAAGGTTATCGGGAATATAAGAGTGATCCAGCTATCTGTGCTACTTGTCCACTTCTATCAATTTGTACAGAAAGCAAGAACAAGCAGAAAGTGGTAACTCGACACATTTGGAAAGAGGCTTTAGAAACCTGTGAAGAGATTCGGCACAGGAAAGGCATGAAGGAGCTCTACCAGAAGCGGAAAGAAACCATTGAACGCCTCTTTGGGACAGCCAAAGAGTACCACAATCTTCGTTATACAAGAGAGAAAGGCAAGTCCAAAATGGAAGATAAGGTTGGACTGACTTTGGCGTGTTTAAATCTCAAGAAATTGGTAAAAATGAGGGCAGGGAAGCCTTTTTATATTGTACAAATAGCCACGATTCTGGCAAAAAGACGGACTATCAGACCAATAAACAGAAAAAGACAAACATCAAGCGAGATGTTTGTCTTCATTCTGAATCTTCCTCTAACTATATAAAGGAAGATTATTTTTTTTGAAAAAAATTTTATTAAGGTGCGGAAAAATGAGCCATAGTTCTACCTAATAAGGTAGGAGGGAAAAATCTCCACACATCATTAATCACATTTGGAGGGTGCATAATGCAATTTACCTTATCTCATTCTGGACAGACTGGGGTTCAGACAACCACGGTTTATCCCAATCAAGTAATTATTACTGATGAAATATCGCTACAAACTGTTGTGCAATTCGACCATGTGGCAGGGCTGTTTTTAAACAATACACGCTCAAATACCAATTTCATCCAGTCGGACGTTTTGGTCATGGATATTGATAATGACCATTCAGAAAATCCATATGAATGGATAACTGTAGAACGATTAAAAGAAATCTTTGCGGATTACAATTTTGCCTTGGTCACCAGTAGAAGTCATTTGAAGGCTAAAGGTGGCAAAGCACCTCGACCGAAGTTTCACATCTATTTTCAGATTGAAGAGGTAGCGGATAAAGACATCTATGTAGCAATGAAGGAAGAACTCTGTAATCAATACAAGTTTTTTGATGATAATGCCAAAGATGCGGCAAGGTTCTTCTTTGGAAATCCCAATGCGCAGGTTATATGGCATGATTCATGGCTAACTATTGATGAAGATTTGTTTCAAGTTGTTTCTATTGAAGACGAGGAAGATTTCGATGCAGATTTTTATACTCCGCCAAGAGGTCCAATCCAGCAAGGGAGTCGTAATTCAACGATGTCAGTTTTTGCTGCGAGAATTCTCAAACGGTTAGGTGTGACCCAAGAAGCTAGGGATGGTTTTGATGAGCAGGCACAGAAATGTGTACCGCCACTTGATAAAACAGAGTTAGATACCATCTGGGGAAGTGCAGTCAGATTCTACAATAGAACTATAAAAACATCCAAAGGCTACGTGGCTCCTGATGATTTTAATCGAGGCTCCTTGAAACCGGATGATTATTCTGACATTGGAGAAGCAGGAGTATTGGCTCGTGAGTTTGGTGATAAATTAGCCTATACCAATGCGACGGACTATCTTACGTTTAATGGGCAGTTTTGGAAAGAAGACAAGCAGTTAGCAATTGGAACTGTACTAGAATTCATGGACTTACAACTTGAAGAAGCTAGTGAACAGTATGAAACTGCCATTAAACAACTCGTTCAAACTGGTATTCCAGAAAGTATTGTTCGTGAGGGTGGGAAAGGCTTAGTGAAACTAATTGATTCACCAAATCAACAGATACTGCTCGCCAAATATCTTTCGGCAAAAGCATATTATCAATTCGTCATGAAACGTAGGGACTACCGTTACATTATGGCGACCCACAATACCGCCAAGCCTATGCTTGCAATTGACATCTCTGAACTGGATAAAAACGATATGTTACTAAATACTCCAGATGCAACCTATGACCTTAAGTGTGGCTTGTCTGGTAGTCAGGCACATTCTGCGACGGATTATCTGACAAAAATAACCACTGCAAGTCCAGGTAATCAAGGGATGGGGCTTTGGCAAGAGACTTTAGCGACCTTTTTTTGCGGAGACCAAGAACTAATTGACTATGTTCAGATGGTTGTCGGTATGGCAGCTATCGGTAAGGTCTATCAGGAACATATGATTATTGCCTATGGAGGTGGGGCAAACGGAAAATCAACATTTTGGAATACTATAGCTCGAGTGCTAGGTAGCTATTCTGGTAAACTATCCGCTGATGCTTTAACCATGTCTAACAAACGAAATGTTAAGCCTGAGATGGCCGAGCTAAAAGGAAAACGACTCATCATAGCATCAGAAATGGATGAAGGGATGCGTTTGAATACAGGGCTAGTTAAGCAACTTTGTTCGACTGATGAAATTTACGCTGAGAAGAAGTACAAGGATCCCTTCCATTTTGTTCCATCCCATACGCTGGTTCTTTACACCAACCATCTGCCAAAAGTCGGGGCGAACGATGATGGTATTTGGCGACGATTGATTGTCATCCCATTCAATGCCAAGATTACTGGCAAGTCAGATGTGAAAAACTTTGCGGACCATCTTTATGACAATGCGGCACCAGCCATCATATCCTGGATCATCGAAGGGGCTGAGAAGGCAATCAAAGCAAACTTTAAAACCAAACTACCGAAAGTTGTACAAGAATCTGTCAGAGCTTATCGAGAAGCCAACGATTGGCTAGGCCATTTTATTGAGGAGAATTGTGAGATAGTAAAAGGTCATCTCCAAAAATCAGGCGATTTATATTCAGCCTATCGTGCCTATGCATTACAGAATGGTGAGTATGTCAGAAGTACTACTGACTTTTACACGGCACTTGAATCGGCAGGCTACAATCGTCAGAGGACTAGTAAGTTTAATGCCATTGTTGGTTTGAAGCTTTTGGATGTCTTTCTAGACTAATGGAAGTCGTGTTGGACTTTGGAGAAAAGTCTGACATGTTATGGATTATGAAGTAAGGATGTTGGAGGTCATGGAACACAATAGGGCTTGATTGGCTATGTATCAGGTTTTATATATGAGTTCCACAACCAGCACTATTATTAGTTATGGAAGTAGTGATACTCTTTTCTATAACTTTTATAATGGGTTAATTATTAATATAAAAGCCCTATATAAAAAGTTACTGATTCGAGTTTACTAGACTTCCATTCTTTTTCTGACGAAAGGATTGTTTATGAGAGAAAGATTTGTAGAGCGGAAATTAGTAAGTGAAGTGAAAAAGCGTGGAGGCATTTGTCCTAAATGGGTATCGCCATCTTTTTCTGGTGTACCAGACAGGTTGGTGTTTTTACCAAAGGGTAAGTTTGGCTTGGTGGAAGTGAAGGCTCCAGACCTAAAGCCAAGGAAGTTACAAGTGTCAAGACATAAACTATTCGAGCGGTTAGGTTTCAAGGTTTATGTGATTGACCGCATTGAGATGATTGGAGAAGTACTAGATGAAATTGACATTACATAACTATCAGGTAGTCGCCAAGGACTTCATCATAGGTCACCCTTATGCAGCAGTCATCCTAGACATGGGGATGGGAAAAACAGCTACAACTTTGTCTGCAGTAAATGAGTTGATGTTTGACCGATTTGAGGTCACTAAGGTTTTGGTTATTGCCCCACTTCGAGTCGCAAATACTGTTTGGAGTGATGAGATTGAGCAATGGGCTGAGTTGCGTCACTTACGGTATTCGAAAATTGTTGGTACTTCCATGCAACGAAAAGTAGCGCTTCAGAAAGATGCGGATATCTATATCGTCAATCGTGAAAACCTACCTTGGCTGGTGGAACAATGTAGTCCCTATTTCAAGTGGGATATGGTAGTGATTGATGAATTGAGTTCTTTCAAGTCTTGGCAGTCCAAACGTTTCAAAGCCTTTATGGCTATGCGACCTTACATGAAACGTATCGTTGGGTTGACTGGAACACCAAGTTCAAACGGACTAATGGACTTGTTCGCAGAGTTTAAAGTCATTGACGGAGGAGAACGTCTTGGTCGATTCATCGGTGAGTTTCGTAGTCGCTACTTTGAAGAAGGACGTCGCAATGGAAACATTGTCTATGAATACATCCCCATGGATTATGCGGAGTGTCAAATTCAAGACAAGATTAGTGATATTACCATTTCCATGAAAGCATTAGACTATCTGGAGATGCCTGAACTGATTTCAACCAAGAAAATGGTTCGTATGACAGAAAAGGAAAAAGAAAAGTACAGTCAGTTTAAGAAAGAGTATGTATTGTCAGAGTTAGACGGACTAGAAGTAACTGCTACCAATGCTGCAAGCCTGACGAACAAGTTAGTTCAGTTGTCTAATGGTGCTGTATATTCTGATAATCATACGGTTGTGCTACTTCATGAACAAAAACTAGATGCCCTTGAAGATATCCTTGAATCCGCAAATGGAGAACCTGTCTTAGTTGCCTATTGGTTCAAACATGACTTGACTCGGATTATAGGTCGTTTAGAAAAACTCAAGGTAAAGTGTCGGGTATTGAAAACAGAAGAAGATATTCGTGAATGGAACAAGGGCAATGTACCAGTTGGCTTACTTCATCCAGCTGGAGCAGGTCATGGGTTGAACCTCCAAAAAGGTGGTCACAACTTGGTCTGGTTTGGTTTAACGTGGTCTTTGGAACTATACCAACAAACCAATGCTCGTCTGTGGCGACAAGGTCAGGAGGCTGAGACTGTTGTTATCCAACACATTGTAACTGAAGGAACGATTGATGAGGAAATTCTCAAGGCACTAGAAAACAAAGATGCACAACAAGAACGGCTGATTGCAGCTGTTAAAGCACAAGTAGGAGGAACAGATGGATAAGGTGGAATATATAGCTAAAAACTATCGTGACATGAAAATGAAGTTACATTTAGTTCAGGAGAAATTGCTCAACTATCGACCTATCTCAGAGAATAGTGTGATTCAGTCACTGGTATTTGAGAAGTCAGAGCATGAAAAGGTCAAGAAAAGTAAAAACCATGGTCGTAGTGAGCTGATTTCTCTTAGTTTTAGAGAAAAACAAGAACAAGAAAATCAAGAGTACCTTAGTAGTTTGCTTAATACCTACTACTGCTTAAAAATGGATCTTTACTACTTTGAGTTCGTTATGGAGCTAATACCTGAGGATTTGAAGCCATTATCCAAGGATTTAATTTACTTAGGCAAGAGTTGGACTGAACTAGAAGAGATTTATGAAATCAGTCATTCAACACTTGCTTATCGTAGGCGTAAGATTCTAAAACAATTACGCAAGTGTTATCGTTGGACTTCAAAAAGTCTTGAACTTAAGGTGGAAGATTATCACATCCCTATCTAGTGATGGTTGAGTGCACTAAATTGGTACTAAATTAGCACTAAATTTGTACTGGTTTAGTACTGATTTTCAACCTAGACATGTGATATACTTAAGATGTCAAAAAAGATAAAAATCTCCCTCAAATGACTGGATATTCTTTGGCTGATAGGGTAATATACACCTAGAAAAACCAAAGGAGAATAACCATGTGGACTGACGGACGGATTGATTATCAGGGACAAAAAGTGGATTACATTGCCAAGGTTAGTCCCCAACCTTCAGAAGTTGGAATTGACCTTGGATGTATTTTCAAATTAGATATTGAAGTAGCTGAAGAAACAATCGTTTCTTACGACAGAGGATGGGAACTCTATCCTGAAACAGAAGAACGTGAAGCCATTCTTGAGGCGGTTTTGATGGTTTTAACTGTTTAAAATATCTTTAAATTTATGCAGAAATGACTGGATATATCTCCTTTTTAGAGTTAATATGTACACAACAAAAGAAGAGGAGAACAATACCATGACAAAGCGTCAACAAGAAAAACTCAACGCCCTTTTAACAGAAATTGCAAAAGAAGAACTTTTTGTAGAAACCTTGGAAAAACGTTGGAGCGACAATCTTGACTTCTACGATGTTTCGGTATGGGGTATCAAAAGAGCATTGGAGAGAGCCTACGAAGCAGGCCAAAAATCAGTAAAATAAAGTAAAGCCTAGCCTCATAAAGGTTGGGCTTTTTGCGTGGAGGAATTATGATTATTTCTAGTGAACAAGTTTCAGTTGGACACCCAGATAAAATCTGTGATCAGATTTCAGATGCCATTTTGACGGAGTGTCTAAAGTATGACAAATCAAGTCGAGTGGCAGTTGAGACTTTAATCAAGGATAACCAAGTTGTGGTAGCTGGTGAAATTTCAACTAGACATTACTTTAATCTCGAGAACATTGTTCGTCAGGTTGTCGAGCCACTTGGTATGAAAAATGTTCGGGTAACTAACCTACTTGGACTCCAAAGCTCAGATATTGCACAAGGAGTAGATAATGGAGGTGCTGGTGATCAAGGAATGATGTTTGGTTATGCGACAGACGAAACACCTGAGTACCTGCCACTTCCTTATGTTCTAGCAACCCGAGTCCTTGAGAAACTGATGTCACTTGGTCATCCCTTACTTGGAAAGGATGCTAAGGCACAGGTATCCTACGACTATGAGAAGAAACGGATTGATACCTTTTTAGTTTCCATCCAACATATCGAAACGGCTGACCTTGCCAAAGTGAAACGAATTGTGACTGAAGCCATGATGTCAGTTGCTCTGCGTTACCATCAGAATCTAGATTTCAACGTTCTAGTCAATCCAACTGGACGTTTTGTTCTTGGTGGCTCATTTGCGGATGCAGGAATTACTGGTCGAAAAATTGTGGCGGATACATATGGTGGTTTCGCACATCATGGTGGAGGTGCTTTCTCTGGAAAAGACCCAAGCAAGGTTGACCGCTCAGCAGCATACATGGCACGAAAGATTGCTAAGGATATTGTTCGTGAAGGGTATGCGAAACGATGTGAAGTACAATTAGCCTACGCCATTGGAGTTGCAGAACCTGTGTCGGTGTATGTAGAAACCTTTGGTACCAGTCGCTACACCACAAAACAACTGGAAGGAATGATTCGTGAGCGATATGATTTAACACCACGAGGTATCATTAAGGAACTTCATCTCTTGAATGTAGACTACACCAAAACATCTTGCTTCGGACATTTCACGAAAGAAAATCTTCCTTGGGAGAAGTAAAATGCCAAGAAGACCAAGCACACCTTGTAAACAAAATGGTTGTCCTAACTTAGTATCCTATGGTCACAAGTATTGTGACAACCATAAGGGAAACCATCAACTGGATGCCAAGTCAACCAAAGCCAAAGGATACAATGCCCAGTGGAATAAAGCACGACTTCGTTACTTAAAAGTTCATCCACTCTGTGTTGAATGTAAAGTCAAAGGTCGATTAACCAAAGCAACAGTGGTTGACCATATCACACCCCACCGAGGTGACCAAGAACTCTTTTGGAATCAATCAAACTGGCAAGCACTTTGTAAGTCTTGTCATGATAGGAAGACCATGACGACTGACCGATATGTGGAGTATACGTATCGATTTTAGTCTTGGAGTTTCGTTACAATAGTATCCAATTTTTAACCCTTTGGGGGAGGGGGGATGGAATCTCTAAACCCTTGGGAGACTAAGACCGACGCCCCCTCAAACGTGCAATTTCGCAAAATTCGCAAGCGGGTACATTAAAATCGCTCAATTATTACGTTCGTTCCCACCGTTATCACGTTTCTAATGTGGGGATGTAGCGTTCCAAAGTATGTCATTTTGGTAATAAAATAGTGAAAAAGGCTAGAAACAATGTAGAAAATAGTTGTTTTTAGTCCTTTTTTGCTGGAAAGGAAAACAAATGGACGAAAGTCAACGCAAACAAATCTGGAAAATGCGAGCAGAAGGTCTTGGCTATGGCTTAATCGGTAAGGCTACAGGACTGTCTAGAGATTCTGTTAAAAAATACTGTAAACGAAATCCAGCATTGCTTGGTCATGGTGCTGCGACAAAGCAGATGGCAAAAGCCGACCAGAATGATGGACTTCGCTGCCAACAGTGTTATCAGCTACTATCAATCCAAAAAACTGGAAGACCAAAGAAGTTCTGTTCGGATAAGTGTCGTAAGGTTTGGTGGACCACTCATTCTGACGAACACGATAAATCAAAAACCGCATATGAAGATTTGACTTGCCAACAATGTGGTAGGTTATTTTTATCTTATGCCAATCCAAATAGAAAATATTGTAGCCATTCGTGTTACATTCAATCACGATTTTATAAAGGAGAAACCAATGACAAGTCAACCAACAATGGAAATTAGAGAGATTCGATTATCTGAACTACACCCAGCCTCTTACAATCCTCGAAAAAAACTCAAAAAGGGTGACAAGGAGTATGAAAAGATTAAGCAAAGCCTACTCAAGTTTGGCTACGTTGACCCCATCATCTTCAATAAAGATTTGACGGTTATTGGTGGCCATCAACGATTAACTGTATTGAAGGACTTAGACTATGAAACTGCCAAATGTGTCATTGTCGATTTATCCAAGGAAGATGAAAAGGCCTTAAACATTGCCCTTAATAAAATCACCGGTCAATGGGATGACCAGCTTTTGGCGGACTTGCTTTTGGATTTACAGGAGTCAGATTTCAATCTCGACCTGACTGGTTTTGAACCACCAGAAATTGACGATATCCTATCAAATGTCCATGATAAAGACCTATCAGATGATGACTTTGATGTTGAAGAGGAATTGAAGAAACCGACCTTTTCAAAACGAGGTGACATTTGGCAACTTGGTAAACACCGAGTGATTTGTGGTGACTCCACTAAGGCAGAAACCTACGACCAACTTTTAGGTGATAAGAAAGTCAATCTTGTTGTGACAGATCCGCCGTATAATTGCGATGTTGAAAAGACGGCAGGTAAAATTCAAAATGACAATATGGGTGATTCTGAATTTTATCAGTTTCTTTTAGCTATGTTTACTCAAGTTGAGAACCACATGGAAGCTGACGCCTCAATCTACGTATTTCATGCGGATACGGAAGGATTGAACTTCCGTAAGGCATTTAAGGATGCTGGTTTTTATCTCAGTGGATGTTGTATTTGGAAGAAGAACTCATTAGTGCTTGGACGTAGTCCTTATCAATGGCGACATGAGCCAGTCTTATACGGGTGGCGTCAAAAAGGCAAACACCAATGGTTCAGTGACCGTAAACAGACGACCATTTGGGAATACGACCGTCCTAAGTCCAGCAAAGACCATCCAACCATGAAGCCGATTCAGCTCATGGCTTACCCTATTCAAAATTCATCCATGAGAGGGACTTTGGTATTGGATCCTTTCCTTGGGTCTGGGTCAACCCTCATTGCGGCAGACCAGACAGGACGTATCTGTTATGGGATTGAACTTGATGAGAAGTTTGTGGATGTCATTGTGAAACGCTACATGGAAGCAACGGACAATACAGATGTGACGGTAGTCCGTGAAGGTCAATCAATCAGTTATGAAGAAGCAGTGAAACAGTTAGGGGGGATGTAATGTCTAATGTTCACTATTCATTTATTGGTTCAATTGGTATAGGAACTTTGAAAGATGGCACTCAATTTAGGTTTGATAGAGACAGATTCTCACTTATAGAAGATATTAACTTCTACCGAAATAAAAATGACGATGAAGATGCAAAGTCGTACATTATTTGTGCGAAAGGCAAATATCTTCATCGTTATTTATTTGGTCATCGCCATGGATATGAAATCGACCACATTAATCTAGATACCTTTGATAATCGTTCTGAGAATATTCGTTTTTGTACGCATCAACAAAACCAAATAAATCAAGGTCTACAATCAAATAATACTTCTGGAGTAACAGGGGTTAGTTATTATAAACCAAGACAAAAATATCGTGCCAGAATCAAAATCTCTCAACGTGATATTCACCTGGGTTATTATGATACATTCCTAGAGGCAACCCAAGCTAGGAATGTTGGCATTGAATTGTTGTTTGGTGAGTACGGTCGTTATAACAAAGTTCCTGAAGTACCAAACTGGATTCGTAATAAAGTTGAGAAAATATGTAGGAATTATAAGTCATTCGCTTTAACAAATTATAGGGAGGAGACGGTATGAGCCTAACCTTTCTTGATTTCTTTGCAGGAGTGGGTGGCTTTCGTCGTGGTTTGGAATTAGCTGGTTTCAAATGTATCGGTTACTGTGAAAAGGATAAGTTTGCAAGAAAATCTTACGAAGCAATGTACGACACGAAAGGAGAATGGTTTCATGACGACATCACAAGCATTGACCAAACACAACTTCCAAAAGCAGATCTCTGGTGTGCGGGAAGCCCTTGTCAAAATGTGTCTATCGCAGGAAAGCGAGCAGGCCTATACGGTGAGCGAAGTGGACTCTTTTTTACATTTGTTGACCTCCTCCAAATCCAAGAGGAAGAAGATAAACCCGAGTGGATACTCCTTGAAAATGTTAAGGGACTTTTATCAAGTGGCGGGGGACGAGATTATCTCGACTATCTCTCTATCTTGGATGAAGCAGGGTACGACCTTGAGTGGCAAGTGTTCAATTCAAAAGACTACGGAGTTCCCCAAAATCGAGAACGCATCTACACTCTCGGACATCTTAGAAGTAGAGGTCGACGAAAAGTACTACCTATCAGCGGAGAAAGCGGTAGCCATCTTAAGCAACTTGTAGGTGGTATGCAAAGCTATCGTGTCTACGACCCGAGTGGAATTGCCACAACCCTTGTTGGTGCGGGTGGTGGACTGGGAGCTAAGACAGGTCTTTATCTTATTGACCAATCTTTGACAGAACCAAAGTTGACAGATGAGGCACGATGTATCACCGCACGATATACTGCTGGAGCTACAAAGCGGACTGCGATGAATTCTGGAGTACTCGAAATTCAACCTATTCTGACACCCAATCGTATCAATAAGCGTCAAAATGGACGTAGGCTCAAGAAACAGGATGAGCCAATGTTCACATTGACCTCTCAAGACCGCCATGGTGTTCTTGAAGGAATCAAGGTCAGAAATGGTACGAAGCAAGGTTATCAAGTTGCTGAGGTAGGTGATTCAGTGGATTTATCTTATCCCAACTCTCCAACGAGACGAGCAAGAGTTGGGAAAGGAATCGCCCATAACCTATCCTGCGGTGGTCAAATGGGTGCTGTGGTTTGGAATGATCGAGTGGTGAAAATTGGACGTTTAACCCCTAGAGAATGTTTTCGGCTACAAGGATTTTCGGATGATTTGTTCGAAAAAGCCCAAGCAGTAAACTCCGATGCCCAACTGTATAAACAAGCTGGAAATGGAGTGACGGTAATAGTTGTCTATGCTATTGGATGTGCCATTCTAGGAAGTGAAAAATAGTCGAAAATATCTTCAAAATAATCTATAAATGACTGGATATAAGTCTCCTTTAGAGTTAATATGTACACAACAAAAGAAGAGGAGAACAAAACCATGACAACAACACTTGAAAAACTCTATGAAATCTACCCAACAACTGCAAGTATCATTCCTTACAAGGAATGGGTTATAGTTGCATCCAAAGGAAACAAAAAAACAGTAGTTGAGATTTACGAAATCGTTGATAGCCTTGAAGAATTTGAATTATTTGAATGCCGACTTAACCGAATATACAAGGAATCAATAATTGTTACGGATCTTGGTCACGCTGTCAAGTGGGCATTCGATATATTTGGAGAATAACATGGACGCAAAAATTTTCAACAACCTAAAGACAATCTATCCGGTTGGTACAAAGGTTAGATTAGTAAAAATGGATGATCCACATCCAGTTCCTAAAGGAACACTTGGTACAGTTATTGGAGTGGATGACATTGGTTCACTCTTAGTTAAGTGGGAAAACGGCAGTTGTCTGAATGTTTTGTATGGAATAGATATCGTGGAAAAGGTAAAGTAAGATGTGGGAAATAATGACTCGAACGGTTGGTGATAGGCATTACGTTTGTGAATTTCTCCGTGAAGATACCACAGACCCGAGAAATATAGACGGTGCTTGGATTAGAATTCTGACAATAAAACGTGATGGTGAATATATCTACCAATATAGATATGGGAACGAAATAGATAACATGGACGATATTGACAGAACTGTCTGTCAGGCTGTACTTGATAACTTTAATGAACTTTAAGAAAGAACTCGAATTGAGTTCTTTTTCTTGCTCTAAAGGAGGTGAGATTTTGGCAATCAGGGGGCGAAAACCAAAGCCTACGAATATGAAAATACTTGAGGGAAATCCTAGTAAGAGACCACTTCCTATGAATGAAGTCAAACCCAAACAAAAAGCCCCACGTTGCCCGCAGTGGCTTGAAGATGATGCAAAGAAGGAGTGGAAACGGATGGGAAAAATTCTCGAACAGATGGGAATTTTGACCGAAATGGACATGACTGCATTTGCAGGATATTGTCAAGCTTACGCACGCTGGAAAGAGGCGGAAGAGTTTCTTACCAAGCATGGCTCCATTATCAAAACCCCGAATGGTTATCTGCAACAAGTCCCTCAAGTCTCTATCAGCCAGACTAACTTAAAAATCATGCTTAAATTCTGTGAACAGTTTGGTTTAACACCATCAGCACGTAACCGTTTAGCGACGATGGATGCGGAAGTTGGTACTGGCGATGAAATGGAAGATTTGTTAGGAGGAATTTTATGAGCTATCATTATGAACCAAGTCCATTCATGCTTCCGACTTCTCACTATGATAAGGCAAAAGCTGATAGGGCAGTAACATTTATCAATAACCTCTCCCATACCAAAGGCAAGTGGGCAGGAAAGCGATTTGATTTGTTGCCGTGGCAGGAACAGATTGTCCGTGACCTATTTGGAATTGTCAAGGAAGATGGCAACCGGCAATTTCTAACAGCTTATATAGAAATTCCAAAGAAGAATGGTAAGTCCGAGCTAGCAGCAGCTATCGCTCTTTATCTACTATATGCGGATAATGAAGCCAGTGCAGAAGTTTATGGTGCGGCTTGTGACCGTAACCAAGCGTCAATCGTGTTTGATGTAGCTAAGCAGATGGTGCAGATGAGTCGCCCCTTGGAAAAGCGTTCTAAGATAATGGGTGCTACCAAACGTATTGTAAATTATTCTAACGCTGGGTTTTACCAAGTTCTTTCTGCAGAGACTGGGACAAAACATGGACTTAACGTATCTGGCTTGGTCTTTGATGAAATCCACGCTCAGCCTAATCGTCATTTGTATGATGTATTGACCAAGGGGTCAGGAGACGCAAGGGAACAACCCCTCTTTTTTATTATCACAACAGCTGGAACGGATAGAAACTCTATCTGTTATGAGTTACATACCAAAGCATTAGATATTCTGAATGATAGAAAGAAGGACACGTCATTCTATCCAGTGGTTTATGGTTTATCTGATGAAGATGATTGGAATGATGAAGCCAACTGGCTCAAAGCCAACCCTTCACTTGGGCATACAATTGGGATTGATCGTGTAAGAGAAGCCTACCAACAAGCACTTGATAATCCTGCAGAAGAGAATGTCTTTAAGCAGCTCCGTCTAAATATGTGGACAAGTTCAAGTGTTGCTTGGATTCCAGAACATGTTTATGCGAAGGGAAATGATCCTATTCAATATGATAGCCTCAAAGGGCGTAGCTGTTATGCTGGTTTAGACCTTTCTAGTACATCAGATATAACGACTTTTGTCTTGGTGTTCCCTCCTAGATTTGAAGAGGAGAATTATATCGTTCTGCCATTTTTCTGGCTACCTGAGGATACATTGGAGCTTAGATGTCGACGTGACCATGTTCTATATGATGTTTGGGAGTGTCAGGGATACATCAAAACTACAGAGGGTAATGTCGTTCACTATGGTTTTATCGAAAAGTTTATTGAAGACTTATCGGAAATCTATCATATTAAGGAAATAGCCTATGACCGTTGGAATGCGACACAAATGGTTCAGAATCTAGAAGGAATGGGCTTGACCATGGTGCCTTTCGGTCAGGGATACAAGGATATGAGTCCACCATCAAAGGAACTCTATAAACTTATGATGGAAGGCAAGATTCAACATGGTGGGCATCCAGTTCTGAAATGGATGGGACAAAACGTAGTCATGAGACAAGACCCAGCTGGCAATATCAAGCCTGATAAGGAAAAGTCAGTCGAGAAAATTGATGGTATTGTAGCACTCATTATGGGACTGGACCGTTGTATTCGTCATCAAAGCGATGAAGGAAGTGTGTATGATGAACGTGGAATATTGAGTTTTTAGTTGAATTTAAAAGGTAAGCATGATAGAATGTATTTACAAATCATCTTTACAATGAGGTAAGAACTATGGCAAGCACACAGCCCGTCAACTTTAGAGCAGATTCAACTTTTTATAAACAAACTAAAGAAATTTTAGCAGATGAAAAGCTGACTCTGTCTGATATCTTCAATGCTGCTCTTCGTAAAATTGCGACTGGAGCAGTTGATCCCAAAGAGTTCGTAAACAGTGATTTACAAGAGACGCAGTATCAAGTTGCTTTTGAAGACTTGAAAAAGGAAATTCTAATTGGCCATCAAGAAATTGAGCAAGGGAAACTAACATCTTTAGCTGATGTGAGAAAGGAATTTGGTCTTGAATAATCATAAACGATACCATGTTTCCCTTACGGATCAAGCCAAAAGGGACTTAGGAGGGATTCATGACTATATTTTACATAATTTCTATAGTCAACAATCTGCCGACAGCAAACTAGACCTTATCCTAACTGCACTTGAAACTCTAGAGACCTTTCCTGAAGCATGTCCTTTGGTGTCTAGTCGTGGTTACGGGGAATTGACAGATGATGGCAAACGGTACCGATATATGCCAATCGAGAATTATCTAGCTTTTTATTACATTGATAACCATGAGGTTTATGTTGCAAGGATTTTGAACTCTAAGCAAAATTGGGCTAAATTATTCAATAAATAACGGCCATTTTTCTATGCGAAAATTAAGGAAAAGGTATTCTCAGTGGTTATAAAAAATAATATTCCCATAAATAAATCTGATGACTGTTATTGTCTATTAGATATGGAACAGGCAACACCTACAGTTGTTGAACAATCAACATTGGATGATGTTACAACTTCGGTTTTTTCACGCCATATTGATGCTTTTAGAGAGTTGGCAAAATAGGAATGTTGACTATTGCACAGAACAGTAAATTGTAATGATGTTAGTTGAAATTTCATATCACAATTCAATGCATCTCCAAAGGGGAGGTGCTTTTTTCGTACTCAAAAGGAGGAACTATGGGACTACTAGATTTATTGGGACGTAAGCGGGCTAGAGATAAACCACGAAATAGTTATGAAGGTCAGGACTTTTCATATCTGTTTGGACGAACGACCAGTGGGGAGAATGTGGATGAGTTTAAAGCTATGCAGACAACAGCTGTTTATGCTTGTGTCCGCATCTTAGCTGAAGCAGTTGCTTCACTACCCATTCATGTTTATGAGAGAACGGCAACTGGAAAGGAGAAGAAGGTGGAACATCCCCTTTATTTTCTCTTACATGATGAACCTAACCATGAGATGTCATCTTTTGTCTTTAGAGAAACCTTGATGACCCATCTATTGATATGGGGCAATGCCTATGTCCAGATTATCCGAGATAGGAGTGGACAGGTAATCAGTCTTTACCCACTCTTACCAGATAAGATGTCTGTTCATCGGGACGAAAGTGGAAAGCTCTATTACAAATACAAGCGTCAGTCAGAAGAAAATCCTAACTTTAAGGAAAAGGGAGATGCTATCTTAAGAGCAGAAGATGTTCTTCATGTACCTGGTCTTGGTTTTGATGGCTTGATAGGTTATTCTCCAATTGCCCTTGCTAAAAATGCTATCGGTATGACATTGGCTACGGAAAACTATGGGGCATCATTCTTTAAAAATGGTGCAAATCCAGGTGGTGTTTTGGAACATCCAGGTATTCTCAAGGATCCCAAACGAGTGAGAGATTCATGGAATGCAGTCTACAATGGGGTAACCAATGCCCATAAAGTGGCAGTTCTTGAGGAAGGGATGAAATACACTCAAATAGGCATTCCACCTGAAGAAGCCCAGTTTCTCCAAACTAGAAAATTCCAAATTAATGAAATTGCAAGGCTCTACCGCATTCCACCTCATATGGTTGGTGACTTGGAGAAATCCTCATTTTCAAACATTGAGCAACAATCTCTAGAATTTGTTAAATATACCTTAGACCCCTGGGTAGTTCGTCTCGAACAGGCTTTCAAGAGGTCTCTTTTTTTACCCGAAGAAAAGAAATCCTACTTTGTGAAGTTTAATGTGGATGGTCTTCTTCGTGGTGATTATCAGAGTCGAATGAATGGTTATGCGATTGGGAGACAAAATGGCTGGCTGTCGACAAATGATATACGTGAACTTGAGGACTTGAATCTCCTTTCAGATGAGGAAGGAGGTAATCTATACTTGATAAATGGAAACATGACGAAACTGAAGGATGCAGGTGGCTTTATGAAACAAGCACCGTTAGAACAAGAAACCCAATCTGAGGAGGAATTGGATGCATAAGTTTTGGAATTTTACAGAAGATGATAGTGGTCGAACACTTCGTATTGAAGGACAGATTGCTGATGAGACGTGGTTTGGCGATGAAGTCACGCCACAAGTATTTAAAAATGATTTACATGCAGGAAGTGGAGACATCACCCTCTGGATTAATAGTCCAGGGGGTGATGTTTTTGCGGCTGCTCAAATCTATAACATGTTGATGGATTACAAAGGTGATGTCCATGTAGTGATTGATGGCTTAGCCGCAAGTGCTGCTAGTGTCATTGCCATGGCAGGTACAACGGTTTCTATGAGTCCGGTTGCCATGATGATGATTCACAACCCTTGGACTGTGGCACAAGGTGAAGCTAAGGATATGCAGAAGGTCATTGAAATGTTGGGCGAAATCAAGGAATCCATCATCAATGCCTATGAATTAAGAACAGGACTTTCAAGAACCAAGCTATCACACCTCATGGACTCAGAGTCTTGGTTCAATGCCAAAAAGGCTGTTGAACTGGGCTTTGCGGACAAGATTCTCTTTGACAAGCAAGGGGAACACGGAATGGATATTGAGAGTTATTCTTTCAGTCGAACTGCTGCCCAACAAGATTTACTTGTCAAAATGCAGGCGAAACTTGGAGTCCAACAACCAAAGAAAACAATCCCGATCAATCAGTTGGAAAAACGATTGAATTTGCTCAAATAACGAAAGGAAAATGAACTGATGTCTAAATTACTAGAATTGAAAGAAAAACGTAACCAAGCTTGGCAACAAGCAAAAACCTTCCTTGATTCTGTTCGAACAGAAGATGGACTTGTATCTGAGGAAGATTCCAAACGCTATGATGATATGGAAGCAAAAATCAACCTCTATAATCAAGAAATTGCTCGGTTGGAGCGACAAGAAAAGATTGACCTTGAACTTGCTCAACCAACCTCACAGGCTCTAATTGGGCAGCCCACTACAGTTCTGAATGACAAGACTACTGAAGAGGAAAAGAAGGGTGTGGCTTCAGATAGCTATGCCAAGACTTTTTGGACAAGTGTCCGTAAGCGTCACTTCTTTGATGTCAAAGATGTCCTTCGAGTTGGGGAAGATACCGAAGGTGGTCATCTGGTTCCTGATGAGTATGAGAAGAAACTAGTTCAAGGATTACAAGAAGAGAATTTCTTCCGTAGCCTTGCGACTGTTATCAGAACATCTAGTGGTGAACGTAAGATCCCTGTTGTGACAGGACACGGTTCAGCCTCATGGATGGATGAAAATGGTCTCTATCCTGAAACAGAAGAAACCTTTGGTCAGGTGACACTAGACTCTCATAAGATTGGGACTGCCATTCGTATTTCAGAAGAGTTGCTAAACGATTCAGTCTTTGACCTTGAATCCTATATGACAGCTGAATTTGCTCGTCGTATTGGAACGGAAGAAGAAAAGGCATTCTTGATTGGAGATGGTTCTAAGAAACCGACAGGTATCTTTACTCAGGCAGAAGTTACAGGTCCAATGACTGCTACAAAGGATATTACCTTTGATGACATGATTGAACTGTATCATTCTCTACCTGCACCCTATCGTAAGAACGCAGTTTGGATTTTACATGATACAACTGTCAAGGCTATCCGTAAACTAAAGGACAACAATGGTAATTACATTTGGCAGCCATCCACTCAAGTTGGACAACCAGATTTGATTCTAAATCGTCCATACTATACATCAACCTTTGCCCCACTTCCTGAAGCAGGAAACAAGGCCATTGCATTTGGTGATTTCTCATATTATTGGATTGCGGACCGTCAGGGTCGCACCTTCAAACGTCTGAACGAACTCTATGCCAATAATGGACAGATTGGCTTTCTTGCTTCACAACGTGTTGATGGCAAGTTAGTCCTACCTGAAGCCGTGAAGACACTAACAGTAAAGGCTAAGTAGTCATGGTTAGTTTAGCAGAAGCAAAACAGTATCTCAAAGTGGAACACGATGATGAGGATGGACTGATTGAGCAGTTGCTTGAAACCAGTAAACAACTCTGTGAAGATATTCTGCGTCAATCGACGTATTCAGATGTTCTAAAGACGGCAATCCTATATGGGGTTACCTATCTTTATGAACACAGAGAAGATGCCAATCATAAGGAGTTGAAAGTGACCCTCTATCATTTGTTGTTGGCTGAACGAAAGGATGTGTTCTGATGAAGATTGCACCGTTGAGGGAACGCTTGTCATTTCAGATTCGACAGATTGTTCAAGATGAGATTGGCAATGAAACTTCGACATGGATACCTTTATTTGACCGGTGGTGCTCTTGTCGTCCTCTCACCTTGACCGAAAGGGATGGGAGTGTGACGAAACTGGAACAAGAGAAAGTCCAGTTCACCCTCAGGTATGAAAAGGCAATTCTTGGACTTTATTCCTTAACGACTCGTATTCAATTTCGGGGACAAACCTATGAGATTGAGTCTATTGATGGAGATACAGTGCCACGACAACTGATTTACATCGTCGCCATTAGGGAGGAGAGTTATGACTAGAATTGAACTAGATGCACTAGAAACTGCCATCGCAAATGAGCTGGCGGAGTTTGTAGTGGGTACCACAGAGGTGATGCGTGAAGTTGTAGAGGAAGTCACTGAGGAATCCATCGAAACCTTGAAAGCAACGTCACCTAGAAAGAGTGGATCTTATGCCAAAGGGTGGAAGAGTAAAGCGACGATTGATACCAGTACAGGTCTAACCAAGACCATTCATAATCGAACACCAGGCCTGACGCATCTATTAGAAAATGGTCATGCCAAAAGCTTTGGTGGGCGAGTTGAGGGGATAAAGCATATCGCACCTGTTGAGAAACAAGCGATACAATCCTTAGAAGAAAAGCTGAGAAAGCGAGTGTGATAGGACATGTTACTGAGCGAATTGTACGCCATTCTCAAAGAATTACAGTTTCCTCTTGCCTACCATCATTTTGAGGAGGGGAGTCGTCCAAGACCACCGTATCTAGTTTATTTGGTAACTGATTCAGAAAATCATGGTGCAGACAATTGGACCTATCATAAGCAGAATAACCTGCTAGTGGAACTCTATACTACTAAGAAAGATTTGGCGACTGAGCAAAAGGTGGAGTCATTATTTGACAGCCACCTTATTTATTATGAAAAAGTAGAGACCTATATCTCATCTGAGAAACTCTACCAAATAACCTATTACATCACATTACATGGAGGATAATATGGCTGAAAAGAATAAGGTCACCTTTGGACTACAAGATGTCCATTGGGCAGAAGTTACAAGCGAAGGTTCTGATGGTACGTTGACATACGGCAATGTAGAACGACTTCGTGGTGCTGCAGAATTAACCCTTGAACCAACTGGTGATAAGGGTTCTTATAAGGCAGACAATATCAATTTTTATACAACGGAGTCAAACGATGGTTACGAAGGAACACTAAAAGTTGCTCTTCTAACGCAGGAATTTTTGACTCGAGTCCTTGGAGAGCAGTTGGATGCGACGACAAATACCATTTCAGAAATCGCAAACAGCGAAAAGAAAAATTTTGCGTTGATGTTCCGTTTTGAAGGGGATAAAAAAGAAACATTACACGTTTTGTATTATTGTTACGCATCTCGTCCGACTGTTGGTTCAAAAACCAAGTCTGGTTCAGATATCAATGAGGTAGAGTTGACCTTTACTGCCAGTCCTCGCCCTCTTGATAAGGTTGTACGTCGACGAACAACGGAGGAAACGAGTGATGAGATTCGTCAAAACTGGTTCAAGGCAGTTTTTGAACCTCGTAAGTAAGGGAGATGGCCATGAGAGAAAGTATTACCATAGCAGGCACGACCTACGAGTTAGCAACCAATGCCTATACTCCAATTGCTTATAAAGAGCAGTTTGGTAAGGACTATTTTCAAGATTTATTCTCGATGGTCAATAGTCAAGCAATCTTGGCAAAACTTGACCAGTTAGAAGATGGAGAGGAATTACAGGCACATCATATTGATGTTTCTATTCTGTCTGATTTCGATATGACATTTTTCCATCGAATCTTTTGGGTCTTTGCGAAGTCAGCCAATCCACGAGTGAAACCATTTGTGGATTTTTATATGGAGATGAAAGAATTTCCAGTGCAGGAAGTAGCCCCTGTCTTGATGAATATGTTGAAACAAGGGATGTCCACTAGAAAAAAGCAGATGAAACAGAAACAGCGAGTGAAGAAATCTTCACAGTAGAGAGTTATTTCTCCTGTTGTAAGGAGACTGGTCTGACCATTGACGATTTAAAACATATCTCTATTGGGATGGCACTTGACTACCAAACGGACTATGTGGAGATGCGTACTCGAGAAACTTCTCAAACACGCCGGGCAACTCAAGCTGATTTTGATAATTTCTGATGGTAGAAAGGAGGGTCTATGGCTGGAAACATCAAGGGAATTACGATTGAAATTGGTGGCGATACCCAACCCTTACAAGATGCACTTAAGGGTGTAAACAAACAAGCATCTGAAGCTACCAAAGAACTAAGACAGATTGATAAGGCTCTCAAGTTTGATACTGGCAATGTCACTCTTCTGACGCAAAAGCAGGAAGTCTTGGCAAAACAAGTCGAGACAACCAAAGAAAAATTGTCAACGCTCCGTCAAGCCCAATCACAGGTGGAAGCTCAATTTAAGGCTGGGGATATTGGGGCAGACCAGTACCGTGCCTTTCAACGTGAGGTGGAAACTACTCAAAGGCTGTTAACGTCCTATGAAACTAAGTTAGCTGATGTATCATCAACACTTGAGAATCACGGTCGAGCTAGTAGTTCAGCGGCTCACCAATTAGATAAACTCCAAGTGGAGCAGGGGCAGTTAGCAAGTGAGATGAACAAGGTCACGTCTCAATTTGAGTTACAAGAAAGTGCTTTGTCATCCAATAGTTCCGAAGCAGAACGCAATGCCATAGCCCAACAAAAGATTGGAGCACAGTCAGAAATTGTTTCTAAACAAATTTCCAATCTCGAAAAGCAACTAGCCCTGACAAAGAGTGAATATGGTGAGAATTCCATTGAAGCGAATAAGATGGAAGCTGAGTTGAACCAAGCAAAGACCGCACTCAATAACCTGAACAATGAGATGGATGAGACCAAATCCTCTGCTGATGGTGCTCAGGATGGCATGAAAGCCATGTCTGACACCATTCGGGCTGAGGCACTTCAAGCGACCAGTGAGAAGCTAGCAGACATCTCTCAGAAAATCTTCGAAGTCGGAACAGAGTCCATGTCTGCGGCAGCTCAACTTCAAGCCAGCAATGCCCAATTCTCTACCGTATTTGGGGATATGGAGAATGCTGCTAAGGATGCCCTCAATAAGATTGGGGAAGAGATGGACATTGTTCCAGAGCGTCTTCAAGGCTCCTTCACTCAGATGGCTTCCTTTGCCAAAACCTCTGGAATGGATACGGCTCAGGCTTTGGATCTGACCACTCGTGCCACCAGAGCAGCGGCTGATGGGGCAGCATTTTACGACAAATCCATCGAAGAAGTCACCGAAAACCTGCAGTCCTTCCTCAAAGGAAACTATGAAAATGACGCAGCTCTAGGTATTTCTGCGACAGAAACCACTCGTAATGCAGCGGCGAACAAGCTCTATGGAAAGTCCTTCAATGAACTATCAGAAGCTCAGAAGCAGTTAACCCTCCTTCAAATGGTAGAGGACGGCAATGAACTCTCTGGAGCCTTGGGACAAGCTGCAAGGGAATCAGATGGACTGGAAAACGTTCTGGGTAACTTAAGACAGTCTGGAACTAATGCTCTAGCAGCAATCGGTCAACCGATTCTGGAGATGCTTATTCCAGTCTTCCAAAGTTTGGCAGACATTGTTAGTCAACTAGCAACTTGGTTTACCAACTTATCCAGTCCCATCAAGGAAGTCGTCATTATCTTCACAGGTATTTTAGCCGTGGTAGGTATGTTACTTCCTATTTTCTTGGGCTTACAGGTTGCGGCAGCCGCTATGGGGACAACCGTTGTTGGAATGATAACGGCATTTTTGCCGATTGTGGGGATTATTGTTGGTATTGTAGCTGCCATTACCTTACTGATTGTTGGGTTAAAAGAACTCTGGACGAATCACGAAGGCTTTCGAACGGCTGTGACGGAAATCTGGAATAGTATCTATGCCTTTCTGTCCATGATCATCCAGCAGATTTCTAGTTTTGTTATGTCCATCTGGGGAACGCTAACCACATGGTGGACTGAAAACCAGCAATTGATTCTAAATGCTGCAACCACGGTATGGAATGCCATCAATACGGTTATTCAAACGGTGATGACTATTCTTGGACCGCTCATCCAAGCAAGTTGGGAGAATATCAAACTCATCATCACAGCCGCTTGGGAGATGATAAAGATTGTGGTCGAGACTGCTATCAATGTGGTACTTGGTATCATCAAGGCAGTCATGCAGGTTATCACTGGTGATTGGACTGGCGCTTGGGAAACCATCAAACAGGTCTTGTCGATGGCATGGGAGGGCATCAAGTCCCTTATTTCCTTAGCCCTCAATTTCATCGCCCAGTACATCTCAACTGCTTGGACAGGTATCAAGAATACCATCTCAAATTTACTGACAGCTATCAGTTCAGTCGTTTCATCCATTTGGTCAGCAATCCAATCAACCATATCTAATATCTTATCCAATATTGGAGTCACGGTATCCAATATTTGGAACGGTATCCGAAACACGGTCTCTAGTGTCTTGAATGGCATTTCAAGCACGGTGTCATCTGTTTGGAATGGTGTCAAGAATACCATTTCAAATGCCATCAATGGAGCGAGAGATGCCGTAAGTAACGCTATTAATGCCATCAAAAATCTCTTCAACTTCCAAATTCGCTGGCCGCATATTCCCCTCCCTCACTTTAGGGTGTCAGGATCTGCTAATCCTCTTGATTGGTTGAAGGGTGGTATTCCAAGAATTTCTATTGATTGGTATGCCAAGGGAGGTATCTTAACCAAACCAACGGCATTTGGAATGAATGGTAATAGCCTGATGGTTGGTGGTGAAGCAGGAAAAGAAGCGGTGTTGCCTTTGAATGAACAAACATTGGGTGCAATTGGTCGAGGAATCGCAAAGACCATGACAAGTAATCTACCAACCATTCACATCACTATTTCAGGTAACACAGTTAGAGAAGAGACTGACCTTCACCGACTTGCAGAGATGGTTGGAGAGAAACTAGTGTATGAATTAGAACGCCAACAAGGATTGAGAGGAGTGAAACCATGATTAGACATAATGCATTAACCATTGGTGGAGTATCCACGTCTAGTTTTCCTTTTAAGGTAATCGTGGAAGATAGTCCTTCAATCACAGTAAGTGAAAGTAAGTCGCAATTGATAGAACACCAAGGCCTGTCAGGAGCGGTTCTTCAAACCAATCCTCGCAGAAGTGTCATGGAACTGAGCTACACCCTCTATCTTGTAAAACCTAGTGAAGAACAGTTATTTTCCTTTTTGAAGCTATTTTTGAAAGAAGGATTTTGGCTTGAGAACGCTAGTTTCAAGACTATACGATTTTGGTGTTACAAAGTTCACCATACTCCAGTTCAAAAGGATAAGCTGGGGGTGTATGAGCTTAAGGTTACCTTTTCTTGTCACCCAACCAAGTGGTTCAAAACGACGACCTCGCAGGTGTTTAGGTCTAGTGGTACTTTGAGAAGTCAAGGTTCAGCCATTGCTTTTCCAAAGATTACCATAAGTGGCAACTCAAGTAGTGAAACTAGCTTTACGATTGGGGATGATGTCATCCGCTTGGAGCGATTACAGGAAACACTCATTATGGATAATAATCCTAGTCAGCCAAGTTTTAAGACACAAAGAGGTCAGCCTGTAAAATGGACTGGCGATTTCATTACCATTGATGCAGGCAGAAATGACTCAGTTGGAGTTGTCTTAGGTTCTGGCATCACATCATTAACAATAGAAACGAATTGGGGGTGGGCATAGTGCTATCATTATTAGACAAAACTGTTCGAACAGCAAAATGGCATGGAAAACCACTCCCAGAAACCATTAAGGCAAGTGTCAAGGAAACCTTGAATGGGGATTTTGTCCTGAACTTTACCTATCCGATAACAGACAGCGGACTATTTCGAGAGTTAAAAGAGGACTACCTCGTTCGTAGCCCAGTTCCAGTATTGGGACATCAGTTGTTTCGGATAAAGAAAGTCATCGAAGGAGACACCAGTCTTGAAGTTGTGGCCTATCACATTTCAGATGACATCATGACGAGGTTAGTATCGCCATTTAGGTGTGAACAGGTACCCTGTGCAACAGCACTATCAAGCATGGTCATGGCAAGCAAGTCTCCATTGGGAGATTTTTCTTTTACCAGCGACATTGTCAAGAACAGAACCTATACAACGGACAAGGAACAGACGCTTTACTCCAGCTTGTTGGATGGCAAACATTCTATTATTGGAACTTGGGAGGGGGAACTGGTTCGTGATAATCTTGCCCTAACTATAAAGGTTGAGCGAGGACAAGACCGTGGGGTGGTCATTTCTACTCACTACAATTTGAAAAAGTATCAGAGAACAAAAGAAAGTTCACAGATTATCACTCGCATTCATGCCACTTCAAGTTTTAAACAAGAGGGGCAGGATAGGGAAACTGTACTTCAAGTCACAGTAGACAGTCCACTGATAAACTCCTATCCATTCATCAATGAAGTGACCTATACCAATAATAACCTCAGGTCTCGTCAAGAGTTAATAGAGTGGGCTAGTAGCAAGTTTCGCTTAGAGGGAATTGATAAGCCAAAAGATGCCATTATCATTGAGGCATTTGAGTTAGATGGTCAAATGGTTCATCTAGGCGATACCGTAACTTTAAAAAGCAAGCTACACGGAATTGATGTGAGGAAGAAAGCCATCGCTTATGATTATGATCCTTTAGCTAAGAATTACCGCTCTATCACATTTGATGATAAGGCAAGTATCGGAACAGGTAAAACTGGCGTTAGCTTAAGTACACTAGCAAATAATCTCCTTGATGGGAATAGGCGGAGTGAGGATGTTGCCGTTGAAATTGCCCTTGAAAATGCCAACAGAGCCTTTGATGCAGAATTTGAGAAACGTCAAGTAGCCATTGATAACGCTATTGAACAGGCTCAAAGTCATGGGGAGGTCTATGCGGATCGATTAAAGGCCAGCATTGATAGTGAACTTTCTTCTATTCACCAACAGATGCGGAAACAAGAAGAGGAGCAGCAACGCACAACTCGTGATTTATTGGCAAAGGCTGGGGTAAACACCAACCTAGCCACAGAAGCCAAACTGAAGGCAGAACAGGCTCAAACTGGGGCCACAGAAGCCATCAGAAGAGCAGAACAAGCCAAGCTTGATGCCATTAAAGAAGCTAACCGCTTGACTTCAACGGAGCGTAGTCAGACAGAGTCCAAAATTGCGACAGCAAAATCACAAGCTATCTCTGAAGCTAGTCGATTGGTTGATGTAGCAAAATCACTGTTGAGTGGAAAGTTGGCAACTGTCAGTACCAATCTCTCGCAAACCAAGGAGGATATAAAACTTCTTGCGAGTAAGCAACTTGTAGATAGTCTGACTGGTCGAGTAATTAGTGCAGAATCCATGATTCAAACGCAAGCAGACCAAATTTCCCAGCGTGTTAAGACTAGCGATTTTAACCAAGCAAAACAGAGAATCGAAACTGCAGAGTCAACGATTACGCAATTGGGGAATCGGATAACAACTGAGATTCGAGAGACCGTAGCTAAGATTCCAGTTGATTTTGGTGGTCGAAATTACATACTAAAAAGTGATACTTATATTACATCCGGGAGTAAGTTTCTAGATAGTGCTTCGGACTTTATCGACTATGCTCAGGCAGGAAAGTTTGTGACGATCAGCGTTGATATCAAGGGGGAAAATCTGTCGCCTGATGAAAGAGGACAGTCTAGGATAGGATGCGAGCTACGCTTGACTTTATCCAATGGCAATCCTCTCTATCTAAACTGCTATAAAGTTGTTTCAGCAACCCAACCTCGCGAGCGAATATACCGAACGGTTCGTATTCCTGATGGTGTATCGGTTGTTAGTGTAGCAAAGCTCAATCTTTTTGTGCAAGTCAGAGGAAATGCCTTAGCTGGAAGACCAAAGTTTGAACTTTCTTCTATGCCTACTGACTGGTCACCTGCTCCTGAAGACTTAATCACAGATCTCAGTCAAACCAGAACACTAATTACTCAGACAGCTGAGGGCCAAACTCAGCTGTCTACAAAGCTTACTCATACTGAGAATAAAATGATGAATGCTGAAACCCAAATCAGGCAATTGTTGGGTGATGTGGCTAGTAAAGTATCTAAAATGGACTATGACAATCTCAAGAGTACAGTTGAGAATCATACGACAAGTATTAATCAAACGACCCAGTCCATTTTACTTAAAGCTGACAAGACCTTTGTGGACGGTGTGAAATCTACGGCAGAAGCAGCCCTTTCAAAAGCAACTAGCAATGCGACAATGATTAGTCAGACCAAGTCTGAGCTGACTATTGCCAATAATGCCATCTCACAGAAAGTCGCAAAGACAGATTTTAATAGCTTGACTGGTCGAGTAACAAGTGCAGAATCCACTATCCGAACACAGGCTGGGCAAATTGAACAACGACTAACAAGTACGCAAGTTGAATCAGCTATTAACTCAAAAGGCTACCAAACCAAGTCACAGGTCGATTCCAATATTACTGGTCGTGGCTATCTAACCAGCAGTTCTCTCCAACCCTATGCGACGACAACTAGTGTGCAGAATTTGGTTAGAACCACCTCTGATAGTTTTACCCAGAGAATCAGTCAAACGGAAAGCAGAATCCCTACCTCAGTTTCGCATCGCAACTTAATAGCTGGTACTTCGGATAGATGGGGTGCTTATCAGACGATAAATGCCAATAGTAACTGGGTAGCCCCTTTAGGAAGAGTTCAATTTGGAGATAGTAGTGGTATCTATGTTGGATCAAAAGTTCATTTATATGTTCATGTCTCAGCGGATGAGATTACCTTTGACCCTGCTGTAACGACTCGTACTATGAAACTTCAAGGTCCAATATTGGATAGTCAAAATGTTTGGACATGGACCAACTGGAATTTGTATCACCCTTTCTACAATAAATGGAGTAGCAATCTGACAACGGGTAACAACTATCGCTTAATTAAACTGACCGCCACCGTCACTCAAGAGATGTACCAACACTCTAAAGGATTTGAACTTCAAGTCAGAGTTGATGGGGTTAAGACTGGTAAGTTCCATGTGAGAGCCTTAATGGTATCAACTGGTGATCTTTTTCCAGACTATTGGACACCGTCATTAGACGACTTTACGACGGTTACCGCCTTTCATGAAGTGCGGGATACTGTAAGCAGTCATACTCGAACAATTGGAGATCACACCAATCAAATCAGTCAGGTTGTTCAAACGGCTAATGGGATTGTGACACGAGTTGGCAATCTAGAAACAAGTCGAGCGACAATGGCGGCAGTGAATGCCATTCAAACTCAGGTTTCAACACTTGCTGGGTCGTGGTCGGTTAGAAATCTGACCAGTGCAGGAACAGTATTAAGTCAACTTAATCTCAATAAGGATGGCACAGTCAAGATTGATGGTAAACTCGTCCAAATTACAGGTACTACCTACATCCAAGATGGTGTCATTGCGAGCGGAAAGATTGCAAGTCTTGATGCAGGTAAGATTACGTCAGGCATCATCTCGGCAGCTCGTATTGGAGCAGAAGCAATCACTGCGGATAAGTTAAAGGTTGACCAGGCTTTCTTTACCAAGTTTATGGCAACAGAAGCCTACCTCAAGCAGTTGTTTGCCAAATCGGCCTTTATAACACAAGTGCAGTCAGTAACCCTATCTGCCAACAAAATTTCAGGCGGTATTTTGTCAGCCATCAACGGAGCTATGAAAATCAATCTTTCACTTGGGAACATCAAGTTCTTTACCAACTCTCCATCCATTTCTCGAGAGGTTAGTGGATATCCCCACCAATGGGTTTCCTTTGAGACAGGAACGTCAAACGGGAAACCATGTGGTGTAACCATTATTGGTTCGAATCGATGGAACAACTGGAATGCCAATGACGGTGGCTTTGTAGGGATTCGAGCATGGAATGGTACTGATACCGACCAAATTGATGTGGTAGGTGATAAAGTACGATTAGCTAGTGCTCCATATACCAATCCAGATGGCTGGGAAATAGTAACGTTGCCTAACCGACTTAGTATCGATGCCTATAAAGCATCTGATCGACCAAGTTCCATTTTGAATATCGGAGATATCCGCATCTATCGAAATGGGACAACCTATGTCAGCTTGAAAGATGTACTTCATCAATTCAATCACAATTTTAAACACTTAGTAAACATCACAGGTCGAGGTGACGTCATCTTGACATGGGATACGATTAAATAAAGGAGTTCACAGATGAATCTAGAACAAATCAACCAATCATTAAAACTAACTATCCAAGAGCTTGTCACAAAGCTCTCTGATGAAATAACCGCTAAGAACCTCATTGCCATCCAATTGGTGGAAAGGGATGAGGAACTTAGCCTACTGCGTAAAGAAAAACAGGAATTGACTGAGCTATTAGAAGTTCAGACAAAACCTGAAGAAGGGAAAGGAGAATAGTTATCATGGCACTTCTCAATATTGACAAAGTAACAGAACCATTTGATTTGGAGACAGCTCTCGCTTACATGCGTAAGAATGGAGAGTTCATTCGTTGTAAGACAGCAGAGCAGGATTTTTACATGTATCTTGAAGAAGTAAGGCGACCTGCCATTAAAAATGGAAAGCGACAGTTGGTTACAACAGAAACAGTTTGGGCTTTTAATCAGTGGGGTAGTACGACATTAACTCTGAACCTTTCTGATTTATTCCATGAATGTTTTTATCTGATGCGGTTTGATGAGAACGGTCAACCGGATTGGTCAGACCCTACCATTGTACAGGAAGGTTCAGTAGAAAGCGAGGTGACCGATGAAGGAACTGTTAACTCTTAATAAGATTTTATTTTCCATGATTGGAGGCTTGATTGGTAGTCTATTTGGAGAGTTGGATGGTATTCTATATGCCCTACTTGTCTTCATTATTATTGACTATCTAACAGGAATTTTTGCGGCGGTTGTAGAGAAACAATTGTCTAGTAGTATTGGTTTTCGTGGCATCTTTAAAAAGATAGCCATTTTATTTTTAGTTTCACTAGGTCATATGATTGATACTGCAATCATCAAGCAGGGTGGAACGATTCGAACCATGGTCATTTTCTTTTATCTCAGTAATGAGGGGTTAAGTATTTTAGAAAATACCGTTCGAATTGGTCTACCAATACCTGAGAAACTACAAGCAATCTTAAAACAAATCAACGAGAGGTGAGTAGATATGGGAAAGCATCTAGTCATTTGTGGTCATGGACAAGGGCGAACAGGCTATGATCCTGGAGCAGTGAATGCCAAACTAGGCATCACAGAAGCAGGAAAGGTTCGAGAATTAGCCAAGATCATGTCTAAGTACAGTGGACAACAGATTGATTTTATTACCGAACAAAATGTTTATGATTATCGGAGTATTACTAGTATTGGAAAGGGATACGACTCGATTACTGAATTGCACTTCAATGCCTTTAATGGTAGTGCAAAAGGAACAGAAGTCTTGATTCAATCTTCCTTAGAAGCGGATAAGGAAGATATGGCTATCCTATCTCTTCTTTCACGTTATTTCCAAAATCGTGGCATTAAGAAGGTAGATTGGCTCTATAATGCCAACCAAGCAGCAAGTCGTGGATACACCTATCGTTTGGTGGAAATTGCCTTCATTGATAATGAACAAGATATGGCGATTTTTGAGAACAAGAAAGAGGATATTGCGAGAGGTCTTGTATCAGCTATAACAGGAGTTGAAGTCAAGACCATTGTTCCCTCGCCCCCCAGTTCAACCGTTGGGAGTTCAGGAACTCCTTCAAAACCAATCTATCTTGTTGGTGATAGTCTTAGGGTGTTGCCTCATGCGACTCATTATCAGACTGGTCAGAAAATCGCCAACTGGGTCAAGGGGCGCACCTACAAAATCCTCCAAGTAAAAAATGTTCACCAGTCCAACAGTAAGAGAGCATATCTACTTGATGGAATCAAGTCCTGGGTGCTTGAGCAGGATGTAGCAGGAACAACCAAAGGCCATAGTGAGCAGACCTATCAAGCACAGAAAGGCGATACGTATTATGGAATCGCTCGGAAGTTTGGTTTAACAGTTGATGCCCTTCTTGCGGTGAATGGCTTGAAGAAGACGGATATTTTAAGAGTTGGACAAACTCTAAAGGTCAACGCGGCTTCAAGGACAACAACCGCTATTCCAACCAGTGTTGCAAGTCGTGTGGTTGCATCAGCATTATCCAAGGTCGGTCAAAAGGTGACCGTTCCATCTAACCCTTACGGTGGACAGTGTGTCGCCTTGGTGGATAAGATTGTGCAAGAGTTGACGGACAAGAATATGTCCTATACTAATGCCATTGACTGTTTGAAGAAAGCAAAATCAAATGGTTTCCAAGTAATCTACGATTCTTGGGGTGTGAATCCTAAAGCAGGTGATTTCTATGTCATTCAAACAGATGGTATGGTATATGGGCATATTGGTGTCTGTGTGACGGATTCTGATGGAAAAAGTATTGATGGTGTGGAACAGAATATTGATGGATATTCTGACCATAATAAGAACGGTATCAATGACCAACTAGAAATTGGTGGCGGTGGGATCACTCGTCGTGTGAAACGTCAATGGATGGCGGATGGCTCACTCTACGATTCAACTGGAACAGTTAAACTCGGTAAAGTTGTTGGTTGGTTTAGAATTTCATAATTTAGTAATAAGCCTGGTGGGAACATCAGGCTTTATTTTTTTGCCTTTTTTTCAAAAAATGCGGAAAAATTACTCCCAAACCTACCTAGTAAGGTAGGAGGAATATTTGTATTCCATGAACTATGGCATAAATTTATCAGGTCGAATTAGTTTGTCTGATAACTTGACTAATTTTCCCTTTAGAGTGATATATAGTGTGCCATTACATAGGAAGGAGAGTAAATGTTCGTAAAAAAGATTAGAGTCAATAATCAAAAACACAAGCAGAGGATCTGTGCCTACATTCGAGTTTCGACGACTAATGGAAGTCAGTTAGAATCGTTAGAAAATCAGAAACAGTATTTTGAAAACCTGTATTCCAATAGAGACGATATTGATTTTGTAGGTGTTTATCATGACAAAGGTATATCTGGTTCTAAGGATAATCGTCCAAATTTTCAAGCCATGATTGAATATTGTCGTAAAGGTATGATTGATGTTATTCATACCAAGTCGATTGCCCGCTTTGCCAGAAACACGGTTACAGTTCTTGAAATTAGTCGTGAACTGAAGGCAATAGGAGTAGACATATTCTTTGAGGAACAAAACATTCATACCCTTTCAAGTGAAGGGGAAGTGATGCTTTCAGTATTAGCGAGTATTGCAGAGGACGAGTTGAGGAGTATGAGTGGCAATCAACGTTGGGCATTTCAAAAGAAGTTCCAACGAGGTGAGCTAGTCATTAACACCAAGCGATTCTTAGGATACGATTTAGACGAGAATGGTGAGTTGATTATCAATCCAGAAGAAGCTTTGATAGTCAGGCAAATATTTGCACTTTACCTTGAAGGGTATGGTACTCATCGTATTGCCAAGCTGTTAAATGAAAAGGGCGTTGCGACTGTTACAGGTGCTAAATGGCATGACACCACAATCCGTCAAATGTTAAGCAATGAAAAGTACAATGGTTCAGTCTTATTGCAGAAGTATTTTCACGATGGTGTGAATGGTCCTAAAAAATTGAATCAGGGTGAACTCGAACAATACTTTATAGAGGATAATCATGAAGCCATTATTTCTATGGAAGATTGGCAAGCAGTCCAGGACAAACTAATCAGTAGAAGATGGCAACAAGGTAGAAACAAAACCTATAAATTTACGGGGTTATTAAAGTGTCAGCATTGTGGTTCGACTTTAAAGAGACAAGTTTCTTACAAGAAAAAAATTGTTTGGTGCTGTTCCAAATACATAAAAGAGGGAAAAGCAACTTGTCAGGGTATGCGAGTGCCAGAAGTAGATATTTCAAATTGGGAGATAACCTCAACTGTTACAGTAATAGAAAGGGATAGAAATGGGGAAAAGTATTACAGTTATTCCGGCCAAGAAAGTGCAGACCAGTGTTCAACATCAGGTCAGGAAGAAAATCAAAGTAGCCGCATATTGTCGAGTGTCCACCGACCAAGAAGAACAGCTATCAAGTTATGAAAACCAAGTTAATTATTACCGAGAGTTTATCTCTAAACACGAGGACTATGAGTTAGTTGACATCTATGCGGATGAGGGCATCTCAGCAACCAATACCAAAAAACGTGATGCTTTTAACCGGTTGATACAAGATTGTAGGGCTGGTAAGGTGGATAGGATTTTGGTTAAGTCCATCAGTCGATTTGCGAGGAATACCTTGGATTGTATCAAGTATGTCCGTGAGCTGAAAGACCTAGGCATTGGTGTTACTTTTGAGAAGGAGAACATTGATAGTCTTGATTCAAAAGGAGAAGTTCTCTTGACCATACTTTCATCCCTTGCTCAAGACGAATCACGGTCAATTTCTGAGAATGCCACTTGGGGTATCCGAAAGCGATTCGAACGTGGTGAGGTCAGAGTCAATACCACCAAGTTTATGGGCTACGATAAGGATAAAGATGGCAACCTTATCATCAATCGAGAACAAGCCAAAGTGGTAAGATACATCTACGAGCAATTCCTAAAAGGCTACACCCCAGAAAGCATCGCTAGAGACCTCAACGACCGAGAGGTTCCTGGTTGGTCGGGTAAGGCTAACTGGTACCCCAGTTCCATCTTGAAAATGCTTCAGAATGAGAAGTACAAGGGTGATGCCCTTCTTCAGAAAACCTACACCGTGGATTTCCTCACCAAGAAACGAACGGAAAATGATGGTCAGGTTAACCAGTTTTATGTTGCCAACAACCATGAAGGTATCATTGATCACGAGATGTGGGAGACGGTTCAGCTCGAGATAGCAAGGCGAAAGGCTTTTAGAGAAGAACATGGTATTCCTTTTTACCACCTTCAAAATGAGGACAATCCTTTTATGACAAAGGTCTTCTGTGCCGAGTGCGGTGATGCCTTTGGACGAAAGAACTGGACGACTAGCCGAGGAAAAAGGAAGGTGTGGCAATGTAACAATCGATATAGGGTCAAAGGACAGATTGGCTGTCAGAATAACCATATTGATGAAGAAACGCTAGAGAAAGCCGTAGTAATGGCTGTAGAACTATTGAGTGAGAACGTGGATCTATTGCATGGAAAGTGGAATAAGATTCTGGAAGAAAATCGTCCGCTAGAAAAGCATTTTTGTTCGAAGTTGGCTGAAATGATAAACAAGCCTTCATGGGATTTCGATTCGTATGAGATGTGTCAGGTTTTGGACAGTATTACAATTTCAGAAGATGGGCAGATAAGTGTAAAATTCTTAGAGAGGACTGAGGTAGGCTTGTAAGTGACTGTGACCGAAAGGTTGCAGTTTTTTTGTTGTTTCGTGGTATAATAAAACTAATTTAATGAATGATAAAAGGATAGGAGGACTAAATAATGGCAAATGAACTACAGCCGCTTTCTTTACTTTTTCAAAACAGACTTTTCAGAATTCCGGATTATCAGAGAGGCTATGCTTGGCAGCAGTCACAGCTTACTGATTTTTGGGATGATTTAGTAAATCTTCAAGAAGGAAGATATCACTATACAGGTTTATTGTCTCTTAAGAATCTGAAATCTTCTGAAACAACATCGTGGGGTAGTGATCTTTGGATGGAATCAAAAGGATTCAAGCCCTGTCATATTGTTGATGGACAGCAGAGACTGACAACTTTTGTTATTCTTTTAAATGAAATCGTGGAGTATTCCAGAATATTAAAAGCGAATGGAGGTTTATCCGACCGGGATATTGTGCTGGGATATGAAACGTTGGAAGATGTAGTTGCCAAATATATTTGTCAACATAGACCGCCGAATAAGCAGATAACTACATACCTGTTCGGTTATGAGGTGGACAACCCTAGTTCTGACTATTTACAGTACAAAATTTTTAATGAGCCTTATTCCGGGACCGTTAATGAAACGTACTACACAAGAAATCTGAAGTTTGCCAAGAACTTCTTTAGAGAGAATCTGACCGCCCTCTATGAGAGCGAAGGCATGGATGGAATCAATGAATTATACCTCAAACTGACGCAGAGGCTAATGTTTAACATTCATGAAATCGATGATGATTACGATGTGTTTGTAGCATTTGAAACCATGAATAACCGTGGTAAGAAACTCACAAACCTGGAATTATTGAAGAACCGACTAATTTACCTGACAACTCTTTATCCGGAAAGTAAGTTCGATAAGATGGATAAAGAGAATCTGCGTAAACAGATTAATGATACCTGGAAGGAAGTGTACTTCCAGCTTGGCAGAAATGAGAAGACTCCGCTCTCGGATGATGATTTTTTGAGGGCACATTGGATTGTGTATTTCGCTTACTCCAGAAGAAAAGGTGATGACTATATTCATTTCCTTTTGAGCAAGTTCTCTGCCAAGAATATTTTTGAAAAGAAAACGGTGGCTGTTGTCGATGACTCCTTGACGGTTGTTAGTGATACGGACTATGATTCGGATACTGACATTGAAGATGAATCTGGTGAAGTAGAAACTGTTGAGGTTTCCAAACTTGAACATGGAGAAATCCTTGACTATGCAAACAGTCTGAAAAATATGGCAAAGTACTGGTATGATACTTTCTTTCCATTCCAGAGTGAGAACCTTTCCGATGATGAAAAGGTATGGGTGGATCGTTTGAACCGCATCGGCATTGGACATTTCAGACCATTGCTTATGGCTGTTATCAGCCGAAGAGACTTGAAGCCGGAAAAGAGGATTGAACTGTATACAGCCGTTGAGAGATTTATCTTTATTTGTTTCCGTCTTGGATATTTTAATGCCACATTCAGAAGCAGTGAGTATTATCGTGCATCACGCAGCATTTACCTCAAGGAAATGGACATTGATGATTTAATCAATGATATCAATGAAACTACGGATGCCAATATCGAATATGCACTTCCGAACTTTATAACCAAGATAGAAAAGCACTTCGATAACAAGGGCGGTTTCTATTACTGGAATTCTATCAAGTACTTCTTATATGAGTATGAGTACCAGCTTGCAAAGAAAAACAACCTGGATAAGGTGAGTTGGGAGATGTTTACAAAGACTGAAAAGGACAAAGTTTCTATTGAGCATATTCTTCCGCAGACTCCGTCAAGGTTCTATTGGCGTAATCAATTTAGACAGTTTAGCGGCGAGGAAATCGAATTATTGTCCTGCACTCTTGGAAACCTACTTCCTCTTTCACAGAGTATCAATTCAGCATTGCAGAATGATAGTTTTGAGGATAAGAAAACATCCAAGAACGGTGGCCGAAGAGGTTATCAGAATGGATCGCATTCTGAAATTGAGGTTGCCAAGGAATCTGACTGGACAGCAGACCGGATTTATCAGAGAAGCAAGAAACTTCTGGAGTTCATGGAAAACAGATGGAAGTTTAGTTTTACTTCAGAACAGATGAATAAACTCATCTATGTTACATGGGTAAATGATGGCAGGGCTGTCCCAGCCCCGCTATCAGAAGAATCGGAAAAACCTGCTGATTCATCAAGCAAAGGAAAACAACCTTCTAAGCCCGTAGGCGATTTAGGGGAGCTTCAACTTAAATTTTGGTCAAGCTTTGTAGAATACTGTAAGGAAGAAGGCAGAGATACTGACATTGCTCTTCGTAAACCATTGGCACAGAATTGGTATGATATTCCTGTGAATGGTTCTGATTACCATCTTTCTTATACCGTTACACGCAGTAAGTATTTATCCTTACTGATTTATGTTTATAATAAAGAAGCGTTTGAAAGACTCGAAAGTAAGAAGAACAAGATTGAAGAAATCTTTGGAAACAAGCTTGACTGGTATTCCAGCCGTGAAGGTAGTGAGGCAAAACGCATCATCTATAAGCGTGAAGCCGATGTGTTCAATCCATCAAAGCAGGAAGAATACTTTGCCTGGATGATTGATAAATGTGATGAACTTAGTAATGCACTTGTGCAGGTCGGTGAAATGGACGAAGAACCGAAGGAAAAAGATAAGTTTTCAAAGTTGAATCAGTATCTTGAAAACTGTGGGAAAACCGAACTGACATTGACCTTTACTGATATTGAAGCCATTATTGGTTGCAACCTTTGTAAGTCAGCATACAACTATTCTGCATACTGGACTCCATCACCAACCCATACAATGCCGAATGCCATCCTAGCAGCAGGATTTAAAGTGGTATCGGTTGATTTGCATTCTAATACATTGTTATTGCGTAAACAATAGCAATTTTCGAAAGTTGTCTAATTTATAGGAGGTGTTGATATGAGAGTCTTGGATTTAGATATGGATTATTTTATGACTGAAATAGCAAGTACTCCATTTTCTTGTGAAGTAAGACTTGATGAAGAGTACTATGGGGATTCAGTATGGACTGAAGAGGAAGTTCGACAATTTTTAGAACAAAATTTAGGATTATCAAAAAATCACAAAATTCCAGGAAGAATGGTGACCGGTCATAATTAGGCACTGATATTTTGGAAAGAACTTATTAATAGTAAAATGCTTTCAGATCCTTTTGACGTTGTTCATATTGATTCTCATGCTGATTTAGTTTTGGGTGGCGCATCATGGAGTTTTTTGCAAAGTGAGTTTCTTACACATCCGATTGATTCAAGAAGAAAAATTAGCGAGTATGAGTTTTACAATAAAATAAAAGCAATTGGTATAGGTGATTATTTACTTTGGGCAGTTGCCTATAGAATGGTTTCAGGCTTTCAAAATGACAGATGTTTTATAGCTCATGGTCTGATGGCTAGTGTACATCCAGTTTAGTTATTATGGAAAAATGGCGAGCGTAATACAAGTATTTTGTTCCATAATATCATCTTAACAACTTGTAATTTCAATTCGTTCCATAATATAGGTAATCCCTATCAGCACATGTGGAGAGTGTAGTATTGATGTCACGAGCGTAAACGAAGTGTATTAATAATTATATTGTAATTAGATAGTAGGTGAAATTATGATTACTAAAAAAATTAAATCTAAGCGAGATGGACTGGAGCTCGAACTTGCTATTATAGAGCCAAGCTCTAATCCTATTGGAATTGTTCAGTTAGTTCATGGAATGTCAGAACATAAAGAAAGATACTACGATTTTATGAATTACTTAGCTCAAAACGGTTATGTCTGTGCGATTCATGACCATAGAGGTCACGGAGCTAGCGTTAAAGACTCATCTCACTTAGGATATTTTTATACAGAGGACAGCTCTGTTATTGTTGACGATGCTTATCAAGTGACAGAATACTTAAAAGAAAGATATCCTTCGTTAAGTATTTCAATATTTAGTCATAGCATGGGCACTCTTGTTTCTAGAAATTATTTAAAGAAATACGATTACGAGCTTGATAAAATAGTTTTATGTGGGCCACCAACTGAGAATAAATTAGCGGGATTTGCAGTATTTTTAGCAAAAATAAGCAGTGTTTTTTATGGCAAATATAAGCCCAATAAATTTTTTAATTCTTTATCAGCCGGTCAATATAGCAAGGGATATGAAAGCCAGCTAGATTGGATTTGCGCTAATCCAGACACAGTCAAGGAATACGATGCAGATCCGCTTTGTGGTTTTATATTTACTACAAATGCATTTATCAATCTTTTTAAATTATTAAAATCAGCGTACAATGGCAAAGACTGGAGACCAAAAAACACTGCTTTACCAATATTTTTAATAGCAGGAGAAGATGATCCTGTTATTCAAGGAAACGAAAAGTTTAAGGGTTTAGAAGGATTCTTAAAAAGTCTTGGATATAAAAACATTAAAAGCAAGCTTTATAAAGGTATGAGACATGAAATACTTAATGAAAGAGATAAAGAAACTATTTATCAGGACGTGCTAGAATTTTTACGCTCTGATACAAATAAAAAAGAAAAGATTTAGAATGTACTGACCCCAAAAAGTTGGACAAATAATTATTGAAAGGATTTAGTTCTGTATTGGACAGGACTAATGTTACTGCTTGCAAAAACTATTTATTATTAATAGAATGGAACAGATTGGATGGTAAAGGTATGATTAGAAAATTTCAAAAAGAAGATATTGAAAAGTAATATGGGATTGGCAAATGCAACATTTGATTTATTCTTGGTAAAAGTCGGCTCTGCTCAGGTAAACCTATAAAAACTGTGACAACAGGGGCTGACGGTAAGGCTATAATTGATGAGCTGGATTATGACAAAGAGTATATATTGGTTGAAACAAAGGCTCCTAACGGATATGTTTTAAATAAGGAACCTGTAAAAGTTAATGTAAAAGATTTGGATGAGGGTGAAGCCGTTATAAAGCTTTCTGTTAAAAATGATAAGGATAACAAAACTAATCCTCCTGCAAATGTTCCTACGGTAGTTAAGAAATATAAAGCTCCGGAAACCGGAGATAGCTCCAACATTAGTTTTTACTTGGTGACAGGCGTTGTTGCTTTGCTTATGTTGCTTGGATTGATTGGTAAGAACCATAGAAAGAATAATTGATTAGTCAGATGAATTAGAATGGCTTACATATAGCTATCTCTATATTGTAGTGGACTTAGAGGCAAAATCAAAGCACTTCAAGCAAATACTTGGAGTACTTTTTGATAGATGAAAGCAGGAGGTTGTATATGAAGAAGAACTATATTTTATTAACAGCGTATATGATTATAATGGGAATAGGACTTTTTATCAGTAATCATTTCTTAAATACTCCATATAATTCAACGGAGTTCAGCAGGAAGTTTTTGCCGTTTATGTTTATATTAGCGATATTGGTTTTGTACTACGGCATAAAAAATAAAAATGAATTAACCTTGCACTCAGAAAGCAAGCCGAGCTATGTATTTTCAGCACTTTTGTTCATCCCTGTAGTAGGGTTTGGACTATATTCAATTGTCAGAGGATTTAGTCCGGATTTAGCATTTGTTATATTGATAATAGATACTGCTTTGATTGGAATAGCTGAAGAAGGCATGTACAGAGGGATATTGCTTGGTGCAATGGCAAAGAAGATGAATCCGGCTCTTGCCATACTGCTGTCTTCAGTGCTATTTTCTGCATTACATTTAATAAATGTTATAGGAGGTCTATCAGTCTCCGAGCTAATGGGACAACTTTGCTCAACCTTTGTTATGGGAGTGTTCTTAGGAGCTATGTATTTGGACACACGAAAAATACTGTTCCCTATAATTTTCCATTCTCTTTGGGATTACATATTGCTCAGCGGTAGCCTTGCAGAAGTTCAAATTCTACCTATAGTATTGATAGGGGTATATGTTTTAGAGGTGGTTATTTCCCTTGTAATAATAATTAAACTTCTAAGGAAAAAAGAAAGGTTTTTCAGCTAGTAAGGGAATACAATTTTATATGCTTCTCCGACATTCAGATTGGTCGAGGTGAACGAAACTTAATAAAACTGAATTCAAAGATATGAGGCGATAGAAATGGAGTATTATACCCCAAAATCTAACGTCTTTTCTGGTGTCCGAAGTTAAAAAGATAGGGATGCGAAAGCGAAATGTGATTGTTTTTACCACCAATCCTCCTTATGAGGTAGTCGCTCTGCTGGTGAAAGCCTAGAAACCTTTGAACGAAAGCATATTGAATTGAAAAGCCTTGGAGACAAGGCTTTTTAGCTTAGGGTGGGGAAGTATCAGAGTAAGAAAATTTTTAGAGGGAGTAGAAGTGATAGCTAGAAATTATCCAATTCTATTTCCATTTACCCTGTGGGTACGTGTTTGTTTCCATTGACAAGGAGTTTGTGGGAATAGAAACGTAACCACCTTTATATCATTTAATTGATTGCCCCTGAAAGTGGAGATAAAGGGAAATGAGTAGATATAAAATGTGATATAATAAAAGAAAAATTATTGTATAGAATGAGAAGAGAGTATGAAATATAATGACTTCATAAACGAAACTATAATGGATTTTGGTTCTATAGAGTTTAAGAATATCAAAGCTTTACTTATTGGAGAGTATATTCAATTTTCCTTTAATTTATTTTGTTTATAAACATCAATTGGAACATGAAATAGTTAAAGCTAAATTCATTGAAACTCAAAATCACAAATCAATTAAGAAGTGGCTGATTCTTGCTTTCTTAAAGAGAATTTTTGGTGGCCAGGCTGATACAGTACTCTTGGAACTTAGAAAAATAATAAATGAACAAAATGATGGGGAATTTCCACTTCAATCCATTATCGATAAAGCTAAATCTCATCCAACGAAGAACTACAATTTCGATTCAGAATTTATTGATGAATTGTTTGAACGTACATATGGGGGGGACGTATTCTTCGTTTTATCTTTATTTTATCCAGATCTTGATTACTACAATCAAAACTTCCATGTTGATCATCTTCATCCACAAACTTTATTTAAACAGAAAAATTCGGAGTACGGTGATCTGCTAAGTCGTGTCTCAAATAATTGGAATAAACTTGGGAATCTGCAATTACTGAATAGTGAGTTGAATACTGCAAAAAATGATAAATTACTGAAAACATGGGCAGAAGAGAATGATATTTCTAGACAGAAACTATTCATTTCTAATGAAACTAGCTTAGAGTTTTCGGACTTTGAGGCTTTCTATAATGAAAGGGTTAAATGTATGAAAGAAAAACTAAAGACTTTATTAGAATAGTTTCGTTCAAAAGTATAATCCTAAATCTGACCAACTTTATTTCGTTCTATAGTATAGGGGGGCTCTCAGCACATGTGGAGTGTGTTGCTCCGCTCGTAAAGCCTAGAAAACTTTGAACGAAAGGGATACTGATAAGCCTTGAAACCAAGGATTTTTGTCGTATGGGGGAAGTATCAGAGTGAGGAAATTTTTGGAGTGGGTAGAAGTGATAGCTAGAAATTTTTAGTTTCTATTTCCATTTACCCTGTGGGTACGTGTTTGTTTCATTAACAAGGAGTTTGTGGGAATAGAAACGTAACCACCTCTAATATCGCCAGAATTGTCAATTGAAGTGTGAGTTATAAATTTGATACAAATTTTGATGCATAATAAAAAGACCACTTACATGGTCTTAACGAGTTACCGACTATCGATGGTAATTTATTATTGACTGGTTAAATCCATCATACCAGTATTCTTTTATTTTTGTGGCAGTAACATCTCTATTCAATTTTTGGAGGATTCAATAACAGGTGACTTATTGCCAACATTGTATGATTACACTTACATAAAATTAGAAAATTCGGGAAAAAGTATGGGGGATGTTCTTTCGTCCGCTGTACCATTTGTTAGTAAAGTTATCTCTGACGAATTTAAGAAAAATTAATTTACTTATGACTAGTTTGTAGAGATAGCCAAATTAGAATTTGTAAAGGAGAGCAATATGCACTTAAAAACGGATCGATTGGATATTCGCCCATTTTCATGCAATGATATTGAAGATACATACGAAATTTATTCTAATAAAGATGTTTGTAAGTATCTATTAGAGGATGCTTGGGATTATGAAAATAAAGGTGAAGAGTTTAATAGAAAATTGAATAACAATAAATTGGAAGGAAATTCTAATTTGAATTTAGCGGTGTTACTAAATGGAAAAGTAATCGGAGATATATCAATCTGGTACACCGGTATGAAACAAACAGTTGAAATAGGATTTGTTTTTAATCTGAACTTTTCTGGAAAAGGTTATGCAAAAGAATCTGTAAAAGCAGTAGTGAAAGAGTTGTTTGAAAAATATAATGTTCATAGAATACAAGCGAATTTGGATGCTCGAAACATATCTTCTGCTAAATTGTGCAGCAATATTGGTATGAGAAAAGAGGCTCATTTTATTAAGGATTACTGGAACAAAGATGAATGGACGGATAGTTATGTATATGGGATGCTCATTACAGACATAACAAATTAGTCTATTAGATAATCCCGGTTTGTAGGGATAGATAAATTAGAAGTTGTGGAGGATAATTTTATGATTCATGATATGAGCCTACATTCGGCACTTTTTTATGCGATACAATCCGGACAATAAGATATTGAATTACGCTTATTAGACGAAAAAAGACAAAACAGTAATCTCAGTCACTATCTTTGTGGGCTTATTGGTAAAATGATAAATTTTTTTTGATTATTGCCTTAGTCTACGTACACTTGGATATAAAACTAGGGAAATGTTGTAACTAAATTTTACAATCCTTGGATATTATTAGAGCCACTCATCAGAAAGGAAATCTATGTCAAAATTTTCCCCTACTGGACAGTCAGTCCATGAATTGTTTGCAGAATTGAAAACAGTCCGTAAGCAGGAAGATGCCTACAAATTACTAGAATTGCACCAGCGCATCAGTCAGGAGGAAGCTGTCGTTTGGTATCCCAGCATTATTGGCTTTGGTTGCTACCATTATAAGTATGATACTGGGACGGAAGGAGATTCACCCATTCTCGCTTTTGCGGCCAGACAGGCTAAGATTAGTCTTTATATTGATCAAAATCTGCCTGGACGCCAGGAGCTATTGGACCGTTTGGGCAAGCATAAGGCAGCAGTTGGTTGTGTCTATGTTAATAAATTGGCAGACATTGATATGGAAGTTCTAGAGGAAATTCTGGTCAAATCTATTGAATACCACCGTCAAAAAGGGGAGTAAAATCATGGATGAAACCTTATTGAAAAAGCTAAAGTTGGATAAGTTCACAGATGTGGCTATGATGAAACCAGCGCAGGAGGAAGAAACTGCTTTTGATGGCTATGGCTTTCCGACAGAAGTAGCGGAGAAACTTGAGCTTGGGCTAGCCTACGTTTATAGCTTAGAGGAGATGAAGAACATAATTTTGCAGGCATCTGCACAACATCTCCTAGTTGAAAATGGTTAGCTTTATCTCTTCTATCCCAAAAATAAGAACAAGCTAGGGCACGCTCCCATTCATCGAGATCACATTTTTCCCTATCTAGAAGTTACTGATGAGGATGGCTATATCAAGGGCACAGCCTACAAGTTCAATCGAATGGTAGCGCTTGATGACAACTACACCATGGTGGCAGTCAAATTCCAACCAGAAACAAAGGTCCAGTCAAGCAGTCGATCGTCAGCCAGAGTAGGCGATTATCTGGATAAGGTCGCAGACATTGAGGGGTTTTTGGAACATCATCCAAAAGAATTGAGCTTTTATCAGAGTTTAACGCCAGGCTATCAACGAGATTGGGCCAGGTATGTTTACTCAGCCAAGACAGAGGCCACGTAGAACAAGCGTCTGGCTGAAATGGTTGATATTTTAGAACAAGGCTACAAGACAAAGCAATTGTATCGAGAAGGTAAAAAATAATTGTTTATCATAGTAAAAAATGTAAATCCGAACAAATAGTAAAATAGGAGCGCTTGCACTTGCATGCTCTTCTATTTTTTTGTAGAATAGTAAAAGTGAGGTTTTAAAATGAGTAAAAAAGATAAAAAAATTGAAATCCAACTAGAAGATAGCAAGGTTGTGGTTAATAAAGAAGAATTTTCAGGCTATCGTTTGGTTATCGGAAAAAAAGTTATCGGTGAGATTGCTGAATTTGAAGAAAAAAATCTTGCAGTGGTAAAAAACGGAGCTGTTGATAGTTTTTATAAATCTTTGGAATCAGCAGTAGCAAATATTATCGAAAATTACAATTTAAGCAATTAGAAGACTTGTAATTATCACTATTCTATGGTAGAATAGTGAATGTTAGTGCGCGGAGAGATAGCGAAGAGGCTAAACGCGGCGGACTGTAAATCCGCTCCTTCGGGTTCGGGGGTTCGAATCCCTCTCTCTCCATATCTAAGATACTAAGGGCGTCAAACGCACAGTAAAAATAGGAAGTTGACAGCAAATCCTGATTTGCTAGGCAACTTATCTTTTTTACACAGCGTTTAGCCCGAGTTCATTTCAGAACGTTATCTTAGTGGTGTATTTTGGGGTATCGCCAAGCGGTAAGGCAAGGGACTTTGACTCCCTCATGCGTTGGTTCGAATCCAGCTACCCCAGTCAAGGTATTAGGTTTATCCTAATTCGTCAAAGATGTCCATATTGTTGTTGTCCTTGCGTGTGCCTTAATAAAATATATTTTATGTTGGGTCGGGAGGCCCGATTGTCGGAGGTTTATTTATAATGAACGAATTTGAAGATTTGTTGAACAGTGTAAGCGAAGTTACACCTGGTGATGTCGTAACTGCTGAAGTATTGACAGTTGATGCTGGTCAAGCGAATGTAGCTATCTCAGGTACTGGTGTAGAAGGCGTATTGACTCTTCGTGAGTTGACAAACGACCGTGATGCTGATATCAACGACCTTGTTAAAGTTGGTGAAACACTTGAATTGCTTGTGCTTCGTCAAGTAGTAGGGAAAGATACTGACACTGTTACATATCTTGTTTCTAAGAAACGTTTGGAAGCACGTAAAGCATGGGACAAGCTTGTTGGTCGTGAAGACGAAGTTGTTACAGTTAAAGTTACTCGTGCCGTTAAAGGCGGTCTTGCAGTTGAATTTGAAGGTCTTCGTGGATTTATCCCAGCTTCAATGATTGATAGCCGTTTCACTCGTAACACTGAGCGCTTTGTAGGTCAAGAATTTGATGCTAAAATCAAAGAAGTTGATCCAGCAGAAAACCGCTTCATCTTGTCACGTCGTGACGTTGTTGAAGAATCAGCAGCAGCAGCACGTGCAGAAGTATTTGGTAAGTTGTCAGTAGGTGAAGTTGTAACTGGTAAAGTTGCCCGTATCACTAGCTTCGGTGCTTTCATCGACCTTGGTGGTGTTGATGGTTTGGTTCACTTGACTGAATTGTCACATGAGCGTAACGTATCTCCTAAATCAGCAGTTACTGTTGGTGAAGAAGTTGAAGTTAAAGTTCTTGCTATCGACGAAGTTGAAGGTCGCGTATCATTGTCATTAAAAGCTACACAGCCTGGTCCATGGGACGGCGTTGAGCAAAAATTGGCAGCTGGTGATGTGATTGAAGGTAAAGTGAAACGTTTGACTGACTTCGGTGCTTTCGTTGAAGTATTGCCAGGTATCGATGGTTTGGTACACATTTCACAAATTTCACACAAACGTGTTGAAAATCCAAAAGATGCTTTGTCAGTAGGTCAAGAAGTTACTGTTAAAGTTCTTGAAGTGAATGCAGCTGATGAGCGTGTATCACTTTCTATCAAGGCTTTGGAAGAGCGTCCAGTAGCAGCTGAAGGCGAAGAAAAAGCTGAAAAACGTGCACCACGTCCACGTCGTCAAAAACGCGAAGAAAAACGTGACTTCGAATTGCCAGAAACACAAACTGGTTTCTCAATGGCAGACCTTTTCGGTGACATTGAATTGTAATTCGATTAAAAACTTGCCTTGCGCAAGTTTTTCCTTTCCACCCTTAGTGTAATGGATATCACGTAAGATTCCGGTTCTTGAGATGGGGGTTCGATTCCCTCAGGGTGGATAATATAACGCCGAAAACCCTTATCCTATAAGGGTTTTTGTTGCACTTGTCCATAATTTGTTCATAAAATTTGAAACTCCTGAAAGGAAATAAAGATGTTACATTTTGAAAATGACTACAACAAAGGTGCCCACCCAGTCCTGCTTGAAGCCTTGGTTGCTAGCAACCAAGAAGGCTTATCTGGCTATGGAACAGATTGCTATACCCAGTCAGCTATTGATAAAATTCGTCAGGCGATCGCTTGTCCTCAAGCTCAAATCACTTTTCTGGCTGGCGGTACTCAGACCAATCAGATTGCCATCAATTCCATGCTGGCTTCTTATGAGGGTGTGATTGCTGCAGATACTGGGCATATTTCTACACATGAGGCTGGTGCTATTGAATTTTCTGGACACAAGGTTTTGACACTGCCGCATCATGAAGGGAAAATAACGGCAAGTGAGGTTGATAACTTCATCAAAGATTTCTATGCTGATGCTAATCATGCCCATATGGTTCATCCAGGAATGGTTTATATTTCCCACCCGACTGAATACGGTACCCTCTACAGCAAGGCAGAACTGACTGATTTAGCTAGGGTTTGTCGCCGTTACCAGATTCCACTTTATTTAGACGGTGCTCGCTTGGGTTATGGGCTTGCTGCACGCGATACGGATCTTGATTTGCAGGCTATAGCAGAGCTGACAGACCTGTTTTACATTGGCGGTACTAAAATGGGGGCTTTGCTTGGCGAGGCTCTGGTCTTTACCAAAAACAATCAGCCTAAACATTTTACAACTATTGTCAAGCAACACGGGGCTTTGCTGGCCAAGGGAAGAGTGGTCAGTGTCCAATTTGACCGGTTCTTCACTGATGATCTCTATATGAGCATCGGACGGCATGCGATCGACATGGCAGAGCAACTCAAGGCAGTTTTAGTTGAAAAAGGCTATCGGTTTTATCTCAATTCGCCGACTAATCAGCAGTTTATTATTGTCAAAAATGAAGAGTTGCCGAAATTGTCTGAATCAGGCATTGCTTACAGTTTCTGGGAAAAATATGACGATAGTCACAGTATCATACGCTTTGCAACTAGCTGGTCAACTAGCCAGGCTGACATCGAACGGTTGAAAGAAATTTTATAGGTATGCAAGACAGTCCGTGGGCTGTCTTTTCGTAGTGATGGTTGGCGAAAGCTGGTAAAAAGTGATAAAATAGGACTATTGCAAACAAAGGAATGGCATCATGATTTATTTTGATAACGCAGCGACGACTCAGGTCTATCCCGAGGCGCTCAAGACCTATACAGAAGTAGCGACAAAAATTTGGGGCAATCCGTCTAGTCTGCACAATTTGGGCAGTCAGGCAACCCGTATCTTAGAGGCCTCCCGTAAGCAGATTGCGGACCTGCTAGGCAAGGATAGCAAGGAAATCTTCTTTACCTCTGGTGGTACAGAAGGGGACAACTGGGTCATCAAGGGAGTGGCCTTTGAAAAGGCACATCTGGGCAAGCACATTATCGTCTCAGCTATTGAGCATCCAGCGGTTAAAGAGTCAGCACTTTGGCTCAAAACGCAAGGTTTTGAGGTGGATTTTGCGCCGGTCAATGCCCAAGGGTTTGTGGATGTTTCGGCATTGGAGAGCTTGTTACGTCCCGATACGATTTTGGTATCCGTCATGGCCGTCAACAATGAAATTGGCTCTATCCAGCCGATTGCGGAAATTTCAGACTTGCTGGTGGACAAACCGACTATTTCCTTCCACGTGGATGCTGTTCAGGCTATCACTAAAATCTCGACAGAACGATTTTTGACGGAACGCGTTGATTTTGCGACCTTCTCTGGTCATAAATTCCATTCAATTCGTGGAGTCGGCTTTATCTATGTCAAATCTGGTAAGAAAATTTCTCCGCTTTTGACAGGTGGTGGTCAAGAGAGTGACAAGAGGTCAACAACGGAAAATGTGGCTGGTATCGCAGCAACTGCTAAGGCGCTCCGCCTCAGTTTGGACAAAACGCAGGCTAGCCAGAAACGATTGTCTGCCATGAAGCAAATCCTCTTGGAAGAACTCAGCAAATTTGACCATGTGACTGTTTTTTCAGGCATGGATGATTTTGCACCAAGTATTTTGACCTTCGGCATTAAAAATATCCGTGGCGAAGTGATTGTCCATGCTTTTGAAGAGCATCAGATTTACATTTCGACAACTTCGGCCTGTTCGTCTAAGGCTGGGAAACCGGCTGGAACCCTGATTGCTATGGGTGTCCCTCAGAAAATAGCTCAGACGGCAGTTCGGATCAGTCTGGATGATGACAACGATATGGGACAGATTGAACAATTTTTGACTATTTTTAAGCAAATTTACGCAAATACAGAGAAAGTGAGATAAATGAATTACTCAGAAATTATGATTCGCTATGGCGAATTGTCAACTAAAGGAAAAAATAAGATGCGGTTTGTCAACAAACTCCGCAATAATATCAAGCATGTCCTTTCTATTTACCCAGAAGTGACGGTTTATTTTGACCGTGACCGTGGTCATGTCTATTTGAACGGGGCAGATTATCAGGAAGTTTCAGCTTCTTTGAAGAAGATTTTTGGGATCCAAAATTTCGCACCATCTTATAAGATTGAAAAGTCTGTTCCAGCCTTGAAAGAGGCGGTTGTGGAGATTATGCAGTCCATTTACAAGGAAGGAATGACCTTCAAGATTGCAGCACGTCGTAGCGACCATAGTTTTGAATTGGATAGCCGCGACCTCAATCAAGTTTTGGGTGATGCTGTCTTCACAGCAATTCCAAATGTACAGGTAAAGATGAAGTCACCAGATATTACGCTGCGAGTGGAAATTCGTCCTGACGCTGCTTATATTTCCCATGAAGAAATCAAGGGGGCAGGCGGTCTTCCTGTTGGTACATCTGGCAAGGGTACGCTGATGCTATCAGGTGGTATTGATTCGCCAGTTGCGGGCTATTTAGCACTGAAACGTGGGGTAGAAATCGAAGCTCTCCACTTTGCAAGTCCTCCTTATACTAGCCCAGGTGCTCTTAAAAAAGCCCATGATTTGACCCGTAAATTGACAGCCTTTGGTGGCAATATCACCTTTATCGAAGTGCCATTTACAGAAATTCAGGAAGAAATTAAGGAAAAAGCACCTGAAGCTTATTTGATGACCTTGACCCGTCGTTTCATGATGCGGATTACAGATCGAGTTCGTGAAGAACGTGGTGCCATGGTTATTATCAATGGTGAAAGTCTAGGACAAGTGGCAAGTCAGACCTTGGAGTCTATGCAGGCCATCAATGCAGTGACCAATACACCTGTTATCCGTCCAGTTGTGACCATGGACAAGTTGGAAATCATTGATATTGCTCAAGAAATTGATACCTTTGATATTTCCATCCAGCCATTTGAGGATTGCTGTACCATCTTTGCCCCTGACCGTCCAAAAACCAATCCGAAAATCAAACATGTCGAGCAGTACGAAGCTCGCATGGATGTAGAAGGATTGGTGGAACGAGCTGTTGCAGGGATTATTGTAACTGAAATTACACCAAAAGTGGAAGCAAAAGATGAGATTGACAATTTAATCGAAGATTTACTGTAAACTGTTGATGAAGTTTAATGTCTGACACGGTTGGGAAAGAATAGACAGCTTTAGAAAGAAATTCATTCGCGCATCAAATGAAGGTTAATTTTAACTTGATTTGATGCGTTTTTTAATTATTTGACTTAGGTGTCGTTACCTTAATAACCTAACGTTCGGAAAAAATCGAATTTTTGTGGTATAATGGACTTTCGAAAAAGATAAGAAGGAGTTTTTATGAAAAAAGGAGCTCTAACAGGTTTACTCCTGTTTGGTATGTTTTTTGGTGCAGGAAACTTGATTTTTCCACCAGCTTTGGGGGTCTTGTCAGGTGAGAATTTCTGGCCAGCTATATTAGGATTTGTTGTATCAGGTGTCGGTATTGCTGTCATTGCCCTGATTGTCGGGACATTGAACCCCAAAGGTTATGTGCATGAGATTTCTCGCAAGATTTCACCTGGCTTTGCAACGGTCTATCTTGTTGCCTTGTATTTGGCCATTGGTCCTTTCTTTGCCATTCCGCGTACGGCTACAACGTCCTTTGAAATTGGTATTGCACCATTATTGGGCGATGGGAATCCGGCTCTCTGGTTGTTTGGTTTTACAGCTCTTTACTTTGTAGCAGCTTATCTGATTGCCCTTAAACCGTCTCAAATCTTGAACAGTATCGGACGAATTTTGACCCCTGTTTTTGCCATTTTGATTGTGATTTTAGTGGTTCTAGGTATTGCCAAGTATGGTTCGACCAGTCCTCTGCCAGCAGCAGAAGTTTATTCAGATGGACAGGCCTTTGGTACAGGTTTTATCGAGGGATACAATACCCTTGATGCCCTTGCGGCGGTTGCTTTTAGTGTGGTAGCTGTCAATACCTTAAAACAACTTGGTTTCTCTAGCAAGAAGGAATATGTCTCAACCATCTGGTCAGTTGGTCTTGTTGTGGCCTTAGCTTTCTCAGCACTATATGTTGGTTTGGCTTTCTTAGGAAATCATTTTCCTGTGCCTGCTGATGTTTTGGCGTCCGATACCAACAAGGGTGTTTATATTCTTTCACAAGCTACACAGGCTATTTTTGGTCCAAGTGCACAAATTTTCTTGGCAGCTATGGTTATCGTTACTTGCTTTACGACAACGGCTGGCTTGATTGTTTCTTCAGGTGAATTTTTCGCTGAGCGTTTCCCACGTTTTAGTTATAAAGTGTATGCAACAATTTTTACTTTGATTGGTTTTGGGATTGCTAACCTCGGTTTGAACAATATCATCACTTTCTCAGTTCCAGTTCTTTTGGTTCTCTATCCAATTACCATCTGTATTGTCTTGATTACCATTGTTAACAAATTCGTACCGCTTTCTACTTACGGTATGCAATTAACTGTGGGACTAGTGACTGCTTTGTCATTAGTAGAGGTTTTGGCTGGTCAATTTGGTTGGACAGCTGTTTCAACAATCATTTCAGCTCTGCCATTGGCTGGACAATCATTAGCCTGGTTATTGCCAGCTCTTGTCGGAATTGTCCTTTCTCTCTTCTTGCCAAGCAAGCAGGAGAGTGAAGTTTTCGAAATGTAAGAAAAAATGATACAAAACACTTGCAAAAACGAGTGTTTTTTGGTATATTACAAGGGTTGACTATGCACACATCCTGTGCAACCGCACGAATGCCGTTTAAGTGGTTCGTCCCACGGTACTAGGCGAGTCTTCACATTAAATTCGGGCAAAGCCCAAAATTCATAGGAGGTGCATAATGAGCACATACGCAATCATTAAAACTGGCGGCAAACAAGTTAAAGTTGAAGTCGGTCAAGCTATCTACGTTGAAAAATTGAACGTTGAAGCAGGTCAAGAAGTTACTTTCGAAGAAGTAGTTCTTGTTGGTGGTGAGAAAACTGTTGTGGGTACTCCACTCGTAGCAGGCGCTACTGTTGTTGGTACTGTTGAAAAACAAGGTAAACAGAAAAAAGTTGTTACCTTCAAGTACAAACCTAAAAAAGGTAGCCACCGCAAACAAGGTCACCGTCAACCTTACACAAAAGTTGTTATCAACGCTATCAACGCTTAAGGCGTAGCTTGAAACAATCATTACAGAAATTCGGAGGAATAACATATGTTAAACTTGAATCTTGCTAACTTGCAATTTATGGCCCACAAAAAAGGTGGAGGTTCAACGTCAAACGGTCGTGATTCACAAGCGAAACGCCTTGGTGCGAAAGCTGCTGACGGCCAAACTGTATCAGGTGGTTCAATCCTTTACCGCCAACGTGGTACAAAAATCTACCCAGGAGCTAACGTAGGTCGTGGTGGAGATGACACTCTTTACGCTAAAGTAGAAGGCGTTGTACGCTTCGAACGTAAAGGTCGCGATAAGAAACAAGTATCTGTTTACCCAATCGCAAAGTAAAAAGGTTCGGGGAACCTTTTTAGCAACTCTCCTTGAAATAAAAGAGAGAGTTGAGCTAGAAATAGCAAACAATAGGCTTTCCGAGATTTCGGAAGGCCTGTTTTTTTGTTTTGATACCCATTTTTCATTTACCAAGGGTTTGGTGTGAAATGGTCAGGAATTGGTAGTTAAATAAAAAGTTATCAGTTGAAAATGAACATGTAAATATAGGTTGACTGACAAGGGCAATAGATGCTAGAATAACCATATAATAGAATGAAGGGAGGCGATTCAAATGAAAGGAATAGTAAGATATTTCAGAAAACAAGGAATCAAGAGTAAGGAGGTTAGGGCAAATTAACCTCCGAAAGGAGAAAATAATGAAGATTGTTGCAATAAGGGATTCAGTTGAAAAAGCTGAGATTATTAAAACGGTATTAGCAGATTTACCTGAGTGGTTTGGATTACCTGAAAGCACTAAAGAATATATTCAAGATGGGAGTTTGCTGCCGTTGTGGGCCACATTTGACGAAGATGAGCCAGTAGGATTCGTAACCTTAACGAGCACCTCTGACGATTGTGGGGAAGTTCACTGTATGGGTGTTAAAAAATCTCATCATCGAAAAGGACTAGGACGAGCGTTGATGCAAGCATTAGAAGGAGAGGCGAGAAAATCGTTTGCCTATCTACAAGTCAAAACGGTTGACCAAGGGCATTATAAAGAATATGATCAGACGATTGGCTTTTATCAATCTTGTGGCTTTGCTAAGTTGGAAGTTTTTCCAAACTTGTGGGACGAATGGAATCCCTGTCTTATCATGATTAAAAAGTTATAGTCACTTACCGCCAGCAATTTTGCTGGTGGTTTTATTATGTGGTATAATAGAAAGATAGGAAAAATGGAATGAAGAAAGGATGGATCGATGAATATTCAACAGCTTCGCTATGTGGTAGCTATCGCCAATAGTGGAACTTTTCGTGAGGCAGCGGAGAAAATGTACGTATCTCAGCCTAGCCTATCCATTTCCATCAAAGATTTAGAAAAAGAGCTAGGTTTTCAGATTTTCAGTCGGACCAGTTCTGGGACTTTTTTGACCCAAAAAGGAATGGAATTTTATGAGAAGGCTCAGAGTTTAGTCAAGGGCTTTGATCAATTTGAGCATCTTTATTTACAATCAGAAGAAGGTGAAAAAACTTTTTCTATCAGCAGTCAGCACTATGATTTCTTGCCTCCCTTGATTACGGATTTTTCTCGGCAGCATCCTCAATATCCACATTTTCGGATTTTTGAGTCGACTACGGTACAAATTTTGGATGAGGTGGCGCAGGGGTATAGTGAGCTGGGAATTATTTATCTCAACGATCGCAATACCAAGGGGATTATGCAAAAGCTGGATAAATTGCATTTGCAGGTGATTGAGTTGGCGGAGTTTCAGACCCATATCTACCTGCGGGAGGATCATCCTTTGACTGCAAAGGCAGAGATTGAGGCTGAGGATTTGGTTGGTTTGCCAACGGTCCGATTTACCCAAGAAAAAGAGGCTTATCTTTATTATTCTGAGAATTTGATTGACACGTCGGATTCGTCGGTTGTTTTTGATGTGACGGATCGCGCTACCTTGAACGGGATTCTAGAGCGGACGGACGCCTATGCGACGGGTTCGGGATTTTTGGATGACGAGTCGGTCAATGGGATTACGGTCATTCCCTTTAAGGGGAAGACGGATAACCGCATGGTCTATGTCAAGCGGGCTGGCGATGAACTGAGCCATTGTGCGCTTGATTTTGTCGATACCATGCAGGCTTATTTTGATAAGAAGAAGGAAGAAAATGCGTAAGTTTGGATTGCCGCTTTTGGCAGTGGCTTTTATCGGTGTGGACCAGTTGGTCAAGGCTTGGACCGTAGCCAATATTGAATTGCACACCAGTCGGGAATTTTTGACAGGTTTAATGAGTTTGACCTATCTGAGAAATTATGGTGCGGCTTGGTCTATTTTGCAGGGACAGCAGTGGTTTTTCACCATTGTTACAGTGGTTGTCATGATTGGCTTGGTCTGGTATTATGTCAAAAATATCAAGGGAAATCTCTTGACCTTGTTCAGTTTGTCCTTGATGATGGCGGGGGCTTTGGGAAATTTTATCGACCGTTTCCGTCTGGGCTACGTGGTGGATATGTTCCAGCTGGATTTTATCAATTTCCCGGTCTTTAATGTGGCTGATATGTGTCTGTCGGTGGGAGTTGGGCTCCTGTTTATTTGTATCATGAAAGAAGAGAGTAATGGAAGTAAAAGTTGAGATTGGTGGCGTTCGGTTGGACAAGGCTCTGTCAGACTTGACAGACCTGTCACGGTCGGTTGCCAATGAACAAATTAAGGCTGGTCTGGTTTTGGTCAATGGCCAAGCCAAAAAAGCAAAATATAGTGTGCAAGCTGGTGACATCCTAACCTATCAGGTGCCAGAGGTCGAAGAAATTGACTATGTAGCAGAAGACATTCCTTTAGAAATTGTCTATCAGGATGCGGATGTGGCTGTGGTCAATAAGCCACAAGGCATGGTGGTGCATCCGTCTGTTGGTCACACGTCGGGTACGCTAGTCAATGCCCTGCTTTATCATGTGAAAGATTTGTCGGCTATCAATGGCGTTTTGCGCCCGGGCATTGTCCATCGGATTGACAAGGACACATCCGGTTTGCTGATGATTGCTAAAAACGACGAGGCCCACACCAGGTTGGCTGAGGAATTGAAAGCCAAGAAATCCCTCCGCAAATATATTGCCATTGTCCACGGAAACCTACCAAATGACCGTGGTATGATTGAGGCACCGATTGGTCGTTCGGAGAAAGATCGTAAGAAACAGGCAGTCACAGCCAAGGGCAAGGAAGCAGTCACACGTTTTCAAGTCTTGGAACGTTTCGGTGACTATACCTTGGTTGAATTGACCTTGGAAACGGGACGAACCCACCAAATCCGTGTTCACATGGCTTATATCGGTCATCCTGTGGCTGGCGATGAGGCCTATGGACCACGTAAAACGCTCAAGGGGCAGGGTCAATTTCTGCATGCTCAGACGCTTGGATTTACCCATCCGAGAACGGGAGAGCTGGTAGAATTTACGGCTGACGCGCCAGCTATTTTCCAAGAAACACTGGAAAAACTACGTCAAGCCACTCAGTAGTGACAATAAGAGCATCTTGCCCATTTTCCAAAAAGATGATAGACTGATACAGATAAAAAAGAAGGAGAACGAGAATGGAAACTTTACCAAATTGCCCACAGTGCAATTCAGAATATGTCTATGAGGACGGCGCGCTTTTGGTCTGTCCAGAATGTGCATACGAATGGAACCCAGCCGAGGTTGCTGAGGAAGAGAGCGGTCCAGTCGCTATTGATGCCAATGGCAATCGCTTGGCTGATGGAGATACAGTGACGCTGATCAAGGATTTGAAAGTCAAAGGCGCACCGAAGGATCTCAAGCAAGGCACGCGCGTTAAAGGTATCCGCATCGTTGAAGGCGACCACAATATCGACTGCAAAATCGACGGATTTGGAGCCATGAAACTCAAATCAGAATTTGTGAAGAAGATTTAGCATTTAGACTGGGAAATCCAGTCTTTTCAAGACGTAGACAAACTATGAATTGGCTCAAATAATCTGAGTAGCTCTGCTAATAAAACAAAAAATTATTTTATTTTGCGAGCGGAGTGAGCCCAAACCGCGACTTTCCGCTGTGATGAAAATGCCTGAAACGTTATCGTTTCAGGCATTCGGAGTATTTCGGGCTACAAAGGTCTCTCAGAACTTCGTAGGTTGTTGCTTGGAAATAAAAAAGCGACAAAAGGCTCAAATACTAGGTATGGAATTCCGTAGGTAGCTCAAACAGTCTAGGGGACTGTTTGAGGAGTAAACCTAGAAACAAGAAAGTTTACTTCCGTCCGCCTTCACCTCAGGAAAGTCTGAAAAAGGTTTTAATATAAGAAAGGAAACTATGAAGAATCAAAGTATTTTATTTTACAGTCGCTGTCTGCTGGCTGCTTTAGCGATTACGGGAACAGCTCTAGAAATCATTAAATATGGTATTGGCATGCTTATGTACTACACGGTGCAATCCAACTTGCTGGTTTCTGTGTTTGCGGTCTATATGGTCTATGCCATGAACAAGGGCCAAAATTTGCAAGACCAGAACTTTCTGCGAATCAAGGCTGGTGTGACTATGTCCATCATGATAACCTGTGTGGTCTATCATATCATGTTGGCACCGCTGGCTGAGCATTTTTGGCGCGTGGAAAATCTTCTCTGCCACTATATCGTTCCCATTTATTTCTTGCTGGATACGATTATTGTCGATCGGCAGCGACAGTACAAGCGGTTGGACCCCGTTTGGTGGACTAGTCTGCCACTTGCCTACATGGCTTTTGGCTTGGTCAATGGATTTTTCCTCAAAATTCCTATTCCTGACGCCAAGGATAGTCCATTTGCCTATTTCTTTCTCAATGTTCCCAAGTATGGCTGGAACTACGTTTTGACCTACTGCGCTATTATCTTTGTGACCTATCTGCTCTTTGGTTATGTTTTGGCGGGTGTAAAATCCCTAAAACCACAGTCTTTTTTGGCTAAATCAGCACCATTCTAAGCAAAATACGAAGATTATTAAATTTTTTACAGTAAGAATTTGTCGCCGTAGGTAAAGTGTGCTATACTGATGCTAGAAATCCTTTAAGTGCTGTCCAGAGAGACAGGTAAGGAGAGCATTGAGCAAATGTGGACATACAAGATGGGAAATTCTGTTGGAGTTTTTCATGCACTGGTCCTGTATTTTCTGAACTCTCCTGAAAGGGAGAGTTTTTTTGTATCATATTTATGGAGGTTTAGAATGAAAACCAAAGAAATCGTAGACGATATGACCATGAAACGGGCAATTACCCGTATCACCTATGAGATTATCGAGCGCAATAAGAATTTGGACAATATCGTCTTGGCTGGTATCAAGACACGAGGTGTTTTCATTGCCCGACGGATTCAAGAACGTCTGAAACAGTTGGAAGGAATTGATGTTCCTCTGGGAGAATTAGATACCAAGCCCTTCCGCGACGATGTGAAAGTAGAAGAAGATACCACCAGCATCACCGCCGATGTCAATGATCGTGATGTTATTTTGGTGGATGACGTTCTCTACACTGGACGTACCATTCGTGCCGCCATTGACAATCTCGTATCGTTGGGCAGACCTGCTCGTGTTAGTTTAGCTGTCTTGGTCGATCGTGGCCACCGGGAATTGCCAATTCGTGCGGACTATGTTGGGAAAAATATCCCGACCAGTCGGGTGGAGGAAATTATCGTTCACATGACTGAAATTGACGGTCATGACGCAGTTTTATTAGTAGAGGCAGAATAGGTCAGGCACAAAAAGGCAGGTAGTATCATGACAATTGTAGATGGTAAGGTTTCTCTCAAACATTTGGTAACAATGGAAACGCTTTCGAATGAAGAAGTATTGGGCCTCATTCAACGCGGACTGGCTTTCAAGAAAGGCGAGTCCGTTACATTAAGTCGGAAGTATTATGCCTCCAATCTCTTCTTTGAAGATTCGACGCGAACGCATAAGTCATTTGAAATGGCGGAGTTGCGCTTGGATATGGGCATGATTGACTTTGATGCTCGAACCAGCTCGGTCAACAAGGGCGAGACCTTGTACGATACCATTTTAACCATGTCAGCCTTGGGCGTTGATATTTGTGTCATCCGCCATTCCGAGGTTGATTACTACAAACAATTGATTGATAGTCCGAGCATCCAGACCTCCATTGTCAATGGTGGGGACGGTTCTGGGCAACACCCAAGCCAGTCCTTGCTGGATTTGATGACCATTTATGAAGAATTTGGCACCTTTGAAAATCTGAAAATTGCCATTGCAGGCGATATTACTCACTCGCGGGTTGCCAAGTCCAACATGCAAATCCTCAAGCGACTGGGGGCAGATATTTACTTTACTGGCCCAGAAGAGTGGTATTCGGCGGAATTTGATGTATACGGTCAACATGTCGCGATTGATGATATTGTCGAGGAAGTGGATGTCTTGATGCTTCTGCGTGTCCAACATGAGCGCCACGATGGATCAGAAAGTTTTTCAAAAGAAACCTATAATCGTCTGCATGGATTGACGGGGGAACGATACAAGCGCTTGAAGGAACAGGCGATTGTTATGCACCCTGCGCCTGTCAACCGTGATGTTGAAATTGATGACCAGCTGGTAGAGGCTCCCAAATCACGGATTGTTCGTCAGATGCAAAACGGCGTCTTTGTCCGAATGGCGATTTTGGAGGCGATTGTAAATGGTAAGGTATAGAACCTGTATTCACAGCACGGCACATTTAACGAAGGCTAGTTTTCTGCCCCCCTTTGTGAATACAAATTCAAAACGTTAAAGGATTCCTGAGAGAATCAACGAGGTAGATATGACGAAAAGAAGATTAATTTTAGAAGATGGAACAATTTTCGAGGGCGAGGCCTTTGGAGCGGATATTGATGTGACTGGAGAGCTGGTTTTTTCTACTGGAATGACAGGCTATCAGGAGTCCATTACCGACCAATCTTATAACGGTCAGATTTTGACCTTTACATATCCTTTGGTAGGAAATTATGGTATCAATCGCGATGATTACGAATCTATCACGCCAACTTGTAAGGGTGTGGTGGTCAGTGAGTGGGCCCGTCGTGCTAGTAATTGGCGCAACCAATTGACCTTGGATGAATTTTTGAAAGCTAAAAAAATTCCCGGTATTTCAGGGATTGATACGCGAGCTTTAACCAAGATTATTCGTCAGCACGGGACGATGAAGGCGACCTTGGCTAATGTTGGAGATAGTGTTGAACATTTGACCGATCAGCTACGGGCGACAGTCTTGCCGACCAATAATATTGAGCAGGTGTCTACCAAGACAGCCTATCCTGCTCCGGGTGTCGGTCGGAGCGTTGTACTGATCGATTTTGGTCTCAAGCATTCGATTTTACGTGAATTGGCCAAGCGTGATTGCAATGTAACTGTCGTTCCTTATGACACGACCGCAGAGGAAATTTTGGCTCTGGCTCCAGACGGTGTTATGTTGTCCAATGGACCGGGGAACCCAGATGATGTTCCAGAGGCGCTTGATATGATTCGTGGTATTCAAGGGAAGATTCCGATTTTCGGTATTTGTATGGGCCATCAATTGTATGCGAAGGCAAATGGTGCCCAGACCTACAAGATGAAATTCGGTCACCGTGGATTTAACCATGCCGTGCGCGAAATTGCGACAGGACGTGTTGATTTTACCAGTCAAAACCACGGTTATGCAGTGTCACGCGAGGAACTGCCGGATTGCTTGATGATTACCCACGAGGAAATCAACGACAAGTCTGTCGAAGGTGTCCGTCACAAATACCTTCCCGGATTTTCAGTGCAATTCCACCCTGATGCAGCACCCGGTCCGCATGATGCCAGCTATTTATTTGACGAATTTATGGACTTGATGGATTCATTTAAGCAAGAACGCTAGTTGAATGGTAACTAAACGTCAGAGAGTTATTTAATTCTATGTAGAGAGATAGAAAATAGAAAGGCAAGGGACAGGTCAATGGTAGCACGCAACTCATTTCCCTACGCCTGCCTCCATGGAGGTCAGGCTATCCCTTGCACTAGTTAGGAAAGCCAATTAGTATCGAATTGCCTTTCTTAATGTCGGACTTATCTTATTTAATGTCAACCTGTGAGTTGACAAATAGAAAGGAGAAGATACAGGTTCGAGTACTATTTGAATTTAATATTCGAACACGCTCTAAGGACTGTGTGAAAAAGATAAACGTCGTCTGGATGCTTGAAGCATCAGCGTTGTGTTTCCTATTTTCGCTTTGTCTTCTTAACGGGCTTTGTATCATACATTATGCCAAAAAGAAACGATATTAAAAAAATTATGGTGATTGGATCTGGTCCGATTATTATTGGTCAGGCTGCGGAGTTTGATTATGCGGGGACGCAGGCGTGTTTGGCCTTGAAAGAAGAAGGCTACAGCGTTGTACTGGTCAATTCCAACCCCGCAACAATTATGACTGACAAGGAAATTGCGGATAAGGTGTATATCGAGCCGATTACGCTGGAATTTGTCAGTCGTATTTTGCGAAAAGAGCGTCCTGATGCTCTCTTGCCAACCCTTGGTGGACAAACAGGTCTCAACATGGCTATGGAATTGTCCAAGGCTGGAATTTTGGAAGAGCTGGGTGTTGAGCTCTTGGGAACAAAACTGTCGGCCATTGACCAAGCTGAGGACCGCGATTTGTTCAAACAATTGATGAAGGATCTCAATCAGCCCATTCCTGAGTCTGAAATTGTGACGACCGTTGATGAGGCGCTGAACTTTGCCAATTCTATCGGCTACCCTGTCATTGTGCGTCCGGCCTTCACGCTGGGCGGTACAGGTGGCGGTATGTGTGCCAACGAGGAAGAACTCCGCGAAATCGCAGGAAATGGCTTGAAATTGTCGCCAGTAACTCAATGTTTGATTGAGCGCTCAATTGCAGGTTTCAAGGAAATCGAGTACGAAGTGATGCGCGATGCGGCAGACAATGCCTTGGTCGTATGTAACATGGAAAACTTTGACCCTGTGGGAATTCATACAGGAGATTCTATCGTATTTGCGCCGACTCAAACCCTGTCAGACATTGAAAACCAGATGCTCCGCGATGCCAGCCTCAGCATTATTCGCGCCTTGAAAATCGAAGGTGGCTGTAATGTCCAGTTGGCCTTGGATCCCCATAGTTTCAAATACTATGTCATCGAAGTTAATCCGCGCGTGTCACGCTCGTCAGCCTTGGCTTCAAAAGCAACTGGCTATCCTATTGCCAAATTAGCGGCAAAAATTGCTGTTGGTTTGACCTTGGATGAAATGATTAACCCAGTAACTGGGACAACCTATGCCATGTTTGAGCCTGCTTTGGACTACGTAGTTGCTAAAATCCCCCGTTTCCCATTTGATAAATTTGAAAAAGGGGAGCGCCGTCTGGGAACACAGATGAAGGCGACAGGGGAAGTCATGGCCATCGGACGGAACATTGAAGAAAGCCTTTTGAAAGCCTGCCGTTCCTTGGAAATCGGTGTTTATCACAATGAAATGACAGAACTCAGCCAAGTGACGGACGACCACTTGGTAGAAAAGATTGTCAAAGCGCAAGACGACCGCCTCTTTTACCTTTCTGAGGCCATTCGCCGTGGCTATACGATTGAGGAGCTGGCTCAATTAACCAAGATTGACCTGTTCTTCCTTGATAAGTTGTTGCATATTATAGAGCTTGAGCAGGAATTGGCGACGCATTTTGATAACTTAGATATCCTCAAAAAAGCGAAAAAATACGGCTTTGCAGATCGTAAAATAGCAGAGCTGTGGGGGCGGACGGAATGCTACATTCGCCAGCTCCGGACTGAAAATGGCATTGTCCCAGTTTACAAAATGGTGGATACCTGTGCAGCAGAATTTGAGAGCGCGACGCCTTATTTCTATTCAACCTATGCTTGGGAAAATGAATCCATCAAATCAGACAAGGAATCGGTCCTTGTGTTAGGTTCTGGGCCAATCCGCATCGGTCAAGGGGTTGAATTTGACTATGCGACGGTTCACTCTGTCAAAGCCATTCAGGCAGCAGGTTACGAGGCTATTATCATGAACTCCAACCCTGAAACTGTTTCGACAGATTTCTCGGTTTCGGACAAGCTCTATTTTGAACCTTTAACCTTGGAAGATGTACTCAATGTGATTGATTTGGAGCAGCCCAAAGGTGTCATTGTGCAATTCGGTGGGCAGACAGCCATCAACTTGGCTGAACCGCTTGCCAAGACTGGTATTCCGATATTGGGAACTCAAGTAGCAGATTTAGACCGGGCTGAGGACCGCGATTTGTTTGAAAAAGCTCTGAAAGACTTGGACATCCCGCAGCCACCAGGTCAAACCGCAACTAATGAAGAAGAGGCTCTTGAGGCGGCCCGCAAAATTGGTTTTCCAGTCCTTGTCCGTCCATCTTATGTCTTGGGTGGGCGTGCCATGGAGATTGTTGAAAATGAAAATGACCTACGTTCCTACATGCGGACGGCGGTCAAGGCTAGTCCTGAGCACCCTGTTCTCGTTGACAGTTATATCGTTGGTCAAGAGTGTGAAGTAGATGCGATTTCTGATGGCAAGGATGTTCTCATTCCGGGAATTATGGAACACATCGAGCGGGCAGGTGTCCATTCGGGTGACTCGATGGCAGTTTACCCACCGCAAACCCTGTCGCCAGCGGTACAAGCAACCATTGCTGATTACACCAAGCGATTGGCTATTGGTCTCAACTGTATCGGTATGATGAACATTCAGTTTGTTATCAAGGACGAAAAGGTCTATGTCATTGAGGTCAATCCACGTGCCAGCCGAACCGTTCCCTTCCTGTCAAAAGTGACAGACATTCCGATGGCTCAAGTCGCGACTAAATTGATTTTGGGTCAATCCTTGGCAGAACTTGGTTATGCAGACGGTCTCTATCCAGAAAGCAAGCAGGTCCACGTCAAAGCTCCAGTCTTCTCATTCACAAAATTGGCGAAGGTTGACAGTCTTTTGGGACCTGAAATGAAGTCAACGGGCGAAATCATGGGTTCAGATGTGACGCTTGAAAAAGCACTTTACAAGGCATTTGAAGCTAGCTACCAGCACTTGGAAGAATTTGGCAATGTCGTCTTTACCATTGCGGATGAAGATAAGGAAGAAACCTTGGAGCTGGCGCGTCGTTTCCACGATTTGGGGTATGGTATTTTTGCGACTAGCGGAACGGCAGCTTATCTGACGGATCACCAACTTCCTGTTACCTTGGTCAATAAAGTTGGTGATGTAGGTGGTTTCGATATTCCAAGTCTGGTTCGAGCTGGAAAAATTCAAGCCATTGTCAATACAGTTGGTAAAACGCGTGTGGCAGACTCGGATGGTCAAATCATTCGTAGCTCAGCCATTGAGGGTGGTATCCCACTCTTTACAGCCATTGATACAGCTACGGCTATGGTCAAAGTCTTGGAAAGCAGAAGTTTCATGACCCGAGCTATTTAGTGTATAATAGGGTTATCCACTAGAAGAGGAGATAGAAATGAAAGTAAATCTGACCAATCATCGGGGACAATTTAAACAGGCTCCCCTTGGTTTTTCTTGGACGACCCTGTTTTTTACCATGTGGGTTGCCGTCTTTAGACGGGATTGGAAATGGGCGGCCATTATGCTACTGGCCAATGCAGCTCTTGGTAACTACGCCTACTCAATAGAAAAGGGCTATCTTGTCTTTATCGTCAATATTGTCATGGCGGCATTCTACAATAAACTCCATATCAGAGACTTATTAGCCAAGGGTTGGCGCCCAGCAACAGACTTTGATGCGCAGCTGCTGCAGTCCAAGGGAATATAAAAAGAAAAAGATGATTTCGTATGAACTGCACCCCAAAAGTTAGACACAAAATCTAACGATTGGGGTGTTTTTCTTATGAAATTAAGTTATGAAGATAAACTAGAAATATATGAGCTGAGAAAGAGTGGCGTGTCGTGGGTCAACCTTAGCCAGATATACAAGGTCACTATTGCCAATCTCACCTACATGATAAAACTCATGGATCGATATGGCGTGGAAAGCGTTGAAAAAGGTAAAAATAGGTATTATTCACCTGAATTAAAGCAAGAAATAATGGATAAGGTCTTGATTCATGGGTGTTCTCAACTCTCAGTTTCCCTTGATTATGCCTTGCCAAATCGAGGAATGCTTCCCAATTGGATAGCACAATACAAGAAAAACGGGTATACTATTCTTGAAAAACCAAGAGGGAGACCGAGCAAGATGGGACGTAAACGCAAGAAAACCTGGGAAGAGATGACGGAATTAGAGCGCCTTCAAGAGGAAAATGAACGTCTTCGAACTGAGGTGGCCTTCCTAAAAAAGTTGAGAGAACTTCGCTTGAGGGACGAAACACTAGTGCGCGAACAGCAGAAACAATTAGAGATATGGTCCAAGGAGGATTCCGACTAGACCTCCTACTTGCGACAGCTAAAATGCCTCGCTCAACTTATTATTATCAAGTCAAGCAACTGGATAAACCCGACAAGAACAAAGCCATTAAGGCTGAAATTCAAGCCATTTATGATGACCATAAAGGTAATTACGGCTATCGTCGGATTTATTTAGAACTCAGAAATCGAGGTTTCTTCATCAACCACAAAAAGGTGCAGCGCTTGATGACAGTAATGGGCTTAGCGGCTCGTATTCGTCGTAAGCGCAAGTATGCTTCTTACAAAGGTGAGGTGGGTAAGAAGGCTGATAATCTGATTAAACGTCAGTTTGAGGGATCTAAGCCTTATGAAAAATGTTATACCGATGTGACGGAGTTTGCTTTGCCTGAAGGGAAACTCTACTTATCGCCTGTTCTTGACGGCTATAATAGTGAGATTATTGCTTTTACCCTGTCTCGGTCACCTGACTTGAAACAGGTTCAAACCATGCTTGCGAAGGCTTTTCCAGCAGATTTATACAGTGGGACTATTCTCCACAGCGATCAAGGTTGGCAATACCAGCACCAGTCTTACCATTACTTTTTGGAAACAAAAGGCATTCGACCATCCATGTCCCGCAAAGGGAATAGCCCAGATAATGGGATGATGGAGTCTTTCTTTGGCGTCTTGAAAACAGAAATGTTTTACGGATTTGAAAAGAGTTTCAAGTCTCTGGATCAACTGGAGAAAGTTATCACTGATTATATTTTTTACTATAACAACAAACGAATCAAAGCAAAATTAAAAGGACTTAGTCCTGTCCAATACAGAACTAAATCCTTTCAATAATTATTTGTCCAATTTTTTGGGGTCAGTACACGTATGAGGTCATCTTTTCTTGTATCTCTATGTCAGTCGGCTTGAATCATCTCTAGCAAGATGTCGGCAGTGGTCGTTGGCAATACCCTCAGACGATTTAAACTAAGCATTCCGTTATCAACAGTTGCCAGGTCATGGTTGGTGGTCAATCCCAATTGGTAGCCGGTATTTTCTGCCACAGCCAGGGTATCGGCTGAATAGCGACCAGCAGGATAGGCTAGAGCAATGGTTTCCTGACTAAGTTGCTGGTTTAGGAATTGTTTGGAGTAGGATAGCTCAATGGATTGGCTTTCAAGGCTGCTTTGTGCCAGGTCGGGATGATTGACCGTATGACCTTGGAAAGACATATCGTGCTCTTTCATCTCCAGCATCTGATTGACAGTCAGGTAGCCCGCTGTGCCATTTTCCGTAAAACCAGTGATAACAAAGTTGGTAGCCTTCATCTGGTACTGCTTAAGCAAAGGATAGGCATGGCTATGGAAATCCCAGAGACTATCATCGAAAGTTAGCCAGACGACTTTTTTGCCGTCAGGAACTACATTGTCCCTGAGAACCCGCAGAGCTTCTTCAGGTGAAAGGGTGTAATAGCCAGCTTCCTGGAGGGCCTTGAGATGACTTTCAAACGTAGAAGGATCCACAATTAAATTGGCGTTGGCAGTCTCTTCAGGAGCCATGACATGGATAGCATGGTACATCAGAATGGGCAGACGGACCGGACTTTCTTGCTTAACCCAAGTTACTTCTTCAGGACCAGTTTTCTGTGAAGGAGTCGTATCAATCTCTTCTTTAGGGGTTTCTGGAGTTTGCTGGACCAAGTCTGTTCTGGATCCTGGGTCTTGATAGAAGTAGACGAGGCAAAAAACAAGGGTTCCAATCAGCAAAACACTCAGCAGAGTAAATATTACTGGAAATCTTTTCACTTTTTGATGCTTGTGCCGCCCATGCTTCCTCTTCGCCATATTCACTACCTCAATATATGTAATTCTTCTTACTACTTTAATTATACCAAAATTTTTGCCAAATAGTCAGAATATTTGGTATAATAGGAAAAATAGTTTTAAGGAGATAATATGGTAGTTAAGATTGGATTATTGGGGTTTGGTACGGTAGCGAGTGGTGTGCCATTCCTTCTGACAGAAAATAAGGAAAAGATTGAATTGGCAGCCCAAGACAGCATCGAGGTTTCAAAGGTTCTTGTAAAGGACGATGCGGAAAAAGAGCGTTTATTGGCTGCAGGTCATGACTATGATTTCGTGACCAACATTGACGAGATTTTGGCAGATGACGACATTGCTATTGTCGTTGAACTTATGGGACGTATCGAGCCAGCAAAAACTTTCATCACACGCGCTTTGGAGGCAGGCAAGCATATCGTGACAGCTAACAAAGACCTGTTGGCTGTGCATGGCAGTGAATTGCGTACTCTGGCTCAGGAAAAAGGACTGGCCCTTTACTACGAAGCAGCGGTTGCAGGTGGTATTCCAGTCTTGCGTACCTTAGTCAATTCTCTTGCTGCGGATAATATTACCCGCGTTTTGGGTGTCTTGAATGGGACATCTAACTTCATGCTGACCAAGATGCTAGACGAAGGATGGACTTACGAAACAGCCCTGCAGACAGCCCAGGAACTAGGTTACGCAGAGTCAGATCCGACCAACGACGTTGAAGGAATTGATGCAGCCTATAAGGCCGTTATCCTCAGCCAATTTGCCTTTGGTATGACTGTTGATTTTGACCACGTTGCCCACAAGGGAATTTCCAATATCACACCTGAAGATGTAGCAGTAGCACAAGAGCTTGGCTATGTCATCAAGTTGGTAGGGGATATTCGTGAAACAGCTTCTGGAATTGCAGCAGAAGTGTCACCAACCTTCCTGCCAAAGAATCACCCACTTGCTAGTGTCAATGGCGTTATGAATGCGGTCTTTGTCGAGTCCATTGGTATCGGCCAGTCTATGTACTACGGACCAGGTGCTGGACAAAAACCAACAGCTACTAGCGTGACTGCCGACCTGATTCGCATTGTTCGTCGCCTGAAAGACGGTACGATTGGCAAAGCATTTAATGAGTACAGCCGTCCGCTCCAGTTGGCAGCTCCGTCTGAAGTGATGAGCGAATATTATTTCTCTATCGTAGCATCTGACCAGAACGGAAAAATGCTCCGTTTGGCAGAAATTTTCAACTCTGAAGAAATCTCCTTCAAGCAAATTCTGCAGAAGGAGGCAAACGGTGAGACAGCTCGTCTGGTTATCGTGACCCATGAGATGAGCAAGACCCAGCTAGAAAATGTGACTGAAAAGCTTGCCCAGGCTGAGGACTTCACTGTCTTAAATACTTTCAAGGTCTTGGGAGAATAAGCATGAAAATTACAGTTCCAGCTACTTCAGCCAATATAGGACCAGGTTTTGACTCGGTCGGTGTTGCCCTCTCAAAATACCTGACCATTGAAATTCTAGCGCCTGCAGATGAATGGTTTATTGAGCATGACCTAGAGCATGTTCCATCTGATAAGAGTAATCTGCTGATTAAGACAGCTTTGAAAGTTTCCAAGAACCTGCCACCTCACCGCTTGAAAATGACAAGCGATGTTCCTTTGGCCCGTGGCTTGGGTTCGTCCAGCTCTGTCATTGTAGCAGGGATTGAGTTGGCTAATTTATTGGGGCAATTGAACCTCAGCCAGGAAGAAAAGTTGCAATTGGCAACTAAGATAGAAGGTCATCCTGATAACGTAGCGCCAGCCATTTATGGAAATCTAGTTATTGCCAGCTATGTCAATAAGAAAGTCCATGCTGTTGTGACGGACTTCCCAGAGGCCAGCTTTATCGCTTTTATTCCCAACTATCCTCTGCGGACCAGTGAAAGCCGTGGAGTTCTGCCAGCGCAGATGGGCTACAAGAAGGCCGTGGCAGCAAGCAGTATTGCCAACGTCGCTATTGCCAGTCTTATGGCCGGTGATTTGGAAAAAGCTGGTCAACTTATCCAATCAGATATGTTCCACGAGCCTCATCGCCAACTCTTGGTTAAGGAATTTTGCCCTATCAAGCAAACAGCTCAGGAGTTGGGTGCTTATGCAACCTACCTTTCTGGAGCAGGTCCAACCGTTATGGTACTAGCTTCTAAGGATAAGGAAGAGGCCATTAAACTTGCCATAGAAAAGCTTGAATTGGACGGCAGTGTGCATATCCTACAGGTAGATAAAGACGGGATTAAGGTATCCTAAACAAAATACGGTTCTTGAGGGAACTGTATTTTTTGTTTTTGATGCAATTGTCCAAAAATAATCGTAATCTAGTTAAATTTTTGGTATAATATGAACCGTATATCTATTTTTGAAATGAGAATGATAATGAAGGATAAGATTAGACAGGAGCTTGAGGGAATCGATATTCGATTTGATGAGCCCTTAAAGGAATATACGTATACAAAAGTCGGGGGTGCAGTAGACTACCTGGCTTTTCCACGTAATCGCTATGAGATTGTACGCATCGTAGAATTTGCCAATCGTGAAGGTATTCCCTGGCAGGTTTTAGGAAATTCTAGTAATATTATCGTCCGTGATGGTGGCATCAGGGGCTTTGTTATCAGGATGGATAAGCTTAACTCAGTGACGGTTTCTGGCTATACGATTGAGGCTGAGGCAGGTGCCAACCTGATTGAGACGACCAAGGTTGCCCTCTTTCATTCCTTGACTGGCTTTGAATTTGCCTGCGGCATTCCTGGTAGTGTCGGCGGTGCTGTTTATATGAATGCCGGTGCTTATGGTGGTGAAGTGGCCCATATCTTGGTATCTGCACAAATTTTAACTCCTGCTGGTTATGTCGAAACCTTGGACAATCGTGATTTGCGCTTTGGTTATCGGTCATCCATCCTGCAGGAAAATGGGGCAATTGTCCTATCTGCCAAATTTGCTTTGAAGCCTGGTAATCATCCGGTTATCAAATATGAAATGGACCGATTGACACATTTGCGCGAGCTTAAGCAACCACTGGAGTACCCTTCTTGTGGATCTGTCTTTAAGCGTCCACCAGGAATGTTTGCTGGCCAGCTCATCATGGAGGCCGGTCTCATGGGGCATCGTATTGGCGGTGTGGAAGTTTCGGAAAAGCATGCAGGCTTTATGGTCAATGTAGCGGATGGGTCAGCTCAGGATTATGAAAACTTGATTGCTCATGTCATTGAAACAGTCAAAGAATTTTCAGGAGTAACCTTGGAGAGAGAGGTTCGGATTATCGGCGATAGTTTGTAATCATCGGTACAATTGAGGGGGTGAGGCTTATCGTAGCAGGTAATATGACGGGCAGTGTTCTTGCCCACGAGGTGGTATAGGCCCAACAGAGCCTGGAATCTGTTAGTCTACCTAAAGAAGGAATTTATGAGAATTGAAAAAGCCAATTATTGAATTTAAAGACGTTTCTAAGGTCTTCGAGGACAGTGGAACAACTGTCTTGAAAAACATTAGTTTTGAACTGGAAGAAGGCAAGTTTTATACTTTGCTTGGTGCTTCTGGTTCCGGTAAATCAACGATTTTGAATATTATCGCAGGTCTCCTGGATGCGACGTCTGGTGACATTTATCTGGATGGACAGCGGATCAATGATGTTCCGACCAACAAGCGGGATGTCCATACTGTCTTTCAATCATATGCCCTTTTCCCGCATATGACCGTCTTTGAAAATGTGGCTTTTCCACTAAAATTACGCAAGGTTGATAAGGCTGAAATTGATCGCCGTGTCAAAGAGGCTCTGCAGATGGTTCGTTTATCTGGTTATGAGAACCGTGCCATCCAGAAATTGTCTGGAGGTCAACGTCAGCGTGTGGCCATTGCGCGTGCAATCATCAACCAACCGCGCGTTGTCTTGCTAGATGAGCCTTTATCAGCTCTTGACTTGAAACTACGGACCGAGATGCAATACGAATTGCGTGAATTGCAGCAGCGTCTGGGCATTACCTTTGTCTTTGTTACTCATGACCAAGAAGAGGCGCTGGCTATGTCTGACTGGATTTTCGTCATGAATGATGGTGAAATTGTTCAATCAGGGACACCAGTTGACATTTATGATGAGCCAATCAACCATTTTGTAGCGACCTTTATCGGGGAGTCCAATATTCTGCCTGGTCGCATGCTTGAGGACTACCTGGTTGAGTTTAACGGCAAGCGTTTTGAGGCTGTGGACGGTGGTATGCGTCCAAATGAAGATGTACAAGTGGTCATCCGCCCGGAAGATTTGCGGATTACCCTGCCTGAAGAAGGCAAGTTGCAGGTTAAGGTGGATACCCAGCTCTTCCGTGGGGTTCATTACGAAATCATCGCCTATGATGATTTGGGCAATGAGTGGATGATTCACTCGACGCGCAAGGCTATTGTCGGTGAGGTCATCGGTCTGGACTTTGAACCAGAAGACATCCATATCATGCGTCTCAACGAAACGGAAGAAGAATTTGATGCCCGTATCGAGGAATATGTAGAAGTCGAAGAAGTGGAAGATGGCTTGATCAATGCCATTGAGGAGGAACGCAATGAAGAAAACCTCTAAGCTCTTTGCCATCCCCTATGCTTTATGGGTTTTCCTCTTTGTACTGGCGCCTGTTGCCCTGATTGTCTTTAAGTCTTTCTTTGATATTCATGGCAACTTTACCCTAGCCAACTACCAAACCTACTTTAACTCGCCAAATAATACTTACTTGCGGATGAGTTTTAACTCCATTTTTTACGCAGGTTTGATTACCTTGGTTACTTTGCTGGTATCCTATCCAACAGCCTATTTTTTGACCAAGCTCAAGCACAAGCAGCTCTGGCTCATGTTGATTATCCTGCCGACTTGGGTCAACCTCTTGCTAAAGGCCTATGCCTTTATCGGGATTTTTGGTCAATATGGCTCGGTCAATCAGTTCTTGGAATTTATTGGCCTGGGTGCCCAGCAAATTCTCTTTACAGATTTTTCATTTATCACTGTTGCGGCCTATATTGAAATTCCTTTCATGATTTTGCCGATTTTCAATGCCTTGGATGATTTAGATCCTAATCTTATCAATGCTAGTCGAGATTTGGGGGCAACTCCTTGGCAGACCTTTACAAAAGTTATTTTTCCTCTGTCCATGAATGGTGTTCGTTCAGGTGTGCAGGCGGTCTTTATCCCAAGTTTGAGCTTGTTTATGTTGACCCGCCTTATCGGTGGTAACCGTGTGATTACGCTGGGTACAGCCATTGAGCAGCATTTCTTGACAACCCAGAACTGGGGCATGGGCTCCACCATTGGTGTCGTCTTGATTCTTGCCATGCTGGCCATTATGTGGCTAACGAAAGAGAGGAAGAAATAAATGAAAAAATTTGCAAAGATTTATCTAACCATTGCCTTCCTTGTCTTGTATCTGCCAATTTTCTATTTGATTTTCTATGCCTTCAATGAAGGTGGAGATATGAATGGCTTTACTGGTTTTACGTTAGAGCATTTCTCAGCCATGCTGGGAGATAGTCGCCTGATGCTGATTTTGGCTCAAACCTTCTTTTTAGCCTTCCTCAGCTCGCTGATTGCGACAATTATCGGGACCTTCGGTGCCATTTATATCTACCAGTCCAAGCAGAAGTTTCAGAATGCCCTTTTATCGGTCAACAATATCCTCATGGTAGCACCAGACGTTATGATTGGTGCGAGTTTCTTGATTCTCTTTACCATGATTGGTTTCCAGCTGGGCTTTGTCTCTGTCTTACTCAGCCACATTGCCTTTTCGATTCCGATTGTGGTCCTCATGGTCTTGCCACGACTCAAAGAAATGAATGCTGATATGATTTCCGCAGCCTATGACTTGGGGGCAACGCAACCACAAATGCTCCGAGAAATCATGTTGCCTTATTTGACTCCAGCTATTATTGCAGGCTACTTCATGGCCTTTACTTACTCGCTGGATGATTTTGCCGTGACCTTCTTTGTCACAGGAAATGGCTACTCAAACCTGTCTGTTGAGATTTACTCACGGGCTCGTCAGGGGATTTCTTTGGAAATCAATGCCCTGTCCACCCTGGTCTTCCTCTTCAGTATTGTGCTTGTCGTAGGTTATTACTTTATTTCGCGTGAGAAGGAGGCAAACTAATGAAACGATTGACATCATTTTTTGTTGGTATTCTTGCTATCATTCTCGTACTTTGGGGAATTTCTAGCAAACTAGAGGATGATTCTACCCAAGGAACCACTGATAAATTGGTCATCTATAACTGGGGTGATTATATCGACCCAGAATTGTTGGACGAATTTACCGCCGAAACCGGTATCCAGGTTGATTACCAGACCTTTGATTCCAACGAGTCCATGTACACAAAGATTCAGCAGGGTGGGACAACCTATGACTTGGCTGTGCCGTCTGAGTACATGATTTCTAAGATGGCTGAAGAAGATATGCTGATCAAGTTGGATAAGTCGAAAATTGAGGGATTAGAAAATATCGACCCGCAATTTATGGGGCTCAGCTTTGATGAGAACAATGATTACTCCATTCCTTATTTCTGGGGAACCCTGGGAATTGTTTACAATGAAACCATGGTTGACAATCCGCCACAGGAATGGGAGGATTTGTGGTCTGAGGAATATCGTGACAATATCATGCTGATTGACGGTGTCCGTGAGGTCATGGGCTTTGGTTTACAATCTCTCGGCTACAGTCTCAATTCGCAGGATAAGGCTGAAATTGCCCAAGCTGCGGAACATCTCTATAACTTGACTCCGAATGTCAAAGCTATTGTTGCTGATGAAATCAAGGGTTACATGATTCAGGATGCGGCGGCTATTGCTGTCAGTTTCTCAGGTGAGGCCAGTGAAATGCTGGATGGCAATGAAAACCTGAACTATGTCGTACCGTCAAAAGGTTCTAACCTCTGGTTTGATAATATGGTTATTCCAAAGACAGCCAAGAACATCGACGGGGCCCATGCCTTTATGAGCTTCATGCTTCGTCCTGAAAATGCCCTTCGCAATGCGGAATATGTTGGCTACTCAACGCCGATTCCTGCAGCCAAGGCTATGTTGGATGAAGAAACTCAAAATGACGAAGCTTTCTATCCTTCCGAGGAAACCATGAAAGAGATGGAAGTCTATGACAACCTGGGCAAGGAAATGCTCGGTCTCTATAATGACCTCTTCCTACAATTTAAAATGTATCGGAAGTAGAGGATAAGACTGAAGACTTACTACTGGATTGAACCGCACCCCAAAAGTTAGAGAGAAAAATCTAACTTTTGGGGTGCGGTTCATATCTACCATTCTGTTTCTAGTTTTCGTTTTCCTTTCTAAGGGAGGTCTTCCTTCTTGAAAACACTACGGTCAGCCAGTCGATAGAGAGTTCTCATAGAACAAGAAATCCTATCTGGATAAGTTCCTTTAATGACATCAAGGCTCTAGCTTTGATCTAAATGAGTTTGAATAAAGTCTTTTTCTGCTTGCGAAAGACTTGTTTTTCTCCGACCACAGCGTTTCTTATTGGCTTTATAGTGTTCATAATAGTCGTAGGTAGAATGTCCATCTTTGAGAAACTTGATAATATGATAGACGGTCTGCTTTGATCTTCCAAGAGCTACCATGATGTCTGTAACTTTTATACCTTCTTTGTAGTAAGCCTCTATCATTACGAGTTCGATATAGTTCATTTATGTTAGTTTCTTTCAGACAAATGTGGTAGTTTATCTGAGCCTAACATAGATGGCTTTTTCTGTCTAGCTTAATTTGACAATTTAGGTTTATAAATAATTGAAGACTGTGGTAGAATGAAGTGATGAATAAGTTATACTTAACAAAAATCAAAAATAGCGGCTTTATGGTATTATGATAAACAAACTCACCCCCACTCAAGTTCACGAATTAAAACAAGCCCTCAAAGACAAGACAAATGCTCCACATCACAGAAAAATTCAGGCTCTCATTCTTTACTCAGAAAACCAGAACCAACAGCTAGCGCAAAATCAGTGGGCTTTGTCCATCAAACAGTTTGAAACCTCTTGAATCGCTATCTTGACGGAGGCTTACAGGCACTCCTTACTGACAATCGTGGCGGACGTCGTCGTGCCTACATGATACAAGAAGAGGAAGAACAATTCCTGAATGAGCAACTTTCTTCTGCTCTTAAGGGAGAATTGGTGATGATTAATTCTCTTTTGGCAGCCTATCAGGCAAAAGTTGGTCGAAAAACGACTCGAGAAGGATTATACGCTCTCTTAAAAAGCCATGGTTGGGTCAAAGAATCAAGAGATTCTTTGAGGTGGGAGCTAAAGCTTACGCAGTAAGCAACAAAAGTCAGCCCACGCCCCCAACATCCTAAAAAATCAGACGCGGAAGCTATTTTAGCGTCTAAAAATAAAATCTTTGTGCGAGGAGAGGTTGAGTAAGCGCTTTATTAATGGGAAATCGTATCAAAAAATCCGCCTTATGTATCAGGATGAGGCGGGTTTTGGTCCTATTAGTAAACTAGGAAAATCTTGGGCTCCAAAAGGGTATAGACCTAGTGTCGCAAGTCACCATATCCGTGAATATCGCTATTGTTATAGTGCTGTGGACGCCCACTCAGGAGAATCATTTTTTATCATAACAGGTGGTTGTAATAGTGATTGGATGAATGAATTTCTAGACCAATTGTCAGAAGATTATCCAGATGACTACATTATTCTAGTCATGGACAATGCCATCTGGTATAAATCTCAGACATTGAATATCCCTGAGAATATAGAATTTACCTTTATTCCACCTTACACACCAGAGATGAACCCTATTGAGCAAGTCTGGGCCGAAATCCGCAAACGTGGTTTCAAGAATAAGATATTTAGAAGCTTGAATGAGATTATTGATAAACTTCAAGAGGTTATTCAAAACCTATCTCCTTCTCAACTCAAATCAATTGTACGTAGAGATTGGAGCTTGGCTATTTTTGATTTTAGTTGAGTATTAGTTAAAAACGACTGATATGAAACGTTTTCAGGATATTTTCAATAAGCATAATTAGTAATAATTTCATCATTTTTATGATAAAATGGATTGATGTATCAAAGGATTCTATCTGGAAAATAATTACTATACAGCTCGGAATACAAATGTATAAAATTACAAAAATATATTTTTCATTGGTAATTTTAAGAGAAGTAGTTTTTTCGTTGGATAATTAAGTTTATTCAGTATTTACTAAAAATCTCTTTTGACAATCCATATCATAATCAGAAAGAAGGGAATAATATGGAATATAGAAGATTATTTCACATCTTCTATCTTGCAATTAGCGCAATCATTTTCTCGATTAGTTTTGCCATTGTTTGTGACAAGTCCTTGTCTACACTGGAATATGCTTATATCGGGGGTATTCAGGCTCTGGTAGCTTTGATGGCTGGTAATCATCACTTTTACAACAAGTCTTATAAAACGCTGACCTATGTAACCTCTTCAGTTCAGCTGATTGTCTTTGTTATTCTGACAATCTTAGCAGCCTTTCACCTGATAAGGTATCCAGATTGGCCTACTTTATTACTAGCTCTATTATTGGCCACAAGCTGTACTCATATATATAATTATCTGGCCTTATATGTTTATCGGAAAATTTTTGGTGGTAAACGATTATGTGTTATTGGACATGAGGATGAAGTAGTCAAATCAGTAGTAAATTTGATGAAGTTTGAAAATATGATTTTTACTGTCACTCATGCCTTTACGACAGATTTTGCTACAAATGTCAGCAACTATCTCGATGATATTGATGCAGTTTATTTTGCTGGTGAGGTCGGAAGAGATCGAGAAGTAATTTACACTATGCTGATAAGGGAGAATAAGGGGATTTACAATGCTGTATATTTCCGTTCTGGTCTGGAAATTCAGTCTTCCATCTATCAATTCGGCGATGATATTTTCATAGGGTTTAAGACTTTTCAGCTTACAAAAGTGGAATGTTTTTTCAAGAGAATGTTTGATATTCTTATTTCATTAGTCTTATTTATGCTGACATGGCCTATCATGCTTTTAGTCGCTCTAGCAATCAAGCTGGATTCAAAAGGCCCGGTCTTCTATACCCAGCAGCGTGTCACAATGAATGGCAGACTGTTTCAAGTTTTAAAATTCCGTTCTATGGTCAATAATGCTGAAGGTAAGTCTGGACCAGTCCTTGCTACATCTAATGATAGTCGGGTAACACGCTTGGGCCAATTTTTAAGAGCGACTCGCCTGGATGAATTGCCACAATTGTTTAATATTTTAAGGGGGGATATGTCTATCGTTGGTCCGAGACCCGAGCGTCCTCACTTTGTCGAACAATATGAAAAACAGAATCCCTATTATCATCTTCGACATAGAGTAAGAGCTGGCTTGACAGGCTATGCTCAGATTTACGGGACCTATAATTCAGATTTCAATAGTAAATTAAAGTATGATTTATTGTACATTCAACGCTATTCTTTCTATTTTGATTTCAAACTGGTATTGCATACATTGAATATCTTATTGGATAAGTTAAGTGCGCAGGGTGTAGATAAAAATACTGACAAAAAAATCACGAGCTTGAAGCAATTGGAAGCTTATTCGATCGTTGTCAAATAGAAAGCAGTCCTAGAAATACATCATTTAGAAACTTTCTGATATAATGTTGTTTGGAAAAAATCTCACCGTATGAAAGGTAAACAAGTTAATGAATAAACAGATAGATGATTTCATAGATATTTTTGAGTTGATAGCACTTTTTAAGAAAAATATCGTGATCATTGCCATTTGTTCTCTCATTGGGGGAGCATTTATGGGATTATATGCTAGTTTGGCTGTTACTCCCCAGTATGCATCTAGCGCTCAGTTGCTGGTTACTCCCCAGTATGCATCTAGCGCTCAGTTGCTGGTTGCTCAGGATCCTATTGATGTTGGCAATCAGAATGCTTATGTCAGTGCGGCTGACTCAATCCGAATAAACCTTGAAATGATTCCGACCTATCGAGATATTCTTTTTGGTGTGCCTGTCTTGGGCAAGGTTGCAGATTCATTTGGTGGTAAATACCCGGATTATTACTTGAAAGAGCGCTTGACCTTCACTCAGACAAAAGATTCTCAAGCCTTTGTAGTCAATTTGCGTATGGATGATGCTCAGGAAGCCCAGGCTGTACTTGAGGAAATTACAACGGTCTTTAGTGACACCTTGCAAGATATTTACAGTGAAGGATTTGGTAAGGTGGTCGTCCTCTCACCTGCTTCATACAATGCCAATAAAGTTTCACCTAGTATTATCAAAAATGTCGTGACGGGTATTCTGGCAGGAATCTTCCTATCATTTGGCTTCATCATTTCTAGAAATCTATTTGATCGAACAGTGAAGAATGATGCCTACCTTCAGGCGCAGAACTTAACATTACTGACGGAATTACATGATATGACTGCTAGTGAAATCAGTAATGCCCATTATAAATTAAATAAATAGCATCTTAGAAAGTGAGTATGCTGATGTTTTTTGGAAGAAAAAAAAGACAAAGAGAACTAAATAAACAACAATTACAAGGTTCGCCCCTCTATTCGGCGACCCAACCAACCAGCTTAAACGCTGAACAAATCCGTGTTCTGCGGACCAACCTACAATATGCCCAGTTGAATGGTAAGATTACTTCCATCGGGGTGACTTCTTCGATACCGGGTGAAGGAAAATCAACTGTATCAGCCAATCTAGCTCATAGCTTGGCGGCTGCTGGTAAGAAAGTGTTGGTTGTGGATGCAGATTTGCGAAAGCCAACCGTTCACCGGACCTTTAAATTGTCCAATTTACGTGGATTGACTGACTTAGTGATTGACACAAAACAATCATTTGCAGATTTGTTAGACTATCCTGAAGATTTGGGAGTCTATGTCTTAACTTCGGGGGCTATCCCACCAAATCCAGCGGAATTATTGTTATCTAATAATTTAACAAGTCTGATGGAAGAATTAGAACATTCTTTTGATTTTGTTATCTATGATTTGCCTCCTGTCAACAGTGTGACGGATGCTCAGATTATGGCTCGAAAGGTCGATGGCATGATATTGGTGGTACGTCAAGGATATGTTCAGAAAAATGAATTGGAAAAAAGCTTGCGCTTGCTAAACAATGTCGATGCACAATTGCTTGGCTATGTCATGAACGATGTTCCTAAAGAAAACAAAGATTCCTACCAGTATTACTATGGACGGGAACAAAGTTATCAGGATTAAAAAAATAGATTGTACAAAAGAGTTGAGAATTGGCTCAACTCTTTTGTACATCAGCAGGCTATCTAAATAGTAACAAGGAAATCATTCGTCCCAGATAATAATTTGCTGGGAGTAAATAGACTTTGAGATAATAGCGGTGCCAGCTATATTCCCTTTTATAAAATGTTGGAATAAATGGGTTTTGTTTGAAGTTTAGTTTTGCAAGCTCTGTCACAGCATCCTGATAGGCTGATTGGTCACCGATTTTGACTGCATTAGCGACCATTTGAAGTAAATCTTCAATCATTTTGAAGGTGAAATAATCTGCATAGTCTGGATTGCGTTGGCCCATAATGCGGCTATTTTCCATAGACTTGCGGTTGTTATCAGGATTAGGAGTGGTACTGAGGGAGCCTTGACGCGAACGGTAAATATACAGTTTTTCGGGAACCGTTGTGATAGTGTTAGCAGCAATCATCAACTCGAAATAGATACCTTCACCCATACCCGATAGAAAACGAAAGTTCGTTTGGTCAATCAGTGTTCGAGCGACCATGCGAGCCGTGGGTTGTGTATTGTGATAGATGTCTTGCAGCCTTGCTTTCCCATAGATTGGCTTGTGCCAAACAGTTTTTTCGCGTCCATCAGATGAGAGAGTACCTGTGTCGCACAATACTAAATCAGCCTGATCTTTCTTGGCTTGCTGATAGAGTTTTTCAAACATATCTACCTTGACCAAGTCGTCTGAATCGACAAAGGCAACGAATTCGCCACTAGAAATATCTATGCCTTTATTGCGAGCATCGCCGACCCCCACATTTTCAGGCAGGTCAATCACAGTAACACGACTATCTTCTTGTTGATACGTTTTTAAAATCTCTAAAGAACGGTCTGTTGAACAATCATTGACCAAAATCAGTTCAATATCCTTCAAACTTTGTTGGAGAATGGATTGGATACATTCCGCGATATATTGTTCCGTATTGTAAACGGGTACGATAATAGAAACTTTAGGCGCTACCATATTTTACCTATTCCTTTCTGTCCTGCTACTATTATAGCACAGAGAAGTCTTTTATCCTTGGTTGGGCACTTTTAAAGTGGGGAATTTGGGTTCGAGAATATCTATTATTTCTATTTTTGAAATCGAGGTGTTATAATATGGTGTTAGTAAATATTATCAGACGAAGGAAGAGAAATGATTAGAGAAGTAGGAGTACATAAATTGTACGAACGCCGGAAAGAACAGGATATGGGAGGGCCACAATCGATGTTTCTACAACAATCTTGTAGGGAAAAACTTGTGTTATGGGTAAACAGGTATGGAGAATAATACCTTCAATAAGTGGAGTGTCATTTTCTTTTATGTCTCGATTAGCATCTATCCCCTCAGTATGGTGATGGCGACGGCCTTACAACGGCTGGGATTTGCCTATCTCGCGAGCAAAAGCATCTTTTTCTTCTATGCGCTTATTTATCTATTTGCTTTTGTTATCTTTGTGCGTTTTCCTTTGTCCATGAAACGGCTGACGAGTTTATATTTCATCTATCTCTTGTATATTATTTTGTATTTGACCAGTAATCGATTTGTCAAAAGGACTTTTACAGGGGTTGAGATGGTGATGATTTACACCTTTTATTTACCCTATGCGGTCTTGATTTTATCCCGAATAACTGATTTTTCCTATCTCTTTACCAGCAAGTTCATAGAATATATGAATTATGTGATTATTATCAGTGCTTTTATCGTAAAATATGTCTTTCATAATGCAACGAATTACATGCCATATTCCTATAACTTGTTACCGATTTGGCTGTTGTTTGTCTTTAATTTCATTCATCGCTCAAGCCTGTTGAAAGCAGGTATTGCGATTGTTATGTTGCTAGAAGGTGTTATTTACGGGGCGCGTGGTCCCTTGATTTGGTTGGCAGTGGGTGGTTTCCTGTGTTTGTTCATAGATTTGATTGAAAAAAAAGTCCTGCGTCACCTAACCTTAAAAACCTTCTTACAAATTTTCTCTGGCTTGGCACTGTTTGCAGGAATTTTCCTCTTTCTTAGACGGGTACTTGCTTCTGTTCATATAGAAGGTTCCTATATTCTCAACCGTATCAATCAAGGGATTATTGGCGAGAGCACAGGGCGTAAGTTTATGATAGAGACGGCTATCGCGCATTTGAAAATCATGGGTGGGGAAATCAACGGGGCCTTTTTTGACAGAACCTTGATGCCGGATGGTATATATGTCCATAATTTTATCTTGGAAACCTATCTGAGCTTTGGCTGGGTCTTGGGGACAATGATTTTGCTCTTTCTCGTTTATTTTATCGGCACAACCTTTTTCCGAGCATCTATGACCAATAAGAAAGTTGTCGTTTTTGCAGTTTCAGCCTTCTTTTTGAAATTCTTTGTAACGGGGAGTATGTATGGAGATTATAGTTTCATCATCATGCTTTCAGTAGTCTATGCTGTTTATCGGCAAGAGATGTGGAAGGATTAAATCTACCTTAGCGTAGCCATATAGAAAAATACCATACTAGATGGACAAACTTGTCTTGAACTAGTATGGTATTTCTTATGCTGGCAGTTTTCGTTTTAAAAAGTCAAATAATTCTTTCCGAGAGAAAGCATAATTGATCATCAAACTGATAATGGTTGTGACAAGGATACTGATGCTGCCAAAGACAATCCAACCGACAATGGAACCAATACTTCCAGTAAATGGAAGGAGCAGGAGGTTGGACAAGGTAAAGATAGCCGCATCCATCAGTAATTGTTTAGAGATTGAAACGGGTTGACCTGTAATGATAAAACGGTAGGTATACCAGATATAATAGGCCAGACTGAAGGTTTGTGAAACAGCTGTACCGATGGCAACGCCAACAATGTTCAAAGGTACAACTAACATCAGAGAAATCGCTAAGTTTAAGATAGCTTCGGTATAGGTTCCAAACTGTGTTTTCTTAAATTCTCCGCTAGCGAAAACCAAGGTCCGGTAAGGCAAACGAATAGCGTAGAGAAGGAGGGAAATCGTCATGATATAGCCAAATAAAGGCTGGTTATAGTTGGCATCGGTCACCTTATCCGTATAGAGAAGGATGAATGGCGTCACCAATTGAAAGGTTGTCGCAAGGACAATGGTTGAACCAGTATGTAAGAGCCATTCTAACTTTCTAAATTGCCGAAAGAGAAGTTGGTGATCGTCCAAATGTAGGGCACGCCCAAGAAAGGGACGCAAGCCACTGGTTGCTGCATTGAGAAAAGTTTTAATTCCCTGAAAGACCGTGTTATAAATCGCATAGACAGATACACTGTTCAAGCTTGAGAACATAGAAAGGATGACAATATCGGTACTTTCTTGAACAGTATAGGCGATATGCTGACCAATTCCATACCATTGTTGGTTGATTTTAAAGTTTTTATCAATTACTTGCTTGGAAATATGGTAATGCTTGTGGACGTAGTAACTGATAGAGATTGGTGGGATTATAAAGACCAATGCTGAAACGAATTTAACTAGAAATACAGTTTGTCCCTGTTTAATGAGAAACATGGAAAGTAAGAGATTGGCAATATTGGTCAATCCTTGTAAGATTTCCTTGATATAGGCTTTTTGATCAGAGCCTAAAATGATTTGACTGGTGATGCCAACAAAAAATTGAAGGAGATGCGACAGAGAAAGAATAGCAATCAGACTCATTATTTGTTGCTGTGAGAAATGGCTGGACAGTACCTGAGGGAGAAAGAGGCAGAGTACACCGACATAAAAGATTAAAAAGAGTCCAATCTTATTGAAAAATTGCTGAGACTTATAATAAATGGTGGACAGTTTCCCATAATCTTGGTCCAACAATGGTTTATACATAGCAGCTTGGACGACAGTTCCCATTCCCATATCCAATAGGCTAATCAAGGTCAGATATTGAGTAATACTGGACATGAGCCCATTGACTTCTGAACCATAAGCTGTGATGAAAAGCCGAGGGAGAATTAAACTACAGACGATTGAAATACATTTGTTCAAAAGGGAAATAATCCCGTTGATTTTCAGTGATTTTGTATTCATTCCAAGCCTTTCCTTGTGAATTTATCGGTAACATTTTTTGAAATGTAAACCCTTTTTTGGTAGAATGATGTGAAGGGTTTCATAATTTTAAAAGGAAATAGTGATGGTGTCTATGTTGACTTAATGGTTGCAGCTAATAATATTACAAGTGTTCATGATCAGATGTACACCTATCGTATTTGTGCAAATTCGCTCAGTTCAGATTTCCGAGTAAAGAATATTCTCGAATTAGTTGCTTCCTGCGAGCTTTTGCTTAAAAATTGCAAGAATCATAAAGAGTATTATGAATTTAAATTGATTGAGGCGCTCTTGCAATTATTGATGGTTTCCATCAAAGAAAACTATCAATCTGCTAAAGCATACCTGAAAAGATTGGATTTCAGAAAGAACAAATACTTGTATAGTCTCTTAAAAAATGAGTATTCTTACCTGTTTTTCTTGCTATTTTGTATCTACTGCCAACCAATTATCAGCTGTCATCCCTCTTGCTTGGTTTTGTTTCCTTAGAACCTGTATTTACAACTTGTGAACACAGATTCTACGCTTTTACTTTATTTTATTTTTTAGGTTAATAAAACCACGAAGGGCTTGCCAACCAAAACAAGAAACAAGGAGATAGATAGCTGCAAGTGGAGTTGGTTGGATACGCAGTGACTGCCACAGATGATGGCGTACCTGACCAATGTCTCTTAAACCATAGTAGCGCAGAGCTAGATAATATTCCTGGTAGCTAGCTAGTTTTCTCTCAGGCACGAGTTTTAGTCTGCTATTTATCTCGGCAGCACGTTTGGAAACAACCTGATAACCTTGAATGACCTTGTTGCTGTTTTTTGAAATGCAGTCATCTTGAATTTCATAGACAACTAGGTCTTCCGAAATCTTATAGCCCTTGGAAACTTCTAGGAGTTTTAAAAAGAGATCCCAATCTTGACAGCTTAATAAGCTGTTATCCAAGCCACCAATCTGTAGGAACAAGGATTTTTTTACCATCAAGGTTGAGAAACCACCGAGATTATTTTGTAAAATAGTATCTCCAACATTCAGAAGTCCTTCCGATGGTACATGGATAGCAGTTGAGCCAAATCCAGTCACGACAAATCCTACTTCGGGATATTTTCGGAAGATAAGTTCTTGTTTTTCTAACTTACTTGGCAAGAAATAGTCATCGGAATCCAGAAAGGCAATCAATTCACCTTTAGCTAGCTCAACGCCCTTATTGCGACAAACATTAGCGCCACTATTTTCAGCTAATTGGTGTACAATAAGCTGAGGGATTTGCTCCTGCAATTGCTTTAGGACAGCTAGTGAGTCATCTGTCGAAAAGTCATCCACAACAATAATTTCCCAATTGGAGTAGGTTTGACTAATGACACTTTTGAGGACTTCTTGCAGTAGATGACCTCTATTGTAGTTGGGAATAACTACTGAAATTAATGGTAAAGACATTTTGTTTTTTCCTTTTCGTCTATTATCGCTATTAATATTACTATAATAGATACTAATTTTCAAATATATTTGCTGAGGATATGCAATGAATAAAGACCTATCTCGTCCATTGGTTAGCGTAATTATACCCATGTATAATGCAGCTGACTATATTACTGAGACAATTAACTCTGTTTTACAACAAACCTATCAGAATTATGAAATTATCGTGGTAGACGATTGCTCGACAGACCAGTCTGTTGTCCTTGTTAAAGAGATGATGACTTGGGTACCCGATTTGACTCTCTTGGAGAATCCCACTAATTCAGGGGTGGCAATATCTAGGAATAAAGGAGTAGCAGCGGCGCATGGTCGCTATATTTGCTTCTTAGACGCAGATGACCTTTGGTTGCCAACAAAATTAGAAAAGCAACTTGCCTTCACAGAAGCAAACGGTCATGCTTTTACATTTACAGCCTACCAATTTGCTGACGAAAACGGTACAAGTTTAAACAAAATAGTCAAAGTTCCTGCTAAAATCTCTTACCAGGAATCGCTACGCAATCACACGATTTTCACTTCAACCGTTATGCTGGATTTACACCAGTTGACAAAAGAGCAGATTGCGATGCCTGATGTCCGTAGAGGACAGGATACTGCTACTTGGTGGAAGATACTGAAAGTTACAGGTTACGCTTATAGCTTACCTGAAGCTCTGTCTATCTACCGCCGCGTCAACTCTTCCTTATCTGCAAACAAACTAAAGGCCATCAAACGGACATGGTATCTATTTAGAAAAGTTGAAGGTCTATCCTTAATTCAAACGATTATTCCCTTCATTGGGTATGCCTATAACGCTGTGAAGAGGAGGATATAGGAATGGTTGTATTAGTAGCGACAGTGGATAATCACAATGTAGACAAATTACTTGAGACGATGAATTTAACATCTGTTGTCACGATTATTGTTAATCAGTATCGGTCAGGTCGTGAGCAGTCTGAATTGGTAACAAAAGAGCGTTCGACCATACTGCATTCCAATCGTTTGGGCTTGAGTGCCAGTAGAAACGATGCTCTTGCCCTAGCACCTGAGCATGCGATTTGTCAAATTGCAGATGATGACATGGTTTTTGTCGATAACTACCAGGAGATTGTGGCTGAGGCCTATCAGGAATTTCCAGATGCGGATGTGATTGTCTTTTATGTAGACAATGAGGTGGCAACCATGGCCAAGAAACCATTGAAAAAAGGAAGAATTCATCATATTGGGGCAATGAGAACCTCTTCTGTGCAGATTAGCTTTAAAAAATCTAGTATATTACAAAAAGGAATTGTGTTTGATGAACGGTTCGGAATTGGTGCTAAATATGGTTCGGGTGAAGAAAATATTTTATTATTCGATGCTCTTCGCAAGGGATTGAAAATTTATAGTTATCCTGTCAAAATTGCAACTTTGATAGATGCTAGAGCTTCTTATTGGGATCGGTCTAATTCACCAGAATTTTGTCGAAAAAAAGGTGCAATCTTCAAGCGGATGACAGCCAACTGGTATTGGTTATTGATTTTGCAATTTGCCATACGAAAACGAAAAATGATGCTACCAGAAATAAAAATAACGGACAATATTCGCTATATGTTCCAAGGAGCAAGGGAATTTTCAAGAAATAAGGACTAGAGGTTTACATGGTATTATCAAAAAAACGTGCACGAAAAGTAATTGAAGAAATTATTGCCCTCTATCCAGACGCCAAGCCAAGTTTGGATTTTAGAAATCATTTCGAACTGCTGGTAGCGGTCATGTTGTCTGCTCAGACGACAGATGCGGCGGTCAATAAGGCAACACCTGCCTTGTTTGAGGCCTATCCGACACCAGAGGCTATGGCAGCAGCCGAGGTCAAAGACATTGAGCCCTATATCTCACGCTTGGGTCTTTACCGTAACAAGGCTAAATTCCTCAAAGAATGCGCCCAGCAGTTGTTGGATCAATTTGACGGTGTAGTTCCACAGACACGCGAGGAATTGGAAAGTTTGGCTGGAGTAGGCCGCAAGACCGCCAACGTCGTCATGAGTGTCGGCTTTGGCATCCCAGCTTTTGCGGTGGATACGCATGTCGGTCGCATCTGCAAACACCATGATATTGTTAAAAAATCCGCTACGCCACTGGAAACAGAAAAACGGGTCATGGAAGTTTTGCCACCAGAACTCTGGCTCCCAGCCCATCAGGCCATGATTTATTTTGGACGGGAAGTATGCCATCCGAAAAATCCAGAATGCGCAAAATTTCCTCAATTATATGAATTTGATTAAAAAATCTTCAGTTTTTGGAGATTTTTTTGATTGTTAGGACAATTTCATTCAGAAAACAAGAATGATTTTTTGAATTTGTTCTAAAATATTCTCAAAAATCGAATAATACGAATGAAGTGACGTTTTAAATGTTGGATAATTGAGAATAAGCGAACGTTAATCATCTGCATGGCCTTGTATTTGACAAAAACCAAACGATAGTATATAATTTATTCTGTAAGTTGATTAAAAAACGAAAAAAATGTATTTTTCGGAAGATTGTTCAGAAAATGAGGTAAAGCTATGTACAACGAAATGCCGGTATTTGACTATGAGGATATTCAGTTAATTCCCAACAAATGTATCATCAACAGCCGTTCTGAGGCGGATACGACGGTGACTTTGGGCAAGTACAGTTTCAAACTTCCTGTAGTTCCGGCCAATATGCAGACCATTATTGATGAGGATGTGGCGGAGATGCTGGCTAAGGACCGTTATTTCTACATTATGCACCGTTTTGACGAAGAAGGACGCATTCCCTTTATCAAACGGATGCATGACCAAGGTTTGATTGCTTCTATTTCCGTCGGTGTCAAAGACTATGAATATGATTTTGTGACTAGCTTGAAAAACGATGTGCCCGAATTTATCACCATTGACATTGCGCATGGTCATGCGGACAGTGTCATCAAGATGATCAAGCATATTAAGAAAGAGTTGCCAGAGACATTTGTTATCGCGGGAAATGTTGGGACGCCTGAAGCGGTTCGTGAGTTGGAGAATGCGGGTGCTGACGCAACCAAGGTCGGCATTGGTCCGGGTAAAGTATGTATTACTAAGGTTAAGACAGGCTTTGGTACAGGTGGTTGGCAGCTGGCAGCCCTTCGTTGGTGTGCTAAAGCGGCTCGTAAACCCATTATTGCGGATGGTGGTATCCGTACGCATGGTGACATTGCCAAATCCATCCGTTTCGGTGCCAGCATGGTCATGATTGGTTCCCTCTTTGCAGGGCATATTGAAAGTCCGGGTAAAACCATTGAAGTGGACGGCGAGAAATTCAAAGAATACTATGGATCGGCCTCTGAATATCAAAAAGGTGCTTATAAAAATGTAGAAGGCAAGAAGATTCTCCTGCCAGCTAAGGGGCATCTCAAGGATACTTTGGTGGAAATGGAACAGGACCTGCAGTCATCCATTTCTTACGCAGGTGGTCGTGATTTGAACAGCCTGCGCCATGTGGACTATGTCGTCGTGAAAAATTCCATCTGGAACGGCGATTCGATTTAATTTATGTTTGTAATGAAATAGAAGACTTGCAGTGCAGGTCCTTTTCTTGATACAATAGGTTGACTAAGATTAAAGGACCGATTATGTATCCAACTAAAACAATAAAAGAAAAGTTTCTTCTCTTTCTAAAAATTTTTCTGCCGATTTTGATTTATCAATTTGCTAACTTTTCGGCTTCTTTCGTCGATACCATGATGACGGGACAGTTTAGTACCCTTGATTTGGCGGGTGTTTCTATGGCGACCAGTTTGTGGAACCCATTTTTCTCCTTTTTGACAGGGATTGTGTCGGCTTTGGTTCCCATTATCGGCCATCATCTGGGCAAGGGCGATAAGAACAAGATTCGCGAAGAATTTCACCAGTTTGTCTATTTGTCTGGCTTTTTGGCCTTAATTTTGTATATCTTGGTCTTTGTTTTTGCTAGGCCTATTTTGAGCTGGCTGGGCTTAGAGGTTGAAGTTGCAGGAGTTGCTCTGTCCTATCTCTACTATATTTCCATTGGCATCCCGCCTTTTCTCATCTTCAGCGTCTGCCGGTCCTTTTTCGATGCCCTCGGTCTGACCCGACTGTCCATGTACCTCATGTTGCTCCTGGTTCCCTTTAACACCCTCTTTAACTATTTCTTGATTTATGGGAAATTGGGACTGCCGGCCCTGGGCGGATCAGGTGCTGGACTTGGGACTGCTTTGGCTTATTGGGCAGTCTTAGCAGTGGTTGTCCTGGTCATGAGGAAAAATAAGCAGATTGCATCCTACCAAGTGTGGGACTGGACATCCTTTAATCCTGCCATACTCAAAGAAGGAGTAAAAATCGGTCTTCCCATCGGTCTACAGGTTTTCGCAGAAGTAGCCATTTTTGCAGTGGTCGGGCTCTACATGTCCAAATATTCTGCGCAGACCATTGCGGCCCACCAGGCAGCTATGAATTTTGCGACTCTCATGTATGCCTTCCCGCTCAGCATTTCCATGGCCCTGCCTATTCTGGTTTCCTACGAACACGGGGCAAAACGCCTGAAAGATGTCCAGCAGTACAGTCTGATTGGCCGCTTGACAGCCGTTCTCTTTGCCAGTCTGACCTTGACTTTCCTTTATTTTAATCGGGAAATGGTAGCAGGTCTTTATGGTATAGAACCTGAATTTATCGCCTTAACATCTGACTTCCTGGTCTTTGCCCTCTTTTTCCAACTGGCAGATGCCTTTACAGCACCGATTCAGGGGATTTTACGGGGCTACAAGGACACCACCTTTCCCTTTGTGCTAGGCCTAGTGTCCTACTGGTCCATGACCTTCCCTATTGCCTGGTTGCTGGATAGTCTGACGGACTTGGGACCAAAAGCTTACTGGATTGGCTTGATTGTCGGGATATTCACCTGCGGGATTTCCTTGAATCTACGCTTACGATATATTGTAAAAAAAGATAAGCAATAAGCAAAAAGCTGACTGGAAAGAAGACAAGTCAGCTTTTTGCTTATTTGCATTTCATTTCACCATGCGGGAAATAAGTTCCCTCTTTCATGTCGTTAATAAAGACATGGATAGCTTCCTTCGGGGCGTTGGTATTACGCGAAACAACCTCTGTCACCTCACGAGCTAGGGCAATTTTTTGCTCCTCAGTGCGACCTTCAAATAAATCAATACGTACAAATGGCATATAAATTCTCCTTTTTGTTGAATATTTTATCACAGTAAAAAAATTATTCAAGTATTTTATAAATAATTGCAATTTTATCCTTTGTTCTATATAATAATATTGTGAAAGAAAGGAGATAGATATGCTAGGTAAGATTAAAAATCAAGGTAAAATCAGAAAGATTTTCAACAGAAAAACAGCTACTGTAGCAGGTGGTTTGCTGGTAGCAAGTGTTGCAGGAATTCAATTGACGACTGCTGAGTTGCCGGCGAAAGAACAAGTTTACGGCCAACCTATTGAAAAAGTTCTACAAATCTATAAAGAGGCTGGATTTGAAAATATCAAGGAAAGTTTAAAAATTGCAGATTTAGAGTACGGAAAAATTGATGAAAGTAGTAAGGTAGAAGTTGTTCTTGTTGATGGCGAAGAATGGAAAGAAGGGACTGCCTCAAAAAATGTACCGATTTCCATATCTTATCATGCCCCGAAAGATGATGCGGTTGAATTAAGCAATCTTTCCTATCCTGGAAATGTCACTGAGCTTGAAAAAGAGTTGACAGAGGCAGGGTTTGACAATATTGAGCTATCTTCTGTTATGTTGTTGGCAGATGGAAATAATGACAAGCACGATCAAGTAGAGAATTTGGAAATTGGTCTCTATTCCTATCAGAAAGGCTACTTTTATTCGACAAGTCTTCCTGTCAAAGTAACTTATTTTGATGCTAGCAAGGACAATTTGAAATTTCCACAGGATGCTTTGGAGACTAAAAATAAGGCAGATTTAGAAAAATCCCTGACTGAAGTCGGATTTACACAGGTAAAGTGGGATAAAATTGAAGAAAAGGACAAATCAAAACACGGGACCATCCGCGATATTACAGTAGATGGTGAGAAACTAAGACTAGATACCAAGCAAGATATTATCTTAAAAAAAGCAACGCCAATCGTCATCAGTTACTATGATTTTTCAAACTTTGCTGAAGTACCTAAGAATATTTCAAATGCAACAGTAGAAAAAAATAAGGAGTTATTTACTGCTGCGGGCTTCACTCAGATTTCCGAAGTTGCTACCGAAACAGATGATATCAGTAAAAATGGTCAGGTGAGCGTTATTGAAATAGATGGGAAGGCTTGGGATTCCCAGAAGGATACTGTTTATAAGAAAAATAGCAAGGTTGTCATCAAATACTGGAATGCTGAGAAGGCTATCGCAGAAAAGGCTCGTAAAGAGGAGGAAGAGCGCCAGGCGGCTGAGGCCAAACGAATTGCTGAGGAGCGAGCTGCAGCCCAGGCTCAAGCGGCGGCTCAATCACAAGGTCAAATCCATGGTTTTGCGCAAGCACCTGCGAGCAATGTTTACTATCCGAACTGTAAGGCAGCGAGAGCAGCAGGAGCAGCTCCGGTCTATCAAGGTCAACCTGGTTATGGAAGTCACCTAGACAGAGATGGCGACGGAATTGGTTGCGAGTAGATAAAACAGGAGGGACTGTTTTGAAACCTGCATACCGCATCATCTTAGCTTTGTTACTAGGTATATTTACCCTTGATCTTGCAATGGCAGTGTTTCCAATCAGCACCATCATCGGACCCATCCTGGTAACCATAACATTGTTTTCTGCTATTTACACCATCCTGGTTCTCTATAAATGGAAGCCCAAATGGGGTGAGATGCTATTAGAGTTGGTTTTAAATTTATTCATGTGGCCATGATTTCCAAACAAGCTCAACTGGGCTTGTTTTTCTCTTTCCCATAATAGTGATTTTATGGTAGAATGGAGGGAGTGAAATTTTAGAACGGAAGAGGAAAAATGGCTCAATTATACTATAAATACGGTACCATGAACTCTGGTAAGACCATTGAAATTCTCAAGGTAGCCCACAACTACGAGGAGCAGGGAAAACCCGTTGTCATTATGACTTCGGCACTGGATACCCGTGATGCTTTCGGAATCGTTTCTAGCCGAATTGGCATGAGAAGAGATGCGGTGGCCATTGACGACCAGATGGATGTATTTGGTTATATTGAGAAAATGGACCCGCTTCCTTATTGTGTCCTCATCGACGAGGCTCAGTTTCTCCGACGTCATCACGTCTATGACCTGGCCCGTGTGGTAGACGAACTCGGTGTGCCAGTTATGGCCTTCGGTCTTAAAAATGATTTTAGAAATGAATTGTTTGAAGGCTCGAAACATTTGTTACTCTTGTCGGACAAGATTGAAGAAATCAAAACCATTTGCCAATATTGTTCTAAAAAAGCGACAATGGTTTTGAGAACGCAGGATGGCAAACCGACCTACGAGGGAGAGCAAATACAAATCGGAGGCAACGAAACCTATATCCCAGTTTGCCGCAAACATTATTTTTCGCCAGAAATTTAGCCATTTTGAATCATAAAAAGAAATATGGAATTACAAATCTGTCCATATTTAGAGATCGGAATGGAACACGCATATAAGATAACTAGAAGTGTGTTCCTTCCAAATTTTAAGAAAGGAACTGAATTCGGGCTACGAACTGTGCCTGTTTCTTGACCTACATATTACAGAAAGGAATCGAACACGCCCTACAAGCTGTGTCAAAAAGATAATTTCTCCAAGTGTTTGTAACACTTGGCCGAAATTCCTATTTTGACTGTGCTTGTTTAACGGGCTTTGTATCTTAATTTTATGAACATCTACGATCAATTACAGGCGGTGGAAGATCGCTACGAGGAACTTGGTGAATTGTTGTCTGACCCTGATGTGGTCAGCGATACCAAGCGTTTTATGGAGTTGTCTAAGGAAGAAGCGGCAACTCGTGATACAGTAACAGCCTACCGCGAATACAAGACTGTACTTCAAAACATTATCGATGCAGAAGAAATGATTAAAGAATCTTCTGGCGATAGCGACTTGGAAGAAATGGCCAAGGAAGAACTCAAACAAGCCAAGGCTGACAAAGAAACCTATGAAGAGAAATTAAAAATCCTTCTCTTACCAAAAGACCCCAACGATGACAAGAACATTATCTTGGAAATTCGTGGTGCAGCTGGTGGTGATGAGGCCGCACTTTTTGCTGGCGATTTGTTGACCATGTACCAAAAATACGCAGAAAGCCAAGGCTGGCGCTTTGAAGTAATGGAGGCCACTTACAACGGCGTCGGTGGTATCAAAGAAGTCGTGGCTATGGTTTCTGGTCAATCCGTTTATTCAAAACTCAAGTACGAGTCAGGTGCTCATCGGGTTCAACGGGTTCCTGTAACGGAAAGCCAAGGCCGTGTCCACACTTCGACAGCAACTGTCCTAATTATGCCAGAAGTAGAAGAAGTGGAATATGACATCGATCCAAAAGACCTTCGTGTCGACATTTACCATGCCTCTGGTGCTGGTGGTCAGAACGTCAACAAGGTGGCGACTGCCGTTCGTATCGTTCACTTGCCGACCAACATTAAGGTCGAAATGCAGGAAGAGCGTACCCAGCAAAAGAACCGTGACAAGGCTATGAAAATCATCCGAGCGCGTGTGGCTGACCATTTTGCCCAAATTGCCCAAGACGAGCAAGATGCTGAGCGCAAGTCAACCATCGGCACTGGTGACCGTTCGGAGCGGATTCGTACTTACAACTTCCCACAAAACCGTGTGACCGACCACCGTATCGGTCTTACCCTGCAAAAACTGGACACCATTTTGTCTGGTAAGATGGATGAGGTTGTCGATGCCTTGGTACTCTATGATCAAACGCAAAAACTGGAAGAGCTGAATAAGTAATGACATACGCCCAACTTTTTTCTGTCTATGAGGCAGAGCTTTTGGCAGTGGGAGAGGAGCCTGAGAGCCTCTCTTTTGTCTATCGAGGTCTGAAAAATCTTGATCTGACCGCCTTTGTCTTGCTACTTCGTCAAGAAGTGTCGGCTGAGGAGCGGGACGTAATCGAGCAGATTTTTCAGCAGCTCAAAGCGCATCAGCCAGCTCAGTACATCCTTGGTTACGAGGACTTTCACGGATTGCGTTTCAAGGTGGACGAGCGGGTGCTCATTCCGAGACCGGAGACAGAGGAGTTGGTTGATTTGGTTTTGTCGGAAAATAGCAGAGCTAATTTACGAGTTTTGGACATTGGAGCTGGCAGCGGTGCTATTGCGGTTTCTCTTGCTCATGCTAGAGCAGATTGGGATGTAGTTGCAGTAGATATTTCACCCGACGCACTGACTTTAGCCCAGGAAAATGCTGAGCGCAACAAGGTTGACGTCCAGTTTATCCTGTCCGATTTGTTTGAAAATATTTCTGGAACCTTTGACATCATCGTCTCCAATCCGCCCTATATTTCACCAGATGATAAGGCTGAGGTCGGGCTAAATGTCCTTGCATCAGAGCCACATGTAGCGCTCTTTGCAGAAGAAGATGGCTTGGCTATCTATCGAAATATCATTGAGCAAGCTGGTCAATTTTTGACTAATAATGGAAAAATCTATTTTGAAATTGGCTACAAACAAGGGCAGCAGGTGTCTGATTTACTGCGTCAGCATTTCCCAGAAAAAAATGTCCGAGTACTGAAGGACCAATTTGGTCAGGATAGGAAGGTGGTTGCTGATGACAATAGATAAAATCCTAACAATCATTGAAAACGACGGTGCGGTCATTATGCCGACGGAGACCGTCTACGGACTTTTTGCCAAGGCCCTGTCGGAAACCGCTGTTAATCATGTTTACGAGCTCAAGCAACGCCCGCGCGATAAGGCTATGAACCTAAATGTGTCAAACCTGAACGATATTCATTATTTTAGTCAAAATCCTCCCTTTTTTCTTGAAAAAGTGTATAATAGTTTTATGCCCGGCCCCCTAACAATTATCCTAAAAGCGAACAATAATGTTCCTGTTTGGATAAATTCAGGTCTGGCAACTGTAGGTTTTCGGGTACCAAAGCACGAAAAAACCTTACAATTGATAAACATGATTGGCCCTCTCATTGGTCCATCTGCTAATTTATCAGGAAAAGAAAGCGGAAGATATTTCCAGGATATTCAGACCCAGTTTTCTCAAGATCTGGTTGGCTTTGAGGATGATCAAGCCCTGACTGGTGTAGATTCGACCATTTTGGACCTTTCTGGTCAGCAAGCACGAATTTTGCGTCAAGGTGCCATCACCAAGGAAGAAATTTTGGCTGCTATACCTGAAATTGAATTTGCAGATTGACCCACGTCTAACCATAAAATAGGAGTATCATAGATGATTTTCGATTTAGTTGATTATAAAGAATTTGACAAAGAACTTTGGGATGCGATTAAGGACGAGGAAGATCGTCAGCAACACAATATTGAATTGATTGCCTCTGAAAATGTCGTTTCTAAGGCTGTTATGGCAGCTCAGGGATCTATTCTTACTAATAAATACGCGGAAGGCTACCCTGGTAAACGTTATTATGGTGGTACAGAAGTAGTTGACGTGATTGAAAATCTTGCTATCGAGCGCGCTAAGGAAATTTTCGGCGCTAACTTTGCCAATGTACAACCGCATTCTGGTAGCCAGGCTAATGCTGCAGCCTATATGGCGCTCATCCAGCCAGGTGATACTGTTTTGGGTATGGATTTGTCAGCCGGTGGTCACCTGACCCACGGTTCTCCTGTCAACTTCTCAGGTAAGACTTACAATTTCGTAGCTTATGGTGTTGATAAGGAGACAGAAGTCTTGGACTACGATGCAATTTTGGCTCGTGCAAAAGAAGTCTCACCCAAATTGATTGTTGCAGGTGCATCTGCCTATTCTCGTACCATTGACTTTGAAAAATTCCGTGCAATTGCTGATGAAGTTGGTGCTTACTTGATGGTAGATATGGCTCATATCGCAGGTCTTGTTGCAGCTGGTCTTCATCCAAATCCAGTTCCACATGCACATATTGTTACCACAACCACTCATAAGACCCTTCGTGGCCCTCGTGGTGGCTTGATTTTGACCAACGACGAAGAATTGGCTAAGAAAATCAATTCTGCAGTTTTCCCAGGTATGCAGGGGGGTCCATTGGAGCACGTTATTGCTGCTAAGGCTGTTGCCTTCAAGGAAAACTTGGACCCAGCCTTCAAAGACTACGCAAGCCAGATTATCAAAAACTGTCAGGCTATGGCAGATGTCTTCAAAGCTGACGAGAATTTCCGTGTTATTTCTGGTGGAACTGACAACCATGTCTTCTTGGTTGATGTGACCAAAGTCGTTGAAAACGGAAAAGTTGCCCAAAACTTGCTGGATGAAGTAAGTATCACCCTTAACAAGAACTCTATTCCTTTTGAAACCCTGTCTCCATTTAAGACCTCTGGTATTCGTATCGGGACAGCGGCTGTGACAGCTCGTGGTTTCAAGGAAGAAGAGTGCCGCCAGGTAGCTAACTTCATCATTACAGCCTTGAAAAATGCTGAAAATGAAACTGTGTTGGAACAAGTCCGCCAAGATGTTCGCAGCTTGACAGACCGCTTTCCACTCTATGAAAATTAAAAATGGATATATTTGTAAAACAAGCAATCATACATCAATTTAGTCCTGACGATACAGAGCTGGTCCTTGCCGACCAGCTTTTGACTGTCAGTCCTAAAATAGAAGAATATTTACGCAAAAAAATTGAACGTGTATTTTCAGACGAGGCCAAAACTGGCCAATTTGATTCGGAAAATCCCTTCCTAGAAAATCTGTCAGGTAATCTGATGGAAAATTCGGTCAAAATTGCCAATCTCTGGAAGGAAGAGTTTTCAATTTCTGAAAACCTTAAGACCAATGACTTGATTTTTGTGGCTTTTGAGAAAAATGGAATTGAACATTTTGGATTTTTGCGGATTTCCCTGCGTGAAAACCTGGCCCACGTTGGCTCGGAAAGCGACAGCCCGTTGAAGATTACCCAGAACAATCTGCCTGGTCCAGGCTCCGCACCTGACGAAGCCCTCATCATCAACTTGCAGACCTACAAATACCACCTGATTGAGAAAAGAATCAAGCACAACGGAGCCTTTCTCAACTATTTTTCAGATAATCTTTTGCAAGTTACGCCAGCTCATTCTGCCAAAAAATCCATTAAGGCCCTTGAGCAGACCGCACAAAAAATTGCGGATAGTTTTCATCAGGGGGATTTCCAATTCCAGTCCAGGGTCAAGTCGGCTATCTATAATCATTTGGAAGAGGACAATGAGTTGTCGCCTGAGAAATTGGCCGACCAGCTTTTTGACAACAATCTCACAGCCCGCTTGAATTTTGTCGACCAGCTGAAGGAAGTCATCCCAGACAAGGTTTCCTTTGATGAGATTGATGCCAGCCGTCAGCTCAAAAAATTTGAAAATCAGAAATTGTCCCTATCAAATGGCATCGAGCTGATTGTACCGAATTCAGTATATGAGGATGCAGAGTCGGTGGAGTTCATCCAAAATCCTAACGGAACCTACTCCATTTTGATTAAAAACATCGAAGATATTAAGAGTAAATAAATGAAAAAAATTACAAGAACGATTTTTCTTGTCGTCCTTGTTTTTCTTTGTTATCAATTGTACCAGACCTATCATGCGGTTGAGCAGGTCATGACTTTTCAGCCCTTGGTCCAAGAAGTCCTGGCTGAAAATGATACCGCAGCAAATGAAGAATTGGTACTGGCTATGATTTATACAGAGACAAAGGGAAAACAGGTCGACGTTATGCAGTCCAGTGAATCTGCGACAGGCTACATTAATGCCATTACAGATAGCAAGGAGAGCATCCGCCAAGGTGTTATCTATCTCAGTCAGAATTTGCAGCTGGCAGGAGAACGTGGGGTGGATGTTTGGACGGCAGTTCAGGCCTACAATTTTGGGCAGACCTATATTGATTATGTGGCTGCAAATGGAGGTGAGAACTCCCTGGATTTGGCTGAGGAGTATTCCAAAACAGTAGTCGCACCAAGTTTGGGTAATACTAGTCTAGAAACTTATACCTACTGGCATCCACTTGCTCTTGTCAATGGCGGCAAGCTCTATGTCAACGGGGGCAATATGTACTATTCACGCCAGGTCCAATTTAACATGTATCTGATGCGCTTTATCAATCTTTTTTAACCCTCCCTCTTAAAAAGTGTTATAATAGAAATATGAACGGAGGTGTGCCAAGATGACAAGAACCTGTATGATTACTGGTGCAAGTAGCGGAATTGGGAAGGCCATTGCATATGCCTTTGCCAAAAACGGTGATAATGTAGTTATTACTGGGCGCCGGAAGGAACAGCTAGAAACGATTAAAAAGGACTTGGAAACAAGTTATAGCATAAATGTGACTCTGGCTGTGTTTGATGTAACAAATGTAGAAGAAGTTATAGAGCAGTGCCAGCAGATTATGAAAGAAGTTGGACAGGTGGACGTCTTGGTCAACAATGCTGGTCTGGCTTTGGGACTGGATAAGTTCCAAGAATATGATTTGGCTGATATGTTGACTATGATTGATACCAATGTTCGTGGTCTGCTGACTGTGACCCGTCAGATTTTGCCACAAATGGTAGAAAACAATAATGGTCACATCATCAATATCGGCTCAACTGCTGGGATTTATGCCTATGCAGGTGCGGCTGTTTATGCTGCAACCAAGTCCGCTGTCAAGGTCTTGAGCGACGGTATCCGCATTGATACCATTGATAAAAACATCAAGGTAACGACATTGCAACCAGGAATTGTGGAGACGGACTTCAGCCAGGTGCGTTTCCATGGAGACAAGGAGCGAGCAGCAACAGTTTACCAAGGGATTGATGCACTTCAGGCAGAAGATATTGCTAACTGCACCATTTTTATAGCCAATCAACCAGCCCATGTGCAGATTTCAGATATGACGATCATGGCCACCAAACAAGCAACAGGATTTACAATTCACCGTGAGTAGGAGGTCTTGCTATGAGAAAGTTTGGAAGCAGTTTATCCATCTTACTTCTATCTGCCGTGTTCTTAGGTGCCTGCACCAATAAAACAAGAATAGGGCAGATAAGCACCAGCAGTTCCCCATCTAGCAGCAAGCAGACTAGTAGCTCTTCATCGACAAGGGCAAGTAGTTCAACTAGCACCACTAGCTCTGAGACCACAGAAGTTTCAGGAAAAGATCTTTCAGAATTAAACAGAGGGGTCCAACTAGAGAGCGGGCAGGATACCATTGACTATGCCAAAATGATCTTAGGCGACAAGGATTGGATTGTCATTGAAGGAAATTATACTCGGACAGAGTCTATTCCCTACAATCTGCTACAAGGGAATGACGGTTCGCTCTACTGGGTCTACCAAGATGGCGAAATCTATGATAAAGACAACAAACTGGTCCACCAGCCATAAGAAACAGGTGAAGATTTGAATGTCCTTTAGCTCTACAGGTAAATATTCTAAAACTGGGTTTCATGCCCAGTTTTTACTTTTTCCGTACACCGGTTCCAATTTTCTGCTGGTTTACTGTGTCCAAGAAGTGGTCATAGGTCTGTTTAACGGCGGGGAATTTTTGAGAGGTTCCAGTGGAAAGGGCTAGATTTTCTAAGAAAATTGGGAAGATTCCCTTTTTATAGAGTTCTCCTTGAAAGAAGAATTTATCAGTAACCTTGTCAATAAAGATGATCGAGGAGCGCCAGCGGGACTTTCGTGAATGGGACGGTTTCCAGGAGATTTTGATTTGCTGGTCATAAAAATACCAGCCCATGATATAAATCTTGGTTTCTTGCTGGCGTTTGATATCCTGATACGTACAGGGAAGGGCATAGACCGTGCCACGATTGGTTTGCAAGAAAGGCTTGAAATCACGGAAGTTTTTGTAATCCTTCTGGTCAACGATTGTAAATCCTCTGTCCTTGGCAATTTTTTTCTCATCTACCGTGTAAGAATAGCGGTAGGGGTCAAAGATGATCGACCGTTCATGAACTCGGTAACGCTCTGCCATTTTCTTAAAATGAGGCAAGCTACCATAGTTTTCCAGCAAATAAGATGTCGTAGCACCTCTATGGCTGATATTTGGCTGGATGTCAAGGATACGGCAGGTATCCAAGCTATCGTGAGGGACTGCGCCAAGGCCAATCAGGAGTTGCTCCCTTGTAAAATGACTGGCAAAGCGGGCTTGGGAAGTCTGACCGTTCTCACTCTGGCTGTCTACAAAAAGCGTTTCGCCCTAGCTAAAAACGATTATATAATTCTCATGCTGTTCGGCTTTTCTTTCGATAGGAATGCTGTATAATTGGTGAAAAGTGGGTAAATCCAGGAGTTGTCCAAGTTTCATTTTTTTCATAAAACCAGTATAGCAGAAAATTTTCTGCAAATCCAGTTAAAAGTAAAACTTGTTAAACTTATTTTTAAAAAGAAATGCTCTGACTACATTTCCTTGGAATCAAAGCCTTCAAAGATTTGTATGTCAAAGCGTTTTTTATTGCTAATGTATGCTTGAGGGGTCTTTACTGTATAGACCACCAGAGGGATGCGAAAGAGCAGGCGAATTAGATTGAGCGATGGATTTTTCTGAAATTCATGCTCGTAGGTGATAAAGTCTGGTCGTGTGAGACAATTAGTCAGCAGGTGCTTGATAGCAAAGTAAATCAGCCCCTTTTGCCCACTTAAATCACCAGACAATTGTCCACGAATATAGTTAGGGCGATGTTTTTTAAAATAGGCGACAACCAGGGGATTGAAGGATTCCACCATAAAAGCTCCTGTGTAGCTATCCAGATAGCTGGTCACGCGCTGACAGACTTCCAGAACGTCCCTGCTCTCCGACTTGATTTCTACGATGAGAGGCACCTTGCCTGCTACCAGATCCAAGATATCAGCCAGGCGAGGAATGCCTTCTTGGCTATTGAAAAGCTTGTATTTTTGCAGTTCTTGATAGTGGCAATCTTCGATATTTTGGTCAATGCCAGAGGTTCTAAGCAAGCTGGGGTCATGGATGAGGACTAGTTCCTTGTCCTTGGTCATCCGGATGTCAAACTCGATACCGTAGCCTTTCTGCACAGCTAGAGCATAGGCTGCCAGACTATTTTCCGGTGCAGCTCCGCTATTATCATAAAAACCCCTGTGAGCATAATCCCAGCCCAGAAAGGACCAAAGTCAACCCGCCCCATGCGAGGTTTGAGCAAAAAAATCAATAAACCAATGAGAATGAGGAATCCGAGTAAATAAAGCATAGCAACCTTTCTAGGAATAATCCCCGTGCCGGACTAAAATCATGGTCAGGAAGGACAGGATGGAGAAGAGGAGGGCATAGGGAAATAGGGCATCAAATCCCAGCAACTCCATGAGAAGGGAGTCACAATCTGCGCCGCCATAGAGGCAGTGTAGTACATGCCAGTGTACTTGCCCACATCCGCAACATGACTCATCTCTACAATCATAGGCAGGGAATTAACATTGATGAAGGCCCAACCCACCCCCATAATAGCAAAAGATAGATAGACCAGGGCTGAAAAAGCGGCCAGGATGATACCGAGAAGATAGGTCGTGGAAAACAGGCAAATTCCTAATAAAATCGCCTTTCTGCGACCGATTTTTGTCCCTAAAAATCCAGAGGGAATATAGGTAATGATTGCTGCAATAGCAGCCAGCATGAGCGAGCGTGCCACCTGGCCAGCATCCATGTCCCAGACAGCGATAGCATAGCGTGAAAAAGCAGTCGTAATGCCGTTGTAGGCTATGAACCACAGGAAGATGGACACCAGCAGGAAAAAAAGGGAAATCTTGACTTCCTTGTCGAGCTCGCCCGTTCCTCTAGTCTTTTACTCTTCGTTTTGGACTGGGATGGCCATTTTTTCTCATCAATTTTCCAGCGGAGAATGGCAAAGCTGACTAGCAAAATGAGTCCAACTGTCAGGAAGAGGTCAGTATAGTCAGGCTGGTCTGACTTATCGACCAGCAGGGCTAGGGCAATGAGCGTTAGAATTGCACCGACAGCACCCATAAGATTGATGATGGCATTAGCCTTGCTACGCAAAGGCTTGGATGTCAAATCGGGCATGAGGGCAATAGCAGGAGCCCGAGAAATGGACATGGCAAATAAGACAAGTCCCAAGCCAAGATTGAAGAGCCAGAAAAGTTTGTGGCTGGTCGCATAGGGGAGAAGGACCAGTCCAAAGCAGGTTAGCAGACTGCCTAGAAAGACGAAGGGAATCCGCTTGCCGTTCCGGCTGTTGAACCTGTCAGACAAGGCACCAAAATAGGGTAGGAGAAAGAGAGAAAGAATATATTTGCTTTTAAGTAGGATGAGCTACCATTAATTTTGGTAGTTTTTATATTTTGGTGCTAAACTGGTGCTAACGATAAAAGAAAACCGATGAAACACTTTATTTCATGCGGTTTTTTGAGTAACTTATTCTATTCCCACTCTATCGTATATGCCCTATCTAGAATCCAGTTGTATCAAGACTTTTTGCAAGCTTACTCTTGTTTTGGTGGGGTTTTTGGTGGGGAATTAAGTTTATTCCTTGAAAAGTTTTGATTACCATTAAAATTGATTTGTGAATTTTCAGCATATACAATGTTGATATTACCTTTCATGTTTTTAACAATGGCTTCATCAGCACCTCCCCACATGTGCGAGTAGTGCCGAAGTGTAATTTCTGGACTTGAATGTCCCATGCGCTTTGACAAAATTAGAACAGAAACGTTGAACTCATTTATGAGATATGAAGCGTGTGAATGTCGTAGACCTTTAGGTTGAATTCTCTTGACATTTGCCAACTTAGCGTATCTCGTTATAATTCTTCCTATTGTCGACTTTACCATAGGATGTCCATCATAAGAGAATATGAAATCACTTTCTCCCCCTAAACCTAACATTAATTGTACATCTCGCCAATTTTTGAGAATGGTCAAGGTATCGTCGTCAAGCATGATAATCCTATTTCCTGAATCAGATTTTGTGTATGTTTGAATGTACCAATCTTTCTTGCTACGGAAGATTAACATATTGTGGACTCGCATTTTACCTGTGTTGAAATCAATGTCGCTCCACTTTAACGCACATCCTTCATTTACCCGAATTCCGGTCATGAAGTAAAGCCAAAGCATAACGAAGGATAAATGCTCATACACATCTTCAATAAAAATATGAGAAATAATAGCTTCAAACTCTGTCTTGGTCCAGTACTCGACAATTGCCTTTCCTTTTGCGATTGCTTTTACCTGTTTTGAGATGTTTTTTTCTACATAGTTCATTTCAACTGCAAAGTCAAGAGCTTTACGAAACATTCCAAATACAAGTGAAGCGTAACTTTGTGAATAACCGGCCCCACTATCTGATTGACTCGTTAATAGCCAAGTTCGAAAATCATGTACGTCTTCGATAGATAGTTTTCGAAGTGGAATTCCTGCAAAGCGATCCGCTATCTCTTCTAGTTTTTTGTGACGAACTTCGTAGGTTTCTGCCTTGACTGTTGTCTTATAATAGGGAATATATTTCTGTCTCATAAAGACATCAAAATGCAAATTGTAATTTGAATAACCATTGGCTTCGTGATATTCTTTTTTTATCCTTGTTAACTCCCGATTGGCATCAGCAGCAGTTGTAAAGCGCCTCCCGTGCTGATCTTTTCGACTTTTGACTCGAATTCGTTCTCCTGTCACCTTATCAATCCCGAGCTCCGTCTGATAAAAAAATTTCTTATCTCCTTCCTTATACACACCAGGAAATTTTGTTCTTTTTTGAGTCATCTTATTTATTCTCCATCTCTTCAGAAATTGAAACACCAAGAATTGACTCAACTGCGCTTGCTGGTACTTGACCAAGTTTACGATTATTATAAAACGTATATCCTTTTTGTACCATAATCAACTTTGCTTTGCAAATAATTGAAATAGCAGTGCCTTCCTTAAAACCTAATTTTTTTAAATCTTCTTTATTAACCATTAATTGCGTCATTTCAGTAAATTCCTTTCAAAATATCTTGTATAGTTGTAGAAGCCTATGCAGATTTTTAACTTCTTATAAATATTATGCCTCATTCTTTATCAGTTCATCGAAAAATGACGCAACAATTTTTGGGAGTATATTCCAACGATAACTTTCAATAAAGACAAATCTATGGAAATGGTGAATACCAAAGGTGATACTCGAACTGGAACTTGGACATTGACAGGTGAAGAACTGCTTATTGAAATTACAAGTGGTGCGGATGCTTCGGCTGAGCTACCTAAAGGTGAAATTAAATCTCTCTATGTTCAATTCATCGGTGTAAATGAAGCTGGTTTCCCAACATTCAGTGGCACCTTTAATAAAAAATAGCTAATCTGCTTGATGATATAAAAAAGTTCCAGTTCAACCAAATCTGGAACTTTTTGTTAATTTAGATGTGTCGTCGTTTTCTTGTAGACGAACTTCCTGATTCGTTTACTTTCTTCAAACTGGACCACGTCAAAGATGAAATAGTGATCTCGATTATCAAGCGCATTTTCCTTATTCAGCTTAAAGTAGGCTGATTGGGAGCGCGCCATCGAGGTCAAGATATCAGCAGTCAAGAATGTTAGAGGAATGTGCATCGCAGAGTAGCGGTAGAAGTCCCTCTCAAAATTTTGGTAGCTTTCGCTGAAATAGTCGATCTGTAGCTCATTTCGTTCAAATTCAAGCCGATTCATATTCCACCTCCAAGTCAATTGATAGAATATCCTTTATAGGGATGCTGACGAAGCTAGTTCTCGTTTTGAAAGAAACATTCTGGAATGTTAGATTGTCCACTTTTCCAGTGTAGTATTGTCCAGGAATAGCGATAATACCGCTTAGCTGATTGCTATAGAGTTGGTTTAACAGAAGTAGCTTATCAGCCAGCGTCAACTCTGATGAGTAGTCAACCTTGTTTAGTTCGTTGTCTAGTCCTGCGGTGTGCTCGGACAGAAAAAATCCCATCCATTTTGCCATCTTTCGGTCTTGGTATTCCCTAGCAACTTGAAATGGCAGGTAACTTCTGTCAATCATTTTAATCCCTCCAATCCGCCGGCAGAGTGACCGCCGACAAGTTTACTTCGAGCAATGGCCCGTGAGTTATCTAGTAAAGCTGACGCCTTCTGTACGGAAATATATCCGTATTTATCTCTTAGCTGGTCAATAGTCGTTTCTAACTTCTCCTCAAGTTCGATAACTTCGTTATCATCAAACAGTGAGAGGACCGCAAAGTTTTCATCTACCAGCCCATCGTATCGCACAGCGATACTCCTAACAGCGCCTCCCGTGTACTTTGCACGGAAAAGGGAGATGACATGGTCTTGGAAGATAATTGTCCGACTATTTGGGTTGATTTTACGCTGTACATTGATAGGTTTCTTATTTTCAAATCTTGAGTAGCCAACTGTGATGTGGACCACAGTTGCTTTTTTATGCTTTCTACGCAGGCGAATAGCTACCTGCTCAGCCATTTCACGTAGCACAAGCTCAATATCGCTCTGCCTTAGATAGTCCTTATGTAGTACCTGGGAATTACCAATTCCCGTTTTCTTAGGTTTGTAGGGTTCGTGAACATTAGACTCGTCAATGCCATTAGCGTGAAACCAATGCTGGACTCCTATGACACCAAACTCTTTTTTGAGTATCGTAGGATCAAAATTAGCTAAGTCTTTGATAGTGTAGATGCCTAGCTTATTCATCCGTTCTTCGGTCTGGTGCCCAATTCCCCAGAAATCCGTCATCTTTGGAATGTTCCACACTTTGGTTTCAACATCTTCGTAGGACCAGTTAGCCCGCATAGTGATTGACTTTTTAGCTTCGTTATCGAGAGCTAGTTTTGCCAATAGTGGATTCGAATTACTCATGCCAACTGTTGAGTAAACACCTGTCTTTAGCCAAATATCCTGCTGAAGTTTAGCTGAGATAATATCTAGCTTATCTTTCTTAGACAAGGTTTTGTTTGGCACGAAGTAATTGAGTGACTGGGTCAAATCAATAAACGCCTCATCAATGGAGTAAGGGTGTATATCATTGACAGCAGCATAGTCCTGAAAAACTCTTTGAATCTCGAGATTTTTCTGAATGTATAGGGACATACGTGGCGGAACTATGAAAGTGCGCATAGCCCAATTTTCAATGTAGGAGACAAATTTAGGATGTGTTGGCAATCCAGCCTCCTTAGCACGGAAGTAGTTGAACTTGCGTGTATTGACATCAAACGGTAATTCATAGGCACGTCCCACGTTACCTTTTCCGAAAACCTTTTTAAACATAGGGGATGATGCCAAAATCAGACCTGATGAATTATCCGCCCTACTCATCACACATAGAGAAGTATTGAGCGGGTGTAAACCCCTTTCTACACACTCAATCGAGGCGTAAAAAGATTTCATATCAACAAAAGCGATATCTGACTGTGGTTCCTTTGAATAGTCAATATAACCCATAGCATTACCTCGCTTTGAGCTTTCCTAGTTCTTCGACAAGTTCGCTGACGTAATCTGTTATGTCATATTCTTTCTTGTCAGGAACAAATATAATGTGTTCGTCTTTGATGTAAATCATGTTCTCTACATTCACATTTATACCTCCTCGACTGGTGTAAAATGCCCGACAACCTTACCAACGATATAAAGTTCATCCTCAAATGGGATAAATCGTTCAGGAACAGATGGATTGATGGAAACCATACGAAAACCGTCTTCGACACGGAATAGTTTTTTGATATATATCGAACCGTTCCAATTCAGTGCATAAACAGCACCGTCATAATCATATCCTGTCGCTTTGATTAAGGCCACATCTCGGTGTTTATAGACCGGTTCCATGGAAGAACCATCAATCCAAGCAGCAATATCAAAGCCACTGTACTCATCCTCAGAATAGACTGTTTCAGTTTCATACTCATCAAAATACCCTGCACCAGGTCCAGCAGATAGCTGTACCTCAGATAAGACTTTATAAGAGTAGAGTGGTAGGACTTTTTCTGTAATTTCTTGTTGAGTAAGTAAATCCTCAACGTAATTTTCTGCAGCCAATTTATTTTCATCGTTGAGACGTAAGTAGTTTTCGACAATCTTGTATTCTGATTCGAAATATGTCTCAGCCACTTGGAAAATTTTTGCCAAAGCTGACAAATTTTTTTGATTTGGTTTTGTAATTCCAGCTTCCCACTTACTGATTGTTATTCGACTAACACCCAATTTTAGTGCAACTTCCGTCTGTGAAATGCCTAGTTGCTCACGTTTTACTTTTAATTTTTGAGGCGCGAACATAGTTTCTCCTTTTTGTTACTTTATAAAGTTACAAAAAGTATAAAATAAATTTTGAATTTTGGCAAGTGGGAATGTCAATTTGTAAAACTTAAATTTACAAATGATTCATGAAAAAAATCCCGCCAAATTATTTTGGTGGGATTTTGGTGGGGTACCAAATGATTTTATACCCCTTTTTACGTTTTATAATAGCTCAAAATGCAGTTAAATCAACAATCTTGGTTCAAATTAGTTTATTAAATTATTCCCACTCAACTGTTGCTGGTGGTTTGCTTGTAATGTCGTAGACGATGCGGTTGACGTGGTCGACTTCGTTGACGATGCGGACAGAGATTTTCTGAAGGACTTCCCATGGGAGTTTTGCGAAATCAGCAGTCATTCCATCAACAGAAGTGATAGCACGGATAGCAATGGTATAGTCATAAGTACGACCGTCTCCCATGACACCTACCGAACGAACTCCAGTATTGACCGTGAAATACTGCCACACATCACGGTCCAGGCCAGCCTTGGCAATTTCCTCACGGAGGATAGCGTCTGACTCACGGACAGTGTAGAGTTTTTCCTCGGTGATTTCGCCCATGATACGGATAGCCAGTCCAGGACCTGGGAATGGCTGACGCCACACAACCTCATCAGGCATACCGAGTGCCGTACCTAGCGCACGTACTTCATCCTTGAAGAGGGTATTGAGCGGTTCAATCAACTCAAATTGCATATCCTCTGGAAGTCCGCCCACATTGTGGTGAGACTTGATTGTCTCAGCCGTATCCGTCCCAGACTCGATAATATCGGTGTAAAGCGTGCCTTGAGCCAGGAATTTTACATCTGTCAACTTGCTTGCCTCGTCATCAAATACGTAAACAAATTCATTACCGATGATTTTACGTTTCTTCTCAGGGTCAGATACGCCAGCAAGTAAATCAAGGAAACGTTTAGAAGCGTCTACGCGAATGATATTGAGACCGAATTTGCCACCCAACATCTCCATTACCTGGTCACCTTCATTTTTACGGAGCAAGCCGTGGTCAACGAAGATACAAGTCAACTGGTCACCGATCGCACGTTGCAGAAGGACACCGACAACAGAAGAGTCCACACCGCCAGACAGACCCAGAAGAACCTTCTTGTCTCCAACAGTTGCACGGATTTTCTCGATTTCAGTCTCGATGAAGTTTTCCATGGTCCAGTCGCCACGCGCACCACAGATACCAAAGGCAAAATTCTTCAAGATGTCGTTACCGTATACGGAATGACGAACTTCTGGGTGGAACTGGATACCGTAGATGCGGCGTTCGGTATTTTCAATGGCAGCATAAGGGCAATCCGCAGACAGACCGACCAAGTGGAAGTCAGCTGGAATTTCCGTCACAGCGTCACCGTGGCTCATAAGAACCAATTGCTCAGAAGGAGTGTCAGCAAAAAGAGCAGACTCAGCCTTGAGTTCAAGTGTTGACTGACCATATTCACGGTTACCAGCCTCGCCAGCAGGCACCACCTTACCGCCCAATTTATGGGTAATTAGCTGCATACCGTAGCAAATCCCCAAAATTGGAATCCCCAGTTCAAAAATTTCTGAGTCAATGTCAAAGGCATTTTCCGCGTAAACTGAGTTTGGCCCACCAGAAAGAACGATACCAATCGGATTGATTTGGCGGACCTCCTCAGCAGTAATTTTGTGGTTTTTCAGTTCTGAAAAGACACCGAATTCACGGATGCGACGTGAAATCAGCTGGTTGTACTGGCTACCATAATCCAGAACGATAATTTTTTGGACATCTTGTTTTGTCATGTTTTTCCCTTTCCATTTGAAAATCATTCAAATACTGATAGCTATTTTACCATAAATACGAACATTTTCCAAACTATATTTGTCAATTATCAGTTTTCCAAACTATGGCTATTTTTTTGAAATCCCCTGTTCGTTTTTTTCTTGAATTTACTGATTTTATTTGAGCAGATTACCAGTCATTGTTTGCCTGTCTTATTTTTACTCATAAAAAACAGCTGACCTTTGTAAAATTGGTCTAATTTTGGTAGACTAGACGAAGAGAGGTTTGACAAATGAAAGCAGCATATATTTCCATTCACGATAAGATTAAGGAGCAGATTGACCAGGGCGTTTGGAAGATTGGCCAGCGCCTGCCCAGCGAGCGTGACCTGTCCGATGAGTTCGGCGTTTCCCGCATGACCCTGCGCCAAGGCATCACCCTCCTGGTCGAAGAAGGAGTGCTCCAGCGTAAGGTCGGTTCCGGCACCTATGTGGCCAGCACTCGAGTTCAAGAAAAGATGCGCGGCACGACCTCCTTTACAGAGTTGGTTCTCTTGCAGGGAAAAAAGCCGAGCAGTAAGCTCTTGTCTTACACTCGGACCAAACCAAATGAAAAAGAAGTTGAGCAGCTAGCCTTGTCCAAAGGGGAATATGTCGTCCGGATGGAACGGGTTCGCTATGCTGATAATGTCCCTGTCGTTTATGAAGTTGCCAGCATTCCGGAGCGTCTGATTAAAAGTGTTCCCAAGGAGGAAGTGACCAACCATTTCTTCAAGACCTTGACGGACAATGGCTATAAAATCGGCACCAGCAAGCAGACCATTTTTGCACGGCTGGCCAATGAGAAGGTGGCTAACTACCTAGACATCAGCAAAAATCAGCCAATTTTGGCTCTGAGACAGGTTTCCTACCTGGATGACGGCCAGGCCTTTGAATTTGTTAACAGCCAGTACGTTGGCGAACGGTTTGAGTTTTATTTGGAGAATAATTAGGAAAAGAGCAAGCAAAATAGAGCCTTTCGACTCTATTCAAAAATATAATTGTAAAGCTGAATGACTTTCTGGAAAGTCCAAGTATCTAACTGTGTGATTTTGCTGGCATTCCTAGCTATGAAATCAAAAGTATAGAGTTGCGTAGGATTGACGAATCCGGCGACTTTTTCTGAGTCAATCGGCACAGATAGCCCGCGGCTCTCTAAAGTTTTTGCACCGTGTGTAATAGGACAGACAGCGACGAAACCTGTTGCTCGGCTGTATTTTTGACTGGAGATAACTAAAGCAGGACGGCGATTCTGAATTTCCTTGCCAGCAGAAGGGTCAAAATCAATCCAGATAATATCCTGCTTTTGAGGAATATATTCAACCTTCATTATCGAGTAACACCTCCCCTTCAAAGTCATTTTCCATGATGAAGGGTTCCATATTGTCAAAGGGATTAGGGATTTTGGACGCAAGAATAATCACATCATCAACTCCTTTGTAGACAAGGAATTCTTTGCCCTCACTAATACCTAGTTCTTTAGGAATGGTTACTGCCAGTGAATTACTACCTTACGCGTTTTCACAGTATTCATAAAAGTATACCTCCGTACATCGTATACACGATTTTGACAAAAAAGTCAAAGGTTTTTGAGTATTTTCGCTCGTCTTAAAACTCTCTAAATAGACGTAAATAAAATTATGCAAACAAATGATCCGTTTTCCCACTAGAAACGGATTTTCTTATTTATTAACGCTAGAATTTTTGATATAATAAAGTTTATGGAAATTGAAAAAACCAACCGAATGAATGCCTTATTTGAATTCTACGCTGCCTTATTGACGGACAAGCAAATGAACTATATCGAGCTATATTATGCGGATGATTATAGTTTAGCAGAGATAGCTGAGGAATTTCAGGTGAGCCGTCAGGCGGTTTATGATAATATCAAACGAACCGAAAAATTGCTAGAGGACTACGAAATGAAGTTGCACATGTACTCGGACTATGTTGTGCGCAGCCAAATTTTCGATGAGATTTTGGAAAAATATCCAGAAGATGCTTTTTTGCATGAAAAAATCTCTGTCCTGACCAGCATTGATAATCGAGATTAAAAGGAGAACACATGGCTTTTGAGAATTTAACCCAGCGTTTGCAGAACGTATTTAAAAATCTGCGTGGAAAAGGAAAAATCAGCGAGAGCGACATTCAAGAAGCGACCAAGGAAATCCGTTTGGCCTTGCTTGAGGCGGACGTTGCCTTGCCAGTCGTCAAAGATTTTATCAAGAAGGTGCGTGAGCGTGCCATTGGCCACGATGTCATCGATACCCTCAATCCAGCTCAACAAATCATCAAGATTGTCGACGAAGAATTGACGGCGGTTCTGGGTTCGGAAACGGCTGAAATTATCAAATCACCGAAAATTCCAACCGTTATCATGATGGCTGGTCTCCAAGGTGCTGGTAAGACGACCTTTACCGGTAAATTGGCCAACAAACTCAAGCAAGAGGAGAATGCGCGTCCTCTCTTGATTGCGGCGGATATTTACCGTCCAGCGGCCATTGACCAGTTAAAAACGCTAGGGCAACAGATTGATGTTCCTGTCTTTGAATTGGGCAACCAAGTTCCTGCCCTTGAAATTGTGCGCCAAGGTTTGGAACAAGCCAAAGCCAACCACAATGACTATGTCCTCATCGATACGGCCGGTCGTTTGCAGATTGACCAAGCCCTGATGGCGGAATTGCGTGATATTAAAGACTTTGTCCAACCAAATGAAATCCTCTTGGTAGTCGATGCCATGATTGGTCAAGAGGCCGCTAATGTTGCCAAGGAATTTAATGACCAGTTGGCGATCACTGGTGTGATTTTGACCAAGATTGACGGTGATACGCGTGGTGGTGCGGCGCTTTCTGTTCGTCACATTACTGGCCAACCTATCAAATTCACTGGTACTGGTGAGAAAATCACGGACATCGAAACCTTCCATCCAGACCGTATGTCATCTCGTATTCTCGGTATGGGGGATATGTTGACGCTGATTGAAAAGGCCAGCAAGGAGTACGACGAGAAGAAATCATTGGAACTGGCGGAAAAAATGCGCGAGAACACCTTTGATTTCAACGATTTCATTGACCAGCTCGACCAAGTACAAAGCATGGGACCGATGGAAGACTTGCTCAAAATGCTTCCTGGTATGTCAACCAATCCAGCTCTGGCAAATCTAAAGGTTGACCAAAAACAGATTGCTCGTAAGCGTGCCATTGTGTCCTCAATGACGCCTGAAGAACGAGAAAATCCGGATTTATTAACTCCGAGCCGTCGCCGTCGGATTGCGGAAGGTTCAGGGAATAGCTTTGTCGAAGTCAATAAATTTATCAAGGATTTCAACCAAGCAAAATCCCTCATGCAAGGCATGATGTCTGGTGACATGAGCAAAATGATGAAACAGATGGGCATTAACCCTAATAATCTTCCGAAAAATATGCCAAACAATATGGATATGTCTGCCTTAGAAGATATGATGGGTGGTAGCGGAATGCCCGATATGAGCCAACTGATGGGCGGGGCTGGTATGCCTGACATGTCATCCATGTTTGGTGGTGGGCTCAAAGGCAAGATTGGAAAATTTGCCATGGAGCAGGCCATGAAACGTCAAGTCAACAAGATGAAAAAAGCTAAGAAAAAGCGTAAATAATCCGTTCTCCACAAATAGAAAGAAGATTTGATGACACGTTCTACATTAATGCAATACTTTGAATGGTATCTGCCTGCTGATCACGACCATTGGAATCGGCTAAAAAATGACGCTCCGCATCTGAAAGAATTAGGAATTAGCCATGTTTGGACGCCACCTGCCTTTAAAGCGACAGGACCAGATGACGTCGGCTATGGGATTTATGACCTGTTTGATTTGGGAGAATTCGACCAAAAAGGTACCATTTCAACCAAATACGGAACAAAAGATGAGTATCTGGCTGCTATTCATGCTCTCAACGAACAAGGGATAGCAGTGATTGCGGATATTGTCCTCAACCACAAAGCTGGTGGAGACTACCAAGAAAGCTTCCAAGTTCGTCGGATGAACCCTGATAATCGGCAAGAAAGTCTTTCTGAACCCTATGAAATCAAGGGTTATACTGGTTATGATTTCCAAGGTCGTAACGATGCCTACAATGATTTTAAGTGGCATTGGTATCATTTCACAGGGCTTGATTTTGATGCTGCCCACAATGAAACGGGCATTTATCAAATCGTAGGAGAGAACAAGGGCTGGGCCAATCAAGATCAGGTCGACGGAGAGCACGGGAACTACGATTACCTGATGTTCAATGACATTGATTTCAAACACCCAGAAGTAGTAGAGCATCTCAAAGATTGGGTAAAATGGTTTATCGAAACAACTCAGGTTGATGGCTTTCGGATTGACGCTGCCAAGCATATTGGGGAAGATTTTATCGCTTCCTTTATGGAATTTGTCCGACAAGAAATTAAGCCTGACCTGTACGCTTTCGCAGAATATTGGAAAGACAGTGAAGCAGATAGTCAAAGTTATATCGACGGTACAGATTACCAACTTGACTTGGTGGACGTTCCGCTCCACATGAATTTCTTTCAGGCGGGTAATGAAGGGCAATCTTTCGATTTACGGACCATTTTTGATGGTAGCTTGGTGAAAACAAAGCCTGATTTTGCCGTTACATTTGTCGAAAACCATGATACACAACGTGGACAGGCGCTAGAATCAACAGTTGCAGATTGGTTTAAACCAGCTGCTTACGCCTTAATTTTGCTACGTCAACAAGGATTGCCAACCTTATTCTACGGTGATTATTACGGTATTTCAGGTGAATTTGGACAAGCTGCCTTCAATGAAATCTTGGATAAATTACTTGCTATCCGTCAACATCATACCTACGGTCCACAGATTGATTATCTGGATCATCCAAATTGTATTGGTTGGGTTTGCCAAGGGGATAATGAGCATCCTAAAGGTCTAGCCTGCGTTATCAGCAATGCAGATGAAGGATACAAAGACATGGATATGGGAATTTTAAATGCTGGAAAAGTATTTGTAGATGCAACCGGTCATCGACAAGACACCGTTCAATTAGATGAAAATGGATGGGGGCGTTTCTATGTCAATCCAGGCTCGGTTTCCGTATGGGTAGAAGAATAACTAACAATTAAGTTTGCATAACGAATGTTATGTAGACTTTTTTTGTAATATAAGTTATAAAGTAAACTATCTTGAGTATTAATGTCTGAAAATTGTATAATGATTACCATTAAACTATGAAAAAGGATTTAGGTATTATGCAGTATTCAAGAAGTCAATATTTTCAATCAATGAAAAAACATCCTCTCTCAATATTACTGACAGTGGTATTGTCTATTTTAACGATTTGTTTATTTGTATTTGGGAATAAGACGATTCGACAGGCTGAAGCTACAGATATGATTTGTATCCATCTGTCATGATTGCACAGGCTATACATGAATCTAATTATGGACAATCTGGGTTATCAATTTCCCCGTACAATAACTTATTTGGTATCAAGGGAGCATACAATGGACAATCTGTATCCCTTCAAACATGGGAAGATGATGGATATGGAAATACCTATGATATCGTTGATTATTTTCGTACTTATCCAAGTTATTATGAGTCTTTAGCTGATTACGTAAACATTGTTTGCCAACCTCACTTTAACAGTGTTTGGCGTTCCAACACCAGTAACTACTTGGATGCTACTAAAGTAGCTAATTTAATTTGGAATCCATATCGCGCACAATATACAACTCAAGAGACTCTAAATCTTGATATCGCTTGGGCAAATCGCTAGAATCTTCTATTCATCTATATTTATACATACAACAATGAACTAACTAAACCCAGCTAGACTGATTATTCAATTTAGCTGGGTTTTAATATGTAAAATGTAAAAAAGTCAGGGAAGTGCTAGTATAGTTTCTTTCAGTCTTGATAGAAGTTTAGTAATGACCTAGTTGTATAACAAATATTTTAAATAATTCCATTATAATGGACATTTTTATATTTTTCCATTAAAATAGAATGATGGATAAAATGATGATGATTACTGGCCAGATTACACCTTTATCAAGCCAATCACAAACAGAAATAAACATTCTCACGATTATTAGTCGTCTAAATCAGGTTTATGCTAGTCAATTATTGACTGATTTTACTCTCCATAGAGGTGGACTGCTAGAGGCTCAAGTCAAACCCAACGCGGATTTATTGCAAATTCTTGATTATTTACATCTGTCTCTGGCCGAAGGTTATCAGTTGCAAATAGGAATTGGTTTGGGTGAGCTGGATGATGCAGTGCAGAAAACCAGCATTTTCTCAAGCAATTCTCAAGCTCAGCATGAGGCTGAGAAAGCCCTAACTTTAGTCCAGACACAAGACGATTACGGAAGTAGAGCCAACGGATTTTCTTCCGACTATCCCCATATTGACAAGGTCATTAACAGTCTTTTAGCGACCAGCGATTTTATGCGAGATCGGTGGAGTCATTCGCAAAAGCAATTCATCCTAAGATTGGTAGAGACTGGCATTTATTCTGAACATTTTAAGCAAAAATCACTAGCTCAGAAACTGAAACTCAGTCAAAGTGCCTTTACAAAACGGGTCAAATCAACAGGCATCAAGGTCTATCTCCGTAATCAAGAAACGGCTATGGAGTTAATGATGCAGTTATCAAATAAATAAAAAATAGTTTACATAATATTTAATATGCAAATTTTGGATTTTATAAATTCAAACGAAATACGATTTCATCTCCGTCAGCATCACCTGTTTCCACAAATCCAAGGAATCCATATCGTTTTCTTGCTAAATAATTGTTTTCAAGGATACATAATTCAACGGCTGAAAAACGTTTTTCTCTACGAATATTGCCTAAAAATTGATTCATAGCTTGTCGACCATAGCCCTGACCCTGATAATGTTTATCAATCAAAAATTCTGATAGGTGATAGGCTTGGACTTGAGGTAAATCGTGATACATGATTAAACCGACAGGCAATTGATGGTCATAAATCAAATAAGCCTGGCTATTAAATTCACGGTAGGCAAAAGCTTGAGCCAGCGTGATCATCTTATCAGCAACAAAGCCTGTCTGTGAAGGAAAAATGGAAAGCGGAATTCGCCAGTTGTCAGGATTGATAGGTATGAAATTTAGCATAAATTTAACCACCTCAGAATTTATACATATCTATTATCAAACTAGAAAAATGTACTTTTGAAAAAATTTCCAGTTTTCTAGTTAATAAAGTACATTTTTATGGAAAAATAAGGGTATCTAGAAATTCCAGTTTAGCCTTGAATTAAGTACATTTTTAGCTGATTTTTCCTAAAAAAAATTTTTTTGGTTATAAAATTGACAATTTATATAACATCTTTCCGAAAAACTATAATTTTCTTGAAACTTATATAAAACTATGGTATACTACTGGTATGATAACTAGAAAAAATTTTTGCCGAAAATATGTACTTTATAATTTCGAAATAAATGCGAAGGACGAAAATTCTTCCAAAATACAATCCTTAATTTTAAATAAAATATCTCGGAGAAATCATCATGCGTCGTGAATTATTATTGGAAAAAATTGAGGAATTGAAAGAAATCATGCCTTGGTATGTCTTGGATTATTACCAATCCAAGTTGGCGGTTCCCTATAGTTTTACAACCCTTTATGAATACCTCAAAGAATATCGTCGTTTTTTTGAGTGGTTACAGGATTCAGATTTGGTATCTGTGGAACGGATTGCTGATATTCCGTTGGATATTCTAGAACATTTGACCAAAAAAGATATGGAAGCCTTCATTCTTTATCTGCGGGAGCGTCCCTTACTGAACGCCAATACCACGCAGAATGGTGTGTCGCAGACCACCATAAACCGCACTCTGTCGGCACTTTCTAGCCTCTTCAAGTATTTAACCGAAGAAGTGGAAAATGATCAGGGTGAGCCCTACTTCTACCGTAATGTCATGAAAAAGGTGTCGACCAAGAAGAAAAAAGAAACCTTGGCTGCCCGGGCGGAAAATATCAAGCAGAAACTCTTTTTGGGCGACGAAACCATGGAATTTCTGGAATACGTGAAAACAGAATACGAAAATAAACTCTCCAACCGTGCAAAATCTTCTTTCCGAAAAAATAAGGAGCGTGATTTAGCCATTCTTGCCCTGCTCTTGGCCTCTGGCGTCCGTCTGTCTGAGGCCGTCAATTTGGACCTCAAGGATGTTAATCTGAAATTGATGATTATCGAAGTCACTCGAAAAGGTGGTAAACGGGATTCTGTTAATATTGCTGGCTTTGCCAAGCCCTATCTGGAAGCCTATATGACCATCCGGCAGCAACGCTACAAGGCTGAAAAGACTGACGTCGCATTCTTTCTGTCCGAATATCGTGGGATGCCCAATCGCATGGATGCCTCTTCTATTGAAAAAATGGTTGCCAAGTATTCGGCTGATTTCAAAATTCGTGTAACGCCCCACAAACTCCGCCACACACTTGCGACCAGACTCTACGATGCAACCAAGTCGCAGGTCTTGGTCAGCCATCAACTGGGGCATGCCAATACGCAAGTTACGGATTTGTATACCCATATTGTCAATGATGAGCAAAAAAATGCATTGGACAAACTTTAATTTGCATAATTTATTTTATGTAAACATCAATAACAAAACTACTAATTAGTGAGTTAATATTTGATTTTTATCGATATTGTATTAAAATAGAATTATGAAAATCGTAAAATTTGTTATTGGAATCACAATCATGGCCATTGCTGTTGCCATGTCAAAAATATCCCTGCTCGGCACGTCGCCAATTGCTGCTGTGCCCAACGTCGTCTCAGAATCTATGGGTTCATCCATCGGTCTGAACACGGCGCTCTTCTTAGCCTTGCTAGTTGTTATTCAGCTCGTCTTGGCTAGTCCAAAGAAGATGAGCGAGGCAATTCCTTACCTCATTCAGTTAATACCCGGAACCTTGTTTGGCTTGTTTATTAACTTTTTCTACGGTCTGTTCGCTCCAATCTTGTCCAGTAAATCTTATCCAGTCCAGTTGATTGTCTTGATTATCTCTGTCTTTATCTTGGCAATCGGTGTCATTGTTGAGGTCAATGCGGATACGATTGTCATGCCGGGCGAAGGGTTGCCCAAAACAATTGCCCAAGTGACCAATAAACCATTTTCTAGCGTCAAATTGGCCTGTGATATTGGAATGGTTGTAACAGCGCTTCTTCTCTCTTTCCTCTTTGGTAATCCATTTCTAGGAATTCGCGAAGGAACAATTATTGCCATGCTCTTCACTGGACCAATTATCTCGCTCTTGCAACAACTTGCTTTCAGAAGAAAAAAATGAGGTTGTACTTCCAATCTCATTTTTCTATGCCAATTTTCTAATCGGAATTTACTACTAAAAACGAGACCAAGAAATCCTAGTCTCGTTTAGCTTCATTCTTAAAATCGTTTTTCAACAGTTTCATCGCTGAAGGCTTTGCTATTGTTGCCCAGTGCAGCGACTTTACCATCCACTGCGACTTGGTCTAAACGACCGCCTTCTTCCATAGTGACAGTTGTAACATTATCACCGTGGCTAAGGATAGAGCCTTTGACATGAAGTTTATGAAGGTAACCGCCATCTTTGATAGAAAAGGCATGGGCTGGAAGATCCACGTTGACACCTTTTACAAGAGATTGGCCAACACCACCGTGGGTTGTAATATCGCCTTCAATATGCAGTTCACCGACTTCTTTGGAAATTTGAATACCAACAGCACCGTCATTGTAGGTATTGATTTCAGCAAAATGACCGACTTTCAAGGTACCATCGTATTGATTGTAGGCGCGAGCTCCGACACCGTAGGTAGAAATGGCTTTTTTCGCTTGGAAATCATTGACAGTACCGAAGTTTACGAAACCAACACCAGATTGACCGTAGGAAATCACTTCATCTTCTACGACCCATTTATCAACAGTTCCCCAAGCATCCAAGACCATGTCATTGACGCCGTAAGTAACGGTTTTACCGAGCTGATACAATTCGTGAACATGGGCACCATAGACAACAAAGACACCACCGGTGATGAAATCTGCCGCACCTTGAGGAACGAGACCAGTAGAATAAACTGAACCCAAGACCATTTTATCCATCGCAACTTGACCACCAGCATCATTGAAACCTGAAACAAAGACACCAGATCCGATGACAGGTTGACCGTCTTGACCGATGTTCAATTCACTGATAGCTGCTGTAATCTTACTGTTAGCATCGGGGTTAAAATTGTAAAGGGTATAAGCACCTTGCAGGACGTTTACGCCATATTTTTGTGGTTGCTCAAGGTAGGTGCGCGTATCTGCTTTGCGAACCAAGACGTTATGTGTGTCGACATGTGCAGTCATGGTTGGTGCACGGAAAATCATTGAAATTTGACCGTCCACGATCAAGTTTATAAGTGAAATCTGACCAAAGTTGTCACGAACTTGTTGTGGCACAAGTGAAATAGCTTTCTTATCTTGAAGAGCTGAGATTGTTAAATCAGAAATCTTAGCATCGCCTTTCAAGATAAAACCATCAGAATGTGAAAAGAATACAGTTGGCAGAACGCCATTTTCTTGTGCTTGACCTTTGATGTCGATACCAGCTGGAAGATAGATGGAACTTGCAAAAGTCATGGTACGTGTGATAACAATTTCTTTTTCATTATTGTCCAAAGCGTTAATTAATTGAGTAGGATTTGAAACGAGTGTCATGTTAAGTACCTCACTTTCTTTCTGTAAGTCTATTTTATCACTAATTATTGATAAGTCAAGCATTTTGTGTGAAAATTTAAGAAAAAATCTTGTAAATGTTTTCAAAACTGCTTAAAACTAGCCAGAAAAACACCAAAAAGCCAACCAAGTGGCTGACTTTCATCTAATTATGCTAATTCTTTTAATTTGGTCTGATTAACAGCTGGATAGCCGTCCAAGAATTCAGACAAACGTTTCAAAATGCTCGGCATATAACCTGATTGGTCGTTTTCAATTTGAAGGACCAGGAGCGGTTCGTGGAGACTCATGCGGAGAAGGAACCAGCCGTCTCCATAAGGGTCTGTTACATCAAAGCGCACTCCTTCTTCATTCTCTGGATTGAAAATAAAACCGGTAATGGATGTCGCTTGCAAGTCGGCAATGACTTGCTCACCTAGAGCGCGATAATCCTCAACTTCCAACTTAAAGCGCACTTCCTGCGTTTCTAAAGGTTGTTTCAGCTGTGCAATCAAATCATCCAGGGACTTGCCATCCTTTTGCAACTGAGGCAGAAGCATGAGAATTTTGGCAGCCACATAGGTACCGTCATCCAAGAAATAATTTTCCTTAAAGGCTGCATGACCTGACGTCTCGATAGCCAATTGACAATCCACACCAGCTTGGTTGGCAGCAATGGCGCGATTGATCACATTACGATAACCTGAAATATAGCGAATTTGCTTGCCACCCAGACTTTCGATAAAATCTTTTAGGTGTTCTGAGGTTGGGGAATTGGTGACAATGCTCGTACCCGGATGCTCGGACAAGGTAATTTGAGCCAAGACAGCAATTAGATTGTTACGATTGAGAATTTGTCCTGACTTGGTAACCAAGGCAGCGCGGTCCACATCTGTATCAAATATAATGCCTAAGTCGGCACCTTGTTTAAGTACTGCTTGACGAATACTTTCCATGGCCTCTTTGTTGTCAGGATTTGGGACATGATTAGGGAAGGTACCGTTCGGTTCTAAAAACTGTGAACCCGTTGTATCAGCTCCCAGCTCGGCCAAAACTTTTTCCGCAAAGAAACCGCCTGCACCATTTCCAGCATCGACGATGATATTGAGTCCGGTCAATGGCTTGTCTTGACCATCGCAGGCTGTACGAATTTTATCAACCAAATCTTGGGCATAAGGCGTAATCAGATCCGCATGGGTCAGACTTCCCAGACTTAAGGCTGGGAATGCCTCTGTATGCGACAAGATATAGTCAATATCCTCGTGTTCCGCTCCGCCATTTTGCGAAAAAATCTTGAGACCATTAAAATAATAAGGCAGATGGCTGGCAGTAATCATCACCCCTGCGTGGCAGGCAAACTGCGGATACTGGGTGCTCATGAAGAGAGCTGGCGTTGTGGCCATACCAAAGTCAATCACCTGAACACCCAGACCAACAGCTTCTTCGATAAAAGCATCTGCCAAATCTGGACCGCTCAGACGGCTATCACGACCGATACCAATGGTCAATTTTCCTTCTTTATAGAGAGTGGACAATTCCTGATTTTGGGTCAGCCAATGAATCAACCCTCTAACAATCTCCTTGGTTGCTTGGGGCGTCAATTTAACAGCATATTCGTCAGTAGCAATGGCAATCCCGCGAATGTCAGATCCATTTTGCAAAACATGATGAGACATAAAAAACCTCCAATGAAATACTATCCTTAGTATAGCACTTTTGGAGGCGGTTGCAAACTCTTAATCTGATTTAAATATCCGCACATTTGTCCCAACTTCAACCTGACTGTCCACATCAATATCTAATTCTAGCTGGTGCAAGACGCGCTTGGTGAGATAGAGGCCAAAACCAGTGGCTTTCTGGTGTTCACGTCCATTATAGCCCGTAAAACCTTCGTCAAAAAGACGCGGAATATCCTCGGGCAAAATGCCTAATCCTGTATCAGAAATCGTAATTCCCTTGTCCAAAACAATGATTACTGAACCACCCATTTTGTTGTATTTCAGGGCGTTGTCCAAGACTTGCGATAGGGCAAAACTCAGCCACTTACGGTCTGTTTTCAGCTGCCAATCCCCGTCGATAGCGACACTTATCTCGCGTTGCAGAAATTGTTGCCGGTATTTCTTGACCAAATCCACCACTACTTCTCTCACTTGGACCATTTCAAAGCGAAAATCCGAAGCTTGATTGGACAACTTGAGATAATTGAGCAAATTAGCCATGTAATTGTCCAAGCGCAGCAATTGTTGGTCAACATCTGCCTGTTGCAAATTGTCCGTCTGGCTCATGAGGGACAGGGCAGCCAAAGGAACCTTCATCTGGTGGGACCACATTTTTACCAGAGCCTGCAAATCCTCTTCACGCGTTTTATAGGCCAATAACTGCTCCTGCCACTGCTCCTTTTCCGTTGAAAGGACCTGTAAATAGGCCAGATCAGACGGTTTATCCAGCAAGGCAAGGTCCTTATCTGTTAGATTTTCCAAGGCTTGCATTCGCTGGCGGAATTTCCAATAGAGACCAAGACTGAAAAGAATCAAGATGCTCAAGGAAAATAGCAGAGCTTGGTACAAGAATGTAAGGGGAAGCCGATAGAGATAGAAAAGCAGGATAAAACCGCAAACTAGCAAGAGGTAGGCTAGCAATAAACTCCTGTATTCTCTTAAAAATTTGGCTATCATTTGACAAGATACCCCACTCCCCGCACCGTATGAATGCGGTCAAAACCCAGTTCACCTGTTTTCTTGCGTAGTCGGGTCATATTGACATTGAGTGTATTTTGGTCGATAAATTCTTCATTTTCCCACAAGCTTTCCAACAAAACTTCCTTGCTCACAATCTGCCCAACCTGTTGCATAAGTGGCGTTAAGATTTTCGTCTCTGTCGGAGATAGCTGGATACTGGATTTGCCATCAGAAAAGCGCCCGTCAGGACTGAGTTTAAACTGATCCACTTGCAAATCCGCTGTCTTACTAAATTGATTAACCCGACGTAGGAAGGCACCGATTTTGGCATCCAAAATCCCAAGTGAAAATGGCTTGGACACAAAATCATCACCACCCATGTTCATAGCCATGACTGCATTCATCTCATCATCGCTAGAGGAGATAAAGATAATGGGCATGGTCATGGTTTTACGGATTTCCGTCGTCCAGTAAAACCCATTGTAATAAGGCAGGCTAATATCCATCAAGACCAGGTCTGGTTGGAACTCAACCACTTCCTGACTGACAGCTCGGAAATTCTGCACACTTTCTACCTGATAAGATTTTCCCAAATGCTGCTTCAAGAGTTGGACAATTATCTCATCGTCTTCAACAATATAAATCTTCTCTTTTTTCATCATCTTCATTCTGCAAAAGCCAGGACACAGGTCTTGGCTTTTTATTTATATACTTCTTTTCGATGCCCGACTTCAAGGGCTGTTACGATCAATTTATCATCCTCAATGCTGACGATGACCCTGTAATTGCCGATACGGTACCGCCATTGGCCCGAACGATTGGCCGTCAAGGCTTTTCCGTATTGTCTGGGGTTGTCGGTCACATGACTGGACAGGTAGTTGGTAATCTGTTTTTGGGTAAACTTATCCAACTTTTTCAATTGTTTAATAAAACGACTGGTCGGTACGAGTTTATAACAGGTCTTCATCCGTCAACCCCAACTCTTCCAACATCTCCTCCCAGCTAATCGGCTCAATTCCATTCGCCAAGTCTGCTTGGTATTCTGCCCAAGCAATGTCTGCCACACGGGCATCGTATTCATCTTCAAGGGCTTCAAGGGTTTTAGTCCGAATGAGTTCTGACAAGCTGACACCTTCAAACTTTGCCATAGCCTGCATAAAGAGCTTGTCCTGCTCAGAAACTTTCAATGTAATAGCTGCCATTTTTCTTACCTCTTATAGTATTCCTTTGGTATTACCATTGTAACACTATTTCCCTAGAAATGCAAGAAATCTCGCACAAGGCGAGACTTCTGCTACCGTTCAATAATACGATAATAGGTTCGGCTGGTCCACTTGTAAATGACAAAGTAGATCAAGACAACTGCAAGCAATGTAATACCACTGACCGTATAAATCATTAGTGATGAAGTAACACCAAAACTCAGTAGCATTTGCTTCAGCATGACCAAGGCTACCACAAAATGCACAGTTGCCATGACCAAAGGCATAAAGAAGACCGTAAGTGTTTGGGAGTTAATGGTCTTTTTGACCGCTGCTGCACTCATGCCCACTTCTTGTAGGATCTTGTAGGATTTCTTGTCTTCATGCCCTTCTGAATACTGCTTATAGTATATAATCAGGGCTGCACCCAGTAGGAAACTAATTCCCAGCAAGAAACCAGTAAAGAGGAAACCGCCTGTAAAGCCCATCTGTAAATTGTTGAAATCGGATTTTTGCATAGCATATCCTAGGAATTCTCCGTTTGCATCGTTGATATTATAAGAGTCCCCAGCTTGCTCACCAATCGAAGCAACCTCTTCATCAGTCAAGTCGGTAAAGACACGGTAGTCCAGACTGACTGTATACCCTTGCGGATTATTGGACTCGTAATACTCACGAACAGCATCCAACACAGTGTCATCACTGACTACCATAACGGCGGCATTTAGCGTATTGTAGTTGTCTGGGAAAATAGCCTGGTCAAGATTGGCTACATTCTCAAAGGTTTGATCGCCTAAAACAAGCTCTTTCAACGATGGTTTTTCGCTCGGACGCATAAAGACCACTTGATTGGCAGCAAGCTCTGGCAGGTCATTCCCCAATTTTCTGAAATCATCTTGCGTGATGAAGTAGGTAAAGGCTATTTTGCTAAAGTCTGGATTGGAAATGGTTTCCGGGCTAATGATAATCTCTTCACCACCATCATAGACCAACCCAGCTTGATAGGTCAGGTAGGATAGATTGTCATTAGCTTTTTCTGGAAAATGGCTGAGCACCGATTGCTGATAGGCAGCTTCACCTTGACTTCTATCCGAAACTTTATAGGTAATAGATGTTTCCTTGGGATATAGTGCACCTGTCATACTGCTCATACCTGTATAAAGAGACGTTGTGGTCGCAATGGTCACAAAGGCCATGACCGCAAGTAGCGTAATATTGGCCAAACCCGTTGCGTGCTGTTTCATCCGGAAAATCATCTGCGAAGTCGTAATGAAATGCTCTGGCGTATAGAAATACCGCTTGTTTTTCCGACGAGCCTTCAAATACCAAGTCATAAAGCTGATATAGAACAGATAGGTCCCCGCAATGACAAAGAGCACTGCGATGAAGAAACGATAGATGACAACTAACCCTGCTGCTTTCGATGAAAGTGATAGGTAGTATCCAACACCCAGTCCCACTACACCAAGGGCAGCCAGAAGGACATTGCCTTTTGGCTCCTTCTCCCCCTTCTCGCTGGCACGGAACAAAATCAGTGGACTGGTCTTACCAATGGTCCGAATGGCCAGCAATTCCAAGAGAAAGAAGATACCAGCAAAGAGAAAGGCGGTCATGACAAAGGCCAGAGGATCTATTCCAAAATGTAAATCACTATAATGTGTTATATTGACAAAAATCAAGTAGAGAACATTTGCAAACACACCAGCTAAGACAGAACCAAGAACCACAACCAGTAAGAATATCATCATCAATTCTAGACTGGCTATCAATGCTACCTTTTTCTTGTTCATCCCCAGAATGTTATAGAGACCAAATTCTCTCGCCCGTTGTTTCATCAAGAAATTAAAACTGTAAATCTCCATAATGACCGAGAAAATGGTCAGAACAACAACACCAAGACCGATAGAAACGGCACCAGAGCCCATGGTCTTCATAACTGGACTCAGCATGAGCAAGAACATGGAACAAATCAGAGTAAATAGCACAAGACTGGCTAAAACGAAGGGAGCAAACTCACCCATGGATTTTCGGATATTTTGCCCAGCAAGTTTGAGGTAAAACATCTACTCACCCCCTAAAAGTGCAGACATATTGAGCGAAATTTCCTTGGCAAAGTCCTGATTACTCTTGCCTGCCTTGTACAATTGATGGAAAATCCGACCATCCTTGATGAAGAGGACTCGTTTGGCATGGCTGGCTGCATTGGCTGAGTGGGTCACCATGAGAATAGTTTGCCCGTCACGGTTAATCTCTTCAAACAAATTCAGCAAGTCTTCCGAATTGCGGTAATCTAGGGCAGCTGTCGGTTCGTCCGCTAGGATAATCTGTGGCTGGGTAATCAAACTACGAGCAATGGCCACGCGCTGCTTTTGTCCACCAGAAAGTTCAAAAGGACGTTTTTTCAGCAAATCTTGAATCCGCAGTTTTGGCGCCAAAACTTTCAAACGTTTTTCCATTTCCTCATAGCCAGTACGTGCCAATACCAGAGGTAAAAAGATATTGTCTTGGATGGACAGGGTATCCAAGAGATTAAAATCTTGGAAAACAAAACCTAGATTACGCAAACGGAAATCGGCCAGCTCGCTCTCCTTGATTTTGGTAATATCTTGATTGTTCAAGAGAACAGAGCCACGAGTTGGCTTGTCCAGGGTTGCAAGAATGTTGAGTAAGGTCGTTTTACCAGAACCACTTTCGCCCATAATTGCAATGAATTCACCCTTATCGACTTTGAAGTCCACATCTTGAAGGGCACGCGTTTCCTCTTTTGAAAAACGTGTGCGGTAAACTTTTTCTAAATGATTGATTTCTAATAACATACAAACTCCTAATTGTTTTCTTTGGATAAATCAACTGTATCAAGTAATGCTTGATAGTCGATTCGGTCTGATTCAGCAATATTATCTTCTAAATCCACCTTATAATAACCATCCTGGACACCGATGGCCCATTCTTTGTTAGTGGTTATATAGAGATTATTCAAGGATACTGTCTTTTTCACTGCCCCTTCTTCTTTGACAACAGGCCAATCCATAAACGGAACTTCTGTTCCTTGAATACTATCTTCGGCAACTTCCTGTTTGCTAACGGCATAGTCTTTTCCTTTGTAATGGAAAGTTTGATAGCCCTCATCAAAGCTAAGGCCTGCTGAAGAGGAAGAACAAGCAGCTAACATTATACTGCCCAAAGCCAGCAAGCTAAATACTTTCTTTTTCATCGTTTCCTCCCTCTAGTATGCCATAAATCGCATACTTTGCAAATCATGGGCGAGCTCTTCTAAGAATAAGGTTTGTTCCATGAGTTCAGCTTTCTCTTTTTCTGAGAATACCTTTTCTTCTATTCTCTTTGCTTGTAGAAATTTGAATGACATATGATTTCCTTCTTTCTGTTTCTTATGAGTTTATTATAGATGATTTAGTCAACCTATTCACTTACAGTTCTGACGCAAAAACTTACAAGATTGTAAGTTTAGAGAAAATAACCAATCGTGGCCAGTAGCCACAAATGAAGCGGATAGAAGATGTAAAAGAAATAACGTGAAAACGCTGTGCGGGGCCCTGCTTGTCCATTATAATGACTTAGAATTGGCAAGACTAAGATAAATAACCAGTCAGCATTGTAGAGCATCATCTGGACAGTCATTTCAATACTTTCATAAGGCTGATAGGACAAAAATAGCAAGAATAGGGCAAATAACCCGTAGAACAAGTTGCGTTTGAATAGTGACTTACGACCTAAATAGGTGATGAGGATGAAGGGCAAGACCACATAGCCACCTTCTGTTAAAAAGGCACCTAAGATGGTCAACAGTCCAACCGATAGGACTTGAAGGATTTGTTGCTTTCTAGTGTGTTCAGCAAAATTTCTAAGACAAACCAGTAAAGTTAATCCAACAGCTAATGTCAAAAAGATATTGTTACCGATGTAAATATCTTTTGATTGGTAAAGACTGTTTATCAAAACATTTCCAGTGGCCATCAGCCCTGCTGCACCATATAGTCGCAAAAGATAGTTTTTGACATTTCTCGTATGAAGATAGCCTTCAACCAACATGTAGGCAAAGAAGACTGCGACGCATCGAGTGACCATGTGAAAGACCATACTAAGTTGGTCTGGGATAAAATCTGGTATGATTTTCAGATGATCCAAAACCATTATGCCAGCCATAGCGAGTTTCAGTTGATATGCATTGTACGATTTCACCACTTAAACCTCCTAGTACATCCAGTTACGTTGAAAGAGTTCGTGTTCTAATTCGAATAGTAATTCAGCTTGTTTTTCCTGTTTTTCTTGTCGTTTACTTTCTTGTGTTTTACCAAAAATGTGTTTTGCTTGTAAAAATTTGAATGACATAAACTTTCCTTCTCTCTGTTTCTTATGAGTCTATTATAGAAAATAGTTCTGCCTTGTTCCCTTACAGTTCTGACGCAAAAACTTACAAGATTGTAAGAAAAGAAAAAAGACACCATTTCTGGCATCTTTCAATTCATTCTATTTTGTTAAACCAATGTAGGCAATCATTTCATCCAACTCTTCCTTGCTCTCTGTCACAAGGAGGTAGGCATCATTTCCTTGCAATTCTGCAAAGGCATCTGGCATGCGTTTGACGGTTTTAATCTTACCAGCGAATTTCTGATGAATGTCATCTGCAGAGTGAACATAGTCAGTTGTATCACGACGAGTTGCTACCAAGCAGTATTGTGGTTCAAATCTACGTTCCTCAACTGTACCACCTGTTGCAACATTGGCATAATCACGGAAAAGATCAATGGAATGGGCATAGTTGTAGGCTTCAACTGTGAAACCACCTGCCATACGGTTGTTGTATTCAATGGCAATGTAATCATCACCTTCCTTGAAAAATTCAATATGGAAGAAACGCTCCCTCATACCAAAAGCCTTGATAATAGCTCTGCCATATTCCACCAACTTAGGATCCAGCTCTTTCTCGATAAAGTAGGCATTGTCCTTCTTGGTTTGCATCAACTCAAACGGTGTGTGAGTATAGGTCAAGCCTGTTTCAAAAATAACATTGCCGTCATGGTCTAACAAACCATCATAAGTAGTGATAATACTTGAATTGACGAATTTTTCAAAGAAATAGACAGTGGTTCTATCCCAGTTTTCAATAAATCGATCAAAATCTTCTTTATTCTCGATTTTGAAGGTACCAGATGCACCAACACCATTATCTGGCTTAGCAATCATTGGGAATCCAACATTCTTCAAAGCTCTGCCAAAGTCACGATCTGTTTTAACAACAACACCTGGAACGACTGGAACTCCTGCTTTTTTGAAATATTTTTTCATTTCAGACTTAAATTTAGTCTTTTTCAGGTGTTTTGGTTTGGCTCCAAAGATATTAAATTGCTCACGGAGGGCTGCGTCGTTTTCAAGCCAGTGCTCATTGTGGGATTCTACACGATCAATTGGTCCATGTTTGTAAATCAAGAAAGCAGCTGCACGCTTAACTTCGTCAATATTTTCCAAATCTTCCACACGGAAATATTCTGTTAAGGCATTGCGGAGCTCTTCTGGTAATTGATCGTAAGGCTCTTGTCCAATACCTAGAACGGTAACACCTTCTTTTTTAGCCAATTCAATGGTAAATGGTTGAAAATTTTCTGGATAAAAGGGAGAAATAACGAGATAATTCATAGGCAGTCCTTTCTAATTTTTTAAAGTCCGATGGAGTGAAGGAAGAAAGGCATTTGTTTCCTCCACCAAACCCAATCATGCGCCACATCCGTACCCCAGGTATCGAACCAAGCTGGGATATTTTTCTCTTCAAATGCGCGTTTTAGATTATAAAATGAGTCTAAGCCATCTTGCTCCCAATCGCCCAAGCCTGTGCAGACAATGATATCAGCCTGACGGTATTTATCAATAAACCAGCCGTCGTTTTGGTTCCAAATGTAATCTGATGGTGAGTTCTGATAAACGACATCATCATGTCCATAATCATGGTTGTTGTTAAAGAATCGAGCATCATAGACACCTGAAAGTGCAATAACTTTTGTGAAAACATCTGGATGTTGCAGGAAGAAGTTGAGCGCGTGGTATGCACCCATTGAGCAACCAGTTGTCATCATCCCATCAAACCAACCAGTCTTATGTTTAATAAATGGAATCGCTTCTTCAATCACATAACGTTCATAGGCACGGTGAGCTTCAGCCTTATCATGAATAGACTTCCAGTCCGCCAACCAACTTTCCTTATCGTGACTGGTTAGGGTGAAAAATTGAACATGACCAGCCTCGATAGAGCCACGACAAGCTTCAATCATTCCAAAATCTGCGTATTCATTGTACGAACCGCCTGATGAGGCAAAAACAACTACTGGAATACCCGCGTGACCATATCTGTTCACATTCATTTCTCGACCAAGATGGCCAGACCAGTGACTTAAAAATTCTACATGCATATTCATTCTCCTAACTAATTCTTTACATTACCATTTTTCGCTTAAAAAGCGCAAGCAATCTGGCAAATAAGCTGCCCAAGCTTCCTCATTATGAATGGCACCGGAAACAACTTCCAAGGCAATATTGTCCAAATCAACCCCACCTGCTATCAATTGACGATAGTAAGTCAGAGAGGAATTGATATAGGATTGCTTGATATTACCTGCCATCAGGGTTTTATCTGTATCATCTGCTTCTTCTGTTCCAACGTAGATATAAACACGTTGGTCCTTATCCAAGGCTTGTCGTTCAATATAACGGTCGAAAGCTTCTTGATGTAGCCAGTTTGCAGAAGAAAATACTCCCAAACAGCCGATTTGGTCCTGATAGGCCAATCCCATAAACTGAGTGATATTACCGCCAAGTGATGAGCCGATCATGGCGGTGTGAGCCTTGTCAGGCTTGGTGCGATAGGTTTGGTCAATGAAGGGCTTGACCACATCCATGACAAATTCAGCATACAGGGTCCCTTTCCCACCAAACTGAATACCAGGAATGCCCATCTCACTATACTTCCAAGCAGCATATTCATGCATGCGCTCCAAACCATCATTGTCAATGGCCACAATAATCATTTTTTCAATATCAGGATTTCGTTTGATAGTTGGAATCACCTTCCAGGAATGTCCTGAAAAGGCTTCTTTACTATACAAGACATTTTGTCCGTCATGAAAATAGACAACTGGGTAGGTTTTATCCACATCTTCCTCATATCCTTTTGGCAATAAGACACGGACTCGGCGTTTTCTAGTTGTAAATGGCACTTCCAATTCATGCGTTTTCATATCCAAATAAAAGTAGGACTTATTCATTGCTATCTCTTTCTAACAGTGTTTTTAGTATTATACCACAGATTTTCTGAAATATTCAGAAAATTTAGTTATATTACGTCATTTTTCGGATTATCCGAACAATTTTTGCTCAGTTTTCAAGCGTTCCTCGTAGACTCGACGGTAACGTTCCAGTTCTTTCAGTTCACGACTGGTCAGATTTTCAAATATAGCCAATTCAATCCTGTCCTTATCACGTCGCCAGGTCGCAACCAGTCGTCCCTTGTAGAAAACAACGGGTTTGATAATGCCTGTCAGCGTATAAATCTGCCGAATATGCTTGGGCTCAAAGAAGGGATTGGCTTTCTTTTCGTAACCTAGCAAAAGTTGGTCAAAACCTGCAATGAAGAGGCAGTCTGGTACTTCTGCTTCTTCTAATTTTCCTAGATAAAAGCGTTCTTCCCCTGCTACTTCAACGATTTTTAGGTCTAATTGTTTCATCCAATTTAGGACCGTAGATTTATTTTCCTTGAAGTAGTAACGGGCATCCGCTAAGCTGACAGGACCAAAACCTGAAAAATACCGCCGTGCGATTTCCAACTCTGCTTTTTCCCGTGAAAGTGGCTGAAAGTCTGTCAGGCGATGAAAACGTTTGGCACCGTACTCCTGATAGATTTCCCCACGCTCGACCATGTAGCGAAAAAGGCCTCCCCAAGCGTTGAAGATCTGCTTCTCCTCTTCCTGCGTCATCTTTTCCGCACGACAGAGGATTTTCAGCTCCTCGCGGGTCATAGGGGCTTGTTCCAAGGTTTCTAGGATGAGCCGATGATACTTCTGCTTGGTTTGAGGTGAAAAATCATCGCGACCGACGGTTTGAAGATAGCCGGTACTAGCCATCCGTCCCTCGTGTATATAGAGAGGAATTTCCGACTTGAGATAGGCATGAACCGTTCGCCGAATGGACCACTGACGTGTCAGTTCTTGCTGCCAGCTCCCCTCATGAAAATCCTCTGCTGTCATACGGTTGCGAAATCCAATATGAACATATGGTTGAAACTGAGCCTGCAAACCATTGAGATTTTGGCAGATTTGCTGGGCAGACTGGGGTGTCAATAAGCCCTGCTTCTGCAAGATAATCCTCTTCCAAGTATCGTGATTCATCGTATTTCTCCTTCGGTTTTCTAACCCCAGTATAACACAAAAGACACCCGGAGGTGTCTGGAGATAGCTGATTATCTTAGTAGTCCAAAAACTCTTCCAAGTCCTTAAGGGAACGCTCTGCTATTGCCTCATAACGCTCCTTCTTATCGCGGATACGCGGACCGTCCAGCTCCTTGATGATGCCAAAGTTGACATTCATAGGCTGGAAGTGCTTGCTTTCGGTATGCGTGATGTAGAATGGCAGAGCACCGATGGCTGTAGTCTGTGGGAAGATAACTGGTTCTTCGCCACGGAAGCGACGAACAGCATTGATACCAGCCACTAAGCCAGAGGCGGCAGACTCGACATAGCCTTCCACTCCTGTCATTTGACCTGCAAAGAACAGATTTGGATTTTTCTTGGTGGCAAAGGTCTGTTCCAATAAGTTTGGCGAATCCATGTAGGAATTGCGGTGCATAACACCATAGCGGACAAATTCTGCATTTTCAAGTCCTGGAATCATCTGGAAGACCCGCTTCTGCTCACCCCACTTGAGATGGGTTTGGAAGCCTACGATATTGTAGAGGCTGCCAGCTGCGTTGTCCTGACGGAGTTGGACAACAGCATAGGGTGTCTTGTATTCACCGTCACGAGGCCCCTTGTAGTCTTCTGGATATTCCAGACCAACTGGCTTCATTGGTCCATAGAGCATGGTTTTGATTCCACGTTTGGCCATGACTTCAATTGGCATACAGCCTTCAAAGTATTTTTCTTTTTCAAAGGAATTGAGCGGCGCCTCTTCGGCTGAAATCAAGGCTTCATAGAAAGCGGTAAACTGCTCCTTGTTCATGGGAGCATTGAGATAGGCAGCCTCTCCCTTGTCATAACGGGACTTGAGATAGACCAAATCCATGTTAATGGTCGAGCTATCCACAATCGGTGCTGCCGCATCGTAGAAGTAAAAACCATCGCCACCATTCAGTGCATGAATCTTCTCTGCCAAGGCGTCTGATGTCAAAGGCCCCGTCGCGATAACTGTGATGGCATCTTCTGGAATGTCCGTAATCTCGCCACGAATGACCTCAATCAGAGGGTGCTTGTGAATCTCATCTGTGACCGCTTGGGAGAAATTCTCACGGTCCATGGCCATAGCACCACCAGCAGGAACACGGTGAGCTTCACCAGCCCGCATGATAATGGAATCCAAACGACGCATTTCCTCCTTGAGCAGACCGACAGCATTGGTCAAACTATCGCCACGGAAAGAGTTGGAACAAACCAACTCGGCAAACTTGTCTGTCTTGTGCTGGGGCGTCGGCTTGACACCACGCATCTCGTAGAGTTTGACAGGAATGCCACGCTTGACAATCTGATAAGCAGCTTCAGAACCAGCCAAGCCGGCTCCGATAACGTTAATGTGGGTTTGAGACATGAAACTAATACCTCTAGCCAGAATATCTGACTACTGTTTGGGAATACCCCAAAACAGAACCTTTCTAAATTTTATACCTATCTAGTATATCAGAAAATGGCTAGAAAAGACAAAACTACCTTCATTGAAATGAAAGTAGTTCCACCGTTTTGCATAATATATTTTATGTATATTCTTTACTGTTCTATCGCTTATTTACAATAGTTCCGCTATATCTCCAATAACCTCAAAATTCCAACCAAGTCTCCTGTAAGAGTCGATTTCTTCCTGACTATACGGGAAAGTATTCAGCAAAATGGAATCCATTCCCAATTCATGAGCAATAGCTATATCGGATGTCAAATCATTACCAACCATAACCGTTTCCCCAACATCAAGATTATTTTCCTCTAAAACCAGTTGAAGAAATGCCGGTTCAGGCTTCTTCATCTTAAAGTCAGAAGAGATATAAATTTTTTCCATCAAATCAGCACAACCTGTCTGTTCAATTTCTGCCTGAGTAAAAATCCGTTGAGCATTGGAGAGAATAAATAATCGCGCTTCTCTATCTTTTAATGTCTGTAGACTAGTTAGGGTATTTTCATAAGCCTCTAACTTTTCACGTGAAAGCACGCGGAAAATCGTGGCTACTACTTGTCCAAAAGTCTCTAAATCAGTCGGCTTATTGGTACTTTGGTTTTCATTTGGTGCATCCGTTAATAGACGAATGAAGATTGTTTCTAAATCAATTTCGACATACTGATAACTCACTGTTTCCGCGAGAGAGCTCTCTGCCTCTTCTACAAAACGATGATAGGCATTTTTCAACTGGCGCGGTCGATAGGAACAACCAAAAGCATTGTAAATCTGTGTTAGCTGATTCCAGACCTCTAGTTTATTCTCATCTGTACGAATATCAACCAATGTACCATAAAAATCGAAGATATAGTTTTTGTAACTTTTCATGTCTTTCTCCTAATCTTTAGACATCATTTTTTATATTATACCCCACAACGAAAACGTTTGCAACAATAGAACGAAAAAAACTACCACATTAAGTGATAGGTTTTTATTTTGATTGGAAACTCTATTATTTAAGAGTAACTGTTGCATTTCTCTCTAAACCCTTACAAATCAAGGGTTTTATGTTTAAATTGTATAGTTGGTGGGGTCTTGGTGGGGTCTCAAACCTGATTTAACCAAGTAATTTGTAATATCATTTCCACCTGTTGCTTTCTTACTCGCATAGATATGCGAGTAGGTATTCAATGTTGTTGCTTTGTCGACTCGACCCGAGCGAGCTGCGACAAATAGAACATCTTTCCCAAGCTCATTTATCATAAATGAATCGTGAGAGTGTCTCAAACCTTTTCCAGTGATTGCAGGAACTCCCACAATTTTTGCTTGCCGTTGTAAAATTCTTGTCAGAGTTGTCTTGTGTAATGGTACTTCCATTCTAGCAAGAACAAAATCAGAATCCTGATTGTTAACTTGAATTTCTCTCCATGCCTCCAATATTTTAGTAGTCATGTCATCAAGTTCAATAAACCTCATTCCAGATTCCGTCTTGGTGCGTTCTTTACGAACATAGCTTCCATTGCCCAAATCTTCCAAGGTTGATTGAACATGTAGCAGTTTCTTAGACAAATCAATATCCGACCAAATCAGACTTAATCCTTCTGATACTCGAAGACCTGTCATAAAGTAAAGCCACACTATCATGTGTTTGTACCGTCCGTCATAGGTCGTTACATCAAATGAAGAGACAATTTTTTGAAAATCTTCAAATGTCCAAAATTCTGTTTGGCTACGCTCTCCTTTAATATTATCTAATTTCCCACACGGGAAATCATCTATATATTCCAATCGTTCTGCATAGCCCAAAACTTTCTTGAATCGGCTCCATACACCTCTAGCATAGTTCGGAGAAAAATTTTCCTGAAGATAGATTCGGAAACTTTCACAATCCCTGACTGTAATATCAACTAACTTCTTTTTCGGAAACCGTTTCTTGCATAAGTCAAAAGCTGGTTGAGCAGTCCTGTAGGTAGAGCCTTGAACAATTTTGGAATAATAAGGAAGAAAGACATCGTCCATAAATTCCACAAAAGTCAAATCGCATTCTTTTGCTTCAGCAAGTTTATTATACTCAACACGGATTCGACATAGCTCATCAAAAGCCTGTTTTTCAGACTTAAACGGATTTCCGTTCTTATCCTTATAACTTTTAACACGTCTCCGTTTGCCTGTGATTGGGTCTTTTGAAAATTCTGTTTGGTAATAGATATTACCGTTTTTGTCTTTAGAAACACCTTTATATTTATTATTAGCCATTAGCTTCAAGCTCCTTTCCGTTGAAAGGCAACTCAAAGCCCAGCATTTCTTCTACTATATAAGCAGGTGCAAGGTTCAATCTCACATTGTCAAAGGGCGATTGGGTTAATTTTACCATATTATCCGAAGTTGCGCTAGTTTCAATGAATAATTGAACAGCAATTGCCTTTGCTTCTCTAATAATGTCTCTAGCTGTATGTTCTGGAAATCCTAAATTCATTAAATCTTTATGATTAACTGTCTGCTTCTTCATTCTCAAAATCTTCTTTTATATTTTTACTTCTGATTTTACTCTTTATCACTGTCTCTGGACTTGTTTCTTGAAGGAGTTCATTCTGGTCGTTTTCCTTTAGATTATAGATTGAGACTGTAGGGGAAAATTTTTGTGTTTCAATGTCTATCTCCCCTGAAATGAATGCGGGAGTAAAGTCCGCTAAATCTTGGTCTGAGAGATTTAAAAAGTCTACCTCAGGTTGTTTCAATCCACGACTAACAAAATAGCGCGGCTGTTTGTAACCTGTTGGGATTGCCATCAGGTCTTTGGTTATGTACTTGGAAATATAGTTCGCTGTCTTGGCTCGGTCTTGTATGTGAGATACGGTACTAAATCCATTTTTCCAAGTTGGTGCATTGTAAATTTGAAGGCCACCTTTTTTAATGAGCCGATTCGTTTTCGGATTTCTAGCCTCAGCTAGTGGTGGATTAAATCTTTTCGTGATACCGTGGAAATGGATCCGTCCACTCTTATGTAGCTCTGCCACAAAGATGTAGTCGAATTTTCCATACGTTTCACGTTGATACTTGAGCCATGCTCTCAGCCTCTGCTTGGCATAAGGATAATCTCTAGAATCAACTTTTTCATCGTTAAATGTTAGTGTCCAAAAGAGGTCAAAATCATTAGATTGGCAATAGTAACGAATTTTCCGTCTAATTTTCTGTGCTTGCTGGTACTGATAGATTTCTTCCTCGTCTGGGTCTCGGACTTTTGGCTCAATATTTTTTACTGTAGGTGGTCTTGGCTTTTTCTTGATTTTTTGATACTTGATAATCTCCACATGGTCTGGGAATCTTATCCTTTTCGCGTTGTACTCTTCTGACAAGTCATAATGACCCGCCTTTGCAAGCTGTTAAGCTAACTTGTGGAACATATGCCGAACCTTATCTATACGGCTATTCGGGCGGCGGGGTTGGCAAATAAATTTACCAATAGCTGGCTGGTATCCTTTTAACTCTGTCAAGCAGACTCCCTGCCCATTTGTGAAATAAGTTAAATCGTTCCTGTATTCTTGAATACATCTAGCAGGGATTTCTCCTTTCAGAATGACCTCGTCATTCTTTATCTGAGTACTTACAATATCTGCACAATACCTTGGAGCATCATGATACGCCCGTGAGAGATATTCCTGCGGTGCATAAATTTCAAAGTGGAGATATGGCTCTAATAGTTCTGTCCCTGCTTTTTTTAAAGCCTGCTCCAATACGATAGGGGAAAGCAGCCGAAAGTCTGCGGGGGTACTTACAGGACTATAATACAATCCATATTCAAAACAGATTTTACAGTCTGTCACTTTCCATCCATACAGCCCCTGCTCGCAGCCATAAAGAACCCCCTCCATAACCGCATTTTGGAACGATTGATTTAAATATCCAAGTGAAACTCTGCTTTCATACTGCACTCCGCTTCCAATAGGGAGCGGCTCTATGGACAACCCGACAGAAGCCCAGAAAGGATTTGGCGGGACTTCTATGTGGATGGTATATTCTGCTTTTCTAAGCGGTCTTTCCATATATATAACAGTAGGCTCTTTTATTTCTGCCTCCACATGATATTTTTCCTCAAGGATGGCACAAATGACTTCCATCTGCACATTCCCCAAAAAAGAAAGTATAATCTCATGCGTTGTAGTATCCACATAATATTTTAAAAGAGGGTCGCCATCTGAAATTTCTGTAAGTGCCCCAAGCAATATTTCCCGCTGTTCAGGTTTCTTTACTGCAATCGTTGTTTGGAGCATAGGGAGAGGATTTTCAATAAATTTTCTCTGCGGCAACAGCATTTCGTTCCCCAAAATACTGTTTAGCTGCAAAACATCATTTGGTAAAATTACAATATCACCAGAGCAGGCTGTATCGGATGAATATAATTCACCGTTTGTCGGAACACACATCTCTGTGATTTTTATTTTCTCTTTTTCAGATATTCTAATAACATCCCTCAAATGCAATGTTCCGCTATATATACGCACATAAACAAAACGCCGCCTTTTCTCTGAATATTCAATCTTAAAAACCTGCCCGCATAGTTCAGATTGACCTTCAGGCGTTGATGAATAAAATTTACTGGCAATTACTTCTATAAGCTGCCGAATCCCCAGATTGTTTTTAGCGCTTCCGTGATAAACGGGAAATAACGTTCCGTTTTGGAATCTCCTGTTTTCTTCCTGTTCCAGTTCTGACATTTTAAACGGTTTCCCTGACATATATTTCTCTAATAGTTCATCGTTTCCCATAATTACCGCATCCCACTGTTCCATATCGTCATTGTCCGTTACATTTATATGGGGATGCTGCCCAACCTTTTGCTTCACTATAATTTCCGAAGAAAGCTTTGCTTTCATTTCTTGATATACCATTGGCAAATCAATCCCCTCTTGGTCAATTTTATTGATGAAAAAAATTGTCGGAATCTTCATTGTCTGTAGTGCATGAAACAGTATACGGGTCTGTGCCTGTATGCCATCCTTTGCAGAAACTAATAATACTGCTCCGTCTAATACGGATAAAGAACGGTATACTTCCGCCAAAAAATCCATATGGCCTGGCGTATCTATAATGTTGACTTTTACATCCTCCCACTGAAAAGATGTCACTGCTGTCTGGATAGTGATTCCCCTTTGACGCTCCAAATTCATTGTATCTGTCCTTGTTGTGCCTTTATCTACGCTCCCTGGTTCTGCAATTGCACCACTGGTATACAATAAACTCTCCGTTAATGTTGTCTTTCCTGCGTCAACGTGAGCCAGAATGCCTAAGTTAATTATTTTCATGTGATTTTCCTCCTATCAACACCCAAAAAAGGGCATAAAAATACCCAGTGATAAATACTCCTATCACTGGGTAAATAACTCCAATAGCCCCAAAACACTTATATGTTTTCGGGCATATAAAATTACATGATAAAAGTATTCTTAAACTGGGTACAAAAAACTAAGCCCCATATTAAAAGTGAAACGGGACTGCTACTTTTTGTTCCCACTATCAAATTGACAGTTTATTTAAGAATACCTTGCCGCATATTTATTAACTCCTTGTATAATACTGAATCTAATTATATTCCTTAACCCTTTATTTGTCAAGCTGACAAACTAAAGCAGAAAAAGCGGCAGGATTTCCCCCTGCCACTAATCATCTGTTTATGCAAAAATAATTTCCTTTTCCACAATCTCCCTCGCACAAGCCCTTATGTTATTGAGGCATCCTGTCCATTCTAAGGCGTTTTCTGCCTTTAGCTGTTCCGTTATGCCCTGTGCCTGTTTCATACCCTCTATGAGCCTTTCAAAGCGTTCCTGTGCCTGTCTGTCAATGTCGGCAAGGTAAGCGTTAAGTCTGCCGCTTGTAAGAAGATTGGTGTATGTAACTTTGCAGTGATGCTTCAGATAATCCAAATGCCGCTGTCCCCAGATGCCTATCGGCTGTTCTTCTTCGGCGGGTACAGTTAAGCACGGTATTAAATAATCGCCTTGCCTTTCGTATTTGCCGCCCATTTCCTCAAAAATTGTCTTTGCCATTGTCTGTTACCTCCACATTCTTTTTTATTTTGAATGTCCGCAAAATCCGTCCTACATCAGACGGCCTCCAGGGAACGTCTAAATGGTGGACTGCTTTCATACGTGATTGGACGTTTAATCCTGTTCCCCCTTTTTCCGTAGAAGCCATGAGAATCCGTACTTCTCCACTATTGACCTTGCGTGACAGAGAGTTTTTCTTTTCATCAGTATTGGCATCATGGACAAAGGCAATTTCTTCTTTTGGAATCCCTCGATCAACCAGCAAAGCTTTCAGTTCATTGTAAACATCAAAGCCATCTTCCTTACTCTTAGGCGTTCCAATATCTGAGAAAATCATCTGGGTAGCTTTCTCATTTTCTCCCTCACGGTAAATCCGCTCGACATTATCGACTACTTGAAGGATTTTCTGATTATCCGATAAGGAGTAAGCAGGGTCAATCAACCGCATATCAATAGCTAGTTTTCTGGCTTCTCCTGTGTAGGGTAGGATACTAGCGAGGTAGTCATTGCGACCCCTTTTCCATCATCCCCCCACCGAACCGGACATGATACTTTCGCATCATCCGGCTCTCCAGTAATTTCATTTCATAAACGTGTATTTATTGAACCATTATGTATTGCATGGTGACAATCCCGACAAGTCACTAGCGTTTTTCGACATCTTGCTGACATGATTTCTTTCCACTTTGGAACTAATTTCCCATTGTGTTTGTTCAAGTCTGCTAATTTTCTGATATGATGTACCTCTATGTTCTCTTCACTTCCACATAGCTCACACTTATTTGCGAGTAATCGCTTGATAAGCTCTGTTCGACCACCATAAACTTGATACGGAGCATCTTCTATTACAGCTTTCTTTTTATAAGAAAGTGAAATGCCACCCCACGTTGCAACTAGAGGAGGTTTATCTTCTCGAGGCACAACTACCTGTAAACACGGCACAGTTCGGCCATTCGTGCTAGTTGTGGTAGTCTTATATTTAGCTAACATTTTATTAATGGATGACTTATGTTTAAATGCTAATGTTTTAAGGAGTGATGTTTCCATATACCAATAGACTTTTGAGAACCATGACAAATTTTGTGCCAATATATAATATTGAACCAGCCCTCTATATTCTTGTTGGTAAGTTTGAACGATACTAAAGTCATCATCATGCAATAAGTTATTACGATGAATAGCTTTACCATTTTTCATGTATTGGCGGCATTTGCTTTCAATAACCGATGCAGGTACAAATAATGCGATAACACCATTGGCACTCCGTCTCCCTTTGTTATCAATATAATCATTGACACGTTGTGCTTTTATCTCATATCCCAGAAATTTAGCTGATTCTCCAGTCGCATGGGTAATCAAAGTCTTTTCTTGAGAAAGTTCCAAAGATAACTTAGTATTTAAAAAGTCTCCAATTTGCTTCTTTATAGCCTTTGCCTCAGCTTTTGAACCTGTAAAGCCTAGAATAAAGTCATCCGCATACCGAACATATCTTAATCTCCGATAGCTGGTATCATAAGTATCAACTGAAGGGAGATTTCTTCTCTCAACAATTAACTGATGAGCTTTTTTATAATCTCCTTTATCCTGATAGCATTTAATTCTTCTACTCAAACGATTATAGGCTGAGTTTGCTTTCTGCTTGTTACCTCTTGTATATTGAGGTATCAGTTCTTCACCGACCCACTTATCAAATTGATGTAAATAGATATTAGCTAATAAAGGACTAATAACTCCACCTTGCGGTGTTCCACTAATAGTCTTGTGAAACTTCCAATCATCAAGATATCCTGCCTCAAGCATATTTTTGATAAGCCTAATAAACCGACCATCCTGAATTTGTCTAGACAACATAGTGATTAATACATCATGGTCAATCGTGTCAAAATAACTAGAGATATCTCCTTCTATGAACCAACGTGTCCCTTTCCAGGTCTGAATTTCTTGTAAAGCTGTATGACACCCTCTTTTTGGTCTAAAACCATGAGAATGTTCACTAAATTGTGGCTCATAATAGGCTTCTAATATCATGCGAATCACTTCCTGAAGAAGTTTATCACTCCATACTGGTATTCCCAAAGGACGGTGTTTTCCATTCTTTTTAGGAATGTACTCTCTCCTAGCTGGTCTCCAGTAATAGGTTTCTTGTCTTAATTGTTCAATAATCATATCTATTTTTTGAATAGACATTCCATCAATCGTTTCCTCTGTAACACCCTTTGTCATTGCTCCATTATTCGGGTATAACTTTGCATAGGCTATCAGATAGAGTTCACGATTAAATAGTAACTTATAAACCCTTTCGAGTGGTTTATCTTGTTTTCCACGTTCATGAATGACCGTTAAAATAGTTTTGGCTGTACGCATCCCACGCACCTAATCCTTTCTAACTAATCGAAATTACCTGTCACCCTTCGCCATGTACAAGGATTTCCCTTGCTCGGACTACTACGGTGACTCCGTTACCATAAGGGTCTCCCCTCTTAGGCAATCCTGCTATTCGTTAAAAATGTACGTTCTAGTAACCCTTAGGTTCCTCACTCATTCCTTTATTCATACTTATCGTATGCTCTTTTACTGTAGAAAGTTATTCGTCCAAAATCACAACAACGAATATACAGTAACATCGGTCTCAGTTACTTTCCGATGGGCGATGCTTTGCACCTAGTCAGAATTGAGGTTCAAGCAGTTTAGCCTTAACCATAGGTTACGGAACTTGCGGCACATCAAAGCGTTGTAACTCGCTCCTTATCCGCTTTACTAACATGCTATTGTCCCCTTTGGGTTTCCCCGCTAGGTTAGTTAGTTGTTCCTATTATTTACTTTCAATAATATCCCTCTGTGAGGGAGATACATTTTTACGCTTAACAGCGCACGATTTTAAGCATGTTATCTCTACTTGGATCAACACTACCTGACTTGATAGCGTCTGAACGCTTTACCAGCTCTTCCAAATAGTATTTCTGAGCTTGCGTTAACTCGCTTTCCACCGCAATAATCTTAGCTTCAGGTACAGGTAAGTCGAGCATATCTGAGGTCTGAATATCGGCAGTTTCCTTGTAAATTCGCATGAGTTCAGGAAGGTTGACAAATTTCTTGAATCGTTTCTTTGGTTGGTACTTATCTCCTGTCGGGGCTAGTTCCATAGAGTTTTCAATATTCCCAAAAGCCCCAACCCATGAATCAAAATTGGATACCTGGTATCGCTCTAAAACATCAGGTTGAATGTAATTCATCATGGTGAAAAGTTCACTAATAGAGTTAGAAACTGGTGTTCCTGTCGCAAAAACGACATTTCTATCTCCATGCTCTGCCTGAACCTGTCTCACCTTCATCTCCATATCCACGTTCTTTTTAGAAGTTGTGTTGGTGATTCCAGCTACATTCCCAAGTCCAGTGATTGGACGGATATTCTTGAAGTGATGAGCCTCATCCACAAAGAGAAAATCAATGCCAAGGTTTTCAAATTCAATAAAGGTATCTCGCTCTAGTTTTTGGAGTTCTTCCAACTGGTGTTCCAATCCCTTAATCGAACGTTCCGCTTCTTTCACCGTGTAATCAGAGTCACTTCCTAGTTTAATTTCTCTGAGTTGCTCAAGTTTGTCATTGATATAGGTGACCTGTTTTTCACGACTCATCGGTATCTTCTCAAATTGTGAATCCCCAATGACAATGGCATCATAGTCCCCTGTAATAATCCGAGACACAAACTGCTTACGTTTGGCTTTGGCAAAGTCTTTCTTAGTAGTCACATAGACTTTCTTGGTAGGGAAAAATTTCATGATTTCTTGACCAAACTGGGCAGTTAAACTAGAAGGGACCACATAAAGTGGTTTATGTACCATTCCGAGTTCTTTCAGTTTGAATCCTGCCCCAAGCATGGTAAGTGTTTTACCTGAACCAACTTCATGAGCTAGTAGGGCACGTTTTTCCTCCACAATTCGTTGAATGGCATTCTTTTGGTGAGGACGTAAGGAGATATTCTGGGCAAGTCCATCAATGGTTAAATGACTACCATCATAGGTCTTTGATACTGTACGATTATAGAGACTGTTATAGGTGTCTTCAATCATCTGTTGGACTTCTGGATACCTTGCTACAAAACCTTGAAAGAGTTCTTGTAGGTGTGTTTCCTTGGCACGCAGGACTGTTGTTTTCTCTACATCCGTCACATTCTTTTTCTTATCCCCTTCAACAATTTGTTTTGTGATCGTTGGTTGATTGGAATTCAGGAGATTTTCGAAGATTTTTCGACCACTATCATAGCGTGAAGCAGGGACACCTAGACTTCTATCCGTTGCGTTGGAATAGGTGTAGGCAAATTTAGATTGGTAAGTGATAACCCCGTCAATGGGACTGACTTCAAGGACTGTCGCTACTTCTTGGTCTGACAATTCATAGGCATTCCCCATAAAGGTTTCTTGGGCAAATTTTCCGTAAATAGACAAAGGAATCCAGCGTGAACCGATTCGATAATCAATGTCTGCCAAGGTAATGCGGGCTGGTTTGACCGTTTCTAGTAGCCCTGCATAATGTGACCAGTCAAAGTCCTGATTGTCTTGTTTGACAAATAGGTCCACCACTTCTAACTTGCTAACGACATCACCTGACAGAAAGTCTTGACGAGAAACATAGGTCAATTCTCCATTCAAATACTTCTCAGGATCAGGCATAATGAGGTCACCTAACTCCTCAATCAAGGTCATCTTCGATTCAACCTGATAGATAGACATCATATAAGCAAAATCAACACCTCGTCCGTCAGCCAAGCTCGAATTTAAGGCATCAAGGGCAGTATGTACCTTTTTAACCTCTTTTTCAGGACGCACTAGAGCCTTCTCAAAGGCAAGGGACTTGGTGTAGATAACAGACTTTCCACTTGGATCCAGACGTTCATCTTCCAAACTAGCAAGAAGCGAATACTTATCATCACTATCAAAAAGATTGCGGTTCACAGCACTATTCAAATACCCAAAGCGTTTGACAAAGCTATCATAGGTATGATTGAGGTTGCCTAACAAATGGTTAAAGGTACCCTTATCGTAGTCATAATAGCGTTGAATGGCAATAACTTCTTGGTAGGCATTGCGAATATCGACCATTCCTTTGATTCGTGCCACTTCTTTATCAGACAAAGGAGCTTCATAGAAAACTGTCTTTTTATAATATCCCTTAAACTGTCCGCGTTTAGCTGCATCATCGGTCACATAGACATCCAGAGCAGTGTTATCAGTCACTTCTAAGGCATTAAAGCGATCAATCTGCTTTTGAGAATGTTTGGTGTCCCACGCTTTGAAGTTGCCCTCTTCATCGACATAGTAACTGATTTCTTCCGTCTTGGTTCCGACTCGAATGCCTTTATTATCTCGATAGTAAACTGTAGAACCCTGGTAACCAAAACTATACTGACCAAGATTCTCTCTCATTTCTGCTGGTATGGAGGTATCAATGACTTGTTTGGTCAACACATTTGGATTAATGATGACTTCATTTCTATCAATCTTTCTTGGGGCTTTTACTTGATGTAGAGCTGCTTCAACACTTGCAATCAAGTCATCACTAGTCCCCTTAACAGAAAGTGTTCCTCCGTTAAAATTTCTGACCTCGTAGGTTCCTAGCACTTGGCTATTGTATTCTCCATCAAAGTAAGGATTGAGCCAAATGCGACTATCCTTGTCATAGCGAATGGAACCTGAAAAGGCTAAGTCGTCTGCCACATATCCCTTGTCTAAGTGTTTCTGGAAGAATAACATATCCGTTGTGACACTCGTTCCTGCAATGGCCTTAAAGGCAGAATCAGGCAGTCGAACCCCACCAAGAAATTCAGTTGTCTCACGAATATCTTGTAAAATATTTTCTGTTCGCTTATCCATAGTTCCTGTGGAAGAGATAATCGCTACTTGTCCACCATCATGGACCAAATCAAGTGACTTTTTGACAAAGTAGTCATGAATCATATAAGGCTTATCGTACCTGTTATCCGCAATTCGTATATTGGCAAACGGCACATTTGAAATCACCAAATCAAAACTATTGTCGTTAAAAGCTACCGTCTCAAAGCCCTTAATTTCAATGTGACTATTGGGATGAAGGTGTTTGGCTATAGCTCCTGTGATGGTGTCTAACTCTACACCATATAACTCACTCTTTTCTCTTAAGTGTTTGGGCATTGCTGCAAAGAAATTCCCTGTTCCCATGGAAGGATCTAGGATTTTGCCACCTGTAAAGCCATCTCTTTCCAACTTATCCCACATCTGACGGATCAGGGCTGGGTCTGTGTAATAGGCTGTCAGAGAGGACTGTTTCATATCCGAATACTCTTTATCTGTGACTATGCTTTTCAGTTCTTCTCGTTCCTTAGAAAATTTTGGATTATAGTCATCAAAGAAATCATTGGCTAGTCCACCCCAGCCCACATACTTGGCAAGGAGTTCTTGTTCACTTGTACTTGCCTGACGGCGTCCCGTTTCAAGTGTTTTAACCAAACGAATGGCCGCAATGTTTGTCTCAACCTTATCTCTAGCAGTCTTAGGATAAAAGTCCGTCATATCTTCTGGAAAATAAAAGTCCGTTACTGGAATCTCTGGAATTGTTTCGACTACTACCTCTTCAGGAATTTGACTATCTGTTTCTTCAAGATCAGTATCGTTATGACCTTTTTCTGAACCATCTGGTTCCAATAGTCCAATACTCTGAACTGGCTCCTCTTCCAGAAATGAGAATAGGTTTAATTCTTGGTCCGCTTCTTCTAACTCTGTTTGTGGTTCAGCCTTTGGCTGATGAAGTGCCTGACTGACTTCTTCCCAGGTCCTCAAATAAAGAACTGGATTTTGTTCAATGATATCCGAAAAGTCATTGACTAACTCAATCCGAATCAAACCGTTCAATCGAGCATCGCTGACCGACACGACCTCAAAGTCCTGTCCCTTATAGGAAACCAATGACCCCAGAGGAAAAGTGTCCAATACTCTCTGGACTAGTGGATTTTCCGCAAATTCTTCATCAACCACTACTTTCGACTCAGCTTTCTCTAGCTTGCTTTTCCAATCTCTGAGGGTTAAATCTGGCTGATTACCTTTATCTTTTTCAAATTGTTCCGCATCTTCTCTGCTAAGTTCTTGGTGTAAAAAGGCGTAGGCAACTTGTCGCAGCTCTTCAATGGAAAGCTGGCTACCAAAGAAAAATTCAACCTTTTCATGACTCAATCCCATTTGGAATAGTTCTGTCGCAAGGGCTAGTTGAGTTACCGAGGCTTTGGGATAGCCACCTAGTAAAGCAAGGTCCGCATTTTTCAAACGAAAACGACCTGCCGCATCCAATAAAATACCGACTTGGTCTGGGTCAAACTGAGATAGCTCAATCCCCACTTGAGTCAATTTTTCTTGATTTTCTATCCTAATGGCTTGTCCAATTTTTTCTAATTCCTTTTCTTCGACTCTAGTCAGCGTTCGTTTCAACTCATAGGGACTACCATCAGCTTCTAGATAGGTGAGTAACTCCTCGCCATCAAAGACTGGTGTCATTTCCATCTCAGTGTCAAAATCACCTCGTCTAAAACTTGGGACTTTGGAACGTTCATTTCGAATTTGGTCAAAATATGTTAGAATCTCAAATTTACGTCGTAAAGATAACTCTTCATAAGCTGGCAGATGACTGGTTTTTCCTGTTTGAACATTCAGTTGAGACAAATCTACATCCAAACTAGCAATAACCAGAGAGCCCTCTTCTCGAAAAGATATTGCTTGATTACTACTCACTTTGTGCTCATCAACAGTTTCTTCATTTTCTAGAACTGTTTCATCAACTCTTGTTTCAAGCTCAGGCTCGTAAGTCAAGAGAAACTGCTCAATATCTCGGCTGATGGTTAAGCCCATATAATGGTGTAAATTAATAAAAAATAAAAGAGCCATTGGCTCAGCCTTTAGGTATAATGTAAGCGACAAAACAAAACATATACAGGAGGCTAAAACAATGGCTCAACTTAATATTACATTGAATCAAGATGAAATTCTACAATTACTTTTTGATAATCGCGAGGAAGCGTTTCGTACTCTTCTTGAAAGAACACTTAACCAAGTGTTGTTAGCTGAATCCAAAGAACAACTTCAAGCTGGTCCGTATGAGCGTACAGATGACAGGAAAGATAACCGAAATGGCTTTAGACAGCGTGAATTAAATACTAGAATTGGAAAAATTACCTTAACAGTCCCTAGACATCGTAACCAACCCTTTAAAACGATGGTTTTCGATACGTATTCACGAAGTGAAGCTGCCTTAGTAACAACAATGGCAGAGATGGTTGTAAATGGCGTATCTACACGGAAAGTTTCAAGTGTCATTGAAACACTATGTGGCACTTCAATATCGAAATCTGCGGTTTCTGAGACCTGTAAGATCCTCGAGAAGGAAGTTGAATTATTCCGAAATCGCCCCTTAGAAGGCAGATATCCATTTTTAACGGTGGATGCTACCTATTTTAAAGTCCGTGAGGACAACCGTGTGATTTCTAAAGCCCTCATGATTGCTTATGGGACGAATGAGCACGGGAAACGTGAAGTACTTGGGTTCTCTGCCTATAAAAATGAATCTAAGGATACTTGGGTTGATTTCTTAACTCAGTTAAAAAAACGCGGTTTAAGTGGCTTAATGATGATTACTTCCGATGCGCATGAGGGAATTATTCATGCAATCCAAAAGGTATTTCCTGATGTTCCATGGCAAAGATGTCAATTCCATTTTTCGAGGAATATTGGCGATAAATTGCCAAAGAAATACAGGTCAGCCATCCTTTCTGAGCTGAATGAGATCTTTAATTCCCAAAATAGTAAAGAGGCAAGGGTTAAGAAAAACCGGCTTATTGAAGAGTATTCTGATGTGGCAGAATCAGCGATGATTTGCTTAGAAAACGGATTTGAGAGTGCTATTACCGTGATGACGTTACCTAAATCTCTTCATAAGTACTACCGAACCTCAAATCAAATTGAACGACTTAATAAAGAACTAAAAAGGAGATCAAATTCAATTGGTATATTTCCAAATGTCAACTCTCTTATTCGTTTAATGGGATCTGTTCTCATTGAGACCCATAACAATAACCAAGGTCGAAAAGCAATTTTTAAGAATGAAACCTTGATTAACCTTATCACATCAGGTATACGTGACCAGCTTATTCGAATTGCCGAAGAGCAAGCTGCTTACTTGGCAGCTTAATTAAAAACTTTCTTTCAATGAAACTTTTGACGAGTCGTAGATTTTGTTTTCAAAAAATTATTTTTTGTACAAACAGCAAGCTACGAAATATTAGCGATGCTCTCTTTTGTGTCAAGGTACGCATTCGCTCAAGCCCTTGACACAAATTCGCTCATCGCTTTATTATTTCTATCTTGCTTGTTTGGCAAAAAAATGGAATGTGCGTCGGAGACTTTTGTCAAAATAGATACTTCCGTTTCTGTACCTAATGGTTTTTACACACAATTCTGGACTTGACTCGGCTGATCCGATCCGCTAAATTATTAGCCACACGATACACATTGACCAAATTAGCTCCCCTACTCTTTTGTAATAGAGAATCTGGTGAAATAGTTTGGTAGTGTCCATTTGAGTCTAATAGTTGAAAACGAGTGGCCAGATTGAACAAGGCCACTTCAATCACCAAGTCTTTTTCAGACGGCGATAGTTTGTCGAGTTTTTGGAGACCACTTTGGCCGAAAACTTGTGTATAGGTCAATAGATCATGAGCAGTATCATAAGGACTAGCCTGGACAAAAGCTGAAACATCTGTCTCAAAGTGAAGTACCTGAACAGATCTTTTTATTCCCTGCCTATTTGTCATAAACTGACGAATAAGACTATCCCACTCCTCATCAAAATGCTCTGCTTGGTAATATAAAAATGCCTCAAGCAGGGCTCTATCACGAGGAATGGTGGCTCTCATCATTTGTAGTAAGACTTCTTGATTCATTATTCCCTCCCATTTCAAAAAGGCTGAGAGTGTTTCTCAGCCCTTTGCATTAATCTAGGACCAAGGCTCGTTGGTCTCTTTCTTGTGGAATACCTTCCATTACAGTTGCCACATAGTGTTGTAAGAAATGACTTTTCTGGTCTAGTAAATCTTTTTGCAAGGCAAGGTGAACCAAATCTCCAAAATAATCCTGACTGGAAATAGCCAAGTCCTGTTGGATCATGGCCTGTAAGGTTTCAAGGCTAAGTGGTGAATAATCGTCACTATCCAAAACCTCATACTGTTCCAAGGTGTCTGAGAGACTATTTGAAGACATTAAATCCATAATAAAACTAGAGCCTTCCCCTGTTCGGTACAGCTTTTCCAGAATGTCAGTCATATCTGCCTGTACTTCATCCTGATAACTATCAACTTTAACTCGTAGCTCATCACTTATCAAGGATAGGTCATCCTCATCCATATAATCTTGATAAACCTGATTGAGGATTGTTCTATCAGAAATACTTAATTCCAAAGAGAGAAAGGCTTTGATAAACTCTTGGTAATCGACCTTCTCCATTTCAGACAAAGCCTCTTTCATGGTGTCAAAGTTCCAAGCCATCACACAACTCCTTTTGTGGGACTAGTGGTGAATGTCCAGATTGTAGCTCTTCTAAATCAGCTTGACCATCACCATCTGTATCAACAGACTGCGGATTGGTTCCCAATGCTAGTTCCTGAGCATCTGTCAAACCATCTTGGTCTGAATCCTTTTCATAAATAGTTTTTGGATTCATCTACTTCTCCTCCTTTTTCTTCAGTCCATAAGCCGTACCAAGTAGAATACCAGCTCCAATCAAGCCCAAAATGGATTCCTGTTCCCCTGTATTTGGCAAAACGCTTGCTGGAACAGGCGGTGCAATAGTCTCAATTGGTGGTTGAGGTGGTGAGGGTTGATTTGGACTTGGTTCTTCAGGTTGAGGTGTATGTGTTACAACTGTATTTGAGCTGATGACATAGCCATTCACTGTATGAAGGTAGGTATTCTCCACCTGACCAGTCGCAATCCGTTTCATCTGCAGGTAAACATCTGCCTGAAAGGCTGAATCATCAGAGATAGTCTCTAAGAAGGATTTATCAAATGAAATTGACACTAGGCCATTTTCTGTATCCACCTGTTGCAAGGTATATTTCGTGACTTCTGTTCCCTCTTTTAAGACTGAACCGTCTTTGAGGCTGACATCCGTCATCAGATAGCTGCGGTAAACACCATTGTACTCATCATGCTTTTCATCATAGTTATCTTCAAAACCATATTCAAATAAATCAGTCGCACGATTGCTTGGAATCAATGCTCCAACCAAGCGATAGTTAAAGGTTTGATACAAGGCCACTTCTTTCCCGTCAAGGCTCTCATCTTTATGAGACAAGTCAATCATCACATCTTTTTGTGGGTCTAGTTTGGGAACATTATTGACAACTGTTTCCGTGACATAGGCCAAGCCAAAATCAATCTGATAGGCTGTATTTTCATACTGACCACCTGTTTTGGTCAACTCATTTTTAACAGTCATCGGGAGCGTGACAACTAAAGTTTGACCAGTCTTCACATAGGTCTCATAAAAGGTTTTGGGTTCATCGCTACTAAGAACTTGAATGGCTCCTTTAGGTGTAAACTGACGTTTAGCCATGGCATCTTGGACGACTTTCGGAGCTTCTGACAAACTAGTGTAGGTGCTGACGGAGATACCAGATACAAGATTGCCATCCTTATCCAAAACTTGAATGCCATCAGGATTTAGGGTAAGGGCTTCTTCTGGGTAATCGTCTACCATGTAAAATCCCTTGGCAAGAACATCATCCGTCACGTCTATGTCCTTGTATTGACTGTAATCCAGTACAATTTTGTAATAATTGACCGTATTCGGAAGAACAGTCTTTCCATCAATTGAAATACCTTCTTGATTGGTATTAGACTTATGTGGAGTTACTTTAGGGACAAAATTGGTCACCGTGTTGGTTTCATAGGCTTGCCCAAAGTCCACCTGATAAGCCACGTTTTCATAAGACTTTCCTGAATTAAGCATGGTTTCCAAAACCATCATCGGAGTGACAATGGTAATATTCTCCCCCTTGGTCACATAAGATTCATAAAAAGCTTGTGGGTCTTCAGGCATGAAAACTTGAAAGGCTCCTTTAGGCTGAATTTTTTGTTTCGAAAGGGCTGCTTGTAGCGTTTTAGGAGCTTCTGAAAATTGAGAATAAGACTTCACCGTGATTCCTGAAACTGTTTTGCCATCAGATGTGACAAACTGAATAGCTGCTTCATCCGGCAATAAAGCTTCTTCTGGATAATCATCCACAAAGTAAAAACCTTGTGCAATCTGAGACTTGTCTGCTTTAATCCCTCGGTATTGGTCCAAATCCCATGAGAGAGTATAGTGATTTTGAGTTCCCACTAGCATGGGCTTCCCATTGATGTCCACTTTGTCTTTATTGAGGTTCTGTTTCTTGGGTTCTGGAGAAACAAGGGTGTTGGTCACTTCCTTGGTTTCATAGCCATTTCCAAAATCAACTTGATAAGCCTTATTTGTATAGGTCTTAGTTTGACCATAGAGACTATCTTTCACCGTCATTTTGGTCAAAAGAGCTAAAGAAGTTCCTGTTTGAACATACTGGTCATAAAAGGCTTGGTTGTCATCCGGCAAAAAGACTTGAAAGGCACCTGTCGGTGTAATCTTAGCACGAGCTAATTTATCTTGAAGGTCTTTAGGAGCTTCATTTAGTGAAGCATAGTTTTTAACCGTTATTCCTGATACCTTCTGACCGTCAAGGGTTGTAACAGCCGTCCCATTTTCCACCACATCAAGTACTTCTTCTGGGTAATCGTCCACAAAGAAGAAGCCTCGTGCAATTGTCTCTATAGCAGAACGATCTCCCTTATACTGGTCCAAATCCCAAATCAATCGGTAGTGGTTGGTTGTGCCAAGGGCTACGACCATGTCATTAATGAGGACACCATCCGCATTTTCATTGTTTTTATCTGGTGTAATGAGTGTGGTTGTCTCCCCATCACCTGGTGTACGAACCGTTACAACATTTGAAGTGACTGTGTAAGCATTGGTTGTATCCTTGTTCAAAAGGAGTTTGTAACTATTGGAATAGGTTGCCCCATCATTTTGAACAGAACCATAGAGTTTTGGAGCAGTCAGTTGATAAACCTTGGTTAAATCTTTATTAACCTCCTGCAACAAGTTTTCCTTTGCAGTCAAGGTCACAAAATTCTTAGTCACATCAAAGTTAAGGACATAGTTTCCATTCTCTTTTTGTGTTGTTTCCTTATCAAATAGGTAACCAGCAGGCAAGTAGTCCTCAAAAATGAGACTAGTCGTTTGTGCACGATTGGGCGATAAGGCATCAACTGTTAAGGGATAAATCACCGTTGAATCTTTTGCGACAGTTTTCTCATGAAGATTAGCTTGGTCACTATTGACCACTTCTTTCATAATCTCTGGAGTTGTCGTCAAACGGTACGCATGATAATGGACAGTTGGTACTTGTGGTGGCGTTGGAAGTTCTTTTGGAATAGGTTTGACAGGTAAGGTTACCTTGGTCAAAGTTAGACTAGGCTGCACCACTTCTTCCAAAGGCTTTGGCGTAAAGGTTACAGGCTTTTCTGGTGTAAATGTTTTAGGAGTAAAGACATCTGGTGTTACCGTAATAGGTTCTGGAACGGGTTCAAGTTCCACCGCTACATGAGGTTTAGGACTATACGGTGTTACTGTACGTGCAACTGGTAGGGTGTTTAAGGCGAACCAGTATGACAAGCCAACATCCTGTGGCATATCGCCTTGGCCAAAGGTTACAGTGTAGGTATTTCCTGATGTGACCGTTGAGACAATAGCTCCTTTATAAGCATAACGACTTGATGTGGTATCCCATTCCTCAGCTAAATTCAAATCACTTGCACGGTTGGAACCCAAAGAACGTGCTAGACCTTCATTAGTCACTTGAACGGTTGAGCCATTAATCGGCACAAATTTCCCAGATGAATCTTTAACATATTCTAGACCAATGTCATTATGATTGAGGGACGAGTGTGTAAAGACACCTGGTTTTTCTTTGGAGAAGGTGACTTGTGAACCGTCTTCCAAGAAATACTTAGCAACTACGCGAAACTCCATCTTATCCGTTCGCCAGTCACCATTTCCATCATTTCGGTAGGCGATAAAGCCTTCGGTTGGATCATTTGGTACAACCAGCTTCACGGCAGCGGTTCCAGCTGGTGATACAAGGTTGGTAATATCGTAAGTCACACGGCTAATCTTTTTCCCATCAAATCGTGCATTTTGAAGATTTTGATAATTAAAACTGAGGGTCTCACCTGTTTTGAAGCTATCATAGACAAAGAATCCTGTTGAATCCAAAATTCTTGAGTACCCACCCAGCATAGCATCGCCAGTTGAAATGATCTGATTAGGATTTCGGGTAATAGCCCCATGTTGTGCTTGGGGTTCACCATTATTGAGATTGAGGGCTTGAGCTAGGGCTTCAGAAATATAACCTTCTTCACCTTTTGAAATCTCGGCCAAGTCACGTTGATAGCGTTCCATTTCTTTGGCATTGTAGGCATCGATCGCTTCATTCTCTTTTCTGGCTGCGACTTCTTTTGCTTGATTGCGTTTTGTAATGGCTTCAATCTCAGCTGCTCGATCTGAAACTAATTGTTGTTTCTCTTGATTAGCCTGATCTACCGCAGCTTGACCTGCACGGTTTTCAGCATCAACAGCTGCTTGACCAGCCTGATTACGCCTTTCAATGGCTTCATTATCTGCCTTTGCCTTAGCAAGTCCAGCTTCATTTTCTTGTTGAATGGCCTGATTTTTCGCAACAATATCATCTGCCTTTGTTTTCTTTGTTAGATAATCTGCTACAGCTTGTTCGTTAGTTGATTGAATGGTTTCAACAGCCTTGCCATAGTTTGTATAGTCAAGTACAGATGTCCCATTTCCTGATGAAACTACTTGTTCTTTCACTGTCACATCAGCATCTGAATACCGAGTTTTTAGGTCATTGACTTTGGTATCAACCCAAGTATTTGAATCTTTACCAGTTTGGTTGGCCCCCTCATAGGCCTGTGACAGCTCCTTATTTTCCTGTTCGATGCGGGCTTTATTCGATTCGTATGTCGCTTTGTCAGCTTTGTAGGTTTCAGTAACTTCATTGATAGCCTTAACTTGGTTTTGGGCATCTGCTTCAGCTTTTGAAATTTGTTGGCTGGTCTCTGACGCAGAAGTTGTATTCCCCAAATCCATTGGGCTATCTTCAACCGTAGAAACACCTTCAGCCTTTGCCTGTTCCACTGCTTGTGTTACCGTATCATGTGGTACGGTGACAGCAATCGCTCCATTAGATTGTCCAGTTAACGCTAAACTTTCAGTTTGTTCAGAAACAGGGGTTGGTTGTGTTTCTGGTAAATTCGTAGCTGGATTTTCCGTTCGTTGAATGGTGGTGTCAACTGAAGTTGTAGCTTCATCAGCATGTGCAACCGTTCCTCCCCAAGCAACAACAGCTGTCACCATGGTTCCAAGGGCAACCGAACATAAAGTACGATATTTTTTACTCTTGCGAAAGACGTGTTTCTCGCCTTTTTCCTGATTGACAAGAAAGTGATGATTACATGTTTTGGTCATAAATAGTCCTTCTTTTCTTTTTTATGTAGCAACAAACTGTCACTCTTTATTAGATACGAGGGCGTTAAACGAGCACGACAAAAATAGGAGTTTTGACGAAGAACTTTCCGTTCTAGGAGAAACTCTCTTTTTTGTACAGCTCGTAGCCCAAGTTCAATACCATCATAAAAAAGAAGGCTTGATTTTGTTATCACAATAAAATGAGGGAAAAGAAAATGTTGCTTTTATACCACAAATATTGTAAAATTGTAGTGTAAAAGCAACAAGTGGGAGGCCGTATGTCAAAAAAAGAGATTCTACTCGATTTTATAGAAAAGAACAATGGAATTGTCACAAACAAAGATTGTAAAGCACTAGGTATTCCAACAATATATCTGACAAGACTAGAGAAAGAAGGCATTATCTTCCGAGTTGAAAAAGGTATTTTCCTAACCCAAAACGGAGACTACGACGAATACTACTTCTTTCAATATCGTTTTCCTAAGGCTATTTTCTCTTATATTTCGGCACTGTATCTACAACAGTTTACAGATGAAATTCCACAATATTTTGATGTGACAGTTCCTAGAGGCTACCGCTTTAATACTCCTCCAGCTAATCTAAATATTCACTTTGTCTCTAAAGAATACAGCGAGCTGGGAATGACTACTGTACCTACTCCTATGGGAAACAACGTAAGGGTATATGATTTTGAACGTGTTATTTGTGACTTTGTAATACATCGAGAAAAGATTGATTCCGAACTCTTTGTCAAGACACTTCAATCTTATGGGAACTATCCTAAAAAAAATCTAGCAAAACTCTATGAATATGCGACAAAAATGAATACTTTAGAAAAAGTTAAACAAACTCTGGAGGTCCTAGTATGAATAAAGCTAAATTAACAGCACTCTGTCATAAAATATCAAAGAATACTGGTTTAACCTTTAATTCCGTGATGACCTATTACTTTCTTGAAGTCATTTTGAAAAAATTAAGTCAAAGTTCTTATTCAAATCACTATATCTTCAAAGGAGGATTCCTACTTTCGAATGTCATCGGAGTTGAATCTCGTAGCACTGTTGATATTGACTTTTTATTCCATCAAATAACACTCTCAGAAGAAACTGTTAAACAGCAACTTGAAGAAGTTTTAGCAGATTCTGATGAAGGTATATCTTTTGTGATTCAATCAATCACAGCTATTAAAGAAAGTGATGACTATGGTGGCTATCGAGCAACCATTTTGTGCCAACTTGAGAATATTAAACAAGTTATCCATTTGGATATTGCGACAGGTGATGTTGTAACTCCTCAGCCGATAACGTACGACTATAAAGCTATTTTTGATGAAGACAATTTTCCAATCATTGCTTATACAATTGAAACAATTCTAGCTGAAAAACTTCAAACCATCTATTCACGTAACTTCTTGAACAGTAGAAGCAAAGATTTTTACGATGTTTATATTCTTTCAAAACTGAAGAAAGAAGACATTGACTTCATTCAGTTGAGAAATGCCTGTCAGAGAACATTTTCATATCGCGAAACAGAACTCGATTTTGTAAAGATTATTGAACTACTCGAGAGGTTCAAATCTGACCCTATTCAGAATAAACAATGGCAAAATTATTCAAAAAAATATAGCTATACAAAAGGGATTTCACTTGCAGATGTTCTTGATGAGATGATTAGTCTTATTACAATTATTATTTCTACTGACTCTGATTAAAACTTTTAACTGCCCAACTAGGTAATCGTGACATTAAACGAAAAGGATATACTAACATTTATTCATTTTGTTAGCATATCCTTTTTTATTTCGTCGTATACGCAAAACTCAAGCTACTATCCACTCCAGATAATTTACGGAAGGTGTAGTTGGGATTGCCATTGTAATTGGTTTCGGAGATAAGGAATGAGCCATCTGGGTTGACTTTTTCGACGAAAGCCACATGTCCGTATTCTGTTGGTGTACCATGTCCTCCTCCCGCAAAGGAAAGAATAGCTCCAGCTTGTGGACTTGTCCCTGTCTCTCCACCGAGACTTGCGACTGTACGAACCCAATCTTGGCCATTGCCCATGGTACTGATAATCGGCAGCACAACCGATAACCTCCGAAGAATACTTAAAAATAAAAAAAAGAGGAGGACTGACGCATCAGACCCTCCCAGACGTGACTAGCACGCCCCAATTCGATACAACTATGATACCACTAATTTCGTTTTTCGTCAATAAATTTACTTAATTGTTGAATTGATGTTTTTCTATGCTAAATTCTCAAAGTAAGTTCTAGTCTGTCTTAAAAACTGGAAATTAGACTGAGACAAGGAAATAAGGTAGAACTTACTATGGGACAAGTTGGCAATCGACAATGAAAAACAAACACTTAACTCTCTCTGATCGCAACGATATTCAAATAGGAATTGAACAACTTAAGCCCTTCTCAGCTATAGCAGCTAAGTTAGGTAAAGATCCTTCTACAATCTCAAAAGAAGTTCGGAGAAATCGAGTGGTTAAAGAAAATTCTGTGACATCTAATTGTGATTCTTGCCCTCTACTCAAAAAGGCTCCCTACGTTTGTAATGCCTGTCCGAAAAAGAGAATCAATTGCGGATACCAGAAACAATTCTACTACGCAAAAAGAGCTCAGCTTGATTACGAAGCTAAGCTCTCAGACTCGAGAACAGGTGTTGCCCTAAACAAGGAAGAATTCTATCGTATGGACGAGATTGTCTCTGCAGCCATCCAAAAGGGACAACACCTCAACCATATCATCGCCTCAAACGAACTTTCGGCATCCAGAGCTTCTATCTACAGATACCTTGAAAAAGGCTATCTGTCCACAAAGCCCATTGATTTCCCCCGTGTCGTGAAATTCAGAAAGCGGAGAACCAGAAACCTACAACCCATTCCTAAAATTGCCAAAGAAGGACGGTCTTACGAGGACTTCCAACGCTTTCTCACAGAGAAAGGAATCAGCTATTGGCTGGAAATGGACACCGTTACTGGACGGATCGGCGGAAAGGTACTTCTCACCTTTAACCTCTCCTTCTGTAACTTTATCTTCGCTCGATTACTTGATAATAAAACAGCTAATGAGGTCGCTAAACATCTCTACGCTATCAAGAATGACCTACATCAGAAAGAGATGGACTTCTGCGAAATATTTCCTGTCATTCTGACTGATAATGGCGGTGAATTCGCCAGAGTGGACGACATCGAAATGGATGTGCGTGGAGAATCTAAGCTATTCTTCTGTGACCCCAATCGTTCTGACCAGAAAGGGAGAATTGAGAAGAATCACACACTTATCAGAGATATTCTTCCTAAAGGAAGTTCGTTTGACAACTTGACACAGGAGGACATCAACCTGGTTTGTTCGCATGTCAACAGCATCAAACGAGCTTCTTTCAACGGAAAATCCGCCTATGAACTCTTTACATTTACCTACGGTGAGGAATTGGCAACACTTTTGGGAATCTCTAAAATTGACCCTGAGAACGTCATTCAATCACCTCGATTATTGGATAAATAATCGCTAGTTTTTATTAAAAAATAATTTCAAAAATAGAAAGGAACTTGTCCCATCCAAAATTCCAGATAGCTAGAACTTACTTTGAGACGTCTCAGAGCCAGTAACTTTAGTGTACTCTTTTTTTCAACTTTTTCAACCCTAAAACTCACTATTATCAACATTTTTAGTCAAAAAAGAACTTAGTCTGAGACTAAATTCTGTTGATGTTATGCAGTTTTCTCAAAGTAACTTCTGGAAGGACGGGAACTAGAACTTACTTTGAGAATTTACCGATGTTTTTCTATTTGTACTGATAATCTTAAAGAGAATATCACGATTATTGAGTGAAACATCAAATCGTTCAACAATTTCATTGAATTGATTGATGTAGTTATTGAGGACTACTGTATCAAATTTTAGAATGTTCAAAGTCCAAATTAGTAGAATGAAATAATCTTCAATGAAAACACAAGTGAATGTCGATAATCCTAAATCTTGTTTTATCTGTTTTTTGAGTGCTTTAGATACACCGCTTGAAAAATTAGCATCAAAAATCGCACTGTTGTGCATGGTAGCATTCCTTAACTCAATAAGAGCGTTGACAACTAACTCGAGAGAGTTTGACCTATTTGGAATAATCGTGAAATCTTGATTCAATTTTTCACGACTTGACTTAGTTAAACTTCCTAAAAATCTACTAAACTGTCCTAAAGTAATAACTTCAAAATAAGCCCAGAGAGGAATTTGATAATCACTTTTTAAATAATGCTTAATGACCTCATTTTTATCTGAGTAATAGTCAATTGTATCCAGTACATTTTGTCTAGTTTCATTATACTGATCGAGTTTATTACCATATTTTTCATGGTCTTCAGGATAGTCCATGTAACAAGCTAATTGATGTTCTAATATATCTTCTATCCCACTACTAGATTCTGCGACTATTGAATCGATAGTCCGATTTTTTAATGCTGTCTCTACAAGCATTACTATTGGATAAAATAGTCCTTTTAACTCCATATCAAAATTGTAGATTGCTTCAATTTCCTTAAATGAAGAAAGGGGCAGAATCCCATCTGAATTGGATTTTTTAACGAATCTATATCGTTTATAACTATGATAATATCCCATATTTAAGAGTGTGACAGAGTCACCATCTTGAATATCTATTTTATGATTTTTAAAGATATGGTTAACTAGATCCCCAGAAGTTAAACCAGTTTTCGACTCTTTTTTCATTTTTTCAATAATTGTTTCCATTAAAATATTCAGTAACCTCTCCTTAGTATTATATCATATCACTAAACTTATCAAAGTAACTAAAAGGTAGAATTTCTTACGAAATATTTGCAAAACAATATGCTAACAAATCCAATTATTGTTAGCATATCCTTTTTTTATTTCGTCGTATAAGCAAAACTCAAGCTACTATCCACTCCAGATAATTTACGGAAGGTGTAGTTGGGATTGCCATTGTAGTTGGTTTCGGAGATAAGGAAGGAGCCATCTGGGTAGACTTTTTCGACGAAAGCCACATGTCCGTATTCTGTTGGTGTGCCATGTCCTCCTCCCGCAAAGGAAAGGATAGCTCCTTCTTGTGGACTTGTCCCTATCTCCCCACCGAGACTTGCGGCTGTTCGTACCCAATCTTGGCCATTGCCCATGGTACTGATAATTGGAATCTTCTCACCGTTTTTACCTTTGAGTTTTAGCCCCAGTTGGTTGATACGGGCTGCGACTCCCCAAGTACATTGGCCGAAAGCGTAACCCATCCCGTCACCACCTCCTGGAATAGAGTTTTCAAAAAGGTCTCCTCGTACAGCTTCAAGTGCTTTTGGATCACTTTGTGCTGTCCCACCGTTGGGTTGACTAAAGCCTTTTTCAATTTGGTAATACCACTCACTTGCCCGTGTCTGACGCTCAAGTAGCTTATCCCCTGAATTTCCTTCCCAGTAAATGAGGAAGAGTTGGGCAAGACTAGCTGGACTACCTGTATTTTTGAAGAAATCTTTTAACCAGTTGGTGTAATAAGGACTGTCCCCATGCAACATGAAATCCAGTTGTAACTCTAAGTCATACCACTTTTGATGTTTTCCTTTGGCATATTCCAACAATAAAGTATGTCTGCGTGACCCATCCGCGGTATCTGTCCATTGGCCTAAGCCTAAACCACGTTTGAGAATATTTGGGTAACGTCCATTGTATATAGTTGGACCATTAAGTGAGAGCCAGCCCTCATCATCCCACGAACTATCTGTTGCACCAATAGGGGGAGATAGATAGTCGCCCTCGGCACGTTTCGGGTTGATGGAGGATTCTACCGACCAGTTACCTAGAATGGCTGCGATGGCTTGATTGGTCGCACCTTTGCTTTTAAGATAGTCATAAATTGCCTTGGCTCTCTCGAACTCATCGCCGCCAAACTGACCGATAGTTGGAAGGATGGTTGTCTGAACCTGGATCACTTTTGGAAAGTAGAAAGCTGGATTGACATAGACTAGCTTATCCGTGTCATCATCAACCTTTTGATAGGTGACTTTTAGACCCGTTCCGTCTTTGATCTGACCAATAATATCTCCTGCCAAGACTTGTTGATGTTCACTCACTCGGCCTGAATGAATGCCAAACAAGGTTAGTTTAGTCTTATTCACTCCCTTACCAGATGTCAAAACAACGTTCTCTCCATCAAGAGATACCTTGCCATCCATCGGAGACACAATGACTTGACCTTCTTTTGCTTCTAAGATGATATGGTGATGAAGCGTTGGTTTCTCATCAATGACCTCATACCCATATCGGTAGGTCATGTTTAAGCTATCCTCATCGGTCTGTCCCTGAAAGGGGTTGTCCAATTCTTGAAGGGCTAAATAGTTGCCTTCTTCTGTCAATTCCTTTAGTTCTTCCTGGTCCTCATCAGACAGCTTGTAAGCAGGTTCTTTATACAAGTCAGACATGGATTTAATAGAATCACCACCATTTAAGTCCGTCCAGACTTGACTGAGAAATGCTTTGTAGGTCGCACCACCTGTTTCCATGACATCGTCAAGCTTGTAGTCTTGGTATTGATGATTCATGTAAACCATGACCTCATCAATCTTGGTGTAATAGGTAATCCCTTTTTCGTTAGTTCTCGTATGCTCCGCATCTTCCCACGTCATGTGGGTATAGCTCTTACTCAATTCTATCTCATCTTGTTGAATGACACTACTACCTGAAACACTCATGAAAAAGCTCATCATCAAAAGGAGTATCAAGAGAATGCCTGAGACAATCCAAGTCAAAGGATTTCCCGCAAGGACAGAAAAGAAAGTCATACTTCCCTTAATGGCTTGGACGATTCCTTTGAAACCTGCGACACTTTGTTTTCTGACATGCTTTAAATAGGTTTGGTAGCGTCTTCTTGGTTTAAGAGGTTTCTGGCGTGTGAATCCTTTTCCCTTTTTGAAGTTCTGGAATCGTTCCTTTCCATGAGAAATTTTTGATTTGGTAATCCGCACACCAGTCTGACCACTTTTCACTGCCACCTTACCTGCTTGATAGGTTAACCTGCCATAGCGTCTGGCTTTTAAGCTAATATCCTTTAAGGTTCTTAGACCATCTAAATCATCCTCCTGTGCTATCAGGTCAAGCGATTCAGATGCAGCTAAGCCTAATCCAACTTTGACTTTGGTAGAGTTTTTCTTAGACTTTCGGACTTTCTTGAGTTGTTTAACCTCACGCTTGACAGAACTTACGTCTTTTTCTGCACTGAGTCGATCAAATGATTTTTCTTGGTGAAACTGAAAGCGAGACTTCAGGGAAGAATTTTCTTTTTGGAAAGTAAACTTGGGATTAACTACCTGTTGTTTCTCACTTAGTTTCACTTCTGACAGATGTTTTCTTGCCGTCCGCAAACGTTCTTGAGCTTGCGGAAGTCGATAGTTCTTGATTTCCTTTACCTTCAACAGTTTAGGAGAAACATAGGTAATTTCTTTTAAGAACTTCTCTTCTGCTTCCTTTTGGCTACTGAGTAGATTTTCTTTTAACTCTATTTTCTTATCTTGAAAAAGAGAATTTTGGGCTGGTTTTCGAAATCGTCCTTTTTTAGGAACAGTCTGTCTTAAGGTCCTAACTTCTTTCCGATAATGCATACGGGCCGATTTTAAGTTGCTTCGAAAGTTTTGCCTAGCCTGTTTGACTAGCTTTTTATCCTCTTTCATCTCATGTCCTCATTTTTTCAGGGTCCGTACTCATGATGTCAAAGAGCTTGGTGTGTTGTGGAATCTTATTCTTGAATGGGACAACGGTGGAACCGGCCTTAATTAAGCCTGCCCCTTTTTCAGGATTAACTAAGTACTTCTCCAGCTCTTTAGAAAGCCCAAGCATATGCACCAATTCTTCGCGATCGCTCTTAGCCTGTTTTAAAAGAATCATGAACTCGCTATTGGCAATAATGCGTCTGCCATTGGCATCCAAAAGAAGCGTTTCTACATTCTGAGTAATACCTGTCGGTATCGCCCCATACTTACGGACACGACTCCAAAGTTTGAAGAAGAAATCAGAAGCGTACTTATCCAGCAACAATAGCTGCATTTCATCAAAGTAAATCCAGGTCTTCTTCCCTAGTTTTTGATTTTTCACCACACGATTCCAAATCTGGTCAAAGATAACCATGAGGGCAATCTGTTTTAATTCATCGCCTAACTTTTTGACATTGTAAATCAGGAAATGACTGTCTGTTTTAATATTGGTCCTATGTGAAAATATGTCCAGCGACCCTTCCACATAGAGTTCCATATCCAGTGCCAAGTCCTTAGCTTCCTGTTCAGGTTGTCGAGCTAAGACAAAGACCCATTCGACCAAGGACGGTGTGTCAAAATGCTTATATGTCAAGCGTGTCACACGATCTATCAAGGATTTTTCACGACCATCCATTTTGCGGTCTAAGAGCTTTCCTATCCAAGACAAGAGAAATTCGGACTTAACCTTAACCGGATCCTCATCCATATTCTCATCAGATAGATCTAAGACATTTAAGAAGGTAGTAGAATCTGGGGCAATATCAATACTCTCCCCACCAAAGGCTTGACCGATAATGCTGTACTCGTTTTCTGGGTCAACAATAATAATTTCAGTATCGCAATCTGCTTCCTTGAGCTTAGTAGAGATGATTTCATGTTTTGTCGCCATCCCTTTGCCAGCTCCAGAAGTCCCTAAAATCAAACCTGACGGAGTATTTAACTTGCCACGGTCAATACTGATGATATTACTTGAGATTTGATTGATGCCATAAAATTTCCCACCCTTGTCCTGAATATCAACGGAAGTCCAAGGTGCATTCACGGCAATATTTGAAGTCAATAGAGACCGAGAAACACCTTCGAGATAGTTCTTCCCAAATGGCAAGAGACTATTAAAGGCAGCTTCTTGCATATAGGTCAAGTTATCAATAATCATAACATTAGACCCTGCCACTTGCTTGATAATATCAAGAGATTGTTTGAGTTGATCTTCAGTATCCGCCAGCACGCCAATTAGAAATAGGGTGTCAAACAGTTTATCTCCTGTTTGGGTCATGGTTTGAAGAAGAGCTTCAGCTTCATCGATGTTGTTCTCAAGAACATGGCCGACCTTCTCCAAATAGATTCCAGTCCGAGCCATCTTTTGTTGTTCCCCAATCTTTTGCGATTCCATCAAGGTTTTCTTGGTTCGCAGCTTGGTCATGGTTTCAGACTTAGTTGATCCTTTAGCATGTAGGCTCATCATCACTTCCAAATCTGACTGCATGAGGTCACGAATAAATTTATCCCCTAGCTCCATACCATAGTCACGAACATAAGCAATCTGTAATAATCTATCGTCCAATTCAATATGATTCTTGTATTTAAAGGAAAGGTAGGTTGGGGCAATAAAGTGTTTGGTGGATTGACCTGAGAGGGTCAAATCCTCGTAAGAAAACGGGAAATGATTTTCACCTCGTAACATATCCGCAAGGACATTCACTCGCTCCTCTCCACCAAGAAGACCAAGAGATACAGCAATCTCTGAAAAACCACTCCTGAAATATTCTCCAATTTGCGACAGAGAACGAAAAGCTAGTTTTGGTGTTTGGTCGCTCTTGCCAAATGAAAGAAACTTGACGGCTGAAAAGTTGTTCTCACCCGCCTCTAAGTTGGCATCCATCATGCGATTCAATTCATCACGATAAGCATCAAACCCATCTTCCTGCAAGGGATAGAGAATACTCTTACGGAATTTTCCAGATTGACCTTTTGATTGAAAATGGTCAGTTGGAAATTGGTCTGATCATCCAGTGAATTGATTAAATCGGAATATTTCTCAACAATAGCTCCCTTATCGTCTAAGCCAACTGTTTGGTAATTAACATCTCCTAAGAGATAGGTTTGTGAGAAATAGCTTGGACTGACCTGCATAAGGCCATTCTGAAAAAGTCCTTGATAGGCTAACGTATTTACGGTAGAAGGGCTGATTTCCTGTTTCTGTGTTTTCATCTTTTGCTTTTTGTCATTAGAAGAGGTCTTTGATTTCATTGAGTGTTTTAATTTTTTCACGTTGGTCTCCTTTTCTTCCAGTAAATGTGCGGTCTGGCACCGTTAGTTCATAATGAAAACGGTACTTGAGGTATATTTCAAATGGTAAATCGTTGGGGCGATAGACCCCAAATAACATGAGTGGAATGGTAAAGCTAAAAACAAAACCATAGACAAACCAATCCCCAAATTGCCAATAAAATAGGTTCAAGCCCAAAACCAAAATGGTTAGGGCGACAGCTGGAAATACAAAAATAACCTGTCTAGTTGTAAATCCCAGCCATGCCCTGTGTTGAACCTTTGAGATGTCCTTAAAGACACGTGTGTTCATAAATGTTCTCCAATCTAAATAAGCTATAAAAAGAGGAGGCGAGATAGTGACTCCCTTCCTCCTACATCCCCAAAATACTTCGGGCGGTTCGTTGACTGCCAACCAAGGCAATGATTAACAAGATGGCCTGTACCAAGCCACCAAACATAATGGCAAGTGATTCCATCACTCCAGCTCCATTTGATACGGCAATCTTTCCAGCCGATTCAAACAAGGGAACAAGAGATACAATTAGAAAAATCAAAATACCTTGAACGGCATAGACCATGATGTTTTTAAGGTAACCAATCCCAACACTTCTCCAGTCATCACTAAGGAAGGTCGGAATGGTAACAGGGGCAAAAGGAATCATCAGATAGAGTTGGATAAAGCGAATGGTAATCAAGATATTGACAACCATGATGCTGGCCATTCGTACCAACCAAATGAGAATCGCAAAAAAGCCAATAATCATTTTTCCTACAATTCCAGATCCCTTAATGCCTGAGATGGTATCATAATTAGCACCACCATTCGTGACAAGACTTGCCACTTGTTCAATAACATATGAGGCAATGGCAATAATGGCTTCCACAATAACCGTCGTATTGGTAATCACGACCGCGACCATGATGTAGCTGACAATCATAGGTGCTATGGCTTCAAAGGTCATTGCACCGCCTGAGTTTGCGATTTTCTTGGCCATTTTTGAAAATTCGAGTACAATAACTACCGCAAGAATAGCTACTCCCAAGGGCTGCATAATCCCCTTGGTAATGGCTGTCATGTAAGACCACACCGTCGGATTAAAGTCCGCTAGTGACTTAACCAAGTTGGCGGTTGATTCTAAATCCACTTGAAACCCTTCAAAAAGGCTGTCGCTAGATACTTTTTCAGAGGCTAGAAATACAAAAGGTGACGTAAAATTCATTATCATGTCATGTGCTGTCCTCCCCTAAATGGTAATCTGAGTCACAAAAGCACCAGCGGCTCCCACCATGACCCCACCAACAATTTCTAGAATGGCATTTCGGACACCTGGCCCACCATCTTTAATGTTGGTTGAAAGGTTGATAATGCCCATGACAACAAGAAAGGCTCCTACTGCAATCAAACCTTTTTGTAATAGAGACATGGCTTGGGAGAACATGGAGCTAGCGTCCACCCCGTAAACAAAGCCTGATAGTTTTTGATTCATATAATTCCTCATTTCTATTAATGTAGTGTCGTTTCTGTGCTTAAATCCCTTATTTTATGGCCTGACAAATCTACCTCTTCCTCAGCGGTTAGGGGATTGATATGATAGTGCCACCAGCGTACATCGGTTTCCTTATCCGCAAGCCATTTCCAATTCTTATGTTTAAGTGGAAAATATTTCTTGGTTCGAAAAACAGGAACTCCTGCAATGCGTACGAGGCATTCATCTCGTTTCATATTCCCGACTTCATCAGCCGTCATCAAGTCACGGGCAATTTTCTGGTGAGAGGTAGAACTTGAGCCAGTCTGCCCAAAAGAGCGACTGCTACTTCTGACATCAATGGTTTGTTTGCCTAGAAGACCACTCATAAATTTGAAAGTTTCCTCGTCATTTCCACCCAAATAGAGGAGGCTGTCACAGTTCCCCAGTATAGTTTTCCAAGCCTCTTTTTCCTTATAAAGTCCTTGGAGTTGAGCAATATTTTGGAGAATAGGCACAAGACTCATATTCCTAGAACGAACTGTTGAGGTTTGTTCGGCAAAGTCTGGGATTTCTCCGAATAGCGATAGGTAAGCCTCTGGTGTTACCACCTCGGGCTTTTCCCCCGCTCCACACCGTGCATGATAGTTTCCCATCACACGGCGTTCCACCGACTAAATCTTACTTTTTAGTGCCTATATAGTCCTCGAATTGTATCATTTCTAGCTCCCTGTGTTCACGAAGCTTATTGATTTTATCTTGCATTTCTTTGGTCAATGGTAGATTTTTGAGTAGCTTACTTACTTTATTGCTATTTTCTTCTCCTACCAAATCCGATACCTCTTTTGAGAGAATAATTAAATTCCTGTAAGTATCGTTTCTTTCTCCTTTGCAAGGCTTGATGTGTTCACAGACCATATCCACAATGGTCAAAGCATTATGCGTAACAGCACATTTGCCTTTTTGTGCTATATACCTTGAAAGAGCATTATCTGCCATCTCTAATGTAGGATAGAGATGAGCATTTTCCATCATATACTTCATAACTTCAAAGCTGATACAGTTTTCAGCGTCTGAGTATTTCCTCACATATTTGTTGACTTCACGTCTTTTATATTTTGGATATTCATAAGATACATATCCGACAGGAACAATCATACGACCATTTATCCATCTACATTGTTTGGACTTTCCGTACTTATCCAAGATGTATTTGCTTGTAATTTCACCTTGTTTCTCTATGGGAAAGCATCGTTTGTTATGATTCATTCCGTTACTTTTCCCTGTAACCTTAAAGGCTATTTCCGCAAAGTCGGATGACACAAGCGTTGCCATACAGTAATAATTGTGCATTCCCATTACCATAGCGTTGTAAAGACTTATATTTTTATCTAATTCACTTTGTTTGCTTGGGTTTTTAATATCTTTCCAAACAGAACCCAGTTTACTGATAACCTTGACTTTACTCTTATCTGCCATATGGGAACGAATAATCCACTTATTCCCTTTTGGTACTACCTTGAATTTTATTCCAAGAAAAGTCGTGTAGTTCTTTCTAAGGTTAGTAATTCCTGATTTTTCATCACTTGTCTTCAAGTGAAGATTTTCAGCTAACCATAGCTTTGTCGCACCCATTACCTTAACCGCTGTCACATAATCTCTACAGAATATTTTAAAATCATCCGCATATCTTACGATATACATTTCTTTTAAGTCGGTTTTTGCTCTGAGCTTGTTCCATTTCTGCGTTCGGTCTATTGTGAGTATGTTTCCCTCGTTATCAACCTTTGTAAACTCGTAGCCTGTACTTCCCTCTTTGATTTTGAACATTTCCCACTGATTAGCAACCCACCAGTCCAGTTCATTCAACACTACATTAGCTAATAGCGGAGATAGAATACCACCTTGAGGTGTACCTGTTTCTGGTGTGATGACGATATCTTTGAATAGAATATCTGCTTTTAACATTTGCTTGATTATCATAATCAGCTTTCTGTCCTGTACTCCCAATCCCCATAACTGACGGATAAGTTTTGAGTGGTCAATATTATCAAAGAATCCTGTAATGTCTACATCTACAACAAAGTGCAGATTTTGTATTTGTGCCATTTTATAGCACTGTGCTATTGCGTTCTGTGTAGACCTGTACGGTCTGAAACCATTGTTTCTTTCGTGAAACTTAGCTTCACAGATTGGCTCTAACACCTGTAAGACACACTGTTGTATCAGTCTGTCCCAAATACTCGGAATTCCAAGAGGTCTTGTCTTTCCATTATCTTTCGGGATTTCTACTCGTCTAATTTTCTTTGGTTGATAATAGTTCAACTTGTTTCTGATGGTTTTTATGACCATTTCGATAGGTAATTTCTGTATTTCTACAATCGTTTTACCATCTGTACCAGGAGTTTTACTCCCGTTATTTTTACAGATATTTCGATATGCAAGTATGATGTTTTGTTCAGAGACAATCATTGGCATGAGCCTATCAAATCTCTTACCGTTCAGGCTATCTTCATAAAGCTGATAACCTATTTCTTTAGCGTCATACCTTTCTGCATTTCGTTCTGCTTTATTTACAATTCGTTTTGCCATAGTAACCAACTCCTTATCGGAGAATGATTTTTTCTTAGTCGCACCACGACAGCTATGAAAATCTCCTTTTGGTGATTACTATATAGACATGAAAGAAAATTTAGTATCGGCTTGTGGCTATCCCTCCACCGCTTATTATCACGGTTTCTTTGGTACTGTGCCACTACTCTCACAACCACAAATGCACTTATTGTAGAAAATGTTCTTTCAGACTTTTCATTTTCGATACAACTACGGTACTTTGTCGCTGATACAGTCAGCTCCCGTATTGGTTGCTTTCCACGTTCCACATAACTTAGGATTGTTACCACTTAGGTCATTCCTTTAGCCCTGCAAGTATTATCTTCAAGACTTTTCTCAAGATACCTGTGTCCTGTAAACACAGAGGGTATTTCATACTAACAACTTTTACTTTACCCCACTTGCGTACCCACTGGTACACTGGCATTTCTACCAGCCATTCGTTTAGAGCCGTACATTCGGAATTTTGTCAGACCGCCTATTTGGTCATTCTAACCATATGGCAACCCCGCCCGCACTGTCACACACAACACCTACCTCTAGGTATCTTTCCTAGTATTTCTACTTTAGGGTGTGCTTCGCACGACTTCTCCGAGCTTATAACCTTAGTCGTCTGTATTCAACTAACGCTATTCGAAGTATTAGCGAATTCCCTTCTGGGCGTTACCCCTTCATTTGAAATTTTAGTTATGCAGTTCTCTAAAACCACATTATTAAATTATTTGTGACTTTAGGCTACGCTTTTGTCGGTTATTCCTACCGCTTTGGGCGTAGAACGTGTCACACCATTCGCAAACTCATCCAGATAGCTTCTAACATGAATCGGCAGTTGCCCTTTAAAGTCCACATCAGCCTGTCTGGTCAAAGTGGAGAAAACCGTAGAGAAAAATAATGCAGATAGAAAACGAAAGGTCGTATCATTATCTGGAATAACAAGATATACCATGGTCTTTTGAGTGCCCCACGTTTTCAAATCCATAGTGTCTTTTTGCGTCAAATCAATCACCGATTGAATATTAAAAAGGGCGAACTTAGCGGTCGTCACAGCAATGACCGAATCCAAGGTCTTGTCCTTGTAGTTCTGAAAATCCGCCCAGTTTCTCATGGTAAAGTTCCCATGACCGTATTTTTTAGCGTAATCTTCAAACAGGACTTCAAGAACACTTTTGTCCTGATTGTCTCCCTTTGATAAGAGTTTGATGAGTTTCCCAATCTCAGAAAAGGCTGGATAACGGCCACGCTTACGTCTTGCTTCCTGCTCTTGCTTGGAACTTCCTGGAGGATTGTAAAAATCTACCAAATAAGAGGCAATAGCTCTCACCAATGTCATGGAAGCCTCGTCCCAAAATGGATCACTGCGAGAGCCAGACCCACGGGTATTGTTAAAATAGACCGTTAACATGCGGTTCAAATCATTCTCTGTTTCTACATAACGAAAGGGATTAAAACCGTCTGAATTGGTCATATTAACCAAGTCTAAAACCTTGACCTGATAACCGTTTTCTAAAAAGAGCTTGCCTGTCTTTTCAGCCAAATGGTCTTTCGGATCTACGACAATATTGGAACAATTAAGTTGGATAAGGTTGGGTTTCACAAAGCGAAAGGTCTTACCTGCCCCAGAACCCCCAATGACAATCAAATTTTTATTTCGGTCAAACTGGGGTTTCTTCTTTTCCAACAAGGTTAGACGAACATCACGAGCCAAAATCGTGTCATTGAAAGGATTCTTACTGTAAAAGTTCCGCTTTTCCTTACTGGTTCCAAATCGTGCAGAACCGTATTCTTCCCCTTCTCGATAGACTTTCTGTCCTGTCGATACATAAAGATAGACTAGTGTGATCGTTAGTATTCCAAGGATAAAGGCAAGAAGAGATTTTTGAGTAAAGGAAAATAGCCATAAAGGATTGAAAACCTGATTTAACCCATCTCCTAAGAGGTAGGCAATACGTTCCATAGGTGGGGCATTGGTTAAACTATCATAGAGTAGGGTTAGACGATGGCAGAAATAGCCAAAGGCGAGACCCAAGAGTCCAAAGACAAATGCTTTTTGCCTGGAATACATTACAAGGTCACCTCCTTGGTTTTGACTGCCGAAGGTTCTGTCACTCTAATTTTCTCTTTGGCCAGTTCTATCTCTTGATCCAAGGTTTTATCAAAGGTTAAACCTTCTAGCTTCTCTGGATTAGACATCAGTTTCTTCAACAATTCATCCAAGTGATGATCGAGCAAGGTCTTATCCTTGGCAAAAAAGTAGAGATAGTCTTTTTGCCAACTAATTGCGATTGGCAGTTTTTCTGACTCCATTAACTCCTTGAATTTCTCAACATCAATTGGCTTATCTAGGATGTCTTTACTAACATCAATCGCTTCAATGGCGTAAGGACTTAGAAGGAGTTCTTCCAGTTTTTGAACCCCAATCTTATAAGCTGAATCTTGAGCCAAGGCTTGCCTAGCCGACCATTCTAAGAGCTTTAAGAGGGTTCTAACTGTCAATAAACTACTTCTTTCCACGTATTGCATCGCTTGACGTTCTTGTTGTTCAGATGACATGGTGACCTCCTCTTTTTTTCGATTCCCTATCAAACATAAGGTGTTTCCATAATACGGAAACACTCTTGATTTTGGTATCACAAGAAAGTTACGACATAAGCCAAACTATTCCAAAGTAAATGTAAGATGATTGCCGTCATACAATCAGTTTTCAATCGAACAGCAGCCAAGGTCAAGCCAAGACAGCTATAGATGAGCCAACTCCCTAACTGATTGGGGCTATGGGATAGAACAAAGAGAAAACTGGTCACGCCTATTTGTACAAAAGGGAATATCAATTTTTCCCACAGCAATTGCCTATAAACAATTTCTTCAAGGATACTTGCATTGGCCAGAAACAATAAAAAGATAACATAAGGAACCTGTTTTCCTACTTGTACCAATACCGCTTGATTCCTAGTCTGACCTGGAAATAGGAAGCTGATGAAGACTGCAAAAGCAACCATAGCCACAAAGCCAAGAAGCAACCAACTTAGGCGATTTTGTACGCCCACAATTTTTAATTGAACAGTTTTATGACGGGCAATCTCTAAGCAAGTCACACTTAATAGGACCAATTGTAGCAAGACTATTCCCTCTATTGTCAGATACTCTTTCAGGTATAAACTCACCAGAAGACCGTTAAGCTGTATAGCTAGATAAAACAACACTATCCTTATCATTGCCACCTCTTGAATAAATCTTCATAATCAATGTCTAAGACTAGAACGATTCGCTCAACCCATCTTGTTTGTGGCATCAGGCGATTGGATTTGTAATGTCGCAGTTTTTGATAGAGGCGATTAAACTCACTGGGATAGACATATTGACCTTTGAATACCTTTCGAGCTAGTTCTGCCCAAGTGATTTCTCTTTCTGAGAGTATGATTTCTAAATTATCCCAAAATCGTTCATTCATCTTCACACCTACCCTGTCACTTGTTTCATCAGACTAGCCTGAAACAGCTCTTCTTTTACTTGTCTGGGAAGAAAGGTACGCACTTCGTCTAGCCCAATAGCTGGATAGACATGATTCTGACAAACAATGAGTGGCAACCGAAGATTCTGGTCTGGCTTTTGGAGAATGAGCTGAATCATCTCATTCAAACTTATCGAATATTGACGTTTAAAGCGAAGAAATCGTGGCGACAGCAACTCAAAACAATCCGTGGTTTTGGCAAAGAGTGACAGTAAGATTTCACGGTTTACATCACACGCTTTTGTACAACGATAAGTCACCCCATAGGTCGTCAAAATGGTTAGTAAATCTTGATTTGTATTGGCATTATTTCCTAGATATACCTCAAGCATAGGCACCTCCTTATAGGATTAGGCTATTTTCAACTGTTGGTTCAGGAGTTGAGAAATAGCGACTCATATCAATGGGCATCCGTCCTTCACCAAAGCACTTGACTATCACTAAAGTCGTTAAAATGCCATCCTTTCCTCTAGCAGAATAATTTTCACCAAAGGCACGAAAGGCCAAGTGATTGTCTTTCGTCAATAATGTATCTACACCATTTTTAATATCCCTAGTTTCCATAAAATCCGAAATTCGATGAAGATTGGATTCGTAGAATAGGGGATCATTCATCTCTTTGTGGTAATCATCTTCAAAAGTCACCTCAAAGTCACAATCAAAATTGGGGAGCGACAGTATCTTTTGTAATAACTGATTGGTTTCAACTTGGTGAATATGTTCATCTAATTCAGTACACTCTAGGATACTTTTCTTATGTAGTAGATTCATGTTTTTCTTCCTCTTCCGTTCTTCTAAATTCTCTCGCAATGGCTTCAATAACTGTGACAGTCACGCTATTGCCGGCCTGTTTGTATAGTTGGCTCTTACTAGAAACACTCTCTGCTCTTTCATAAGCCCAGTCAGGAAAGCCTTGAAGTCTGAAACACTCTCTTGGTGTCAGTCGTCTTATTCTCAGGCGATAAAGTTTCCCCTCTAAGACAATACCTGTGACTTCATACCACTTATCCTGTCGATATTCCAGAGCAGCAACCACCACTCCCATATTGTCTGAAGTTGTCAAGGTATTGGATATTCCCTTTCCCACTCGTCCCCTACGTTTGGTTGAGTCTGGATAAGCCAGATTGACAGAATCTCCAAGAGTTGCCTTTGCGTACCCTTTTTTTGTGGCTTCCTTGATTTTCAGAAATGGCAGCTCCTCCCTCAGCAAAATCTTTGGCACCTTGTCTCCACCTTGCATGGTGGTCAAAGTCGGTGACAAGCCAGAAGTGTCGAATACTCTTCCAGTCTGGTCAAAGCTAGTCGGCAGATTTCCTGCTACAACAACTCCGTGTCTGTCTTGACTGGTCAAAGTAAACATAGGGTCTTGATTGTCCTTAAATCGACGACCATGTTGCCGTTTTTCTAGTCTATCTGGTGTTAAGACTGGAATGGCGATTTTAGCTCCCTCTCCTTTACCTCTTGTTAGTGTAGGAGCAAGTCCACTCGTCAGATAGACTTCACCATTCAAACCACGTTTAGAGGGATTGATATTTCCTAGCCTTTCAAGATGAGCTGGGCTGTTTTCTCTTCTGAGAGGAAATATGAATCTGGAACGGTATCTTCTAGAATGTCCGATAATAAAGACCCGCTCTCTGTTTTGCGGGACTTGGAAGTCCTTACTGTTAAGCACCTGCCATTCGACATCATACCCCAGTTCATCCAACGTGGAGAGGATTGTGGCGAACGTCCGTCCCTCGTCGTGATTGAGTAGGCCTTTGACGTTTTCCAAAAATAGAAAACGTGGTTGGATTTGTTTGGCCGCTCGAGCAATCTCAAAAAAGAGAGTCCCTCGAGTATCTTCAAATCCCAGTCGTCTTCCTGCGAGTGAAAAAGCTTGGCAAGGAAATCCCCCGCAGATGATGTCGACTTGCCCTCTAAATTGTCTAAAGTCATGGTCTGTGACCTCTTTAATATCATGGTATTCTATTTCCCCTTCTGTGTTAAACATGGCTTTATAAGATGTTCTGGCAAATTTATCAATTTCACAAAAGCCCAGGCATTTATGACCCTGTGATTCCATCCCTAGTCTAAAACCGCCTATCCCAGCAAATAAATCTAAAAATTTCATTTTTCCTCTCTTTCCAACTAAAAAAGTGCCTTACACTTGTAAAACTCTTGCTTATATATGTTCATCCATTTCTGGTGCACGGATGATTTCAACAATCAAAATGACGATAGAAATCAGATAGATTTCACCTAGTATCCACCAAATCAACTTAATCACCTCCTTTTACTTCTTGTCGTCTCAGTTGCTTGGTCCACTCTGACAGCACACCATTAAATACGTATTCAGCTATTACTTCCGCTGACCGAGCAAATCGCATATGTTCCAATGCATACTGATAACGGTCACTAAAATAAATCATGGCATAGTCACTAGCCGACTGAGATAGACCTGTCTGTCTTAACTGGTCATGAACCAAACCCCAAATATAATCTCGATCGTACTTGGTCACGCCATCGACTTTTGAAGTAAAGTTCTCTTCTTGTTTCTCATCTACTTGCTGCCTCTCCTCCTCGTCCTCAATAAGGAAATCACTCCCTTTAGTTTCACTATATTTAGTCTCACTTCCTTCAGTCTCACTAGGGGCTGAATTTAAGACCGGCCCCGTCTTTCTTTGAGACCCCCCTAGTGTTTTTTTAACACTAGCCCCGTCTGTATGTAAGACTGGGGTAGTTTCATGTTCTAATTCCCCCAAGTAAATTTTATTTGCCATTCGACCTCTTTCACTAGAGGACTGTTGGACTTCATCAATTAAGCCATAGTCACGTAAGTTTTTTTTGATTGAAAGTAATTTTGACTTTGAACAGCCTAATAGTGCCATCAGATTTGAATTGGAATAAATCAAATAAATAGCCCCATCCTCATCAATCCAACCTTTACTCAAAGACAACTCCAACCGATCTTTTAAAACCGCGTAGGCTACCTTAACCTCCAGCTTCATATCCTTATAACGTTCACTCTCAAACAAGACTTTTGGGAGTTTATAATAACGCTCTGATGTCTGATACTGATTAGCGGTAATACGTTTCATGATTATCCCTCCAAGACTAAAAGTCCAACATTTCCGAATTCATCAAATCGGATTAAACCTACTTGTTCCAATTCATCAACCAGATGAGTTGCTTTCTCAATATCAACTCCTAAAATAGCCACGAGATGGCACATCACGATTTGGCGTGATGATTTTTCCTTCTTTTGCATGATTACCTCCAAAACGCAAAAAAAGGGGTAGACAATTTAATGTCTACCCCCGAAAATTTATTAAAACAAAAATCCTGCCAAAGAATTTTTGGCAGGATTTTTGGCAGGAAACCAAATCAATTTATCAGTTTCTATCAATCGCTTATCGCTCTCAAAGACTGGTAAATAGGGATTCCGCAATCTAATTATGATGTGACTCTTATTTAAGAGTAACATAAGCAAATCGCTTTTAAACCTTAGTATTATGCATTTTTTAGTCAAATATTATTGATAGTGGTCCTTATCGGGGTGTTGATGAAACACCCTCCTTTTTCAATAATTCTGTTATCTCATTACCTACTGTCTGCTTTCTAGCATTGTAAAAATGAGAATAAGTATTTAGAGTTGTAGCTTTATCAATTCTACCTGAACGTTGAGAGACTGCTAAAACATCTTTTCCTAGAACATTGATCATAAATGAATCATGACTATGTCTCAATCCTTTACCAGTTATCTCAGGTACTCCTGCTAACTTAGCCTGTCTCTTCAACATTCTAGTTAAGGTACTCTTAACCATAGGTTCACCAAACTTAGATAAGATGTAGTTATCATCAGAATTAGCAACTTGAACTTTTCTCCAACGTTCTAAGACATTAATCGTTTCATCATCTAGATCAACAAATCGAACCCCTGCATCCGTTTTAGTCTGGTCTTTTATACGATAAATACCACCTTTTAACGCTTCTAAAGTTGAATGGACAAAAATTCGCTTATTCTCTTTATCATAGTCAGACCACAATAAAGCAAAACCTTCACTGACTCGCACCCCCGTCATGTAGTATAACCAAGTTGTCGTAAAGCGATGTAAATCTTCATAGTCTTCTATATCAAAGGTTGCAATAACTTTTTTGAACTCGTCGAATGTCCAAAATTTTGTATCTGGTCGCTTCCCTTTCGGATTATCAAGACTCTTACATGGGAAAGTTTTAATATATTCCATTCTTTCCGCATATCCTAAACATTGTTTGAAACGGATCCAAACACATTTTGCATAATTAGGAGAATGATTTGCTATAAGTTTCAATCGAAATCTCTCGCAATCACGTGGCTTAATATCACGCAATTTCATTTTACCGAATTCCTCTATAAATAAAGTAAAATGAGTGATTGCAGTTCTATAGGTTGAATCCTGTACCGTTTGTCTATAATACGGTAAGAAAATATCTTCCATGTACTGAGCAAATGTTAAATTATAATCTGAATAATCGAATTTATCATAAAACTCAACTCTTGCTCGACAAAGCTCATCATAAGCTTCTTTCTCTGTCGTGAAAGATTTTCCCCACATATTTCGATAACGTTTAAAACGTTGACGTTTCCCAGTTGCAGATACCTTAAATTCAGTTTGACAATATATCCTACCTTTATCATCTCTAAATACACCTTTATATTTCTTAGACATTTATCTGTTTTCCTTTCTTTCATCAGTTATTGGAAAACCGAGCAACTCCTCTACGATAACTTTAGGAGCTAAGTCTAATCGTCTATTATCAAAAGGCGATTTTCTTAATTTTACCGCATTGTTATCTAAATGACTAGTATAAAATTGTTCAACAGCTATTGCTTTAGCTTCTCTAATAATCAGCTTTGATGCTGTCTTAGAAAAGCCAAGTTTCATAATATTTTTATGTGTAATAGTTTCCATTGGATACTCCTTCTATTTTATTCTGATAAACTCTCAGATAATAGTAAAGTACCAATTTATGTTTGAAAAAGTTATCACAGTACAGTCATTTCTAAAATACTACTTTAAAACTTTCATTACTTAAAATTAAAGTAAGTAAATCCCTAGGATTAAAACAGCTATACACTATAAAATTAAATCTACTAACCTATATACTTTTCACGAAACTCTCTACTCAGTGGTTGCATCTGACTAACTTCGAAAATTAAATCTTGAACACAGGTCAATAAAATAGATACATGTTCCTGAGTCACTTGATTATTCACTCTTGCGACAGTCATAATTTCATGAACATCACGTCCAATCTGTTCTAACTTTTGAGTTTTCCAAAATGAAAACCACTCTTTAGCAGTTAACTGTTTATCATCAGTCATTAATAATTGATCTCTGACAAATGGTGAAAAGTGTCGATAACGCTTCTCCCTCATTAATTGTTCAATTTGTTTTAACTCATTGGCTGTTAAATTTATTTCTTTTCGAATATCTCTATATTGTTCAGACATGTTATTTTCTCCTTTTTATCCTTTCTCGGGTAATCCCCGACCCCGTATGTCATACGGGAAATTCCCTAAAGACCTTGTTGGGTCTTTGCGAGCTCAGGCATTGTGGTCACAATCCCCAAAAAATCATATCGCCAGCAGACCAAAACTTTCCAGTTTTGACAGCCAACGATAAGATAACTTGGTGGCTTTGCCCCCCAACCCCCAACAAAAAATCAAGACTTGATTTTCTTAGGAATGATATTAGGATAACAAGGATGATTTGGAAAAGTTATCACATCACTCAATAAAGCATAATAAAAAGAGAACTAAATGCTCTCTTTAATACTTTATAATGAACTTATTATTAGTATTGAACTTGTTGAGGAGGTGCTTTATGAATCAGCTTGAGTTTCAGCGTAATCACCTGCAAATGGACTATTACAGCGAGAGTTACCAAGATTTTGAACGTGACTTCTACCGATACTCCAACATGAATATTCCATTGACCTTCCTGACCGATGATACCCTCAAAACAATGGCGACTTCACATAAGAATTACTTTGTCCTCAATAAGGAAAAGTCCAAAGATAACCGCGATCACTTCTTCATATTTGAAGTAAGAACCTTAGAAGAGAATCCACTAATCTACCGATATTCTTACAAGAATACAACAACTTACTTAGCACAAAAATAGAATCTTAGACATAAATCTAGGTATATGGAAATAGAGTTATTGATTGTTTTTTATACTCCTCACTCAAAGAAAAAAGCCTTGTAAGGCTTCAGAATGAAGACAAACATCTCGATTGATGTTTGTCTTTTTCTGTTTTTTGGTCTGATAGTCGGTCTTTTTGCCAGCATAGTGGTTATTTGTACCATATAAAAAGGCTTTCCTGCCCTCATTTTTACCAATTTCTTGAGATTTAAACATGCCAAAGTCAGTCCAACTTTATCTTCCATTTTGGACTTGCCTTTCTCTCTTGTATAACGGAGATTGTGGTACTCTTTGGCTGTCCCAAAGAGGCGTTCAATGGTTTCTTTCCGTTTCTGGTAAAGCTCCTTCATACCTTTCCTGTGCCGAATCTCTTCACAGGTCTCTAAAGCATCTTTCCAAACATGTCGAGTTACCACTTTCTGCTTGTTCTTGCTTTCTGTACAAATGGATAAGAGTGGACAAGTAGCACAGATAGCTGGATCACTCTTATATTCCCGATAGCCTTCTCTGGTGGTTGTGCGATAGTTTAAGACCTGATTCTCAGGGCAGATATAACAGTCATAGTATTCATCATAAACAAAGTACTTAGAGCGTAGTTTTCCCTTCTTTCCTTTCGGTCGTGTATAAGGAAAGACAGGAGTAATCTCTTGTTCTAGGAGGAAGCGAGCGATACTTGGGGTCTTATAGCCAGAATCAGCTATGAGAAAGCTAGGCTGAAAGGGTTGGAGTTTAGCGAAGAGTACAGGAAAGGCCTGACTGTCATGGACATTGCCAGCCTCCACGCTATAAGCCAGAGCCCAACCATGCTTGTCACAAGCAACCTGAGCTGTATAAGCAAATACTTCCTTATGGTCCCCTTTATGAAACCAGCCACTTTCAGGGTCAGTTGTAGAAATTTTCTTAGCGATGGGTCCCTCCTCTTTTGCGGGCCCTAGCGGCTTTTTTGCATGCTTTTCTCTATCCCTGTTAATTTCAATCTCTAGCTGGTCACTCATAAACTTGGCTTGCTTTTCAATTTCACGATTGATGAATTTACGATTATTCGCCGCAGCCTTGATATGGGTACCGTCAATGAAAATTTCTGTTGGATCTATGAAGCCTGCATTGACGCAGAGACCTAAGATATGGGTGAAAATGCCTTCAATAACTTGTCTATCTTGAAAACGACGGACATAGTTCTTTCCGTAGGTAGTGAAATGAGGCACCTTATCATCCAGTCGAAGACCAAGAAACCAACGGTAGGCAGTGTTGACTTCGATTTCCTTAATGGTTTGACGCATGGAACGAATGCCGAAGAGACACTGAAGGATTGGAATTTTAATGAGCAGAATAGGGTCAAGACTAGGACGCCCTGTATCATCGCTATAGCTATCTGCGACTAAGTCATAGATAAAGGAGAAGTCAATAGCTTCCTCTATTTGACGAAGGAGATGATCTTGAGGAACAAGGTCATCTAAACTGTAGAAACCAAATTGACCGCGATTGTAGTCTGGATTTTCTTTGTGTAACATAGCGATTCTCCCTCTGCTTATTAGCTAGTATTCCTATCTCTATTATACTACTTTACATATGAAAAAGCCGTTAGAAATATAATTCTAACGACTTTGTCTTCATTCTGAAGCCTTGTAAGGCTTTTTCCTTTATCATATTAAGTATATGGAAACCATGTTTCCAATGTTACAGTTATGGATTAAAACCTAAAACAGACTTTAGCATTCCTATAGTTAGTATCATTGAAACTATCTTAATTCAAATGCTAAACTAAAGTTATCCTCGCTCAGTTACTGTCGACTTTTACATTCATTTTTCATTAAAAATAAAATCTGTAATTCGTTTAGCTGCCTTCGTCGTTGCTTTATCTATATCTTCTTTATCCCACGTATCTTTTGGATAATTTGTTAATGATTTAGCAATTACATACCGGCTTCCAATATACCCCTTTTTGTCTGCAATCGTGTACATTTTTTTGGTTCTAAACCAACTATCCCCAATTGCTCGATTGATATCAGCTTCTAAAAGAATTTTATTCCCCAACTTTTCAGCATACTCTTTAAATTCTGAAGCATCTGTAAAACCAGCATCTGCCATAATATTCTCTCGATTTTGACCGCTTTGGGACATAATATGTTCAATATCTACTTGATTTGAGAGACTAAAAATTTCTCCTTTTTCCTTTGCATAAAGGTAGTCGTTTAAATAGACCAAAGATGTTGGAACACCACTCTCCAATAACGTCTCTTCAATTTCCTGCTTATTAAATTCACTAGCAATATGTTGCTTCATTTCCGAAATAATTTCTTCTGGAGCGACCTCCTTCTTACTAAATTTAAGATTAATTTTCTCCAAGAAGCCTTTAAATTTTGAACTACTATAAGGACTTTCTGACAAATCAAGTAATGCACCAAGTTTTATTAAGTAAATCAAAAACTCATTTTCACAACCTTTGTAAAATTGAAAACTCGTGGCAAATGGTTTTAAATTGTTATTGAATTTATCAAGAATCATACCCTCCGGACTGCCTAAATAAGACTCAAAAATAGTTAATATTTGATCTAACTCCATTGTGAATAGAACATCTTCTCTTAACAACTGATTATTCTTATTGAAAAAAGCAGATACCCCTGGGTTTCTCGTTTCAGATTGGAATTGTGCCAATTTGACAAAGATATAGTGCGTTATTAAACTGTTCAAATTTAAACGCGAATGATCAGTTTTCTCAACAATACTCCGCCAGTTTTCTTCAAAGACCTTTCGTTCTTTAGCATTAGCAGTTGTTTGAGAAACAATGACTTCGATAGGTGTTAATGGCAAGCCTGTACCGTTCAATGAATTAAAGATATTAATGGCCTGATCAGTATTATAACTGGTAATGGCAATGACCTGACAATACATAACAAAATGCTCAGCAAATTCAGCGAGTTGTAAATTATTTTTAGTTTCTAATTCTCTATAAAAATATCGGAAATTCTTGAAAAAATTTGTGTACTTATTGTCTTTCCGTCGGTTTTCAATTTTTTTAACAGCATTGGTAATGCCAGAATAACTTTCACCCAACAATATCGTCACGAAGTCATCCTTGTGCAGTTCAGAAATTGAATCATTGACATATTTAAGATCTATGGCTTGAAGTTGGTACTCATCTCGCTTCGTATAAAGATACTCATCGTCTTCATTTAGATGATAAAGCATTTTGATAATCATCCCCTTTAAGGATATTAATTTATCACGCAAACGCTCACCTTCAAGAGAAGACGGTGAAATCTTAACCAATTCTTCTTTTATTCTCAAGAGCAGGGCTTTCAAAAGCAACATAAAAGTCGTTGTCCTCTGCTGGCCATCAATTAAAGCCACTTCATGCTCCTCACCTGTTTCTTGTGCAATCAAAATAGTACCAAAGAAATAATTGTCTTGAGTATCTTTATCAAAATTTTCCTGATGACGTTCGATATCTTCTATCAATTTTTCACATTGGGATACTTGCCAAGCATATGGACGTTGATAGCTAGGAATGTAAAATTCATTCTTACTCTCAAAATAAGCCTTAATTGTTTGATTTTCTGAATCGATTTTTTTGTTCATTGTTAATCCTTTCAACTTATCTTCAATCCAAAATTAGAACTCGTCTTAACTTTATCAAAACACTCTGAGTTCGTCAAGAAGCATTCGTGTCGTTTCAGCTCCAAATTCTGGATTTTGATTATTTGTATCAAAGTCAAAAAATTGTGCTAATTGAGTCAAAGAATACCGTTTTAATTCTGGGTAAGCCTTTCGTACTAATTCTAGTGAATCAATCACTGGTTGATTCAAGGCTTGAAAACCATACTTTTGAAAATTATAATTCAAAAAATTCACTTCAAACTCAGCATTATGGGCAACAAGAGTCAAACTACCACAAAATACTTGAAAATCATTTAACACTTGCTCTGCTGATTCACCTCTCTTCATCATTTCGTTGGTTATCTTCGTCACATCAGTTATAAATTCTGATAATTCGCCCTGCAATTTGACAATTCTTCTAAACCGTTCAACTATCTCTCCTTTTTCAATCTTAATAGCAAAGATTCCAAGCAAAGATGAGTCCTTTGGAGAAAGACCTGATGTCGCGATGTCAAATACCACATAGTCACTTAATTGGAAATCGTTTTTTTGTACTTCCTGAACCATTTTTCACCTACTTCTTCACTACACTAGCATTTGGAATATTTTTTGCATAAAATTCAGCTGATTGTTTATCATAGAACCCTTGTGCAATCATATTACCAAACTGATCAACAACAATCCATTCTTGCATGTTAGATTTCTCCTTCCTATTTAAATTTACTAATCATTGATTTTAGGGTGTCATACTTGTTGTTAGTCCCCATTGTAATCTTTCCTGTAATTTACTACTAACTTCTAAGTCTTTGGGAGTGACAGTTGATGAAATAATTAGCTGTTTCTTGTTTTTTTCAATCAACATTGCGAGTTGTTCCTCTAGAATGATGTCTTTAGGCATAAGATTCAAATCATCAATTAAGATATAGTCAAATTCGGAATAGGTGAGATTTTCTACTAAATGATTGGTTAAATTTTCTGCTGATAATAAGATTACCTGATTTTGTTCAGATAGCAGTGCATTGTTTGTAGCATTTAGCAAATGAGATTTCCCAACTCCCTCTTCACCGTATATATAAACCGGATTATAGTAATTCTTATCCTTAATAACTGTCTTTAATGCAGTTAAAGCCCAAGCATTTCCATCATTGACCGAAAAATTCTCAAATGTCTGATTCTTGTTGATTGATTTCATCTTTTGTACCTCATTTATAACTTGATACGTTTATTATAAAAGGAATCGTGGACAATATTTGTCCACCTATTCTATTTGTCATAATTTTGTTGCATTTTTTTGAGAAAATTCTTCATATCATTTACTAACGTTGCAGGAGAAAGCACAGTCAAAGCATCTGCTTGACTTAGCAGCCAGCGTTTCAATCCTGGTGTGTCTTGACTGATAAATTCAACGATAACGCCTTCGGGTGTATGTTCAATGATTCTGGCTGTTGGAAATTGATCCGTTACAATGGTAGGGTCATAGGCAAATTGAACTCTAATCGTCAACTCTCGTCCCATAAAGGGATCAACACGTTTGTTCCGTATTTCTCCATCACGAAACTTCTCCCCATAAGAAATCTGTGGTTTCTTTTCTTTTGATATTTTCCAATCTATAATTCTATCCAATTTTAAGGTCATATACGACTCAAAAGTCAAATTGTATGCTACAACATAAAAGTAATGTACATCATAGTAAAGGGATACAGGAAGAATCGTATGTTGTTTTTCAGTATTATAAGGTGACTGATACCGGATATTTAGAACCAACTCTTTTCGAATCATTTCCGACCATTCCCAAATTTTATCAATTCGATTTTGAGTATCAGACAATGGCGCATAATTTAGCAATTCACTTGCAATAATCTGGTAAACCTCTTTTTGTTCCTCTTTAGAAACCAAAGCTAATAAACTATCGATAAGAGACTTATTTTCTTCCTTGTTCAAAGAACGGTTCTCTAACAAAATCTTTGATATAACCAAAATATCCTTTTTATTAAATAATGATTTTCCTTTTAGATAACGGGTATGGTATTTTGCATCATAGGCAAGTTCCGCTGCAACTATTGGCTGTGATTCCAAGAAATTCCCCAAAAGAGAAAAATCTCTCTGAATCGTTTTTTCACTAACTCCAAACTCATCAGCGAGCTGTGATTTTGCTAGATGGGCACCTGATTGCAAACGTAGAAAAATCGTTAGTAAGCGTTCTTGATCGTTCATATTTACCTCAATTCCTTAGAAACATTATAACACCTCAAGTAGTCCCTATTCAATGATTTCCCGACTTTTTCAAGGTTAATATTTTTACAAAAAACGATTCAAATTCTTGTAAAAATACAGCTTTACCGTCCCAAGTCTCCCGTTCTGATTCTTTCTAATAATTAGCTCCGTCAGATTACATTCCGCCTGACAGACTGTTTTCTCTTGGTAGTAGTCATCACGATAGAGAAAAGCGATAATATCAGCATCCTGCTCCATACTAGTCTCTAACTCCCGCAAATCACTCGAAATCGGCCTCTTGTCCTCCCGTTGCTCAACGCTACGACAGACCTGAGACAGAGCGATAACTGGCACTTTCAATTCCTTAGCAAGGGTTTTCAACTGATGTACGATTTCAGATACTTCCTGCTGACGATTTTCCAACCGTGATCCTTGGATTAGCTGGAGATAGTCAATGATAATTAACCCTAGCCCGTTCGTCTTATTGGCTAAACGCCCTACCTTATCCCTAATATCTATAACCCTTAATCCGACTGAGTCATCAATAAAAATAGGAAAATCTGTCAGCTGACTCTGAACAATGGAATGCCTCTTCAAGTCCTCAACCGTTTTTTTCCGTGTAATGGTATGTTGCTCTGTGTGTTCCTCCTGATTAGCTAGGAGCCGTTTTACGAGGATTTTCTCCTGCGTCTCAAGAGAAAAGAATACTACAGCTTTTTTCGAACTTCGAGCCACATTTTGAGCTATATTTAGAGCAAAAGCTGTTTTTCCAATTGCAGGACGAGCTGCCAAGATGATTAGCTGCCCCTCATGCAAACCAGTTGTTAACTTATCAAAGTCATAAAAGCCTGTCTCCAAGCCACTACATTTTAATTCCTTCAACTTTTCAGCTTCGAATTTCATCATTTTTGACCACCTCTAATAGTTTATTGATGATATGAGTTTACAAAAAAGAATGGACAGTAATTGTCCGTTATAATGATTTTATTCTAACCTTTCAAATATTAATAAATAATCCTAACAATTCCACTATAAAATTCAGTAATACAGCACTTCTTTCGAAACAAGTAAACGTTAATAAATGAACCAATTCATGCAATTATAATCCACCTTGAAACCAAGCATTTCAAGGTGCTTTTTTATATTGTTAATATCACTTTTCTTCTACTTAATTTCCCTAGACTAAAGCTTACTTGGTTTCATCAATAGGGTGGGTACATTTCTATTCCCACAAACTCCTTGTCAATGGAAACAAACACGTACCCACAGGATAAATGGAAATAGAAACTAATAATTTCTAGATATCACTTCTACCCACTCAAAAATTTTCTCACTCTGATACTTCCCCACCCCAAGCTAAAAAGCCTTGTCTCCAAGGCTTTTTAAGATGCTTTCGTTCAAAGGTTTCAGGCTTTTACGAGCAGAGCAACACACTCTACGTGGCTCGAGTTGATGGCATTGATGTCATATTACTTTGCCCGTCTGTGGAAACATATCAGCAGCATTTTTGGAACTATCGGTAGACGGGAACATATCCAGCGGTTTTTGACCATTTTAAGAAATTTCGGTATGAGAGAACCTATCAATGGAATTCTCAACACCAGCCTTTTAGAGATTAAGGGAAGATTCTATAGACTTCTTCATATAATTAACGAGTTCAGTCACCTCAGACTCCATTCCTTTCCACTTATCAATATACTCTCCCAGATAAGCCTTGCTTGCTTTGTCAAGTAAAATGGCATACTCAAAGGGTAATTGAGGTATTGCCCATTCAGCTGCCAGATCTTTTGATCTGATTTCACCAGTAGATGCTGTCACCCACATTCTGGCTAAAGTTAAAATCACATTGCGTTCGTCACCTTTAATGCTAGTTATCAACCCGGGCAACGATTCTTTAATTGCTTTTCGAATATCTGTCATTGGCACAGGCTCAATTACTTCTGTTGCCTTTGGTCCCAAAAGGTTAATACTATTTTTTCTTAGTTGTGCTAAAAGTATTGCTAAATCCGGATCATAAGTCGACTCAGGAATTTCTCCCTTTTCAAACTGCTCTCTTAGCCACTCGCCATACATAAATTCATATTTGGGGGGGAAATGCCAAGGGACAATATCCTTTTGATTTATGACCGTAACTTCAAGAGGCCTCATATCTTTTATGTTTCCTATTTTCCCAGATATAAGCATTAACCTATTTGTAAGATTCCTTCGAGTTTTTTCAGATAAACTTTGATTTGTTATTACCAAAATATCTACATCGCTATTCATACGTAAACCACCCATTACTGCCGAACCATACAAATACACCCCAATTAACATATTATCAAGTAGTTCCGCTATAGTTTTTAATGCTTGAATTGCTTCTTTCGGAATTTTTTTGTTACTTAAATCTATACTCAACTTCGATCTCCTTTCGTCTGAAAACTGTTTTTTAACGCCTCTTAAAATTTATAAAAAAAGAGTAAACATCTTTCGTTGTATTGTAAATTAACGCCATCCAAAATTTTGATTCAAGATTTTCTTTCGGTTTATTATATGTTTGAGCCAATATAAGCTACAAAACTGCTGTCTATCCATTTTTGAGTAACCTCATTTATATCAATCCCAATAGTAGCCAACCCAATAATGCTGCAATCCAATTTCTCTAACAAAGCTATTAAAGCCTTCATTTGAGAACCTGTCTCTATCCAATCATCTACAATCAAAACTCTTTTGTTCCTCACAATAGAACTCTTAGATATTTCAAAGCTTTTATCTTGACCTGAATAGTCGGTAAAATGTGTCGAAATAATCTCTTCTTTTGCGTATGGCAGCTTATCACCTTTTCTTACTCCAATAAACCCCACTCCAAGTTCTTTGGCTATGGCAGTGCCTAGTATCCATCCAATTGCTTCTGGGGCAGCCACATAATCTACTTTATTTTGAAAATCCAATGATAGTACTTTTACAATTTTATCAAAAACGGTTTTATGTGTAAAAATAGTTAGTAAATCATATTTTCCAATTGAGTTACGAGGTAATATACCTCTAATTTCATTTATAACATCAGTACTTTCCATACATTTACACCCCTTGCTTATGGTTAATAATCTTTGCTAATCTTTAAAAATAGTCATTTTCAACATATTTTTTATACATGTCCTCGGTATATCTTGTTATGTTCTTACCATACTCTGGATAATCAAACCCCAGTAGTTCTGCTACCTCTTTGGACACTTCCCTGAACAATTGGTGGCATATAAATAATGACTTCCAAATATTTTCATAGGAATCCATGCGATATGTAGATAATAATCTATTCCATAGATCTTCATCAATGTATTTGTTAATATACTTATAATTTTTCCCAACACTTAATGAAAATTCTGTCTTTATCCCAACCTTCCACGACATCATCCTAAGTAGTTCAAACCGTAGAATCTGGTTCAGATGATCGATTGCAAACAGTATCTCTTTGCGGCACAATCCTTTAATAACATAAGGTGTTACATTCCAAAATTCATTGCAGCAATCATCATACTCCCTTGCGCTTGGCTTTCTTACATGATAATCTATATCAGTCGGAACTATGTCCCTTTTAATTCTACAATCTTTATCAATTAGAACCTTTATTAATTTATCGCCCTTTAGGTAATTATCTAACTCTTCCAAGGGCAATAAGGTAAGATCAATTTTATTGTAATCATCAAATAGCATAAGATAGGAAAATCCCTTTTCTTCAGGTGGGAATAATTCCATATCCTCCGGCTTTTGCATCATTATTATATTCCCAAATTGATTAAGCCAGTCATCATTAGATATAAACGGTTCTATATCACTTACAAAATATGTAATATCATAATCCTGAAATTCATCTTTAGGTATATTAATATTTGCGCGTGACCCCTCAAGGGTCACAATTCGAATACGTTCATCCTGTTCTGCTAAAGAAAGTACTAAATCCATCATTTCTTTTTCTGATCTCATTTACATACTCCTCGTTTATTTTTTCTATATTATTACATCTTCTTTTTTGCCGATACAATCAGCATCATGGGACGGCGCATTTCATCCTGCATCCCCGGAATATCCATCATGTTTTCCGGAGGCTGCGGCTCCACAATATGATTTATTATAAAACCATTTGAAAGCAGTGTATTTAGATATGTGGTCAGTGTTCTATGATATTTTGTAACCTTTTCTCCCAAAAACACAGCTGTCCGTTTGCCCTCATAATAATAATTATCCACCGGAAAATGCAGTATTTCTCCTTTTTCGTTATAATGCCAGTCTTGTGTTCCATAGGCAGTAAAAACAGGATGTTCAACCGTAAAAACTAGCTTACCACCAGACTTCAGTATTCTATATATCTTTTTTACTAACTCAACTTTCGCAGCATGAAATGGGCAAACAGGCCTTGATGTAGCTGGGTAAAGTTGCAATCCATTGCTGGAGTTGACGTTGAATCAGAGCCGAAAGCTTTTTTCCTGCTTTCGTAGCGATTTCGTTGATCAGATCGAGCAGTTGCTGCAAGGCGATGGCCCAGTCCAATGTGCCAACTTCGTCGCACAACACATAAAACAGACCGCCGAACGAGCGAGCATCCGTACTTTGCCGATGCTGCCAGGCCAGCAAAATATAGCGGGAGAATACAATCGTCGTATGGCTGATCAGTAAATCATAGGAGCGGCCTTGAAACTCCTTCTGCAAACGAAGCAGCGACTTGGTGCACTTGAAGAAGACCTCGATGTCCCAGCGGATCCCGTAAATACGGATCACGTCCTCCACGGAGAGGGAAAGATCCGTCGTCAGCACCGCGAGCCATTCGTTCTTCTTCGTGCGATGACGGACGAATACCACGTGAACCGGTATGCCGGAGGCAAGCTCGGTTCGAATCGAACGAAGGATGCCTCGTTTCTTGCTTTGCACCGGAGACGCTGCGGTGTATAGTTCTTTGAGCGACAGCTTCCGGCCTTGAACAAGGAAACGCTTATTGTCGTTCTTGACCATGCCGATCACGTCGAGCCCGCGGGAGGCGATCTCGCCAATGAGGGGCGCGTGCGTGAACCAACTGTCCATCAAGACATAGGAGGCCGTGGCTCCGGCGGCAAGCGCGCGATCCAACATCGATACAATCACCTGCGGAGCCGACAGGAGTGCTTCTTGTCTTTTATTAGGTTCAATGTGTTTTGAGATGAGGGGATAGCTGTCAAAAATTAGTCACTTGAACATTATTGTCTTTGAGGGAAGATATCCACTGAGGGCTTGCGTATGTGGGAACATATCCATAGACTTCGCTGTTTTTTGAAAACCGAGGTATACTGTTAATTCTTAGTAACCAATGCTCTAAATAACGTTACTCTTCTATTCACTAATGTAATTCAACAATCTTTCTAAAATATCATGTGTAACTTTTAAGTTGTATTGTTCAAGAAGGTGACTTCGCAAATCTATAACTAACAGTAAGGAATTTTTATAGGCTTCAAATAATTCTACCTTATCTAATCGAGCAGTGGTCTTTGCAAACTTTTTATAATTTTCAAGGCTAATTTCTTTTTCAAGGTTCTTACTCATATTTAGCCAATTATCCGCATTTTTTTCTACCATACGTATAAGTTGTAGTATATTTTTTTGAAGCTGTGATAAGAGTTCTAAAGAACGAGCATATTCTCCTCTTTTTAGAACATTGATTCCCATCAACCATAGATTAGAGAAATCACACAACAAGAAATTAGCATTTTCTTCAGTAAGTCTATTTGGTCTTGCACCACTTATCTCTGATAAATAATTTTCTAATTGCCCTGTTTCATCGTAAATAAGCATAGCCTTCGTATCAGGAATATAACCTGAATCTTTAAACGAGGGGATTATGTTCATATCTTTTTCAGAAAGGAAATGAAATTCCCCACGTATAAGATTATCAAAAATAACTACCTCTGTTCCGTACTCATTTTTATAAAGCATCAAGTACGGAGCTACGTCAAACAACCAGTTGGATGAATCAAAGTTCGAGGTTATACTATCTTTCAAAAATATATAGAACTCTATATCAGAGTATTGGTCACCTTCTCCTTTGGTAAACGATCCATACATCATACAAGCTGTAATTCGTTCATCTGACTCAGTAAGATTCTTAACGTTTGCAATTAATTCTTTTTGTTTTAACATTTCTTCACCCTTTCATGTAAATATCTTTTAGTTATTGTGGCAACTCAAAATCTCTACAAACCTAAATTAATATTTTTCGTACAAATGTTATTGCAAAAAGCATCATCATGCTCCACAAACAATAGTGTAGGACAATATTCCAAAATCATTTTTTCAATTTGGATACGTGAAAAAATATCAATATAGTTCAATGGCTCATCCCATATATACAAATGTGCACTTTCACAAAGGCTTTTAGCAATTAGTACTTTCTTTTTCTGACCAGCACTAAAATCCACCATGTTCTTATCAAACTGCTCTCTATTAAAATCCAGTTTACGAAGAATCGTTTTAAATAGAGTTTCATCGATCTTATTATTATAGGCAAATTCAGATAGATTACCTTTTAAATATGAAGTATCTTGCGAAATATAAGAAATTTTTAGTCCACTTGCTAGCATAAAATTTCCGGTAAATTTAATATCATCTCCATTAATCAATTTTAGGATACTAGACTTACCACTCCCATTTTTTCCGATAATGGCAACTCTATCACCAATATTGACTCTGAAATTAAGATTACTGCATACTTCTTTATCTCCATAAGACAATGATAAATCATTCGCTTCTATTAAGCACTCTTTGTGAAATTCAAGTGGTGAAATTTTTAAGTCATCATATTGTTCAATGTTGTGGAGCAGTTCTGATTTTTGTAAAACGGCTTCCTGATGTCTTGACTCAATATTTTTGGCACGTTTCATCGCTTTTGCAGCCTTATGTCCAACATAACCCTTATCCAGTTTTGAACCAGAATTTGTTGTTCCATATTTACTTTTTTCTACTTTATTTGACCAGTTTGAACTACGTTTTGCTGCATAAGACAACCTTCCTATTTCTTTAAGGAGTTTCTTGTTTTCTGCCAGTTCAAAATTATCTTGTAACGTTTTGTTCTCCCACCAAGAAGTAAAATTTCCCTTTTGGATTTCGATATTCGTTTTATTGATAGATAGTATATGGTCAACACATTGATCAAGTAAGCTTCTATCATGAGATACCAAAATAAACCCCTTCTTGCGTTTCAAATAGTTTTGCACTACATTACGTGCATCGATGTCAAGATGGTTTGTAGGTTCATCAATAAGCAGGAAACAACTCGTTGTAAGGAATAAAGCTGCAAGAAGGACCTTCGTTTGCTCACCATTTGACAATGTATTAAACGGACGATATAAAGCATCTTCTTGAACATCAAGCAATGATATTTCACGAAAAATCTCCCAATCCATACATTCCGTACAAATACTCTTCATTACTTCAATTGTATATAGACTCTTATCTTCCACATCATAAGGAAAATACTCAAACTTAACTGTAGAACTTATATTGCCGGAATACGCATATTTGCCAAGCAGTAAATTTAAGAAAGTAGTTTTACCGCGTCCGTTTCTTCCAATAAAACCGAGTTTCCAATCTGTATCTATCTGAAAACTTACATTTTCAAAAATATTGTCATAACTTCCTTCATATGAAAAAGTTAGATTTGAAACATTTATTAAGGACATATATCTCTTCCTCCTTTACATTATAAAAATTTTATAAGCAAAGTTGGTTTTCGGCATTAATTACTCTATAATGTTATCCAACTCTGCAAGGATTTTGTCATGAATGACATAGTATCATTGTCTATCACGTTTATCTTCCTTTCTTTTACAAATATTAAAAGCCGCAAGAAAGTAAATTCTTACGGCTCAAAAACAAATACTATTATTACCTTTTGTTATACATAACATAAGGTTACTGTAATGTATTATTGAGTGTAGAATACTTAACTTTCTTGCAATTTGCACAACAAAACAAACGGTTCTATATCCGTTTCTTTAAATATCTTATTATGCATCATATAATTAGCAAGAAAAGTTATACATTCTTCCACCTCCAAGTCTTTTTATTATATCATATTATCTTCAAAAATCCAATATAATTTTTCTGCTTTTGTGATTTTTCTGTTTTTTTCTAAAGATTACAACTCTATATCAATTCTGACTTTTGACTTGAATTTATCGTGAGTTTATCTTCATATTATCACAACTTTTTCATATTTCCATTTCGATGCCAGATTTAAAGGCTATGACGAAGTGTTCTTCATAGACTGTAACGCTCTGGATTATCTTCCTTAGTAGCAAGCGATTAGCTTTCACAAAATCTTCTGTTTGTAGTTTTAAAAATTCATCAGGATTTTCTAACTCAACCTCAAAATATTTCATTTTACATTCCCTCATTTCATTTATTGATAAATTGAGTTTACAAAAAAGAGTGGACAATTTTTGTCTACTCTTAACCTTTAAAATAGTTTTTTTTAATCGATTTGAAGTTGCCTAAATTATTACTTATTCGGTAAAATGAAGTATTGCTTTCAACAGATTTCCTTCAACTACACTTCACTTGATTCAAACAAGGTGGGTACGTTTCTATTCCCACAAACTCCTTGTCAATGGAAATAAACACGTACCCACAGGGTAAATGGAAATAGATTTTGATAATTTCTTGCTATCACTTCTACTCACTCCAAAAAATTTCTCACTCTAATACTTCCCCCCATACGACAAAAAGCCTTGCAATCAAGGCTTTTCATTATCCCTTTCGTTCAAAGGTTTCTAGGCTTTCACCAGCAAACCAACTACCTCCACGTGATGTGTAATTGGGAACAAATCAACAAAATAAATTTTTTCTATAAGAAAGAATAATTGCAACTTCATACATCTCTCAGTCATAAGATAAACTGATATATTTTCCAGCTATATTACAATCTAATCTTTTTAATTCATTAACTAAATACAAATATTCTCCATGTAAGCATTCATCTAAATTAGGAAAATCATTTTCTTTGGTATTGATAATAACTTCAAGTTGATTAGTTAATTCTCTGATTGAAAAACTATAATCTAAAGTTTCTTCTTCATATGAGTCCTTAAGTTCTATATATCTTTCATATTCAACATTATTTTTAAAACCAAGAGTTAACATTTCTTCTAACTCATAATATAAATCTTCACTAAACATAAGTTCACTCCTCTGTATTTGTCATTAGTTTACCGCAACAAATATAGAATGTCAGCTAGAAACAAAACACCCCCACAAAAATTTGTGGGGGTGTTTGTGGGGAAATTTCAATTGAAATTATCCCTTCTTAATCACCTTGACTTTAGCGAAAAGGCTTTAAAACTCGGCTTTCAGCCTTAAACAATCAATAATTGATTATTTAAGAGTAACTGAAGCGCCTGCTTCTTCCAATTTAGCTTTGATTTCTTCAGCTTCTGCAGTTGCAACGCCTTCTTTAACCATAGCTGGTGCACCGTCAACAAGCTCTTTAGCTTCTTTAAGACCAAGACCAGTGATTTCACGTACAACTTTAATAACGCCAACTTTTTTGTCGCCAGCAGATGTCAATTCAACGTCGAATGAATCTTTAGCTTCTTCAGCAGCACCACCAGCTGCAGCAACAGCTACAGGAGCAGCCGCAGTTACACCAAATTCTTCTTCGATAGCTTTTACAAGATCGTTAAGCTCAAGGATAGTAGCTTCTTTAATTTCAGCAATAATGTTTTCAATGTTCAATGCCATTGTGATTTTCCTCCAATTTAGGTTTTTAAATAGTTTGTAGCACTAAGCAGCTACGCTCTGACGCATTAAGCTGCGTCTTCTTTTTCTGCAACAGCTTTGACAGCGTATGCAACGTTGCGAACTGGCGCTTGAAGTACAGAAAGCAACATAGAAAGCATGCCTTCGCGGTTTGGCAATGTAGCAAGTGCTTCGATTTCTTCTTTAGAAGAAACTTTACCTTCTACAGCTCCACCTTTGATTTCAAGAGCATCAGCAGTTTTCGCGAAATCGTAAATTGTTTTAGCTGGAGCAACAGCATCGTTTGAGAATGCTACTGCAGATGGACCTACAAACAATTCTGCAAGACCTTCAAGACCAGCTTGCTCAGCAGCACGACGCAAGATTGAGTTTTTGATAACTTTGTACTCAACTTCTGCACCACGCAAGTTACGACGAAGAACAGTATCTTGCTCTACAGTCAAACCACGCGCATCAACCACAACGATAGATGTTGCAGCTTTCATTTGCTCAGCAACGGCATTTACTAATTCCGCTTTTTTAGCGATAATAGCTTCTGACATTTCGTTTACCTCCGTTTTTATTTTGGGCTAGGCACAAAAAAATCGCACCTAAACCTAGACACGAAAGTACAAACACGTTTATATCCATAATCGTTTTGTGCCTCGGTAGGATGTTTATGAGTCTAGCTCCCCTACTGTCTTAGGTCAGTTTTTTCAAACCTCAATTATGATAACATAGTCTAGTTTAGAATGCAAGAAAAATATCTCTATTTTTTTATTTTTTGTTAGATTTCACTCAGAATAGCGTCCCAGGCCTGGTCGTAGCCATGTCGAGTTTCAGATGAAAAGACGACAAACTGGTCATTCTTATCAAAATCTAATTTCTTTTTGATAATGGATTCATGCTTGTTCCACTTGCCACGTGGAATTTTGTCGGCTTTGGTAGCAACGACAATGACTGGGATTTCATAATATTTTAGAAATTCGTACATCTGAACATCATCGGCGGATGGCTCATGACGCATATCTACCAGACTAACCACCACGCGGAGATTATCTCGACTGGTCAGATATTCCTCAATCATCTTGCCCCACTTGGCGCGCTCAGTCTTGGAAACCTTGGCATAACCGTAGCCCGGCACATCAACAAAACGGATTTTATCATCGATATTATAAAAATTCAGTTGCTGGGTTTTTCCAGGTTTGCCTGACGTCCGAGCCAGGTTTTTACGCCCCAGCAAGGTATTGATAAAGGACGATTTTCCAACATTGGACCGTCCAGCCAGGGCGATTTCTGGAATATCGTCATCAGGGTATTGGGCCTTTGAAACTGCACTCAGCAGAATTTCAGCATTGTGTGTATTGATTTCCATTCTTTACCTCTCATAAATAAGGGGGAGAAAGCTAGTCGCTTATCACCCCTAATGATACTTTTTAAGCAGTTTCTAGCAATGGCTTTTCCTTACCATCAACTGCTGCTTTTGTAACACGAACACGTTTGACATCATCTTGACCTGGAACTTCAAACATGACATCCAGCATGGTTTCTTCGATAATAGAACGAAGTCCACGCGCTCCCGTTTTCCGCTCAATCGCCTTCTCAGCAATGGCCAGCAAGGCATCCTCGTCAAAATCCAACTCGACATCATCGTAAGACAATAGAGTTTGGTATTGTTTAACCAGTGCATTCTTAGGCTCCGTCAAGATACGAACCAAATCCTCGGTTGTTAACTGGTCTAAAGCTGCAAATACAGGCAAGCGACCAATCAACTCTGGAATGATACCAAATTTTTGAATATCATCAGCGATAATGTGTTGCATGTAAGAATCTTTTTCATCAATGGCACGATTGTTTTGACCGAAACCGATGATTTTTTCACCGAGACGTTGTTTAACAATTTCTTCAATACCATCAAAGGCCCCACCTACGATAAACAAGATATTTTTGGTATCGACATGAATCATCTCTTGGTTAGGATGCTTGCGTCCGCCTTGTGGTGGCACGCTGGCAACTGTTCCCTCAATGATTTTCAAGAGAGCCTGTTGGACACCTTCGCCCGAAACATCGCGGGTAATGGACACATTTTCACCTTTTTTGGCAATCTTATCAATTTCATCCACATAGATAATCCCTCGTTCTGCGCGGTCAATGTTAAAATCTGCAGCCTGTAAGAGTTTGAGAAGGATATTTTCAACGTCTTCGCCCACATAACCGGCTTCAGTAAGAGCAGTTGCGTCTGCAATGGCAAATGGTACATTGAGACTTTTAGCCAAGGTTTGGGCCAAGAAAGTCTTACCAGAACCAGTCGGACCAATCATCAGAATATTAGATTTTTGCAAGTCCACATCATTCTCATCGTCCCGCGTATCCTGGAAATTGATGCGCTTGTAGTGGTTGTAAACTGCTACTGCCAAGGCACGTTTAGCACGGTCCTGTCCGATAACATAATGGTTGAGAATATTGAGCAATTCTTGTGGTTTTGGCGTATCTGCCAAATCAGTCAACACTTCTTCTGCCAATTCCTCACGAATGATTTCCTGAGCTAATTCCACACATTCATTACAGATGAATACATTGTTTCCAGCGATAATTTTTTTAACTTCTTCTTGATTTTTTCCACAAAATGAGCAATAAATAAACTCATGTGTATGCTTAACAGCCATGTAATTCCTCTTTCATATCTCTTATCTAAATAAAAAGCCGTAAATGGCATGAATGCTATTGACCAGATTAGTAAAAGCATTCAATAAAAATAATATTGCTAAACCGAAGCGTTTTTTTCTAAAAGCTTGAAGCGCACATAGAACGCAAATTCCACAGAGAAATGCTGTAAATAGTCCGAATAAACTTCTCTCCATGCTTATTTTTCTCTTCTTTCGTAGGTTTTAATTGTAAAATCAAAAGCATTTTCCTCATCTTTTGGACGAAATTTCGAATTGTTGAGGCAAAATTGATCCATCGGAAAATCTTTCGGAAAGAAAACGTCCCCTTCGAATTGACCATGAATGTCGGTTACTATTAATTCTTCAATGTAGGGTGCAAAGGCTGTAAATATCTTACTTCCTCCAAGTACAAATAGAGTGCCATTTTGTTGCTGGTACCAGTCCAAGACTTGATCAATACTATTTAGGATAGTGACGCGATCGCTCTCCATTTGATAGGAATTATCGGTCGTCAAAACAATTGTGTGACGATTAGGAAGAGCACGCTTACCTATGCCATCAAAAGTCACACGCCCCATTACAATAGTATGACCAGTGGTCGTTTCTTTAAAATGAGCCATATCTGCAGGTAAAGCCCATGGAAGCCTATCCCCTTTTCCAACCAATCCATTTTCATCTTGTGCCCAAATTGCAACTATCTTCTTTGTCATTTTCTCTCACTTTCCGTCCTATCATTCTATCAAAAAAACATGAAAAATGCACTTACCAAGTAGGGCTAGTGCAAATTTTATAACTAGAACCAATTCCTCAATTTTATATATTCTTGATGGACGAAACTCTACTTACTACTGTTTATTAACTTAAATCGCTAAATCAAACTTCAACTGCGGTTTAACTGGATTGTAATCCACCAATTCAAAATCTTCTGCCCGAATATCAAAGAAATTGGTACCGTCTGGGACATTCAAGACCAAACGAGGCTCAATTTCTGAAGGCGTTCGACGGAGCAATTCCTCAGCCTGTTCAAACTGATTATCATAGATGTGGAGATTGTTGATGAAATAGAAAAACTTCCCTACCTTCCAACCAAAATGCTTGGCAATCATCATTTGCAATGCAACATACTGCATAGCATTGATATGATGGGCTACCAACATATCATTTGACCGTTGAGTTAGAGTTGCATCAAGATAAATGACTCCATCAACACGACGGACATCAAACATTGTCTGAAAGGCACAAGGCAATAGGCCTGGCGATTGGTCAAAGGCCTCATAATCCCAAAGAGAAATCACATTGCGGCGATTCCAAGGATTATCTTCCAGCTGTTTCAAAATCTTTGAAATAATATCGTGCTTCTTAACAATTGCACCATAGCGTTCACCGATGGTACCTGTTCCATCTACTTCCCAGTCATTCCAATATTGAACGCCGTATTTTTCCTGCAAGACAGACAGATCATTGGTCTGGTCTTGGTAAATCCAGAGAATTTCTTTAATGGCTGATTTAATCGGAATAGGTCTTAGTGTGGTAATAGGAAACTCCCCCTTGGCCAAATCATATTCAGCAAAAGAACCAGTAATATACTTGGAATTAGCGACATTTCCATCCTTGTAACGTGGACGAGCATTTTCTGAAAAAACGCCCTCTTCCATAATCTTACGAATGTTTTCTTTAAAAATAATATCTGCTTTCGTCATGGTCTTAGTATAGCAAACTCTAGCAAAAAACTCCAGTTTTGCACCGAAGTTCTCATTTGAAAAAGAATGAATAAACATTAAGTTGGAACAATCCAGCTAGGGCAGTTACTAGGCTAAACAGTATAAAATACAAAGCAACCAAGACAATACTCAACAATATCTGACGAATATTTTTCATATAAATAGCCGTTGGTAAGCTAGCTAGACCGAAAAAGGGAATGATGAAAAAAGCTAGTTTGAAATTCGCATTTACAAGATTGAACCATTGCCCTATTGGTAAAAATAGCATGATTACGAGAAAAGCAGCAATACTATAGAGGACAATATTTAGCCGTCTTAATAGGGTCATATTCATAAATAACTCCTTCTATGGACCGAAGAGAACATAGCCCAAGCCAAAGAACAAGGGGAAAGAAATGATCAATAGAATACTGATGATACCCGTCCACAATTTTTTATAGTAAATCGACAACATGAGAATGAGTGCCCCAAATATTGGCAAAATCATCATGGTCGCTACGTTGCCCCAACTCGATGGGAAAAACCAGTCACGAATCCAATTATCAAGGAAAAAGGCAGACAGTAAAATCAAAAGCCCGACTATAGTTAGATAGTCAATTAATTTAGATATGTTTACTTGTTTCATACACCAACACTCCTTTCTCTTTTCACTATTATTGTACCCTTTTATTAACCAACTTTCAATATATGTATATAAAGAAAGTGTGACAGCGGAATTGAAAAAGCAGGGGGATGCCCTGCTTTTTTCAATTTAGTTATAACCTAAAGCAAGCTTATACTGCTTTTGTGCTTCGGCATAACTGAATTTTTGTGAATAATGTAAGATTTTGTTTGATAACTGCTGCCGGTCTTCAATAGGTAAACTTGCTAGATTTTTCAAGACTTTCACAAGATCTTCAACACTATCAAAACCACATTGTTGGTAAATATCCAATTCTTCTAAAACTTGATTATGTCCAAAATCAACCCTAGAAAGTATAGGTATCAAGCCAAGTCCAAGACATTCTACCATTGCGTTAGCAAACATTTCACTAAGAGAACAGGATAGATAAGCACAATATTCTGACCGTGGTATTTGACTACTAGGGACAAAGCCTTTGAAAATCACGTTGTCTGGAATCGTGTGCTGTTCTTTCAATGCTTGAATTGCTTCAACCCGACCTCCGTAAATATGAAGCTCTAAGTCAGGAACTTCTCTCATAGCCTGGATTGCCATAGCCACTCGTTTGTGATCATAAATATTACCAACCAGAAGCAGTTTATTGCTCTTCAATCCTCTAGGAGGCTGCTTAGCAACTTGAATGGCAATCGGAGGTAGGAACTCTGCTTGAATGCCATCTTTAGCCAGTGGCTCGATAATGTAGGGACTTGCAACAAAAATTTCTTTTCCGAGTTTAATATTGTAGCCTTCGACATTCTTTTGTGAAAAGTAATGGTTATAATGAAGGATAAAGCGATAGGTAATGCCTTGATCTTGACAAAATGTTTCTAACGTCTGGCTAATAAACTGGTCGTTTAAGACAATATCTTGATCAGGAACAATTCTCTCTGACAAAAAGTTCACAAATAGATCGATCATGGTCCATTTTTGACCTTGGAAAAAATAGTAACACTCTTTATCTTCAATTCTCCCTTGTAGGACAATATTGCCATCTTTATCGTAATAACAGAAGCTGTCATCCGAAAAATTGGTAAAAAATGGCTTTTCAAAAACAGAAGTTACTGACTTTAACTCCAACTTCAAACTTCGTTCAATGATGGATAATATATTTCCTTCAGCAGTTAAGTTCAGGTCATAATAACCCTCCTCAGTTGTATACATTGCTGTCGTTGGAGAGAGAATTTGTTTATCCTTCCAGATGATGTGCTTTTTTGTTAAATCAGCTTCAAAGTCAGCTAGTTGATAGGAACGCAGGCAAGTGTCAATATCCGAATAAAGATGAGGTAAGATAATAACATGATCCAGTTTATAGCCTTGTGCTTGAAGCTGTTCCTTCCAAAATGGTGTTGAATAAGGAGTTCCGAGCAAAAGGTAGTTGGGAATACCCAAGTTATTTAATACCTTTTGCCGAAAAACTTGTGTGGTTTCATAGCCAAATGTTTTGTCCGACATCCAACTTCTCAAGGTATATATTGTCACTTGTATTCTCCCTAAGGGTTAATAGATGCTGCCAGGGTTGTCTGTGAAAAGTAGATATTTATCGAATCTGACTGCGGTGTCACAGAGAGACTAACCCGTTTGTAATAGTAAGTTACAACGGTTACGCCTTCCTCAACTGTCCCAGTTTCAGCTGTATCAACCCTGGTGAATTCATACGGTACAGGGTTTTCTTCAAGATCAACTGGTTTGGTATAAACATAGTGCTGGACATAATAGACTTGACCATTAGCAATCTCTAGCTCAGGAGTAACAACACCTTCTTGCGTCACTATGTTAGGGATAAGAAGGGCTTTTTGCCCAGTTGAGCTTAAATCCATTGTGACAGCTTCGGATTCAACTAGTTGGGAAGTTGTAGTATCAAAGCCTCTCTCTTTTGCATAGCGGTCGCTTAGGAATTTACCATCCAACTGAGGATCGGTCAGCGGAATATACACATCCAAGGTTTCTGCCGCAACTGTTGCTTTTCCGTTTACAATTGGACTTGTTTGACCTGTCAGGGTATTAAAAGCTTCTAACGGCGCAACCCTCATAGTAGCAATCCGTGAGTTGTTTAAATCCCTATCTGCAGTCGTATCGTATTTAAGATTTGTTGGTTCTGTGGTCACCTTGGTATCTATTATGTTGCCTTTGTAGTCCTTTGTTGTGGTGGTTGTTTCGATTGCTACAACCCCTTCAGCAACAGTTGAACCTGTCAAAATTTCTTGACCAGTACTTTCATCTACATAGCGTGTTATGACCTTACCATGAATCTCTCGCTGGCTCTCTTCCACGGTATTGGCAGGTTTGACGGATTCTACAGGCAGAACCTCTGGTTCAATGTGTTGGACAATTGGTTTCACTTCTACAGCTTTTGGCTTGTAATAGTAGGTGATGGTCTTAACGTCTTGATTGCTGCTTCCGATTTCTTGCCCATCTACACGACTGAATTCATACTTTGCTTCTGGTACAAGTGCCCTTGAAGGTCTTGTATAGGAATATCTATAATCTGTATAATCTCTTGTCCCATATATGGTTGTGTTGTTGCCACTGCCAATTTCTTCAATTTTTTGAGAAGCTTCATCAAATCCTTCTTTACGGACATAATCGAGAGTTTCAGCCACGTTGTCAGGATCACCTGGGTTGGTTGGTGAATAGATACGCACGCGGCTGGTCAATTGATCTAGCAGACCTTGGGCAGCATTATTTTCTACCTGGCCAGTTTGCTGGGTCTCAGGGTTGATCCAATCTGTCGCACTCGTCCGCTTTTTAGCAATATCCACTTCTTTGACAATCTTATCAGCTTCTGTGCTGTATTCAAAGCTAGTTGGACTGCTCGAAGTCTGGGAATCTACTGTATTACCGAGAGCATCCTTGGTCACTGTCGTCGTCTCAAGGGCAATAACCCCTTCTTTTACAATGGATTCTGGAACAATTTCCTGACCTGTCACTTCATCAATATAGCGAGTTACTACTTTCCCCTTAATTTCGCGTGTAAACTCTTCAGTCGTATTTGGTACTTTACGATAAATGTAAGTGATATTGGTTTCTCCTGGCAAGACCTTACCTGATACCTCTCCAGTGACAGTAGCAAATTCGTACAATGCCCCCTCAAATTCAATACGATCTGGTCTTAGATTAGTAGCATCATAGCTTGCATTGGTTTCACGCTTGGTTTCTACAATATTTGAAACCCCATCAGTAATAGTTTCAGTACGTTCGGTCAAGCTTACAATGGTATTGACCAAAACTTTTGAAGGTGAAAGAACCTTACCTGTCTCATCCTCAAAGTGTACATTTACTGTACCAGTTTCAAAAAGGGGTTCGAGTTCTTGACGAGTTACGACAGGTTGAGTCACTTTGCGGTAAACATAGGTAATTTCCGTCTCACCTGCCACAACTTTGCCTGTTTCGGTACCCTCGACAGATATATATTCATAGGTTGCACCATTGTATTCCAAGCTAGTTGCCTTAACAGAGGCTGCGTTGTACCTAGCATCGCTAACTACTTTGTTTTCTGTAATTTCTTCAACACCGTCAGTGGTTACTTTGGTACGGAAGGTTGTCGAAATAATGGCATTGACCAATTCTTTAGAATCTGCAAGTTTATTGCCAGCCTCATCGACATAATGAACTGTGACCTTACCTGTTTCTTGGATTGGATCAAGCTCTTCACGAGTTACGATAGGTTGAGTCACTTTGCGGTAAACATAGGTAACTACCGTCTCACCTGCCACAACTTTGCCTGCTTCGGTACCCTTGACAGATACATATTCATAGGTTGCACCATTGTATTCCAAGCTAGTCGCTTTAACTGAGGCTGCGTTGTACCTAGCATTGCTAACTACTTTATTTTCTTTAATTTCCTCAACACCGTCAGTGATTACTTTGGTACGGAAGGTTGTCGAAATGATGGCATTTACCAATTCTTTAGAATCTGCAAGTTTATTGCCAGCCTCATCGACATAATGAACTGTTACCTTACCAGTTTCTTGGATTGGATCAAGCTCTTCACGAGTTACGACAGGTTGAGTCACTTTTCGGTAAACATAGGTAACTTCTGTCTCGCCTGCCACAACTTTGCCTGTTTCGCTACCCTTAACAGATACATACTCATAGCTTGCCCCATTAAACAAAATAGTATTGACTTTAAGTGCAGAAGTATCATAGTCAACCTCAGTAGGTACAGTGTTTTCTATGACTTTTTCTACACCATTGATTGTTACTTTAGTACGATAAGTGGTGGAAACAACTGCATTTACTAGCTCTTGGGAATTAGCTATTGTATTCCCCTCCTCATCAACATAGTGAACAGTTACTTTACCTTTAGTCTCCTGTGACTCAGATAACAAATCTGCTGAGGTTAGAATATTCGGGCTTGTAGGTGTTTCTGCAGGTACAGATGCAATTTCTGGATAATATCCGACGTATTCCCAGCAAGTATCTGTTGCTGGTGTATAAGTAAAGTGAGAATTAAGTTGAAGGGTTACATTTTCAACCAAGTCAAGGAATGTTCTAGAATTTGCAAGAACTGGACTAGAAACTCCTACCCCTCCTCCTGCAACTAATAGTGCAATCGCAACATGTTTACCAGTTTTACGGTTCTTAAACAATAAGTATCCGCCAAAAGTTAGCAAACCTAACCCTGCTACTGCAATGGTTTTGGATCCGACTAAGCCTGTTTTTGGTAGATTAGATTTCCTAGGTATTCCAGTAACCTTCGAGACAGGTTGATTATTTGGTGTAAGTGGTAAAACAGGAATGTTAGAACCAGGGGTAGGTGGAGTCGTAACGTTCGGTTCAATTGGTTTAGGAGCAATAGGAATAACTTGGCAATCTCCAGTTGATTTATATACAGCAACAAAACCAGTAATCCATTCAAGATTCCCAGTCTCTGGATTGATCCATGATAATTGTTCATCAATCATTCCAGATTTAATGTGTGCCTTCTGTTCTTCCGTTAATTCATTGTAATCGACTCTGCTAATCGTAGCATCTATCGTTCGATTGGTTTGAACTGCTTCAGAAATACCTACTTCATTTGCAGAGACTAAAGATGAGCCGGCGAGTACACCAACTGTACCCAATAGAGCTACGCCAAGTCCTTTTACAGCCTTGTGTTTACGAAAACCATACTTATGATTCTTTTCCATGATTTAACCTCCTAATAATAATTGAATCATGATAGCGCTTACATATCATTATATCATAGTATATCAATAATTGCAAATAATAAATGTATAAACAATCGATTCTTCACCTTCTTCAATCATTTAGCTCTATTGAATTTTTGAAAGGAGTAATATAAAAAAAAAGCAGAGATACCCCTGCTTTCCAAATTTATTTCAAAACGAGTGACGCTGCACCGATAACCCCGGCATCATTGCCAAGTGTTGCAAGAGCCAACTTAGTTGATTCCTTAATCGGTGGGAAGACTGTCACTTCAAAGACCTTGCGAACACCGTCCAAGAGGAAATCGCCTGCAGCTGATACACCACCACCGATGACAATGTAGGCTGGGTTTAGCGTCGCTGCAATGTTGGAGCAAGCTGTTCCTAGATAGCGAGCAAAGTTGCGGTAGACAATCTGAGCTAGGTCATCACCTGTTTTTGCTAAGTCAAAGACATCCTTAGCTGTCACATCTTGACCATCATCAATGAGTTTCTTCAACTCAGAATCACCAGCATACTGGGCTGCATAACGGCGAGTCAAATTGACAATACCTGTCGCTGAGGCAACTGTCTCCAGGCAACCTGGCTTACCACATGTGCACATGATAGGGTCTTCAAAATCAACCGTCAAATGGCCAAGTTCGCCACCTGCACCGCGTGATCCGCGAATCAGATTTCCAGCAGCAACAACACCACCACCGACACCAGTTCCCAGCGTCATGAAGACCACGTCAGGATTATTCTCGCCGGCACCGACCCACTGCTCACCCAGAGCTGCTACGTTGGCATCATTGTCAATAAAGAAAGGCAAACCAAGTGCGGTCTCAAACTGTTCACGGACCAGCTGCAAGGTCTTCCAGTTGAGGTTATAGGCACCAATCACAGTACCAGCTTTGCTATCGACTACGCCAGGAGAACCCATACCAATTCCCAAGAAATCATCCTTGGTCAGATTGTGGCTCACAAAATGATCTTTGATACTCTCGATAATATCCGGAACGATATGGCAGCCCTCATCCAAAATGTTGGTCTTGATGGACCATTTTTCCTGGATTTCGCCAGCAGTCGTTAAAATAGCCAATTTGACAGATGTACCGCCAAGGTCAATACCGATAATTTTCTTTGACATAATCATTACCTCACTTCATTTTCTCTATTATACCACAATGCAAACCTTTTCGCAAAGCCCTTTCAAACAACTTGTACGGACAATTTATCTAAAAAGATAAAGCAGAACTAGAAATTGAATATGGAGAACAAAGCGCCCAACACTCAGCAACATAGCAGCTATAAAATTAGTTCCTTCCTTGGTCCCATTGAAGAGAAAAAGCGTAGAAATAAAGGTAAAACCAAGGGCAAAACCAATCATCTGGAAAGCATGGTAGCTTTGACTGTAAAAATAAAGGGTTACTGCCAGCACAAGCATTGCCAAAAATGTCAAACTCAGGCGCAGCAGGTTCATCTTTTTGGTTTTCAGAAAGCTATAAAGGGCTGAAACCAATGTGACCAGTAGGTAAAGGGCCATGTAGCCTATGATAAGAGTTTTCATCCTAGCCCTCCATCTCACTCAAATACTCAAAGCGCTCGTACTTCTCCAAGAGCTGCTCATTTTTCTGGTCCAGCTCCTTCTGCAGGTCCGACAATTTGGTAAAATCACTGCCACAGGTCAACATTTCCGCCTCAATGGCTTCGATCCGCTCCTCCAAACCAGCAATCTCATCCTCAATGGTTGCCCACTCCTGCTTCTCAAAATAGGACATCCGCTTCTTGTTCTCTCTGACCTTCTCGATTTTCTCCTTTGGTTTTTCCAAAGAAATAGCAGAGCTGGAAGCCAAAAAGGCCTTTTCATCCAGATAGTCCGTGTAGTTTCCAAAGAAGGTCTGGATACCACCGTCTTCAAAAGCAAGGATTTTATTAGCAACCTTGTCCAAGAAATAACGATCGTGGCTGACGGTGATGACAGGACCAGCAAAACCTTGCAAGAAATGCTCCAAGACTGTCAAAGTCGCTATGTCTAAGTCGTTTGTCGGCTCGTCCAGAAGCAAGACATTAGGCCGTTCCAGAAGGATTTTCAGCAGATAGAGCCGCTTTTTCTCCCCACCCGACAATTTTTCAATCAGTGTACCATGGGTATTACGCGGAAAGAGGAACTGCTCCAAAAGTTCAGCAATAGACACCATGCCCGATGTAGTCTTGGCTTCTTCTGCCACTTCCTGCAAGAAATTGATGACCCGCTTGCTCTCGTCTAATCCACGAATATCTTGAGAAAAATAACCGATACGAACCGTTTCTCCGATGTCTACCTTGCCTGCATCAGCCTGCAAGTCGCCTGCAATCAGATTGAGCAGGGTGGATTTGCCCTTACCATTATCACCGACGATGCCGATACGGTCCTTGTTTTGGATTAGCAGGCTAAAATCCTGTAGAATCGGCTTTCCAGGATAAGAAAAGCTGACCTGCTCAAACTGAATAACCTTTTTACCGATTCGGCTGGTTTCAAAATTGATTTCAAGACTTGAGTCATCAATAGTTTGATGAACCTGGTTCTTGAGGTCATGGAAACGATTGATACGGGCTTGTTGCTTGGTGGCACGAGCCTGGGGCTGTCTCCGCATCCAGGTCAACTCCTGCTTGTAGAGCTGTTCTTTCTTGTGACGGAGAGCTGCATCCCGCTCGTCCTGCTCCGCTTTTAATCGAACATAGTCCTGGTAATTCCCCTGATACTCGGTCAAACCGGCCTTGTCCAATTCAAAGATGCGTGTTGCAATATTGTCCAAGAAATAGCGGTCATGGGTGATAAAGAGGACAGACTTTTTGGTGTTTTTCAAAAAGGTCGTCAACCACTCAATGGTCTCAATATCCAGGTGGTTGGTCGGCTCATCCAAAAGCAGGAGGTCGTCATTGCCCAGAAGAACCTGAGCCAGCTGTACACGGCGACGCAGGCCGCCAGATAAATCCGCCACCTTGCTGGTCACATCCTGTAATCCTAATTTTGACAGAACCGTCTTAACTTGGCTTTCAATTTCCCAAGCATTGAGGGCATCCATCTCTGCCATGACTTTTTCAAGTTGAGCCTGACTCTTATCGTCATAATTTGCCATGAGCTGCTCGTATTGGCGAATAAGCTGGATTTCTCGCAAATCGGATGACAATACCGTGTCCAGAACGGTCTTTCTCTCATCAAAATCAGGCTCCTGGGTCAGATAGGCCATCTGAAAATCATTCTTACTGGTAAAGGGTGAAATATCTCCATCGAAACCAAGCTTGCCTGAAATCACATCCAAGAGCGTTGTTTTCCCAGTGCCATTGACCCCTATAATCCCAATGCGGTCGCCTGGGTGGATGATAAAGGAAATCTTTGAAAAGACGGTCTTGTCGCCGACAGACTTGGTCAAATTTTCAACGATAAAATCACTCATTGCTTAAAAACTCCTTTACAAAATCCATGATGTCCTCTTCTGAGTTGGCCAAATTCCCCTCGACAATCTCATACTCCACTGCATTTAGGACCTGACCCAAGAGAGGACCAGGCTTGACAGCTAGATTCTTCATAATCATGCCACCATTCACAACAATCTCATGTCGTTCATGGATAATCAAGTCCTTATCGAGTTGAGCTATCTCTTCAAAATCAACCGAGAGCCCCTGAGCCTGACGCAGTTTTTCGACCAGTTCAATCAGTGTCCTGCCGTATTCGTAGGCCATCTGCTTGGTCACTGGTCCTGTCTGGCGGTGCTGATAAATTTTCACCAATTGCACGACCGTCCGTTGAAAGTCATTGCTGGTTTTCCATTTTTTGAGGAAGGACTTGATGTTGTCCACTTTCAGACAGACAAAGAGCATGGCCCAGGCCTGTTCAGAAGTTTCAAAGATGAAATCTGCCTGCAAACTAGATAGCATTTTCTCCAATTCCTGCCCTTTTCCAGCCAAATCTGGTAAAAAATCAAAGGCTTTGGAATCAATCATAGCCTGCAGCCCCTTGCGCCAATGGGGTGCCGTCAGCAATTTATCAAATTCGATAAAAATGCGCTCAACAGAGATTTTGTCCAAGAGCGGTGCTGTTGCCTGTATGGCCTTAAATGTTTCTGGTTCAATCTCGAAGTTCAGACTAGCCGCAAATCGAAAACCACGCATGATTCGCAGGGCATCTTCATTAAATCGCTCTGCAGGGATTCCTACCGCTCGCAAACGCTTCTGCTCCAAATCTTCTAGTCCAGAAAACAAGTCGATGACCTGAGCATGTTCATCCAAGGCAAAGGCATTGACTGTAAAATCACGGCGTCTGAGGTCTTCTTCTAGTGAACGGACAAAAGAAACCTGGCTAGGCCGGCGGAAGTCCACGTAATCCTCCTCCGTCCGAAAGGTCGTAATTTCGTACTCCTTATGCCCTTCCAGAACCAAGACCGTTCCATGTTCAATCCCCACATCAATGGTCCGTGGGAAGATTGCTTTGGTCTCCTGCGGATAGCTGGATGTTGCAATGTCCACATCGTGAATGGTTCTTCTCAAAATGGCATCGCGGACCGATCCGCCCACAAAATAGGCCTCAAAACCTGCGGCCTTAATTTTCTCTAAAATCGGCAAAGCCTCCTGAAATTCAGAAGGCAGATGTGTTAATTTCATAGTAAATGTTCCAAACCATATACAAGTTGCTGGCGTTTGACAACCTCTTTGATACCGAGATTGACACCGCTCATGAAGGAGACACGGTCATAAGAATCATGACGAATAGTCAATCCTTCTCCCTGGGCACCGAAAATTACTTCTTGGTGGGCCACCAGACCTGGCAAGCGAACAGAATGAATACGGAATCCATCAAATTCTGCACCACGAGCTCCGGCAATCAACTCTTCTTCATCGGCTGCACCCTGTGGCTGCGCCTGACGGACTTGCGAAATCAACTCGGCAGTCTTAATAGCTGTTCCACTTGGAGCATCCTTTTTCTTGTCATGGTGCAATTCGATGATTTCCAGATTAGGGAAATACTTGGCAGCCTGTGCTGCGAATTGCATGAGCAAGATAGCTCCGATAGCAAAGTTTGGCGCAATCAAGCCACCCAAGCCTTTTTCAGCCGAAAGTGCAGTCAGTTCGTCGATTTCTTTCGGTGTAAATCCAGTCGTTCCAACTACTGGCGCAAAGCCATTCTCCAAAGCAAAGCGTGTGTTTTCATAGGCAAATTTTGGCGTGGTGAAATCCACCCAGACATCAGCATCTAGCTCTGCAACTTCTTCTTTTGTCTTAAAAACTGGCACGCCGTCCACTTCTGTCTCAGTGGCAAATGGGTCTACCAAGGCAGCTAGACTAAGGTCTGCATCTCCCTTGACCATCTCAACCGCTGTTGAGCCCATTTTTCCCTTAAAACCTGCAATAATTACCTTAATTGTCATGTAAACTCCTATTCGATAATGGGCGAAATACCGAAAGCAATGGCCCCTTCACCCAAATGCGTCCCGATAACGGAACCAAATGACACGATTGGCAACTGACTAGTCACACCAGCCTGCTCCAACTGTTCTTTGAAACTATCTGCCTTTTCTGGGCAGTTGGCATGAATAATGGCCAGCTGGTAATTGCCGTCGGATGTTTTTTCTTGAAGAATTTCCAAGAGACGTTTGACAGCCTTTTTCTCCGTCCGAACTTTCTCGTAGACTTCGATTTTCCCTTCAGCCGTAAAATACAAAATCGGCTTGATACTGAGAAGGTTGCCGAGAATGGCTGCTGCGTTGGACAAGCGACCACCCTTGAACAAATGATCCAGGTCGTCCACCATGATAAAGGCAGACGTTTGGGCAATTTGTTGATCCAGTTTGGCACAGATTTCCTCAAAAGACTGACCGGCTGCTGCCCATTTCAATACATTTTCCACCATCATACCCAGTGGAGCTGACGTGATTTTGCTATCTGGAAAGGCGATTGTCAGCCCCTCAAATTCATCTGCCAGATATTGGATATTTTGGTAAAATCCAGAAATCCCTGATGAGAGAAAGAGACCGACTGCATGCGTGTAGCCGTTGGCTTGCAGGGCTGTCAAAATTTCTTCCAACTCCAAGAGACTGGGTTGGCTGGTTTTTGGCAAATCCTCGGAGGCTGCCATCTTTTGATAAAATTCTTCGGCAGTCAGATTTTGTCCTTCGACAAAGGATTCCTCATCAATGGTGACCGGAATAGGCAAAACAAATACATCTTTGTTTACAAGCGTCGTCGGCTGCAAGACGGCCGACGAATCTGTAATAATTGCTAATTTCATTTAGAACTCCAAATTGATACCTGGGGCATCGTAGGCTATTTCAGTAACATCGTAGGTCATGCGTTTCAGCATGTCCAAGAGAGGAGATACCAACTCTTTTTTCTCATCTTCAGTAAATTCGGTTGGTTCATTGATAATGCGACCGTCCACATGGACACCTTGGCTAAAGGCACCAGAAATCACATGATGATTCAAGACAATCATAAAGCGCAAGATAACAACCATGGTTGTCCGCTGTGCTTCTTCGTCCCTATTGACCAATTGAAAATCAACTTTCAAGCCAGTTTTTGGCTCACCATGCTCTTTTTCCCATTCTTTATTGCGAGCATCAAAGTGATACTGGTTGACAAATTCTTTATCGCGTATAATCTCCATTACTAAACTCCTCTAATAACAATAATACTCATATTATACCACAATCCGTATGAAATAGCTAAAAAACCTTGTCCAAAGACAAGGCATTATTTCTTATTTAGCTTGACGAAGAGCTCCGTAAAGAACACCTGACACTACTGCACCAATCAATACATAAAGGAGGTAAAGCAATGGATTTGAAGTCAAGGCGATAACGAAGATACCACCGTGTGGAGCCATCAATTGAATGCCTGACAAACCAACCAAGGCACCTGCAAGAGCAGAACCAGCGATAAAGCTTGGGATTGCACGTGCTGGGTCAGCTGCACCAAATGGAATGGCACCCTCAGTGATGAATGACAGACCCATAACGATGTTTGTCAAACCTGAGTTACGCTCTTCTTGCGTGAACTTGTTCTTGAACAAGAGAGTTGCGACAAAGACTGCCAACGGTGGTACCATACCACCTGCCATAACCGCTGCCATCGCTACAGAACCGCCGTCTGCAACAGTCGCTGCAAGCGTACCGGTACCGAAGACATAAGCTGCCTTGTTGACTGGACCACCCATATCGACTGCCATCATACCACCTAGGACAAGGCCAAGGAGAATAGCAGAGCTACCTTCAAGACCAGCAAGGAAATTATTCATGCCAGTGTTAATTGCAGCCATTGGGATGTTGACAAAGAACATCAAGAAACCAGTGATAGCTGTACCCAAAAGTGGCAAGAGCAAGATAGCATTCAAACCTTGGAGTGATTTTGGCATGTTACGCAAAGCGTTGCGAAGAACAAGTACTACACCACCAGCAAGGAAACCACCGACAAGGGCTCCCAAGAAACCAGATGATACACCAGCAAGGGCAAGGGTTTCTTCACCACCAGCTGCATAAGGGATTTTACCGAAAGCAAGACCGCTGCTAGCAATTGCACCAGCTACGAATCCTGCAACCAAACCTGGTTTTTCAGCAATTGAGTAAGCAATGTAACCTGCAAGGAGTGGCAACATGAAGCCAAAGGCTGCTCCACCAATCTTCATGAACATCGCTGCGATTTCGTTGTATGAACCCAGGCTACCAAGACTGTCGCTTGGTACACCGAGCAAGTTATCAAACAAGAAAGCAAGGGCAATCAAGATACCACCACCGATAACGAATGGCAACATTTGAGACACACCGCTCATCAAGTGTTTGTAGAATGCTTTACCAAGGCTAAGTTTTTCTGAAGATTCCACAGTAGCAGCTCCTTCTGTCGCTGTGTAGGCAGATGCTTTACCATCCAAGATGATGTTAATCAATTCTTCTGCTTGCTTGATACCAGCAGCAACTGGACGAGATACCAATGGCTTACCATTGAAACGAGGCATATCAACAGCCTTATCTGCTGCGATGATTACACCCGCTGCATTCTTGATGTCTTCAGCAGTTAGTTTGTTACCAACACCTGAAGCACCGTTGGTTTCAACCTTGATATCAACACCCATCTCAGCAGCCTGCTTCTTAAGAGCTTCTTCTGCCATGTAAGTGTGGGCGATACCTGTTGTACATGCTGTCACAGCAACGATAAATGGACGGTCACCACTAGGAGCTGCAACCACTTCTTCTACTGCCTTGTCTGCTGCTTCAGCTGTATCGAAGACTGCAATCACTTCTTCAGGATTTGTTGCCGCACGAAGTCTATCAGCAAATCCAGCTTTCATCAAGTATTTAGACAATTCCGCAAGGGCAGCCAAGTGTGTATCGTTAGCACCTTCTGGAGCCGCAATCATGAAGAACAAGTCAGTTGGTTGACCATCAAGACTTGCATAGTCAACACCCTTGTTTGATTTTGCAAAGAGAACAGTCGCTTCTTTTACAGCCGCATTCTTAGCATGTGGCATTGCGATACCATCGCCAAGACCTGTAGTCGTTTGTGCTTCACGGTTCATGATACCTGTTTTGAAAACATCAAAATCAGTTACGTATCCTTTTTCTACCAAGCTAGCAATCATTTCATCGATGACTGCTTCCTTGCTTGTCGCTTGCAAATCAAGCAACATGACATCTTTTCTCAAAACGTCTTGAATTTTCATAGTGTTTCTACCTCAACTTTTTCATAAGTTTCCTTAATAAATTCGATACTTGCCAAATCGTCTGAAAAGGCTGTTGCCGTACCGCAAGCAACTCCCCATTTGAGCGCTTCAATCGGGTCCTGTGAGCGAACGTATTCACCAGTAAATCCTGCCACCATGGAATCTCCAGCTCCGACAGAATTTTTCACCGTCCCCTTGATTGGTTTGGCAAAGTAAGTTGCCGTTGGTGTAACCAACAAGGCTCCGTCCCCTGCCATAGAAATGATCACATTCTGAGCACCCATATCTAAGATTTTCTTAGCATAGGTCTCGATGTCTGCCATGCCATTCAATTCAACATTGAAAATAGCTTCCAATTCATGATTGTTCGGCTTGACCAAGAGTGGTTGGTGAGCAAGTGAGTCCAGAAGTGTCTGGCCTTCAAAGTCACAGACCACTTGCGCTCCTGCTTTTTTCGCCACTGGAATCAGTCTGTTATAGACTTCATTACCAAGGCTAGCAGGTGCTGAACCAGCAAAGACAACTGTGTCATCTTTAGTCAATCCAGCTAAAACCATTTCTAGTTCTGCCAATTGTGTATCAGTCACAATTGGACCTAAACCGTTGATTTCCGTTTCTTGGTCGGCCTTGATTTTCACGTTAATCCGTGTATCTTGGTCAACTTGAACGAAATCGGTATCAATGCCTTCAGCAACCAATCCATCTTTGATGAACTGACCGGTAAAACCTCCTAGAAACCCTGTCGCTGTGTTTGGATAGCCCAATCGCTTCAAGACACGGCTGACATTGATTCCCTTACCGCCGGCATACTTATCGTCACTCTCCATACGATTGACACTGCCCGTTTCGACATGGTCTAAACGAACGATATAGTCAATCGCTGGATTCAGCGTCACTGTAAATATCATACTTCTATTGTCCTCGTTTTTTTTCTTAAACCATCTAACAAGACTGTGTCACGACTTTGGGTGATGAGACTGACTCGCTCGACTCGAGCAACTTTTACAAAAGAATATTGTCCAAACTTGGAAGAATCTACCAGAACAAAGGGTTGCTTGGCATTTTCCAAAACCGTTCGTTTAATGGTTGCCTCTTCCACATCAGGTGTGGTGAGATAGTCCTTATCAACTCCGTTCATTCCCAAAAAGGCCTTGTCAAAATTAAGTTGTCGCAGTTGTTCTAAAGCCACCGCACCAATTGATGCATCGGTCGAACTTTTGACATTTCCACCAATGATAATGGTTTTAATCTGCTTTTCAACCAGTCGAACGGCGTGATGAATGGAGTTTGTCACGACTGTCAGGTTTTCTTGGTCCAGCAAATCAATCAAAAGCCCTGTCGTGGTGCCTGCATCCAGGAAAATCACATCCCCTGAAACAATCTGCTCTGCTGCTTTTTCAGCAACCTGTCGTTTTTCTTGAACGTTTTTGACAGATTTTTCACGTATGCTTTCTTCCAGTTGCAGATTGGCTGGTGCCTCTGCACCACCGTGGACACGACGAAGTTTTCCTGCTGCCTCTAAATCATCCAAATCCCTACGCACCGTTGATTCTGAAGTATTCAAGATGTCGACCAATTCTTCCAGACGGACAAACTGTTCTTCCTTTATCTTCTCAAGAATCACTTGTTTGCGTTCCGATTTGAGCATGTCACCACCTCCTGCAATCGTTTACAAATTCTATTATATACAAAAATATCTCATTGTCAATCATTTTCTATCAAATTCTTTCAAAAAATATCTAAAAACAGCAGGAAATTTAAATTCCTGCCACTTCTTTTATCATTTTCTTCATTGTATCCATTTCTTCTGGTCGTCCAATAGCCATACGAATGTGATTGGCAAGGACGCCTTGGGAATAATATTTGAAATTCCAGTCTTTGGTAAGGGCGAATTCGTACAATTCCTTGCTCCAAGGCGCAGAAAAGGTCACAAAATTCGCTTGGCTAGGTAAAACACGGCAATCAGGAATAGCCTGCAAGAATTCGATAAACGCAGTGCGTATAGATTTCAGCTCTGCTATTTTTTCAATAACCAAATCCCTATGAGCTAAGGCTAGTGTGCCGATTTTCGCCGTGACATTGGACAAACTATAGGGCGGAATAATCTTGTCCAGCTCAACAATCAGTTGCTCCTGAGCTACCGCAAATCCGAGCCGGATGCCAGCTAGTCCGAAGGCCTTGGACAGGGTGCGCAGGACAATCAGATTGTCATACTGGTTGATTTTCTCTACAAAACTACTGCTGTCCGCAAACTCGATATAGGCCTCATCAATAACGACCAGACCATCGAATTGGGCGATAATTTTCTCGACTTGGACTGAATCAAAAGCGACTGAAGAGGGATTGTTAGGATTGGAAAACATGATCATCTTGGCCTTGACTGATTTGGCATAGGCCAGCAAATCATCCGCCTTGAGGACAAAGGTTTGCTTGTCTTGTGGCAGGTCGTAAGAGACAAACCGACTGCCATGTATCTGATTGTAGACCTCGTACATGAAAAAGTCTGGATTGATGGTCAAAAAGACCTCATCGTGCTTGAGGGCGCCGATAACAATCATGTGTACCAGAAAATCCGACCCGACTCCTGCTGTCACTTGTTGGGGCTGGACACCGAGATAATTGGCATAGATTTCAATCAATTCTGCGTAGCGATTGTCACCGTAAAAAGACAATTCCCCCGCTTTCAATTGCTCCAAACTTTCCTCCAACAAAAAAGTCCAGTCAATCAGGCGGTTTTCATTGTCGCCCAGATTGTGAATTGCCTGCCCCGGTAATTTATAGGGTTCTAAATCTTGTAAATCATCTCTAAATACTGTCATGCTTGCTCCTAAATTTGTTTTGGGTTGATTGATTTGAACTCAAGAAAAACATCCTTTGACTCGGATGCTAATAACTATCTCTGCGGTGACCGATGGCGAACACTTCAATGACAATTTCATCATCGTAAATATTTGCCAAAATCCGATAATTTCCTACACGATAACGCCATGCTCCTGATCGATTAGCTGTCAATCCCTTGCCATGCAGACGTGGGTTGTCGGTCTGGTATAGATTTTTCTTAATCCAGGTCAAAATGGTATTACGAGTATAGGCATCTAATTTTCTGAGTTGCTTATTTGCCTTTGGGGTCAAGCGTACCTTATAGCTCATATACCAAACTCCTCGAATAGATCTTCGATAGGAATACGCACCCCATCGTCTTCTGCCATAGCCTGACGAAGAACAGCCAAATCATATTCATCCTCGATACGTTCCAACATAGCCTGCCGCGCAAACTCTGAAATCGTCAGCCCATGCAACTGGATATAGTTCTTAATCAGTTTAGAATCCTCATCGTTAATCCGTAACGTCATAGTAGTCATCACCCGACCTCCTTTATAATACATTGTATTCAAAATAGGATAGAAAGTCAAGAAAAGCATGGCCCTGAGATATTTCATCTATAAAAAGAGTAACCATTCTTAGCTTGTGGGCCACCCAAAATCATTGAAATCTGTCTCCCATTGGTACCTACGCCGTGAAAGGCAATAATCTTAGCAGGGGCTTCTGGATTTCTAAACGTGTCCAAATGCAGGCGATCCCCCCTTATAGTCCCACCATTCTTCCGCTGGCTGATAGGTATCTGTAAACTGGTAATCTGCTGGTAACTTCTTCATGATTTCTTTCCAAGTTGTTTGCTTTTGGTGTGTCATATTATTTTCCTCTTTTTCGTTTTTATATTTCCTAATTTGTCAAATTAAGCTAGACTTTTTCAATAAACTCAGAAAAACTTGGTAGGGTGTTTGATAATTCAAAGGCTTTCTAGGAATCTTATTCCTCTTATCAGCTATAGCTGATAAAGATTACTGAGAAATATCGGTAAAGTCTATCTGTTTAGGCAATCTGCTTCGTCTTAGTAAGCCATTCGAGTGTTCATTGAGACCTCGTTGACTAGGACAACCTGGATCAGCAAAGAAAATGTCAATGTCATGTGCATTTGAAATAGACTTCCAATTGGAAAACTCTTTCCCACAATCAAAAGTAATCGACTTAAAGAGATGACTGGGAACTTGAGACAGCCATTGATTGATGGTAACCTCAATATCACTTGCTTTTCGTCCCTTAGTTTTCAGTGTAATGATGGCTTTTGAGAGGCGTTCTACTAAGGTAATGACCGCACTTTTGTGTTTCTCGCCAATCATGGTATTTCCTTCTAGGTGTCCGAACTCTGTATGAAAATCAGGATAGAGTTCAGCCTTTCACGTAAATCTCTGCGAAAGGCTTGTTTTTCTCTTTTTTCGCTATGACCATTTGGTTTTCGTTTTCCTTTCCAAGGGAGGTCTTCCTCCTTGAAAACACCACGGTCTGCTAGCCAATAGAGAGTTCTCATAGAACAAGAAATCCTATCTGGATAAGTTCCTTTAATGACATCAAGGCTCCAGCTTCGATCTAAATGAGTTTGAATAAAGTCTTTTTCTGCTTGCGACAGACTTATTTTCCTCCGACCGCAGCGCTTCTTATTGGCTTTATAGTGTTCGTAATAGTCATAGGCAGAATGTCCGTCTTTGAGAAAGTTGATAACATGATAGACGGTCTGCTTTGATCTTCCAAGAGCCTTCATAATATCTGTAACTTTTGTACCTTCTTGGTAATAAGCTTCTATCATTACGAGTTCATTTGTGGTTCATGGGTATAGGTCATTTATGTTAGTTCCTTTCAGACAAATGTGGTAGTTTATCTGAGCCTAATATAGATGGCTTTTTCTGTCTTGCTTAATTTTACAAATTGAGATACCATAAATATTCAAAATGCAAAGAGTATCTTGCTTTAAAAAAAAGCATTTTGGTGCCTAAAAAATAAAATACCCTACCTCTGCACATAAACATGCAAAAATAGAGTATTATTTTTATTCCACTTCAACAATCCAGCCTGCAGGTGCTTCAACGTCACCGAATTGGATTCCTGTTAATTCTTCATAGAGCTTACGAGTAACAGGTCCTACCTCAGTCTCACTGTAGAAGACATGGAATTTATCGCCATGCTGCACTCCGCCGATTGGAGAGATAACGGCTGCTGTTCCGCAGGCTCCTGCTTCGACAAACTGGTCTAATTCTTCGACAAGGACTTCACGCTCCGCAGCCTTCATACCCAGACGATGCTCTGCCAAGTACAAAAGAGAATACTTGGTAATAGAGGGCAAAATTGACGGTGAAATTGGCGTAACAAACTCGTTGTCAGCTGTAATCCCAAAAAAGTTTGCTGAGCCGACTTCTTCAATCTTGGTGTGGGTAGCTGGGTCCAGATAAATCACATCTGAGAAGCCCTGCTTTTTAGCATATTGGCCCGGCAAGAGCGATGCTGCGTAGTTTCCACCGACCTTGGCTGCTCCAGTTCCGTTAGGTGCTGCACGGTCATACTTATCTTGGATGAGGAAGTTGGTCGGAGCCAAACCGCCTTTGAAATAGTTACCAACTGGCATGGCAAAAACGGTGAAAATGTACTCCTCAGCAGGTTTTACGCCAATGATGTCACCGACACCAATGAGGAGCGGGCGAAGATAGAGGGTGCCACCAGTTCCATAGGGAGGAACGTAGTCTGCGTTGGCTTTGACCACTTCTTTGCAAGCCTTGATGAAGAGCTCCGTCGGAACAGGCTCCATGAGCAAGCGGTCTGCTGTTCGTTGCAGGCGCTCAGCGTTTTGGTCAGGACGGAAGAGCTGGAGCTTTCCTTCCTTGGTGCGATAAGCTTTTAGCCCTTCAAAAGCTTGTTGGCCGTAATGGAGGGCTGGAGAACTTTCTGAAATGTGCAAATTTGCATCATCTGTCAACTCTCCCTCGCTCCATTGGCCATCTTTAAAATGCGCAATAAAACGGTAGGGTAATTTCATATAGGAAAAGCCTAGATTTTCCCAATCAAGATTTACAGTCATAGTGTTCACTCCTTGTTAGAAGCTGGATTTACAACTCAGCGCCTTTAACGAAGGTTGATTTTCTGCCACTCAGCCTTCGTTTTCTTGAGACACGGTCAAAATTCCAGCAAAATTACTGGATACAGCTCCTTATTTTTTACTATTCTACTACTTTTGATGATGAATTTCAAGAAAAATTCAGAAAATTTTGTCAATCTAATAAAAAAGAAAAGGAACAAGGATTGTCCCTAGTCTTCTGGTGATACTTCTGCTTTGATTTTCTGGAAAATTTCTTCCTCTTCTGCCGTCATGTCATATTTCTCTAGCAAGTCAGGACGACGCTCATAAGTCTTGCGTAGGCTTTGCTCCAAGCGCCATTTCCGGATATTTTCATGGTGACCACTCATAAGCACATCTGGGACGACCATGCCACGGTATTCATAAGGGCGCGTGTACTGGGGATATTCCAACAAACCAGACGAAAAACTGTCATCAGTGTGGCTAGCTTCCTTGCCAATCACCTCTGGAATCAAGCGCACCGTCGCATCAATCATGGTCATGGCAGCCAACTCCCCACCAGTCAATACATAATCACCAAGAGAAATCTCGTCTGTCACCAAGGCCTTAATCCGCTCATCGTAGCCCTCATAGTGACCACAGATGAAAATCAACTGCTCCTCCTGAGCCAATTCCTCAGCGTAGGCTTGATTAAAAGTCCGACCGGCTGGATCCAGCAAAATCACGCGCGGATTGGTTTGGGAAATGGCATCCATGGTGTCAAAAATCGGTTGAGCCCGCAAGAGCATACCTTGACCTCCACCGTAGGGCTCATCATCCACGTGACGCGATTTCTCGGCTTTCTCACGGAAATTATGATAATTGATTTCAAGCAACCCCTTGTCCCGCGCCTTGCCGACAATAGAATGTTCCAGTGGTGCAAACATTTCTGGAAAGAGAGTCAAAATATCAATCTTCATCATCCAGCCCCTCGAGCAATTCTACATCGACGCGATTGTTTTCAATGTCAATATTGAGAACAACCGGCGGAATATACGGCAAAAGCAAATCTTTCTTGCCTTTTCGTTTGACCACCCAAACATCATTGGCACCCGGCTGAAGGATTTCCTTGATTTGTCCGATGAACTGGTCATTTTCATAGACATCCAGCCCGATGATTTCATGGTAGTAAAACTCGCCTTCGTCCAAGTCTGTCAGATTTTCCTCCGCAATCTTGAGGCTAAAGCCCTTGTATTTCTCAATGTCGTTGATATGATAGAGCCCTTTGAACTTGATAATATCGAAGTTCTTGGCCTTGCGGTGGGAGGCAATTCCCACTTCCATGACAAACTGATCCTTGTCATCAAAAAGCGCCAAGACTGAGCCTTTTTTAAAACGTTCCTCAGCGAAGTCCGTCACAGACAGGACACGCATTTCTCCTTGTAAGCCTTGGGTATTGACAATTTTTCCTACGTTAAAATAATTCATGTGTTCTCCGTTTGTTTTTCTATTCATCTATTTTAACATGGGAGCAGAGATTTCTCAAGGGATTGAAAAAGCCGGCTAGCGCCGACTTATCTTGGGAGAATCTCCTCGATATCTTTCTTGGTTCTGACCGTTTTTTCATAGGGCGATTCCAGATAGGTTGCTCCTTTGGATTTGTAGAGGTAGGCGTTTTTACCGCTGGGCAAAAATTCCAAAAAGTAGAACTTATCTACCTGCGTGGGCTTCCTGCTTGCTAGGATTATCAAAGAAATAGGGGCGAATATATGTCGCATCTGAATGAAGACGCGCAGCGTCCTTTCCTTCTAGAACAGCAATTTGCTGAAAGTCTGCGTTTCGGATAACAATTCTGTCCGCCTCCGGAAGGTCGATGCTTGTCTTTCGAAAGCCTAGATAGACAGCCAGGATGATGAGCAATAGGATTGTTAAAACCAGTTGAGATTTATTCATGTACTCATACTCCCTGTTATTTCTAGTATTAGCATAACAAATCTAGCCAATTTCGGAAAATATCACTGTAAAAACCTTACTGACTGCTGCTAAACTGGCTTTGATAGAGATTATAGTAGAATCCTTCCTGGGCTAGCAGACTTTCATGATTGCCCTGTTCAATGATTTGGCCGTCTTTGAGGACCAGAATCTTATCCGCCTCTTGAATGGTTGACAGACGATGGGCGATGACAAAGCTGGTTCTGCCCTGCATGAGCCGTTTCATAGCCTTCTGAATCAGCAATTCCAAGCGGGTATCAACGGATGAGGTCGCCTCATCAAGAATGAGAATGGAGGGATCAGCTAGCAATGCACGCGCAATGGTCAATAGCTGTTTTTGCCCCTGCGAAATATTGCTGGATTCCTGGTTCATCTCCATATTGTAACCGCCAGGTAGGGTACGGATAAAGTGGTCCACATTGGCAATCTTGGCTGCCTCAACAATTTCCTCATCAGTGGCATCCAGCCGACCAAAACGAAGGTTTTCCTTGATAGTTCCTTCATAAAGCCATGCATCCTGCAGAACCATACCAAATTGACTACGGTAGGACTGGCGTGATAATTGACGAATATCGTGACCGTCTACCTTAATGGCTCCAGATGTTACATCGTAAAATCGCATCAGCAGGTTAATGAGTGTAGTTTTTCCGGCACCCGTTGGTCCAACGATGGCTACCATTTCACCTGGCTTGACTTCCAGATTGAAATTGCGAATGAGAGGCTTATCCTCAGAATAGCCAAATTCAACATTTTCAAAGCTGACTTGGCCGGTCAGATTGTCTGTCAAGGCTTGCTCATTGGCGTTGACCTCATCCACCTCATCTAGGACTGAAAAAATGCGCTCCAGGGAAGATTTAGCAGACTGCAACTGGGGAGCTAGCTGGGTAAGGGTTTGCACCGGCTGAGAAATTTGGAAGACGTATTGGACGAAGGCCTGCAAATTACCAACTGTCAGACGCCCCGCCAAAACCTGGAGACCAGCCAAGAGGGCAATGATAACATAGGTCAGGTTTGACAAGCCCTGAACCACCGGCATCATCATGCCAGAGGTAAAGCTAGCCTTGAAACCAACCTCCTGCAGGTCCGTCGTAATTTGGCGAAATTCAAGTTTAGACTGCTCTTCCCGTCCGTAGAGTTTCAAAACATGGAAACCGGTCAGATTTTCCTGGATAAAGCCATTGAGGCGACCCAGGATAGCGGCCTGTTCCTTGAAATAAGGCTGGGAGCGCTTGATGATATAGCTAGAACTAAAGTAAGTCAGGGGTACCAAGAGCAGAACGACCAAGGCCAGGGAAACATTGAGGTAGAAGGTCATGCCGATCGCAAAGGTCAAAATCAAGGCCGCATTGACAATTTGCAGGAAACTCTGCTGTAGGGCATTGGAAACTGTCTCAACGTCATTGGTAAAGCGGCCCAGGAGGTCACCATACTGCTCCTTGTCAAAATAGGAAACCGGGATTCGATTGATTTTTTGGCTCAAGTCCTGGCGCATATCACGGACAGCATGTTGAACACCCTTGGTCATGAAATAGTTAGAAAAATAAGCTCCAACTTCGTACATGAGGGCACGGAAGGCGTAAATTGCTAGAAGGGTTGCGACATAAGGCACGTTGATACCGGCTCCTTCAACACCCTTGGCCATATCCAATAAGTTTGCTGTCAGCTCGGTGATAACCATACCCAGCACCAGGGGCTCTAAGGTATTCATAATGGCACTGAGAATCTTCATAAGGATGGCAATAAAGATAGAGCTTTTGTAGGTCCGCAAATAGGTCCAAACACGCTTAAAAACATTTGTATTCTTCATATCACCCTCCTATTCTTCTTCTGTCAAGGACTGACGATTGAGTTGAGAATTGGCAATTTCACGGTAGAATTCATTGCTTTCCATTAACTCATCGTGCTTACCACGACCGACAATTTCCCCTTCGTTGAGGACAATAATCTGGTCTGCATCCATAATGGTTCCCACACGCTGGGCAACGATAAGGACAGTCGCATTTTCCGTCACTTCCTTGAGGCGCTTGCGTAAAATCGCATCTGTCCGATAGTCTAAGGCAGAGAAGGAATCATCAAAGATATAGATTTCTGGTTCCTTGACAATGGCACGCGCGATAGACAGTCGCTGTTTTTGCCCGCCAGACAGATTGCTACCGCCTTCTGCCAAATGGGTCTCAAACCGTTCTTCCTTGCTTTCGATAAAATCCTTGGCCTGAGCCACATCAGCCGCCGCATCCAGCTCCGTCATGCTGGCATCCAGCTTTCCATACTTGAGGTTTTCGGCGATTGTTCCGGTAAATAGCAGAGCTTTCTGCGGAATAAAGCCAATCTTGCTGCGGAGGGTTTTCAGATTGTAGCGTCTGACATCCACACCATCTACCAAGATCCGGCCCAGGGTCACATCGAAAAATCGCGGAATGAGCTGGACCAGAGTAGACTTACCAGAACCCGTTGAGCCAATAAAGGCAATGGTCTGACCAGGTTCTGCCTTAAAGGAGATATTGTGGAGAACAGGCGACTCGGTCTCACCTGGATAGGCAAAGGTCACATTGTCAAATTCCAGGTAACCGCGGGTTTCTGTCTCTATAATCCCGTCTTCATTTTTAGAAATTGAAATCGGCATGTCCAGAACTTCCTGAATCCGCTTGGCTGAAACTGCCGTCCGGGGATACATGGTAAAGAGATTGGCAAAGAGCAAGAAGGAGAAAAGGGCATGAAAACCATACTCAATAAAGGCAACCAGGTCACCGATTTGCAAGCTACCTTCTCTGAGCGGAGCAAGGGCAAACCAGACAATGGCCACAATCATGGCAATAATGATTTGTACAAATAGTGGCTCCGTCAAACCTGTCAAGATGAAGAGTTTCTTAGAAATGCCGGTGTAATCCTCATTGACCTGCTCAAATCGTTCTTCTTGAAATTCTTCGCGCGCAAAAGCCCGGATGACCCGCAACCCCATGAGATTTTCACGGACGTACTGGTTAATCGTGTCCAACTTTTGCTGCTGCATTTCAGACAAAGGACGGGTCTTGATGGCCACATAATAGACGACCCAGACCAAGAAAGGCATAGCCACTGCTACTGTCCAAGCCAGTCCAGGACTGGTCACCAGGGTCATGATGACCGAGGCAATCATCATCATAGGCGTGATAACACCCAGTCGCAGAACCTGCTCCGCAAACTGCATGAGGACAAAGGCATCATTGGTAATCCGTGTTACAAGAGAAGAAACACCAATCTGCTCGTATTCATGATGGGAATAATCTTGGATTTTTTCATACAAATCATTGCGGATATCCTTGACAATATTGGTCGTCAACTGTCCAGCAGCATAGGCCAAAAGGACACGACCGACAATGCCCAACACAACGATTATCAACATCATCCAAGCCCAAAAATAGACTTGGGCAGGATTATTTTGCGTGAGCCCCTGGTCAATCATCCGAGCCAAGAAGGTTGGCAAACCAAGGTTGACCGCTACGAACAAAATTCCGGCAAACAGGTCTAATATCAACCATTTTGGATAGTGTTTCAGATAGTTCCAAATAAGTTTCATAATTCCCTTTCTAGTTTTTTATCTTGAAGTAAGTAAAAAGCCACCAAATGGTGACCTTCTTATTCTTTCTCGTCAATCACTAAACGAACTTTTTTACCACTTGTTGGGACAGAATAGACAATCGTACGAATTGCAGAAATCGTGCGTCCTTTTCTACCGATAACACGGCCAATATCCGATTGATCCAAATCCAAATGATATTCCAAAAATTCAGGTGTATCAACGATTTTAATCGTCAAGCTGTCAGGCTGTGAAATCAAGGGTTTCACAATCGCAATAATGAGATTTTCAATCATGTCCATAAGTAGTCTCGCTTACTGTTCTTATTTAGAGAATTTTGATTCGTGGAATTTCTTCATAACGCCAGCGTTAGAAAGAAGGGCACGAACAGTGTCAGATGGTTGTGCACCTTTTGCCAACCACTCAAGTACACGCTCTTCTTTAAGAGTTACTGAGTTTTCAGCCAAAAGTGGATTGTAAGTACCAACTGTTTCGATGAAACGACCATCGCGTGGAGCGCGTGAGTCTGCAACGTTAATACGGTAGAAAGGTTTCTTTTTAGAACCCATACGAGTCAAACGGATTTTTACTGCCATTTTTTATCTTCTCTTTTCTTATATGTTTTTTGGTTGGTGAAATAGCAGAGCTATTTAGCACATGTTCTATTATAACACACTTTCATCTAGTGTCAAGAAAAAAACTTGACACTTTTTAAAAATTTTATTGCCATTTTTATTGCTCCAGCAGATCTGCTAGTTCTCTCAGTTGACTTGCTAAATTCGAGCGGTCAAAAAGCAAATTATAGACTCCATCTTCACTCAATACACCGCAAGGAATACCATCAAAATAACCATTATTGGATAAATCAAGATCTTCCATATAGGTCTGGCTCTGATAATAATCTAGCAACCGTAAATAACTTGATTGTGCCTGATTGAGCTGGGTAACACTATCAGCAAGGGACTTGTTCATCTCCAGATGCATATTAAATATTTTTTCCATCTCTACGACACGTTTCCTAGCTTCCATACAATCCCCCATCAATGTGTTGCACCTCCAACGTTCTTCACATCCTCTTTGTCTTTATATGCAACTATTGCTCCAATGGCTGCTTCAACTCCTCTAACAATATCGGCTAGAGACATAGAGGCAAAGCCTGGTTTGTCAAGAACCTGTTCCGGTAGAAACGGAATATGAAGAAAACCAGCCTTAGTCTTTGGAAATTGTTTATCAGCTAAGTAAAGAGCTTGGTACATGAGATGGTTGCAGACAAAGGTCCCTGCGGTATTAGAAACAGAGGCTGGAAGACCTGCTGCACGAATGGCTTCAACCATTGCTTTGATGGGTAAGGTTGAAAAATAAGCAGGTTGCCCATCTTCACGAATCATAGTGTCAATTGGTTGTTGTCCCAAATTATCTGGAATGCGTGCATCGTCTTGATTAATGGCAACACGCTCAGGTGTTAATTCCGTCCTTCCACCAGCCTGTCCAATACATAGCACAATATCTGGTGCATACTTAGCCATGGCTTCTTCAAGAACACTTGCAGCTTGATAAAAAACAGTTGGAATCTCCTCAAGAAGAATCTCTGCGCCTGCAATCTGCTTTGGTAATGATTTAATGACCTCCAGTGCTGGATTGATAGACTCACCTCCAAATGGGTCAAAACCAGTTACTAATATTTTCATTCTGTTCTCACTCCTTCAAACGAATTTCTCCATAATGAAATTTTTGATTAGGGCGAATATGGCGCGTGAAACCAAATCGCTCAAAGACCGCATCACGAAAATGAGCTTTCAAGATAATCTTTTCCTTGGCCACCCGCTTGGCCTGAGCCAACAATTCCCCTGACAAGGGGGCAGCATTTGCTAGCCCTGCTAATCCGGACAAATTCTGTGATTCCTTAATCTCCTTAGAAAACATAGGGTCAAAATAAATCACATCAACCGACTTATCTGCCTGATTTTTCAAATAGGGCAAACTGTCTGTCCAAATGGCCTCAATGGACCGCATGGCCTGGTTGATATTTTCCTTGCCACTGTCGAAGGTTTGCAGACCACGGCTCACTAAAAAATGCGTCAACTGCGAACTCTCCAATGCCCTTACCTGGTGTCCTCTGCTTGCCATGATAATACTGTCTGAAGCCAGACCCATGGTACAATCTAAAATAGTCTTTGGCTTGTCTCCAATCAATTCTAGGAGAGGGTCACGTCCAGCTTTGATACGAAGCATAGCAGTATCTAGGTGAAAAAAGAGGGATTGCCCACCCACTTGTTCCAAAACCAGCCGGTCTTTGTAAACTACCAAAACCCGGTCCATATCCGTAAAAAAACGGCTCAAGGCTTGCTTATTACGCGGCAGATAAATAGCAGGTAGTTCTTTGGCAATGGACTCTGCAAGAGAGACTAGCTGACTATCCATCCTCAAACTCGTTGTCACAATCAGATTCATACTTATCATTATACCAAAGAAACGACTAAAGTAATCCCTAGCCGTTTCATACTATTCAAAATTATCTTATCGTTTGTAGGTGCTTTGGTGTGCAACAGACTTCCGCCACTGATAGATTTTATTGTTCATCAAATCTCAACAGTCCAGTTTATCCAATTTTAACAATGGTTCTACCCAAATGCCGCCCTTCTTTCAAAAGAGTCATGGTCTGAGGCAGTTCTTCCAAGCTGATTTCATCATAGGCCAGCTGATCTACAATCTTCCATTCCTTGGCGAATTTTTCCCAGACTGCTGTCCGTTTTTCATGGCTAATTTGGACAGAATCAATTCCCAAAGCCTGTACGCCACGGAGAATAAATGGCAGAACATTGGTCATCATCTTGACACCTCCGGCATTTCCACAAAGCGAAACAGCACCGTCATAGTCAATCTGTGGAATCAGATGAGCGACCACATCACCACCTACTGTGTCCAGCACATAATTGTAAATCCCTTTGAGCAGGAGTGGATTCTCCTTGATAAAGACTTGCTCTGGCTTGATAATCTTGCTAGCACCCAGCCGGCAAACTAGCTCATCCTGATTGTCCTTTCGGGTTAGAGCGCTAATGTGCTCATAGCCCTGAGATTTGAGAATGGCAAGCCCAACCGATCCTACGCCACCACTAGCGCCTGTCACGAGAATCTGTGGTTGCTTGTCCACTGTCATCCCAGCCTTCTCAAGCGCCAGGACAGACAAACCAGCTGTGAGTCCCGCCGTTCCAAGGATCATGGCATCTTTCATTGTCAACCCTTCTGGCAATGGCACAACCCAATCTTTGGGAACGCGGGCATATTCAGAGAATCCGCCTGTATGGGACATGCCCATTTCATAGCCGGTCACCAGCACTTCCTGACCAAGAGTAAATTCATCTGTCTCCGAAGAAACGACAGTACCAGCCAAGTCTATACCTGGAATCATGGGATAATTCCGGATGACACCGGAATTTTTCTGCACAGCCAGCATGTCCTTGTAGTTGACCGAACTGTAGGCAACTTTGATAAGGACTTGACCTTCATGCAAATCATCCACTGTAATGGTTTTTGGAGCAAATACAATCTCGTCGCCTACTTGCTCAACAACCATAGCCTTAAATTCTCTATTCATTTGATAACCTCCGATTTTGATATAGGATAGAGTCAGCTTCCCAACCTCTCTACCTTACCTCCTCTCCGTTTTCTATCTGTTATTATAATAAAACATTTCAGAGAATTCGTCCAGCTAAAACCGATTTAAAAATAAAATTTTAGTCTGGATTTTCAAAAAAGATAAGAGGAAATAAAAAATCCCTAAGGCACGAACTTAGGGAATGACTAGTTATAAAATCCAGATTATCAAAAAGGATGGATTTCATTTATTCTAGCATATTATGTCATAAATTACCAATAGTTTTTAGTTACATGAACCTATAGCTATAAACTATAACTACTTTTAACGTACTTGCTCAAATCGCAAATGAACGACAATCTTATCCGCGTAGCCATTGCGTTCCAAATCACGCTGCAGGCGATAAGAAATATAATGCTCTGCGATTGAGATATAGCCGGCATCCAGCAAACGGTGCTCCACCTGGGATTGTACCATGCTGATGGTTGGGCGTTCTGTATGAGCCTCTTCCAAGTCAAGTACGACCTTCTTGGTCACCTGGGCAAGGTTTTTCCGCCAGGTATCATCAATCACATAAACTGTCTGCGCAGCCTTTAAAATGGCTTGATAAATCTTTTCTGGGTCAAATTCAACAATCTCTCCACTACGTTTAATGACTTGCATATTAAGCTCCTTTCTGGTTTTCAGTAAACCCTTTCATACTAATAATTATCTATGTTTTTCACGGTTTTGTCAAGTTATAATTTTCATTCTATGATATAATATACTTAAAATTCTGAAAATAAAGGAGAATTCTATGTCACAAGCAATGCCAAAACGCCATGAAATTGACGTGCAACTCACCTGGGATACCAACCTGATTTTCCCAGACAACCAGGCCTATAAGGATGCCCTTGCTAGCTACAAGGAACAAGTTGAGAAATTTGAGAAAACCTATAAAGGTCAATTGATCGAAAAAGCAAGTATTGTCGCTGCACTGAAAGAATACGAAGACCTGTCTATCCTCCTCAGCAAGCTGGACCACTATGCCTTCTTGCCACTTGAAGTCGACAAGATGAATACAGAATTGGCCAGCCTTGCCAATGAATACGAATTAGTGCGTGCCTTTGCCATTCCAAAATTGTCCTTCCTGGACACCGAACTGGGCTTACTTGACGAGGCAGTCTTGAACAACTTGATTGCTGAACAGCCACAATGGAAGGCGTTTTTCGAGGCAATTATTCGCCAAAAACCTCACCAACTCCACCCTCTTCAAGAAGAACTCTTGGCCAATTTTGCACCAACCTTTGGCCAACCCTACAACAACTACGGGGTTACCAAGTTTGAGGATATGACCTTTGAAAACTTTGAGGCAAATGGTCAAACACTTGGTAACAGCTATGTTCTCTTTGAAAATGATTATGAACTCAGTCATGATACCGAAATCCGTCGTAATTCCGCGGCTGGTTTCTACTCAACCCTGAAAAAATATAAGAATACAACTGCAGCAACTTATTTGTCTCACATCAAGAATGAGCAAATCGAAGCTCGCTTGCGTGGCTTTGACAATACCATTGACTACCTTCTCCACCGCCAAAATGTTTCCCGCGACCTCTTCGACCGTCAGATTGACGTCATCATGAAAGAATTGGCACCGCACATGCGTCGATATGTCAAGCTGGTTGCCAAGGCTCATGGCTTGGAGAAAATTACCCACGCCGACCTGAAAATCAGCCTACCGTCCGAATTTAACCAGCGCATTACGCCAGAAGAGTCTAAACAATTCTTGATTGACTGTTTGGGCATCCTTGGCGACGATTATGTCAAGATGATTGAACGTTCCTTCGATGAGCGCTGGATTGACTTTGCGCAAAATGAGGGCAAGGCGACTGGTGGTTTCTGTGCGACTCTCTATGACGGACCGTCTTATATCCTGCTTTCTTGGACTGGTCTCATGAATGAAGTCCTAGTATTAGCTCACGAACTGGGGCATGCAGGGCATTTCCAATTGGCTAAGAAACAAAGCATTCTCAGCTATGACCCATCGCTCTATTTTATCGAGGCACCATCAACTGCCAACGAAGTTTTGACTTGTAATACTCTCTTGAAAAACAACCAAGACCCTGGTTTCCAGGCTTACCTGATTAGCGAGTTGATCAGCCGTACTTACTTCCACAATATGGTGACTCACTTGCTTGAAGCAGCCTTCCAGCGTGAAGTCTATACTCGTTTGGACAATGAAGAATACCTCAACGGTGATATTCTCTGCCAAATCAAGTTGGATGTCATCAAGGAATTCTGGGGTGAAGACTTTGAAATCGGTGATGATGCAGGTCTTATCTGGATGCGTCAACCACACTACTACATTGGTTTGTATCCATATACCTACTCAGCTGGTTTGACCATCGGTACTGCTATGGCTAAACAACTAGAAGAAAATCCTGAAGAAGTTGTTGACAAATGGTTGGAAACCTTGTCACTTGGCGCTAGCCTTTCTGCCCAAGACCTTGCTAAACACGCAGGTGTTGACGTTTCGACTGACCAACCACTTAAAGAAACTATTGCTTATGTTGGTTCCTTGGTCGACAAGTTGGAATCATTGGTCTAATAGCAAAAAAGACTTGAACACAAGAGTTCAGGTCTTTATTTTGTCTGATACCAGTTGATGATGCGGTCAATTTCATCAATCGTTAAAAAGTGGCCCTTGTCAAAAATGGCTAATTGAAGTTTGGGAAAGGCAGTTTCCTGCCAATTTTGGTAGAGTTCTTGAACTGCGACTGGGGCAACCAACTGGTCCTGCAAGCCAACTGTCACAAGAATGTCCGCTCGGCTATTTTCCAAAGGCACTGAAAAATCAAGAGCTGATGGATGGAGCAAAAGATAGCAGTCAGCCAAATCAGCCCGCTTGGTCAGGAGCCCTGCTATAAAATTAGCCCCGTTTGAAAAGCCGACAAAGATAATTTGCTGGTAATCTGCTACTGCAATTTGTGGCCACTGGTCTATAAAATCGGTCAAACGTTGCTCAAAATCAAGCAAATCCAGCTGCCCGTCAACCAGCGGAGCAAAAAAGCGACGGGATTTCCCCCGACCAACATTACCCCGAAAAGATAGTACAGCTGCTTCAGGATTCAATTTTTCCCTCAGAAAGAGCATGGACTGCTCATCGCCACCTGTTCCGTGAAAAAAGACCAGGAGACAGGGCGCAGTTCCCTCCACAAAATGATAGTTCATGACTGTCTCCTAATAACGATTTCTCAGAACTTCTTCAATCTCAGCCCGGTCTTCCTCAAAGAAGCTTGGCAAGAAGAGTTCAACATCATCGAGTTTATCATGTTGCTCAGCTTTCTTGGCCTCGTGCTGACCTTCCATTGTTGCCACTTCAAACATAAGGTAGTTCGGCGCGCGGAAATAGAGGGAGTGCATAAAGTCTCGATTAATAATGCCTGAGTGCGGACGGTTGAGCAGGTCAAGTGTATGAACCATATCCTCTAAATCTAATGTATCCAAGACACCAAAGGCTACGTGGTGAATGGCACCAACCCCAATGACGGAGATTTTTGAAACCTGATCAACGATAACCTGCACGCGATGCTGGAAATCATTGTCGAATTTGAGCGAAATGACCTGCTGTCCCTGTTAATCAAAACGGCTTTCCTCTTCAAAACCAAATCTCTCTGTCAGCATGTCCAGCAGGGCTTTCTCCTCCCGCACCCGCATCTGAATCCCAGCAATTCCTAAAATCGCAACCGATTCAGGAATCTCGGCAGTCTCCATTGGATACATAGGACCAATAGTATCATGATAGGTCAAGGCCAAAGCTTGCCCATCCTCATCTTGGAAATTGAGGATATGTCTGTCTCCCATCGCTTCTACTCCACCATGTTCGACCTCAAAATCCGTCAAACGTTGTGCCCAGAACTCCAGAGCTGCCTTATCCTTAACTAGAAAAATCGTTCTTTCTAGGCGATTGGTTCCCTTGCGTTCCATCTGGAAGTTTGGCATGTCAAAAATCGTGAATTCTGTACCGAAACGGCCATCTTCATCCCCGAAAAAGAGGTGATACATGGACGAATCATCCTGATTCACTGTTTTCAGGGTCAACTTCAAGCCAAGAATATGGTGATAAAAATGATAAGCCTGGTGGATGTTGCCCACCAAAGTCGAAATGTGATGAATACCTGTATTGTTCATGTAAACTACCTCGTTTCTGATTTGGTATTATTTTATCAATAATTAGTGATATTGTAAAATATTTTGCTCACATTCTTGAAAGATCATATTGTCACGACAAGCATCATTCACTTTGAAAAGACTCTACACTTGAGCCTAGGACTTACTGGGGTTCATTCACTATCATAAAAAGTCGGGACATTTCATCCCGACTTGAAACTTTGCTTTTAAAGGATAAATGATAGGATTAGACCGCCTAAAATTCCTCCGACAAGGGCTGCTAGGAGATTGGTTTTGGCTTTGCCAGCCTTACCACCACGCGCAACTGATGCGACAAATACACCGATACCCGCAGCAAGTCCCATATCAACCCAGGCAGAACCCGATTGGGTGATTAGTCCCACACCGTGGTTAATGGTCCAGGCCGTCCCGACAATCATTGCCGCAGCGATCCAACCACCAATCGGACCAAATTTTTCAACCATCTGTCCCCAGGCCATCCGAATGATGAAGGGGAAGAGAAACGCACCAACTAAAGTAGCAATTGCTTGTTGAACTGTCATGTGATACCCTCCTTAATCTTTTTCCATATCTTCTTCAATCTTGGCTGCAACCAGTCCAGCGATGGTTGCGCCGATGACAACCAAGACGATGGTCGGAAGCGATTCAACCACAGTACCAAATCCATTAATAAAGGCATCACGGAAAATACCACACAGACCGATTCCCAGCCCCATATCGACAAAAGCTGAGTCATCATCGTGTTTGATTAGCCCCAGATAATGGTTCATAAACCACATTGGACCGATGATAATAAAGGCAGCAAAGTAGCCTCCAATAATGCCGTAGGCATCCGCAAATGCCCCCCAGACACTCATAACAATCATACCGGCAATCATATAGCCGATGGTAGAACGTAAAAATTTCATAAAGCCTCCTTGGGTTCTTTTCTATTGTTCAGCTTGGTAAGCCTTTTCATAAATTGTATTACACCTTCTTCAGATAGGTCAAATCGTTTTTATTTAGAGTTTCCATAAGCAGAGCTTCTTGACCAGCAGCCTCTTCTTCTGACCAATTGTAATAAGCCGCCATTTCCTTGATGATTTCAGGTGCTACAGCATCCAATTGTTCTCGCATGAAGAGCATGTAGTTGGTACGACGGAGAAGATAATCCACTACTGTCAAGGTCATTTCTTCCTTCATGGCATAATGTAGAGATAGCAAATCACGTTTGTTCAATCCAGACACAGCCTCTACTTTATGGTTCAAGGCAAATACTTTTGGTGCGTTTGAACCGTACAAGTTAGCAAGGTAGAGGGCATCCTCGTAATCCAAACCTTTTTTCACCCCTAATTGAGCCAAGTGTTCAATTTCTTCTGCTACGTTTGCAGGGTTCAATTCTCCACCAGAAACAGGATAGGTCTTAGAATTGATGAGTTTAAAGCTACGCCCATGTTCTTCTTTGAGGATGTCTGCTACTTTTTCCAATGCACCTTCTGCCATCTTACGGAAGTCTGTGATTTTACCACCGGCAAGTGTGAGCAAACCATTCTCATCACGGTCAAGGGCAGAACCACGCGATACTGCAGACGGATCCAAGTGTTTTTCAGAAACGCTACCTTCCAGATGGGTCAAATCGTGTTCCACATCATCACGGGTCTTTTCATTGTTCAAGTAAGCTTTGACTGTTTCAATTAAGCTGTTGAAACTATCGTCGCTGAGTTTTCCATTGTTACCACCGTTGTAGTCAGAAGCACCATTTCCTGACAAGAGGGGACGAAGACCTGCCCAGCCACTTTCAATATCATCCAAGGTCAAGTTTGCTTCTGGGAAGCGATTATTGACAATATCCAATAGATAATCGACATCTTCTTGGGTTACCATTGGATTCGCCAAATCACCAGTATAGTCCGTATCTGTCGTACCAAAATAGGTTTTGTTTTCACGCGGAAGGACAAAGACCATACGGCCGTCAGCGTGTCCAGTGTCAAAGTAGGTTGGTTGTGGAACAGACAAGCGAGAGCTATCTACAACAAGGTGCACCCCCTTAGTTGGACGCATCTGGAGAACACCTGAACCTTCTCCTCCAAGATTACGCACTTCGTCACTCCAAGGTCCTGTTGTATTGATGACCAAACGAGCACGGATTTCAAAGGTGTTGTCTGTCAGCAAATCACGAGCGACGATTCCGACTACTTTTCCAGCCTCATCCTTGATGAATTTCTCCGCTTTGACACGGCTGGCAATCAAGGCACCGTCTTTTGCTGCACGTTTGATGTTTTCAATTACCAGACGGGCATCGTTGTTACGGAAGTCCAGATAAACTCCACCACCAAGCAAGCCTTCTTTTTTCAAATGCGGTGCACGTTCCAGCACTTCTTCTCTTGTTAACACCTTATTGGCAAGGTCTGTATTGTTAACACCAGCCAAGAGATCATAGAGATCCATGGCCACTTTCAAGCGGAAGAGGCTAAAGGTAGAGCCTTCTTCATCGTAAACCGGAAGCAACATTGGGTCTGGTTTGGGAATGTGAGGTGCAATATTTTGCACTACTGCACGTTCTGAAACTGTATCGGATACTACTTCTACATCAAACTGTTTGAGGTAACGAAGCCCACCGTGAACCAACTTGGTTGAACGACTTGAAGTTCCCTCAGCAAAGTCCTGCATTTCAATCAAGCCAGTTTCCATACCACTAGCAGCGGCTTGGAGGGCAACACCCGCCCCCGTAATACCACCACCAATAATCAAGAGATCCAACTGTCTATCTTGCATTTTTTCAATCGCTAAGCGACGTGTTTCTTTTGAAAATTCCATGTTTTCACACTTTCTAACTTTTTACTCTTCGTCCAATTGTGCAAATAATTGCGTTGCAGCAACAGCTTTTTTCCAACCCTTGTAGAGCTGTTCTTTACGGGCTTCATTCATAGCTGGCTGGAAGGATTGTCCAACTGCGTTCAATTCTTTCAATTCATCCAAATCTTTCCAGAAACCAACTGCAAGACCTGCTAGGAAGGCTGCGCCAAGTGCAGTTGTTTCCAAGTTTTTAGCACGGGCAATCTCGATACCGAGAATATCTGCCTGGAACTGCATGAGTAGGCTATTCATAGCAGCCCCACCGTCTACTTTCAAGACAGAAATATCAATCCCTGTATCCAATTGCATGGTATCAATAACATCACGAACTTGATAGGCAATAGATTGGAGAGTAGCTTTCACAAAATCTTCCTTGCTTGTACCACGAGTTAAGCCAAAGACAGATCCACGTGCATCTGAATTCCAATATGGAGCTCCAAGTCCCGTAAAGGCTGGTACTACATAGACCTCATCGTTGCTAGTAGACTTACGAGCAAGTTCTTCAGACTCAGGCGATGTTTCCACCATTCGCATACTATCACGCAGCCATTGAACTGCAGAGCCAGCGATAAAGATTGAACCTTCTAGTGCATAGTAAACTTTTCCGTTAATGCCATAACCGATAGTGGTCAGGAGGCTATTCTCAGATAGCTGCATTTCCTCACCTGTGTTCATGACGATGAAGGAACCTGTTCCATAGGTGTTTTTCACCATACCTGGCTCAAATGCCAATTGTCCAAATAGGGCTGCTTGTTGGTCACCTGCCATACCAGAAATAGGAACTTCTGCTCCGTAGAAGTGGAATGGTGCTGTTGTTCCGTAGATTTCTGAATTGGAACGAACTTCTGGCAACATAGCTTTTGGAATATTGAGGAGTTCAAGGATTTCATCATCCCACTTGAGTTCCTTGATATTGTAAAGCATGGTGCGGGCAGCGTTTGAGTAATCCGTTACATGGCACTTACCATTGGTCAATTTCCAAACCAACCAAGTATCAATAGTTCCAAAGAGAATCTCACCTTTTTCAGCACGTTCTTGTGCACCTGGAACTTGGTCCAAAATCCACCGAACTTTTGTTGCTGAGAAATAGGCATCTACTACAAGACCAGTCTTTTTATGAATCAAATCAGCGTGTCCATCCGCCTTTAACTGATCAGCAATATGTGATGTTTGACGGGATTGCCAGACAATGGCATTGTAGATTGGAAGTCCTGTTTCTTTGTCCCAAACAACTGTCGTTTCACGTTGGTTAGTGATACCAATCCCTTCGATCTGGTCTGGACGAACACCACTTTCAATAAAGGAACCTGCAATAACAGACTGTACAGAATTCCAAATCTCATTGGCATTGTGCTCTACCCAACCTGGTTTAGGGAAGATTTGTGTGAATTCTTTTTGGTAGCTACCAACTTTTTCACCTTTTTTATTAAAGATGATGGCGCGTGAGCTTGTTGTACCTTGGTCGATGGCCATAATGTATTTTTCAGTTGACATTTCCTGTCCTCCTTGTAGATTTATTATTACTTTTGAAAGCGTTTCCGACTTCCTTGTGATTTTATTGTAATCTATTTTTCAAAAAAAATCTTATCAATTTTTTTATAATTTCAAAAAAAACTGATAAAGTTGTTTTTTTGCGGCAAAAGAAAAACTTCCTAGGAAACTAGAAAGTTTATCACCGCCGTTCAATCCGAAACTGCTTGCGTTCGACCAAACGTATAGACTGCTCTAACTTGCGCTGATGAATGGTCTGGATAAGGCTCTTTACATCCTTCAACTCCTGATCAGTTGGCAATCCATAGATCTGATAAGATGGATCTTGCTGCCAAGGATAATCATGGCAAATAACCAAATCATAGGATTGGTCTGATTGGACAGGCTCGATTTGAATTGACCGATTTCGTTCTAAGGACTGACATAAGACATGTAAAATGGGAGAGCTAATGACAGACGGATAACTGGATGCCCACCCAATTTTCACCATGGTTGGCTCCACCTGCATAAAATATGAAAATAATTGTGTCAAAGATAGCAAATGACTGGTGGCTGGGGCTTGCCTTCTCCCAAAAATCTCCTCAGATACATGGTGCAAGATACTAGAAGCAGCCTCTTGCATGAAGGGATCATAGTCAGCCAACTCATCCAAGCCACTATCGATGCAGGAAGTAAAAAAATAGAGCTGACTAAAGACCTGATTGAGATGATAGAGTTCTCCTTCTTCCACTGTCAAATCTGTCTTCAAGAGTATTTTTACACGTTGAAAGGCCCAACTAGTCGCTTCCATAATGGGGCCTCCGAATCCTAAGACCTGTTCTAGTTGATGGGCTGCCACTATCCCTTGACTAAACAAGAAGGCAAAAACGGACATTGTGTCACCCTCTTGAAAGGAAGCAGATGCTTGCTGGCGTAAGGTTAAAAAGATCTGACGGAGGTGACGGTAAAATTTATGTTGCTCATAGGGAGCCATTAATTGATAAACTGCCTGGAAATCCAAATCCTTCAATCGCATTCTTTTCTGGACAATCATCAACCAGAGAGCCAGTTGATGAGCCTGCCGAGGATTAAACTGGGATTGATAAAAGCGTTCAAAAATCGGCAGGTGCCCAAGTTGCTCCATAAAGCCCCGATCTTGTTCTAACTCTTTGAAAGGCTTGGTCAACCAGAATAATTGATAATAAAAATAGCGAATTTGCAACTCACTACCCCGCAAACGACCGTTCCGTATGCTCACCTGAAACTCTTTCAGGACTTTGTTTAATGTCGAAAGGTGTCTGTTCAAAGTAGCTTCACTCAGCAATAAATCTTGAGCTAGCATGGGGATGGAGCATTCATTTTTATCAAAAAAATAAACTAAAATCTGGTACTTGATACTAGTTCTAAAGAGATAGGCAAACAGGTCTTGCCTGTATAAATTGGCTCTGCGCTGTAAGACAATTTCCTCTTCTTTAATCTGAAAGACAAGACCAAACTGCTCCTCTTTAACCTCTTCAGAGAAACTTTCTATATAGCGTAACAAGGTAGATTTGGACAGATGGAGCTCCTGGACAACTTCCTTTATTCCAATAGGTGTAACGGACTTGCGCAAGAGAAGAAAGAGCTGGTAAATAGCGCGCTCACGTTTTTCTAATAAATCCAGAATATGCACACAATCACCACCTATTCTTGGTCAGTTTTTTGCCACAAATACTGATTGGCTGCTTCCATAATGAATGGTTGCAGATCGGTTCTACCAGGCAAACAAAGCCAGGATTCTTGTAACAAGTCCTCAACTGTCATATTTTTTGAAATAGCTAGTGCCAATACATTCATCTGTGCCATGTGGTCAGAGGAAGATACCAATTGACCACCAAGAATACGTCCATCCCCTCGACTGACCACCATTTTGAAGTCTATTTCATGTTTATCCCATTGACTGAATGGATGACGGATGCGAACAGTGTCTGTGTCTAACCACAGGTTTGCTTCCCTTTCTGTCAGTCCTACGCTAGTCAGATTATAGCCAAACACATGGGTGGAGACAATGCGTTGAACAGGCTTTAAGCTCTTCTGCTTAACCAGTAGATTTTCAGCAACCAGACGCCCTGTCAACATAGCGTGGTTGATCATGGGCAGGTAGGCCTGCCCAAACATGGTAACAGGCATCCGAATTAAATCCCCTACCGCAAAAATTCCAGCTTGGCTGGTTTCAAGATACTCATCCACCAGAATACTACCATCTGTATGCAGGTCCACTAGTCCTTCCACCAAATCTGTATGGGGTCTAAAGTTGGTACCCAAAAGCACCAAGTCCGAATGATATGTTCCCTGCAAACTGCGTAACTGGACTTGACCTATCTCATCCAAGTTAACTTCATTAACTGTTTCCGAAAAATGATAGTCGAGTCCAATTCGGTCAAACTCTCCCCAGATAAAATCGACCATTTCTTGATCGAAATATTTGGCTAAGGGCCATTCTTGTGATTCAATCAACCTGATCTTAATGGATGAACGACTGAGAGCCTCCAAACTTTCAAGACCAATTTGACCAGCTCCTATGACTGTTACCCTTCCGGCCCCTTCAATCTTTTCGAAACTCTTTTTAGCTTCTCCAATAGATTTACTTGTCAAAATCTTTTCCGATAGATCAACCGACTGGTGTCCCCAAACTTGTTGAGCACCCATAGCTAAAATGAGATCGTCGTAGGATAATTCCCGTATGCTTTCTTCTTTTTTTAGCCTTATTTTTTTAGATACAGCTTCTATAGAAATGCATTCCCATCCAAGTAAGAAATGAACGGCCGACTGCTCTAGCCCTTCAAAATAGCCAACCCTCGCTTCTTCCCAGCTTGAAATTTCCCCTTTTACTTTCCAATTGAGTGCATTGGGAAAGTAGCCTGTACTTTCTTCCTTGTCAATCACATAAATAATCGCTTGTGGATAGCGTTTCTGGCATTCCATTGCAGCTGTCAAACCAGCGAATGAAGCACCAATGATTATAATATTCATCCTGATTCCTCCCTTATCCTCCATTATAGCATTGACAAGGCAAATTCGTATTGAAAAGGTTTACATATCCAAACAAAAAAGCACACCTATTTTATGATGTGCTTGAATAAATTTAAATAAAAGGTCGAAAATAGCAGTTAACGCCTTGGTTGACCTCTCTCTCGAGTTTCTAGGCTCGGGTCTTCTATGGTCACTTTCGTATTTCTTGGTGACCAGCTGAAACAGTTCCCCGAACTGTTTCACTCCCCCAGACATTGTTCGCTCTCTTATTTCAAAGCTCACGTTAAAATAGTCACTCCCCTGACTATTTTAATAATCCGGTCTAACAACTCCTGTTACTGTGGCTTTGGTTGCTTCGTAGTCGCCGTCAACGACAACTTTGATAATGCGTTTGGCGTCTTCTTCTGGACATGGTACCAATGGTAAGCGGAGTGGTCCAACTTCAAATCCCATGTAATTGAGAACTGCCTTGACTGGTGCAGGACTTGGATAAGAGAATAAAGCATTAACTTTCGGAATGAACTTGCGTTGAATGGCAGCTGCTGTTCGGATATCTTGCTGCTCAATGGCAGTAAACATCTCATACATTTCATCGCCATTGGTATGGGAAGCAACGGAGATCACACCATCTGCACCAAGGTTCATTGCATGGAAGGCATCGCCGTCTTCACCAGTATAAATCAAAAAGTCCTCTGGCTTATTCTCAATCAAGTAGGCCATATTGGCAAGGCTAGTACACTCTTTAACACCGATAATATTTGGATGTTCCGCCAAACGTAACATGGTTTCAGGCGTCATTTCAACGACAACACGACCTGGAATATTATAGATAATAATTGGCAAATCAGAAGCATCTGCAATAGCCTTGAAGTGCTGATACATTCCCTCTTGAGAGGGTTTGTTGTAGTATGGCACAATAGCAAGCCCTGCCGCAAAGCCACCAAAGGCCGCAACTTCCTTAGCAAACTCAATCGAGTCACGGGTATCATTGGTACCGATACCAGCAATCAGTGGCACACGACCATTGACAATTTTTTGTACCGCCGCAAACAATTCTAATTCTTCCGCGTGTGTAAGGGTTGGACTTTCGGCAGTTGTTCCTGCCAACAAAATTCCTTCCGTATGATGAGCCAACAAATGTTCAACCAACTCTGGCAATACATCATAGTTAATAGATCCGTCCTCTTTAAAGGGCGTAATCATAGCCGTAATAATTTTTACATCACGCAAATCTTGAATAGACATATCTCAACCTTTCTACAACTGAATGCCACAATCAAATCATCAAAAGCCAAGCCCTCAACATCTAAGCTTTTAATTTTTTGAAAATACGATAGCTATTGACAAAGAAAATCATACTCACTGCTAGGAATGCGAGAGCGACTCCAGTAGCACCCACTAAAGAATAAATCCAGTAAATAAAGCGTGGGAGGAGTTTTTCTCCACCTGTTTCTTCCCAAACTAACAAATCTTGCCTAATAATGAATCCATAGACGGCAACTACAAGACCCAAAACGGTACTGAAGAAAATTTGCACCTTTGGGCGTTGCCCCATTTTCTTAGCAATGTGATCATTCATTTTTCAATCTCCTAAACCTAGTCCTTATTTCAATTCAAATTTCAATTCTGCGGTTGGACGAACTAGACCACGTTCATGCAACGTTTCAGCGATTTGAACAGAGTTCCAAGCTGCACCCTTGAGCAAGTTATCTGAAACAACCCACATATGAATACCATTTTCCTTGTCCAAGTCCTTACGGATACGACCGACAAAGGTATCACGGCTACCAACGGCGTTAATAGCTTGCGGATAAATTTGGTTGGCTACATCATCTTCTAAAACAGCACCTGGAAAGGCTGCGATAGCCGCTTTCACTTCATCAATCGGTGCAATTTCTTTGGTTTCAATGTAAACAGACTCAGAGTGAGCTGACAAGACTGGAATACGGACACAGGTTGCAGAAACGGCAATGCTGTCATCTTCCATGATTTTCTTGGTTTCCTTAGTCATCTTCATCTCTTCGTAGGTGTAGTCATTGTCTGTGAAGAGGTCGATTTGCGGAATTGCATTGAAACCGATTGGGTAGTGTTTCTTATCACCACCTGAAGGAAGAATATTTGCTTCTACCGCTTTTGGTTCTACTCCATCATTCAAAACCGCACGCAATTGAGCTTGTGTTTCCAAGATTGCTCCCATACCAGCACCAGAAACTGCCTGATAGGTTGATACGATAATCCGCTCCAAGCCCCATTTCTGACGAACAGGCTCCAATGCAACCATCATCTGAATAGTTGAGCAGTTTGGACAAGCAATGATACCATTGTGGGCATCAAGCGCGTGTGCATTAACTTCAGGAACAACCAACGGTACATCTGGATTTTGACGGAAGTAAGAGGTATTGTCAACCACTACAGCTCCTGCTTTTACTGCGTAAGGAGCGTACTTGGCAGATGTAGAACCACCAGCTGAGAAGAGGGCAATATCCACTCCTTCAAAGGCTGTTTCTGTTGTTTCTTCAATGACAATGTCCTGTCCCTTAAACTGCAAAGTCTTGCCTGCTGAACGAGCAGAAGCCAAGAAACGCACTTTCTCGATTGGAAGTGTTGACTCTTCCAACATTTTTATCATTTGGGCACCAACTGCACCAGTTGCACCAACAACAGCTACTACATAAGCCATAGAAATCTCCTTTAGGTTAATTCTTCAAAATTTTCAAAAAATTTGTTATTTCATAATTATACCATAAATTTTCTGAATGAAAAGCTGGAATGTGCTAAATTTACAATCAATCTGCTGAAGCTAAATTCTCAAAGTAAGTTCTAGTCTGTCTTAAAAACTGGAAATTAGACTGAGACAAGGAAATAAGGTAGAACTTACTATGGGACAAGTTGGCAATCGACAATGAAAAACAAACACTTAACTCTCTCTGATCGCAACGATATTCAAATAGGAATTGAACAACTTAAGCCCTTCTCAGCTATAGCAGCTAAGTTAGGTAAAGATCCTTCTACAATCTCAAAAGAAGTTCGGAGAAATCGAGTGGTTAAAGAAAATTCTGTGACATCTAATTGTGATTCTTGCCCTCTACTCAAAAAGGCTCCCTACGTTTGTAATGCCTGTCCGAAAAAGAGAATCAATTGCGGATACCAGAAACAATTCTACTACGCAAAAAGAGCTCAGCTTGATTACGAAGCTAAGCTCTCAGACTCGAGAACAGGTGTTGCCCTAAACAAGGAAGAATTCTATCGTATGGACGAGATTGTCTCTGCAGCCATCCAAAAGGGACAACACCTCAACCATATCATCGCCTCAAACGAACTTTCGGCATCCAGAGCTTCTATCTACAGATACCTTGAAAAAGGCTATCTGTCCACAAAGCCCATTGATTTCCCCCGTGTCGTGAAATTCAGAAAGCGGAGAACCAGAAACCTACAACCCATTCCTAAAATTGCCAAAGAAGGACGGTCTTACGAGGACTTCCAACGCTTTCTCACAGAGAAAGGAATCAGCTATTGGCTGGAAATGGACACCGTTACTGGACGGATCGGCGGAAAGGTACTTCTCACCTTTAACCTCTCCTTCTGTAACTTTATCTTCGCTCGATTACTTGATAATAAAACAGCTAATGAGGTCGCTAAACATCTCTACGCTATCAAGAATGACCTACATCAGAAAGAGATGGACTTCTGCGAAATATTTCCTGTCATTCTGACTGATAATGGCGGTGAATTCGCCAGAGTGGACGACATCGAAATGGATGTGCGTGGAGAATCTAAGCTATTCTTCTGTGACCCCAATCGTTCTGACCAGAAAGGGAGAATTGAGAAGAATCACACACTTATCAGAGATATTCTTCCTAAAGGAAGTTCGTTTGACAACTTGACACAGGAGGACATCAACCTGGTTTGTTCGCATGTCAACAGCATCAAACGAGCTTCTTTCAACGGAAAATCCGCCTATGAACTCTTTACATTTACCTACGGTGAGGAATTGGCAACACTTTTGGGAATCTCTAAAATTGACCCTGAGAACGTCATTCAATCACCTCGATTATTGGATAAATAATCGCTAGTTTTTATTAAAAAATAATTTCAAAAATAGAAAGGAACTTGTCCCATCCAAAATTCCAGATAGCTAGAACTTACTTTGAGACGTCTCAGAGCCAGTAACTTTAGTGTACTCTTTTTTTCAACTTTTTCAACCCTAAAACTCACTATTATCAACATTTTTAGTCAAAAAAGAACTTAGTCTGAGACTAAATTCTGTTGATGTTATGCAGTTTTCTCAAAGTAACTTCTGGAAGGACGGGAACTAGAACTTACTTTGAGAATTTACCTCAATCTGCTGAAAATTTCACACTAGACTGAGTAAATTGTCATACGATTTCGACTTGTGCTTATCACTATTCAAAAAAGACAGAAATGACCCAAAACAAGTCATAACTGCCTTATTGTATTTTGTCCACTTGCATTATCCGACTCTGGAGCAGGTAGGGCGGCCGGTACTTGTCAGTCATACACTTCAAAAACTCGTGCATTTCCTGGACTTGGCTCTCCAGAAAAATGTCCAATTCCTTGAAGCGTTTCCTTTCTTCATCACTTGCACACTTTTTAAAATAACCCCAAATATGCTGATAGGCAGTGCGCAAGGTCTTTATACTAGGATTGTGAGCTAAAGCCTCCGCTAGCAAACGTTCAAATTCAAGTTCTTTGTCAACTGACCAAACATTTCCCTTAAAAAGCTGACGCAAGGCATTATAGTGATGCTGAGAATGAGCCATGACCAGATATTTCTCTCTTGCCCATCTCTTCTGAAAGTACTTGAGATTTGTCACCCTTGTCACCTCCTCCTATTTGTCAAACCTAGACCAGCGCCAGCCACAGACCCAAACAGACCACCATATATAGACAATGCAATCCTATCAGCAAATACACTAAACCTTTGGACAAAATCATAATATGTAGATGGACGTAGGACTGCTTTGGCTTAAGTGGATTGTAGTAAACATCGACGCTAGAACCAATGGAAAAAGTCCAGCAAGGAACTGGACGTTAGACTGAACAGACTATTCTTATTTCGATAGATAATTAAAGAATCTGGTAAATGTTTTCTATCTAGCAAATTATAATGCTGTCCCGTTACCAAGCATGATAAGGGTGTTGAAACCGTGACGTATCGACAGGATTGGAAATGTGGACCAACAGCCCAATAATAGCTTTGTCTCACCCAGTAGCCCACAACAGGCGGGCTAAGGCCATTGTAGGACATGAATGAGTAGTCTTCAACACAGCCTGTCACCTTTGCAGTACAGAGTTCTTTTTTCCGCTTGCTAAGGTAGTAAAATACATAGATGAGAATGGGGGATAGACTTAATAAAACTATGGTAACAGCTAGTACAATCCAAACAAATAGTTGGCTCCACACTAGTCCTCCTTGCTAATCGGAGCTAGGCTGGCCAAAACTTTTTTCAGACCCATTTCTGGAAAATTGATTTTGAGTTCTTGGTTGCTGCCCGATCCTGAAACTTCAAGTACAGTACCGCGACCCCATTTTCGATGGACAGCAATGTCGCCAACGGACCATGTTGTGGCTGAACTAGATGGATTGGAGCTAGCAAAAGGCATGGTCCCCCCAAATCGAGTGGACTGTTGCACAGAAGATTTTCGACTTTGGAGAGCCTGCTGCAAACTCATCCCTTGTCCAAACTGGGTCGCTTTGCCATTGACATAAGAAGCCTTAAAGCTGGTATTAGCTGGACGGGCCAGACCTTGATAATCCAAGAGATCACTTGAAATCTCACGAATAAAACGACTAGGCTGATTGTAATTGCTCCGACCGAACAAGAGGCGGGAATTGGCATTGGTCAAATAAAGAATATGCTCGGCACGGGTGATGCCAACGTAAGCCAGACGGCGCTCTTCTTCTAACTCAGCTTCTTCTTCCGCTGCACGACTGAGAGGAAAGACATTTTCCTCCATACCAATGAGAAAGACCACTGGAAATTCCAAGCCCTTGGCCGCATGAAGGGTCATGAGCGTGACTTCCGACGTTTCCTTGTCGCCGTCGTCTGTATCAGCTATCAGGGCCAAATCCAGCAAAAATCGGCTGAGCCTATCCAGCCCTGTCTCTTCTTCCTCTACCTCTTTTTCATCGAAATTTTTGGTCACCGAAAGAAATTCCTGAATGTTTTCAATGCGGGCATTGGCCTCAATCGTTCCTTGTACAGCCAAGGCATTGAGGTAGCCAGTCTTATCTAAGACCGCCTCGGCCAATTCGGTCACTGTCATCTCATCCAGTCGATTGCGGAGATTGTATAGCAGGGTTGCAAGGTCAAAAACGGCTTGAGCAGCCTTACCCTTGACACCAGACAGCATAATATCCTGTGATGCTTCAAGCAGGGACATGGCATGTGTCGTCGCAAAGTCCCTAATCTTATCGACTGTGCCCGGTCCTACTCCGCGTTTGGGTTCATTGACAATACGCTCGTAAGAAATATTGTCCGCAGGGTTGGCAATAATATTCAGATAGGAAATCACATCACGGATTTCCTTACGGCTATAGAACTTGGTCCCGCCCACCATCGTGTAAGGAATATTGGCCTTGAGCAGGGCCTCCTCAATGGTACGAGACTGGGCATTGGTCCGGTAAAGAACAGCGAAGTCCTTATAAGGCTTGCCTTCACGATGGTGTTGGTCAATTTGACTGGCAACATAAATCGCCTCATCGCCCTCATCGCGCGCACGATAGTAGGTAATCAAATCTCCCTGAGCATTTTGCGTCCACAGCTTCTTCGGACGGCGGTTGCGATTGTTCTCAATAACCTCATTGGCTGCCTGAAGGACTGTCTTGGTCGAGCGGTAATTTTCCTCCAGCAAAACCACCTTGCTTTCTGGATAATCCTTCTCAAAATCCAAGATATTTTGCATATCCGCCCCACGCCAGCCATAGATGGACTGGTCCGCATCACCGACCACACAGATATTCTTAAAGCGTGACGCTAAGAGTTTGACCAGCTGATACTGGGCGTGGTTGGTATCTTGGTACTCATCGACATGGATATATTGAAATTTCTGCTGGTAGTAGGTCAGGACGTCAGGATTTTGGTCCAATAGGCGGAGCGTCAACATGATTAGGTCATCAAAATCGACTGCCTCTGACTGACGGAGTTCTTTCTGATATGCCTTGTAGCATTTGGCAACAATCTGCGTATAGAGATCGCCTGCCTGCACCTCATAAGCCACATCATCAATCAAATCATTCTTGGCATTGGAAATGGTTGCCAAAATAGTCCGCTCACTCCACTTTTTCGGGTCCAGATTTAGAGCTTTCAAAATCCGTTTCATCAGCGTGCGTTGCTCACCCGGATCTACGATGGTAAAGTTACGGTTATAGCCAATGTGATCCGCATCCCGACGCAAAATCCGTACACACATGGAGTGGAAAGTGGCAATCAAGCAGTCTTGCGTAGCAGGATTGAGCGCATAGGCCCGCTCCTTCATCTCCCGCGCAGCCTTATTGGTAAAGGTAATGGCCAAAATATTCCAAGGATTAACCATTTTTTCATCAATCAGATAAGCAATGCGGTGGGTTAGAACACGAGTCTTGCCTGATCCCGCACCTGCCATAATTAAGAGCGGACCTTCCGTTGTCTGAACAGCCTCCGACTGTCTATCGTTCATTCCGTTTAATAAAGGGTTCATATTCTCATACTTTCTCAAAATGTAATTACTCTCCATTATACCAAAATATACTTCATTTACGAAATGTCAGACCAGTAAAAAAGCCCAGAGAAAACTCTGGACCTTATTTTATCAATTAAGCTTATTCCGCACCAAGTGCTGCCATTGTTATGTAGTTGTATGGCTTGTTGAAGTGTGGCAAGAAGAAGAGATCCATCAATGCCAACTCTTCGATTGTCACTTGTTTCATGATAGCAAGTGAGAACATGTGGATACCCATTGACATATCTTCGCGTGATACCATTTGGCAACCCAGAACTACACGTGTATCTTTGTCAAAGACAATCTTGATTGCTACTTCGTGGTTGTTATGTTTAATAAATTCAGGTTTTTGAAGGTCTGTGAATGACGCTACTGCTGCGTTGAAACCAGCATCTTTCGCGCGCTCTTCTGTCAAACCAGTTGAAACCATGTTAAGACCAAAGATTGAGATACCGTTTGAACCTTGAACACCAACTCCTTCCAACTCATGGCCAGTTGCGTTGTGAGCAGCTACGATACCTGTACGAACAGCGTTTGATGCCAAAGCGATATAGCTTGTATCTTGACGAGCATTGTCGTAGATAGTTGCACAGTCACCGATTGCATAAACGTCTTTCATGCTTGTTTCTTGTTTCTTGTCAACGATCCATGCACCGTTACGGAAGGTTTCCAATTGACCTTTAGCAAGACCTGTGTTAGGACGGAAGCCTACACACATGATAACCATGTCAACGTCAAATGTTTCTTTATCAGTCACAAGACGCTCAACTTTACCGTCACCTTCAACAGCTTGAACAGCTTGACCAAGAGCCAATTTCACACCGTTTTCTTCAAGGTTTTTGTTCATCATTTCAGTAAAGTCGCGGTCATAGTATGCACCCATAACTGTTGGAGCGATATCAACAAGAACAACTTCTTTACCTTTACGCTTAAAGCTTTCTGCAAGCTCAACACCGATGTAACCACCACCAACAACAGCTACACGGTTAATGTCTGGATTTTCAAGCTTGTTAATAACGTCTTCAGCGTTTTGGTACAATTTAACAAATTGAAGGTTTTCAAGAGTTGCTTCAAAGTCAGTTGAACCTTCTTTGATTTCCACACCTTTGATTGGTGGGATGATTGGTTGTGAACCAGTCGCAAGAATCAATTTTTCGTATGATTCTACGTGCTCTTTACCGTCAACAATTGCAGTCACTTCTTTTTTCTCGAAGTCAATGTCTACAACTGGTGATTGCATGTGAACGGTTGCGCCCATGCTTTCCAATTGCTCTTTATCTGAGTAGAAAAGACCTTCTGGACCATCGATTTGTTCACCGATCCAAAGTGCCATACCACAACCCAAGAAAGAAATGTTTGAGTTTTGGTCAAATGTTACGATTTCATTTTCAGCACCGTAGTTTGACAACATTGTTTTGATACATGCAGTACCAGCGTGGTTTGTACCCACAACGACGATTTTAGCCATAATGGAAAATCTCACTTTCGAAAATATATTTTTTTACATTATCCATTATACACATGTCTGTTACCGATTTCAAAAATAATGCTCATAAAATCACAAAAATTTTAAGATTCTTCTTCAAAGGTTCCCGTCACAAACATGGTGAAGCTAGCTCTGACTAATTTTTGACCTTTTTCATTGGTAACAACTGCTTCTACCAACTTGGTTGAACGACCATCGTGAACAATTTCTGCCGTGATAGTCAACTTGTCTCCCAGATGGCCCGCCCTTGTAAAATGAACATTGGACTGGAGGGTCACACACTTGTATCCCTGAGAGAAAACAGCCAGTCCAGCAACATTATCACAAAAGGTAAACAGATAACCTCCGTGGGTCATGCCATAAATATTCAAGGAAGACTCAACTACTCTTGTCTCAATGACCACTCGACCATTTGAGACCTCAACCAACTCATAATTTTCAAACACCAAAACCGGTGGAATGTGATATCTATCCATGTTTACTCCTCGTGTTTTTTTCTCCATTTTACGGGAAAAAATCCTTTCTTGCAAATACTTACTATATCAACAATCAACTTTCTACCCATTTTGTGAGGATTGTGCTAAAATATGGAAAACTCAAGGAGAACAACTATGTACGAATTTGTCTTAGAATACGGGTCCTTCCCTGTAAAATTGATTGATGGTTTTGTCGACAACCGCGTCGAAATCCCTGAATGGCTGGAAGGGGATGAGGAGATGATTGCTAGACTTCATGCCATCAACGAGCTCTTCCACCAACTCTTTCACACTGTAGAATGTAAATTTGACTACATCGGCAAACAATTTCCAGACAAGATTGAGCAACTGAGGGAACTCTATCACCCCTTGGCAGAAGATTTGCTGGCTAAATACGGTGATAGGATAGAATTGAAGATTGAACCCTTTATTTTGTAAGACAAAAGAGATGACCGCAATCATCTCTTTTCTTCTATTCTGTATTCCAAACCATACTGATCACGCGATAGGTAGCCATAATCTACCAAGTAACGTCTTAAAATAGCATAATCGTCATAGATCTCAGCTAGAAAGGCATTGACATCTTTTTCTGTAAATGTCGAGCCCTTCTTAGCCAATTCCTCCTGCAAGTAGGCAAACAAGACCTGCTTACTTTTTAATTTCTTCGGAATGACAAGCAACTTTCCATCTCGGAAAAATTTTTCTTGAATATCTTGAGTGTTCATACTTCCCTCCAAAAAATCCTAGCCCGCTGACTAGGATTTCACAAGATTTACATGTTAACGAATTTCAGCACCAAGCGCTTCGAGCGACTTACTAATTTTCTCCATATACTTAGCCACTTCCTCATCTGTCAGGCTATCCGCAGGATTCTGGAAGGTCAGGTTATAAGCCATAGACTTCTTACCAGCCTCAATATTGCTGCCAGCATAGACGTCAAAGATGGTCACCTTGGTCAAGCGTTTCACGCCCGCAGCCGCAATGGCATCCAGGACATCCTGATGTTTGACATCACTGCTCAAGAGCAGGGCAATATCACGGCTAACCGCTGGGAATTTGGAGATTTCGGTAAATGGCTGAGCTGGCTGGAGAGCTTCTTCAATCGCATCCAGATTGATTTCAGCCACATAGGTTTCAGGAATACCGTAGTCCTTGGCCGTTTGAGGATGTACCTGACCGACAAAGCCGATAACTGCCCCATTCAAATGGATTTCAGCTGTACGACCTGGATGCAGAGCAGCAATCTCACTAGTCGCCACAAAGTCAACAGCCAACTTGTAATGACCAAAGATAGCTTCCAAAATCCCTTTGGCATGGAAGAAATCAACTGGTACAGCCGGTGTTTGGAAGTCTTTCTCAGCTACCAAACCAGTCAAGACAAGGGCAAATTTATTGATCTCTTGCGGCAGGTCCTCTTTTGGCTTGCCAGACTGTTCAAAGATTTTTCCGATTTCGTAGAGGGCCAAGTTCTTGTTCTTACGAGCCACGTTGTAGGCCACTGTTTCCAACATACCAGACACCATGTTCTGACGGAGGGCAGAGCGGTCAACAGTCATAGGCCACATTAGTTCGGTCACTGTGGTTGGACGAGTCGCAAATTCCACAGCCTTTTCAGGCGTTGTCAAGGCATAAGAAATGATTTCTGTCAGACCTGCACCTTCTGCCAGGCTACGTACTTGGCGACGGATGCTCTGGGTCAGGGTCAACTCGCCTGCTGTTCCGTCCTCTTTCGGAAGAGTGGTCGGCAGATTATTGTAGCCATAAATACGAGCAATTTCCTCTACCAAGTCTGCTGGAATGCGAATGTCCCAACGGCGACGTGGTACTGCGACTGTAAACTGACTTGCATCGCCAGTTGTTTCCATACCTAAACGACGGAAAATGTCTGCGATTTGTGCATAGTCGAGGTTGGTCCCGAGCGAGCGGTTAACGTAGTCAATGGTCGCTGTGACTGGGACGTCCGAAGTGTCCACGCTGCCCGCAGAAACGATGCCAGACAAGACCTGACCGCCAGCCAGTTCCGCAATCATAGCAGCTGCCGTGTCAATAGCCTCCGTCAAAGTTGCCACGTTGATGCCTTTTTCAAAGCGAGAAGAGGACTCAGAGCGAAGATTGAGGCGACCTGAGGTCTTGCGGATAGACTTGCCGTCAAAAAGGGCAGCTTCCAGCACAACGATCTTAGAGTTGTTGTCAATCTCTGTGTTGGCACCGCCCATGACACCACCGAGGGCAACTGCCTTGTTCGCAACGGAAATGACGATATCATCGGCAATCAAGTCACGCTCTTCACCGTCAAGGGTCACCAAGTTTTCACCCTCTTTTGCCTGACGAGCCACGATTTTCTTGCCATCAAACTTATCAAAGTCAAAGGCGTGCATTGGCTGACCGAAGTAAAGCAAGATGTAGTTGGTGATATCGACCACGTTGTTGAGCGGGCGAATACCTGCATTCATGAGTAGATTTTGCAACCACTGTGGGCTCGGTGCGATGGTCACATTTTCGATGACACGAGCCGTGTAGGCAGTCACCTTGTCTGACTCGATAGCCACTTCAATCACATCGCTGGCTTTTTTATCGCTTTCTTCCAAGACAACAGACTTGAAGTTGACCTTGCTGTCGTAAATGGCTGCGACTTCATGAGCCACGCCACGCATGGAGAGGGCATCGGCACGGTTTGGTGTGATGGACAGCTCGATAATCTCGTCGTCAAGGTCTAGGTATGAAAAGACTGGCTCACCCACCACTGCATCTTCTGGCAGCTGGTAGATTCCATCCGCATAGACCTTTGGCACAACTGAGTCGGACACGCCGATTTCGCTCAATGAGCAGAGCATCCCCAAGGACTCAACTCCGCGGATTTTGCCTTTCTTGATCTTGTAGTTGCCAGCGATACGAGCTCCTGGCAGAGCGACGATTACCTTGATACCAGCTTTCACATTCGGAGCACCGCAAACGATTTGCGTGATTTCTTCGCCCACATTGACCTGACAAATATTGAGGTGGGTATCTGGAATTGGCTCAGCAGACACAACCTGACCGACAACCAACTTAGAAAGGCCAGCACTCTTTTGCTCAACACCTTCTACTTCAATTCCTGTTGTTGACATTTTTTCAGACAAGTCATGGCTTGTCGCATCAAAGTCAACCAGTTCTTTTAACCATTTGTAACTTACTAACATATTATCCTTTCTGGTGCAAAGGCCGTTTCAGTAGCCAATCCACATCAATCTTATCACCGACCGCAAATTCATGCTGGCCAAATTTTTCAAATCCGTATTTTGCATAAAATTGCTGAGCTTTGTAATTATGTTCCCAGACTCCCAGCCAGACCCAGTCACAAGTTGACTGCTCTGCTTTTTCCAAAGCAAATTCAAACAAGACCTTCCCAAGACCACGGCCTTGAAAAGCCTGCAAGAGATAGACCCGCTGAATTTCAAAGGCATTTTCCAACTCCTGCTCCGTCTGGGCAGGACCTTGGTTGAGCTTGAGATAACCAGCCACCTGATCATCAATCCTTAGAAAATAATGCTGGCAATTGGGGTCCGACATCTCACGGGTCAAAACATCTAACGAATAAGCTTCCTCGAAGAAGTTTTCTAATTCTTTAGTGTCATTATCGTGAGCAAAGGTTTCAGCAAAGGTCTGCTTGGCCAACTCCTGCAAAACGGAAACCTCTTCCAAACGTATAGGATCAATCTGCATCTCATTGCCTCTCATTTCTAACTGGGCTAGGAAAGTCGCTCAATAGCGATTTCCCCTTCACTTTACTCGTCCGTGGTTACGACGTTCTAAGGTTGAAAACGACATTTTTTCAACCTTAGAACTAGTGAGACAATTAGACAGTTCTCCATAGCGACTGTCGTCTCATAAATAGGTGCTTCAGCACCATTTATGAGTATCGGAGTCCAACGGTTTAGAGTTGAAAACGATACTTTTCAACTCTAAACCTAGTGAGGGGAGTAGGTAGACCGCTAGAGCGGCTTCCGTTTCTCTCAAACAACAATCTACTAACCTTTATCAGATTACGACGGATTTCAAGCAAAACGATTTTTTTGCTTGAAATCCGTCGTAAGGTAGCTAGGAAAGTCGCAGAATAGCGATTCCCGTCTACTTAAGAGCTGACTTTGTCAGCCTTAAGTAGTGCTACGTTAAAACTGCTCCGAAAAGCGTACATCACCTTGGTAGAAACCACGAATATCGTTGATACCGTAGCGAAGCATGGCAATACGTTCCTGACCAAGACCGAAGGCAAATCCAGAGTACTTGGTTGAGTCAATTCCACTCATTTCCAATACTTGTGGGTGTACCATACCGGCACCGAGGATTTCAATCCAGCCTGTTTTCTTACATACGTTACAGCCATCACCACCACACTTGAAGCAGGAAACATCTACCTCAACAGAAGGCTCTGTGAATGGGAAGTATGATGGACGCAGGCGAATCTGACGCTCTTCACCAAACATTTTCTTGATAATCATTTCAAGCGTACCTTTGAGATCGCCCATGGATACATTTTCACCGACAACCAAGCCTTCAATCTGGTGGAACTGGTGGCTGTGGGTCGCATCGTCCGTATCACGACGGAATACACGTCCAGGCGAAATCATCTTCAAGGCACCTTTTGAGAAATCATGTTGGTCCATAGTCCGTGCCTGAACAGGTGAGGTATGGGTCCGCATAAGAATTTCTTCTGTGATGTAGAAGGTATCTTGCATATCACGCGCTGGATGATCTTTTGGCAAGTTCATCCGCTCAAAATTGTAGTAATCTTTTTCCACTTCAAATCCGTCAACGATTTGGAAGCCCATGCCTAAGAAAATATCTTCGATTTCTTCAGAAGTTTGGGTCAAAACATGACGTTTTCCGACCTTGACCTGACGACCTGGCAGGGTCACATCAATGGTTTCGGATGCTAATTGTTGTTGGATTTTTGCTGCTGCAACCTTCTGAGCTGTTTCTTCAAAAGCAGCCGTCAGCACATCGCGCACTTCATTAACCTGCTTACCAACGATTGGTTTCATGTCGTTAGACAGGTCTTTCAAACCTTTCAACAGGTCCGTCAAGGACCCTTTTTTACCCAAAACTGCAACACGCAGGGCTTGCAGTTCTTTTTCTCCTTGGTGCTGGATTTCTTTTAACTTTTCAAGTGTGGTTTGGCTTAATTCAGCCAACTGTTGTTCAATATTTGACATAATTCCTCCAATAAAAAAACGCATGACACCACTCGTATCGGAGCGTTGTCACGCGGTACCATCCGTTTTCATCTGCTAGGCAGACCTTCATTCTAAGTCCTTGCGTGAGTGAATTCGACCAACTTTCACTGATTGAGCTTGCAGTCACGGCTCAACTCCCTGGGCAGTTTCCATAGGTGTACTAGTCTCACAGACTTCTATTCAATTAAGAATATTCTATCAAAAATAAGAAAGTTTGGCAATAAATATCCCTAGAAAAACTCCCTCTATCTAGGATAGAAAGGAGTTTAGTTTTATAGTTTTGCTTGCCATTTATTGGCCCAAACATTCTCATTTGGCACACCATAGAAGTCATCTTTTCCTTCTAATTTATCAAGGAGAGATTCAATCGTGTTTTTATTATGATGGTAGGCATTGATAGCAGTTTTGACCATGGTAACATCATGAAGGTGAGTTGTATAGTTTAGTGAAACGAAAATGGTTGGAACTTCATGTACATACCAAGGAACTTCATTGGACATGGCCGTTTTCCACTGGATGCGGTAATTATTCTGCGCTCCATATCCAATGACATTGGCAACAGTCAAGGCTAAATCAACTTCTTCTCGGTATTGCAACGTTTTTCCTTTGATCCGAGTCGTACCATCATTGACAGTCACTTCATAACCACGCGCTTCCAAGGCAGCTTTAAGGTTATCAACCACTTCTGTATTTGCCGCCATAATGCCTTCTTTTTCACCTTCTAGGTAATACAAACGGATTCTGCGATGGGTTTCTGGACTAATTGGAAGATTTTTCTGGGTATCCTTCAACAGCGTAATTGCTTTGTCTGCCGCCTCACGTTGCCAAGCCAAGTGTTCTTCGCAGCGAATAATAGCCAATTCATCGTTTGATTTTAATAAGGTTCCTTCTGCTTGTTTGATATGCAGATTGAGTTTGGCTTTCAGACCTAAAATGCGACGGAGAGCATCATGAAGTCTTTCCTCAGTAATCACTCCCTTGCGGTAGCCATTGAGCATAAATTCAAAATCTTCTTCTAAGTTATTGAAGAATAAGAACATATCACAACCCGCAGCAATGGCTGCAGGTACGTAGTCTTCACGACGCATGGCTGCTGTCATCCCCAACATGTGGCTGGCATCTGTTATAACCAAGCCATTGAATTCCAATTTTTCTTTCAATAAATCTTGAATCAATTCAGGAGCCAGTGTTGCAGGCAAAATATCTTCGTCCATCAAACTTGGATTCAGTTCTTTCTGGTAATATGGCAAGGCTATATGACCTGCCATAATCATCTCAACACCAGCTTCAATATGATGACGATAGACACGACCAAAACTATTGTCCCATTCTTCTGGAGAGAGTTCATTGACACCGAGGACTAGATGCTGATCACGTTCTTCTGTACCATCTCCTGGGAAATGCTTGATACATTGAATAACATCTCTTTCAGCAGTCAATCCTTCTAAATAGGCACTGGTATAGGCAATCACATCATCCGCATTTGTGCCGTAGGCTCTGGTATTGACAATCGTATTGCGCCAGTTCTGTACAATGTCCACGCACGGATCAAAGTTGACATTTACACCTAATGCAGTCTCCTCTCTCGCAGATACGAGACCTGCTAGGTAGGGAATACGAGGATCCCGACTAGCTTCCGATTGAGCACCTGAGGAAATATAGGTTCCGCCTTTCACAGCCCCATCTCCACCTGAGTCACAGTTCGCTGCAACCAAGAGAGGTACTTTTGAATAGCTTTGCAACTCGTTAATCAGTCCTTGTACCTGTTCTGGACTGCCATTCATATAACGAGCACCACCTATGTGATATCGGTTCATCAATTCCTTATTACTCAGATTATTTCCGCTAAAAGCGTCTCCTCCGAAGAAGAATAGATTAACAAACAATTGACCGATTTTTTCTTCATCAGTCAGATGAGCCAAGGTATTTTCTACCCAGGTAAGCTGCTCATCATTCAAACAATAGGGTTTCTTCCGCAAATCAACCAATCTAGGCATTCTTTCCTCCTTATTTTCCGCGCCAAATCTGTGTATCTACCAAGCCACAATAGGCATCTACAGGTGATACTCCTGTAAAGTCTGACTCTCCTGCTAGTTTAGCAACCAAGGCTTCTAATGTGACTGGCAAGCCATCGTAGGCATTGATATAGGTTGCAACCTGTGGCATATCTGCAAGTGCAAATGGGTGCTGAACAGAGACGACAATGGTTGGAATTTCGTGAACATAGAAAGGCTGGTCTGGCGTTCCCTTAGCAGCTGGCCAAATAATCCGCTGAGTTGTCCCTCCTGAGTTGACATCGACTAAATCGATAATCAAATCATAGTTATCTGTGATTTCGGCAATAGGACGCTTGGAAGCATAGACATTCGCAATCGCTGCTGGTCTTTCTTCTTCTGGTAATTTAGCAATCCGTGCCTCCGTATTTTCCCAGATAGATACTTGGTGACCTCGAGCTTCTAATAGTTCTTTCAGCGTATCGGCTGCTCTCTTCTTGCCAGCATTGATCATGGCGCCAAAACCACCCTTATAGCCATCTACTTCTACCAACAAAATCCGTTTGTAGCGTTCTGGATTGACGGGGAAAATTCCTTCTTGTTTGGCTTTTACCAAGGTAATCGCCTTGTCAGCTATTTCTTTTGCAAGCTGTTTCGCCTCATCTCTACCAATCAAAGCCAGTGCTTCTTCTTTTGGCAACATGATTTCCTGACGACGACCTTCAAACTGATGAAGACCGAGTTTAGCTTTCAAGCCCAAGGTACGACGAAGAGCATCATGGAGGCGTTCCTCAGAAAGCAGACCATTTTCCAATCCTTCTTTCATCCATTGCAAATCTTCTTCTGGATCGTTGAAGAAAAGGAAAAGATCACAACCTGCCTCAATAGCTGTAGGCAATAACTCACGACGTGGCATAGAGGCTGTCATACCAATCATGTGACTAGCATCCGTGACAATGGCGCCATTGTAACCTAATTCTCCACGAAGCAATTCATCCAAGAGGGTTTTATTCAGCGAAGCTGGCAACATATCATCCAATTCACGTTCTGGATGCATTTCTTTCTCAACATTTGGCAAATGAATATGCCCCGCCATAATACCTGGGAGACCTGCGTCAGCCATCTCACCATAAATCCGTCCAAATGTTTCCATCCATTCAGATTTGGTCATGGGATTCGAAGCAAAAGAGAGATGATGGTCACGTTCATCAATACCATCGCCTGGGAAATGCTTAGCAAACGGCACAATGCCATGCTCCATAATACCTCGCATGTATTCTTTGGATAATTCAATGACTTGGTCTACATTAGCTCCCCATGTTCGGTTTGCAATGATTGGATTGCGCCAATTACGACTGAGGTCCATAATCGGTGCAAAGGAGGCATTGCAGCCTACTGCAGCTGCTTCAAGTCCTGCAACTTTCCCCATTTCATAAGCATAGTGGGGATCGGTTGTCGCAGCAATCTTGATCTCATCCCCAATTTTCGTTCCGTCCGTAACAGCGCCATTCCCACCAGATTCGGTATTGGCTGCAATCAAGAGAGGAATTTTAGACTTGGTCTGCAAAATATAGTTTTGCTCCCAAATATCTACAGCAGGTCCAGGATTGTAACGAACAGCAGCAATCTTATAATCATTTAATACTCCAGTCAGATATTCTTCTGTCCGCTGGCTCCCCATGTTGACAAAGAGGTGACCGATTTTTTCATCCAAGGTCATCTGAGCAATAGTTTCTTCAATCCAAGAAATAGCCTCTTCATCAAGGCTGTAAGGTTTCTTCCGTAAATCTACTAAATGTGTCATGTTTGCCTCCAAAAAAGCTAGAGGGCATAGCGCCTCTAGCCCTTCTCTCTAGTCGTCTAAATTATTCCAAAATGCCTGTGTCAATTCTATTTCTTTCTCATTTGTGAATGCTTGATGAACAAAGTCATCTGCAATCGTTTCTGTCAAATCCGCCCAAGATTGCATCTCTTGTCCTACTAAAATGGGATAGAAGTGAACATTATTGAGTTCCGCCGCCTTCAAATCACCTGGCGAGTCACCAATCATCATAATCTTATCAGGACAATACCCTTCCTCTATTAACAGTTTGATGACATCTTCTTTCTTGCCACGGTCTTGACAGTACAATTCTGTAACAAAGTCCATCAAACCCTGGTCTGTCCACTCTTCTTCTACCGCTTCCTTATTAGCAGAAGAAACTACGTAGACTTTTCCTAACTGGCTCAATTTTTCCAAGCCCTTGTGAACGCCGATGAAGGCTAAAACTGGTCCACTATACTTCTTAATGGCTTGATTGACTTGAGTGGACCATTCTAAAGCTAATTCCAAGTCTTTTGACGGCTGCTCCTCTATCAATCTTTCCAGAGAAGCATTTGACAAAGAATCTGTAGTAACGACCCAATTTTTCAAGTTATCTATACCAGTCACACCTGCAAATTCTAGAGCTTTAACTAAGCCGACAAAACGGTTAATGCCACGTTCTCGTGAGTAGAGATTAACTCGATTCCATTCAGCTAAAAATGGTTCTTTATCTTCAACACCAAAAACTTCCGCAGCCAAGGGACCGAAAAAGAGTTTATGTTTGTAGGTCATGGTGTCCATGGCGCAGCCATCAGAGTCCACACAAAATACGTAATCCGTTTTCATCATCAAACTCCTGAATAGGCTGAGAAGCCACCGTCAATCGGTAAAACAACACCGTTGACAAAACTTGCCAAATTCTCGTCTGCCAAGAAGAAGACTCCGCCGACTAGCTCTTCCGCTTCACCAAAACGCCCCATTGGTGTATTGGTCAAAATCTTGTTGGCACGTGCGGTCGGTTGACCTGACTCGTCAAATAGCAAGCCACGGTTTTGGTTGGTAACCAGAAATCCAGGCGCAATCGCATTACAACGAATACCAACTTTTGAAAAATGGACTGCTAACCATTGGGTAAAATTACTAATAGCAGCCTTGGCACCTGAGTAGGCTGGAATTTTTGTCAAAGGAGTAAAGGCATTCATGCTGGAAATATTGATAATATTTGCTCCCGAGCGACCAATCATATCCTGTGCAAAGACCTGTGTTGGCAATAAGGTTCCCAAATAGTTCAAATTGAATACAAAGTTGATACCTGCCTCATCCAAGTCGAAGAAAGTTTTGGTCTCAGCTGGCAGTCCAATCTCATGGAATTCATTGTCCGTTGTCGCTTTTGGATTATTGCCTCCTGCACCATTGATTAAAATATCTACAGGGCCAAAATCTGCTAGGACTTGCTGGCGAACTTCTTCCAAATTTTCCTTAGAAAGAACGTTAGATTTATATGCTTTCGCAACGCCTCCTGCTGCTGCAATCTCATCAACGAAGACCTGAGCCGCAGCTTCATTTAAGTCCAAAAGCGCAACCTTTGCGCCTGCCTTAGCAAATTCTTTTGCCAAATAGCCACAAAGCACGCCTCCTGCACCTGTAATAACAACAACCTTATCCTTAAACTCAATAACACGTGACATATTAGCTCTCCTTATTTCCAACTGTTTTGACTGTAATTCCAAAATCTGGTGTCTTGCCTGCTGCTCGCATATTGGCTTCATAGAGACCGTTAAAGTAGGTTGCCCCAAGGGCTCGGTCATACAGACCATAACCAGGTGTCTTGGTCTGGTCTCTCCAGATACGACGACCGTGGTCTGGACGCAAGGCACCAGTCCAGTCATAGTCCACCAATAATTTAACAACAGCGTTCATGTCAATGTCACCAGCCTGTGACAAATGTGCAGTTTCTTGGAAGCCCCAAGCACCTGCCGTCACATTGCGCGTATGCATAAAATTGATACGATTGCGTTTGAGAGCATATTCCGTCATGGCAAGGACATCATTTTTCGGATCAGAAGCATAGGATCCTACACACATGGTAATTCCATTGTGTTCTGAATCATAGAGATTCAAAAATCGTTCAACGGCTTCTTGACCAGTAATAATACGTGGCAATCCGAAAATTCCATACGGAGGGTCATCAGGGTGAATAGCCATTTTGACTCCAGCTTCCTCAGCCGTTGGCAGAATCGCTTTGATGAAATACTCCAAATTCGCCCATAAATCTTCTTCAGAGATATTCTGACGATAATTTTCAATAATCGCCTTCATTTCTTCCTTGGAGTAGGACGAATCCCAACCCGGTAAGTTCAAATCATCCGCCACAGGATCAACACCTGCCAAATCAGATTTAAGGAAAGCTAAAGAAGTTGAACCATCTGGAAGTGGGTGGTGCAAGTCTGAACGGGTCCAGTCAAACACAGGCATGAAATTATAGCATACAACTGGAATACCTGCAGCCCCGACATTACGGATGGAAGTTTTATAGTTTTCAATTAACTCATCACGATTTGGCTTCCCTTGTTTGATGTCTTCATGAACAGGAATGGATTCAATAACAGTAATTTCAAGTCCTGCATCTTCGACCATTTTTTTCAGCTCTAGAATGTTTTCAAGGGGCCAAGCTTGACCAACTGGCACATCATAGACAGCTGTTACGATTCCCTGCATACCAGGGATTGCTTTAATCTCTTCCAGTGTCACAGGATCTTTTTTCCCGTACCATCGAAATGACATTTTCATGATTTACTCTCCTTTATTGTTCAAAAAATTCTTTGGCATTGTAATAGGATATGGCTTCTACAAACTGGCCTAAACGCTTGTAATCTTCAGGCACTTCTTCATCAACAATCCATTGACCAACATAGGTCGCTAAAATGCGTCTGAAATAATCATGCCGTTGATAAGATAAAAAGCTACGCGAATCTGTCAACATACCAACAAAATTAGCAAGCATGCCCTGTTCTGCATAGGCATTCATCTGGTCAATCATGCCCAACTTGGTATCATTGAACCACCAACCAGCACCAAATTGTAGCTGACTACGAAGCCCTTCCTCATTGGACTGGAAATTCGCCAAAGTATTGGCCAGAGCAATGTTGTAACTTGGATTGAGATTGTACCAAATCATTTTTGGAAGGGCATTTTCCCTGACCAAGTTATCTAACAAACGATTCAAATTCACTGTCAGACATGTCTGGTCTCCAATCGAATCCACACCTACATCTGCTCCAAGTTTTTCAAATAGTCCGGTATGGTTGTTCCGTAAAGAACCAAAGTGAACTTGTGTCACAAAGCCATGTTTCTTATACAATCGGCACAATTCTCTAAAGATAGCAGTCTGCCATTTATTGATACTGGATTGGCCAGCCTCTTTACCTGCCAGTCTTGCTAGTAAAATTTCATCCAACTCTTCGAGGGTAGCCTCTTCATAGGAAATAGTCGTAAAACTGATGTCACTTGCTCGGCAACCGTGTTGAGCAAAATAGGAAACGCGCTGACCAAGTGCCTCTACAAAACTTGCAAAGTCTCTTACTGCTACCCCTGTGACTTCTTCCAAGCGTTTCATAAATGGATTGAAATTTCGATGTTCTATAAAAGCTTCATCTGGTCGGAAAGTCGGTGCCACTACAGTATCTATGGTCGAGTCCTCAGCCAAGCACTTATGCCATTCTAGTGTATCTAATGGATGGTCAGTAGTCCCAATAAAGGTCACCCTAGCATCCGCAATCAACTTCCGTGGACTAACTTGATGTTCTTGCAAATAAGTATTGAGCTGATGATAGAGTCGCTCTGCATTTTCTGCGGTCAACAATTCCTCAACACCGAAAACCTGTCGCAATTCCAAATGACTCCAATGATAAAGAGGATTTCCGAAAGCCCGTTCCAAGGTTCTTGCCCAGGCCTTAAACTTATCTAGTTTACTTGCTGAACCTGTGATTTCTTCTTCTGAGATACCATTAGCCCGCATCAAGCGCCACTTATAATGGTCACCCCCCAGCCACAGATCAACAATATCTTCATAAACCTTATCTTCAAAAATTTCCTTAGGATCCAAGTGGCAATGGAAATCATAGATAGGAAGCTCTGCTATTTTCCCGTAAAGCTCCTTAGCAGGCTCATTTTTTAGCATAAAGTTTTTGTCATTAAAACTCATTTCATCCCTCCAAAGCTGCAACAAAACTGCGAGCAATCGTCGTTACACTTTCATAGCCTTCAGCCTGTACTCGACTTGCCAGAGCCGAACCAACTCCAACAGCACAAGCGCCTGCCTTTTTCCAATCTGCAACATTATCAACTGATACACCACCAGAAGGCATCAGATCCACTTCAGGCACAGGGCCGTGAATATCCTTGATAAATCCAGGCCCCAACACGCCACCAGGGAAAAGCTTGATAATAGGACATCCCGCCTGACTAGCTGTGACAATCTCCGTTGCAGTTGCACAGCCTGGGAAGTAGAATACCTCAGCCTCTTGCGCCAAGTCTTGAATTTCTTTATCAAAATGAGGACTAACCAGAAAACTAGCACCTGCATCAATGGCTGCTTGTGCCAACTTAAGATTCATTACTGTTCCCGCCCCAATGACTACGGAAGAATCATCTGAGAACTCCTCTTGTAATTCTTTGATAACTGTCGCTGCATTTGGAGTCGAAAATGTAATTTCAATATTTCGAATACCTCCCAAAATCGCATGGCGAGCGATTTCTTTCGCATCTTCTTCATCTTTTCCTCGAATCACTGCGAAAAAGTAATTTTCTTTTAATTGCTTTAACATCTTGACCTCCAATTAGAAAGCGATATCATTTTATAGTTATAGTATATAATTCATCAGATGATTTGTCAAGAAAAATGCAAAAAAATACCCAGAAAATTATTCTGGGCAGTCTATTTCGTATTTCTATTTATGATCGTTGAGACCATGCAAAGTCATATCTTTATCGAACCATTCGCTTAAAACAACCTGTCTTACTGATGTAATATGTGCTAACATGCTATCATATGCTGCAACAGGGTGACGTTGCTTGATAGCCATTAAGATATTCCTGTGGGCCTGTAAACTATCCGATTTCATCTGACGATTTGAATAATTTTCATTGATTAGATGAATAGATTGATTAATGACAGGCATGAGACTAGTCATTGCCAGATTCCCACTCATCTCCGCCAACATACAGTGAAATTGCACATCCAATTCCAGATGCTTCGAATCTCCAGCAGCTACCGCCTCTTCAATAGCAAAGACAATTTCTTCTAGTCGAGCAATGTCTTCATCCGAGGCAAATTGAGCGACACGCTCCGCAATTCTCGGTTCAAGCAAATACCGCACTTCAAACAAATCTGTCGTCAGTTTCACACGGTCTCTGACCAACGAAAAACCTAAAGGATCCTCTGAAACTCCTTTTTTGGAACTGATGTAAGTTCCCGACCCTTGCCGCACCTCCAGAATATTTCGAGTAGCCAAACTTCGAACAGCTTCACGAACAGTCGAACGTCCAACTTCTAAATCTTGGGCCAATTCATACTCATTTGGAAGCTTGTCACCAACTTCATATCCTCTTTCCAAAATCAATTCCAATAAGCGTTCTGATGCTTTTTCTACCAAGGGTTTCGCCATGTGCTTGGTCCTCCATTACAACTTTCTATTTGCTACTATTATAGCTCATTTCCTCTTATAATGGTAGTTTGGAATGGCAGTCCAACGTTTCTTGATTTCTCTTACAATTTGCTTGGGTTGTCTATTTCTTGAGAACAATCCTTTGTGATTTCCTTGAATACGAATGAGTCCAACCGTGGTTTCAAAATCCGCAAAATTCCAGACTTGCTCACCGATTAGATTAGGAATTGAATCAAAGACGCGATGGTTCATATCGTAGTAATCCACCTGAAATTCCTCTGTATAAGGAATATCCCACATTGAATGCAAACCTGGAAGAGTATCTGCACCATATTCCGTAATCAAAATTGGCTTGTCTGGATAAAGCCCTTGCCAGGTCTCTAATTCCTGTCTCAAGCCCTTTTCTGCTGCCTTCAAGTCACCATGTTCAACATACCAACCATAGTAACGATTGAGACAGACAACATCGACCAAATCCATAACCTCATCCTTATCAGGCGTTGCTGTCATAATATTGACCAAGGTCACAGGACGCTTAGAAGGATCTCTGTCCCTCATGCGCTGAATCAGAGGTTCAAAATAAGCACGTGCTCCCTTTTCATGCCCTGCCGGTTCATTGGCAACAACCCACATCACTACAGAAGGATGATTCTTATCACGAGCTATCAATTCATCAATCACCATCTCATGAGCCTCCTTGGTTTGCATAACTTCCCAAGTATTTTTTACTTCTTCAGAATCACCTGCCAAATTCAATGCTGCATTGAAAAGCTGGAACAGGCCAACTGCTGGCACTTCATCAAGGACGACAATCCCCAAACGATCTGCCAGCCGCATCATTTCCTCAGAATAGGGATAATGAGATGTCCTAAAGGAATTTGCTCCAATATCTTTAAGCAAATTCAAATCCATCAGATTGGCTGCTTCATTGAAACCACGACCATTAATAAAGGTATCTTCATGTTTACCAAATCCCTTGAAATAGAAAGGTTTTCCATTGATGAAAAATTGCCCATTTTCAACTGCTACACTACGAATACCAAATTGTTCTGAGTAGGTATCTAGCAAGTTTTCTCCGTCAAATAATTCAACTTTAGCAATATAGAGATAGGCATCCAAAACCTCCCAAAGGCGTGGATGTTCAATGACCATTTGTCCATTTTCAAGAACCCCCACTTCCTGTCCCTCTTGATCTAAAATATGAATACAAATTGAATCATAGTAACCAACTGCCTTCACATCAACATTTACTACCGCCTGAGTCAAATCTTGATTTATCTCTGTCCGAATAACAATATCTTCAATCCTATTTTTTGGACGTTTATAGAGATGAACCGTTCGCTGGATACCAGCATAGTTGAAAAAGTCAAAATTTTCCTTAACAGTCTTCACAATTTGGCCATTCTCATCCACTTCTTCACTATAATTCCCTACTGGGAGGGTTGTATAATTTAGTTCATTATTGGCACAAACCGTCAATCGGAATTGGTCAGCATCGTATAAGTTTGATGGAATCAAGCATTCAAAAGGGGTAAAACCACCCTTATGTTCCCCGATTAACTGACCATCTGCATAAACTTTTGCCTGATGTGTCACCGAACCAAAGCGTACAACTAACTCCTCATCATCAGCTACTACTGGAAGAGCTACCATCAGTTCATACCAATTATCACCGACAAAACGACGCTTTGCTTTATCGACAACAACATCATTGAAAGAACTCGGTACAACCATTACTTCATCTGTATCTAACAGAGTATGAACATCATTGTTCCCTTGTTTAAATTTCCATATTCCATTTAAGGAATAGACTGAGCGTGTTTTTGTTTGTATTGGATACAACATACTTTTTCCTTCTTTCTATCGTTTTATTTCACGTGACCCTTTTTTCAATAGCAAATCAATATCCGATTGACTGATGACATTAATGTCCCCTTCAATGGTATGTTTGAATTGAAAACTAGCCATCCCCAAGTCGACTATTTCTTGTGGCGTTTTTTCCTGCAAATAGCCCAAAATAATTCCTGCTGTAAAGGCATCCCCTGTCCCAACTCGGTCCAAAACTTGAATGGATTCTTTTTCCGTTTCATAAAGAATACCATCTTGATACAAGTATGCCTTCAACAAATATTCATTATTGTAGGTCATTTCCCTCTGGGTAAAAGCAAGACCCTGCAAAGAATAGTTCTCTGCTAAAACTTTAACAACCTTCAGCAAGGTATCCTTATCTTCATAAGGACGCTTCAACCCCAATTCATCCTTCACATCTTTTCCAGATTCATTGAAGAGTTGAATAGGCTCTAGGCCAAAGCAGATATCCGCCAATTGCACAAAGGGAGATAGTTTTTCCCTTGCTTCTTCAAAAGAAGACCACAAACTTTCTCGATAATTCAAGTCAAAGGAAACCTTAACACCCTGCTCCTTTGCCATTTCCATCAAACGAAAGGCCAGTCGATAAATATTTGGATTCAAAGCGACCGTTATACCACTGACATGAAACCAATCGACACCGTCAAACATGCCTTCCAAATCATAATCTTCTTCCTTGGATAAGCTAAAGGCAGAATAATCCCGATCATAGGTCACCTGGCTAGGTCTAAGAGAGAAGCCCTTTTGATAATAATAAAGCCCCAGCCTTCCTTTTTTTCGAATCAGATGCTTCTGTCCAATCTGCCGTGCAAAGAGAAAGTGTTCTGCCATTTTCCCAACTTCATTTTCCGAAAGTGCCGTCACCAACTCAACTGAATGCCCCAGCTGAGCCAAGCTGGCTAAAACATTCAACTCCGAACCACCAAACTGACAATCTAAACCGGTAGCCTGTGTTAAGGTCTGATAATGAGGAGGAGATAGCCGCAACAAAACTTCTCCAAATGCTAAGATTTTTTTCATACCGCCTCCTAGATGAAAGACCCAGCTGGACTCCTCCAGCTAGGTCGTTATTGTATTATTTATCGTCGTATTGGTCAACCTTATATTGAGTTACATCTACATAATCCATATCAGATAATGGAACATTTTTCGCAATTGCACGCACACGTTCCTCATCTTTTGCCGCTTTCATAACATGGATTTTCTCTTGAATACGAGCCATTTCTTCACGGTCTAGTTTGTAGAATTTCATCAAGAACAAGGATACGCTCAATACCGCTGCTGGAATCACTGTCAATAGGACAATCAGTGCCATTCTCAAATCTGTTGAGAATGCTGTTTCAACGGTTGGGTACTCTTTGCCAAAACCGATACCTGCTAATACAAATCCAACAACCATTGGGGCAAATGAAGAAGCAATTGAGTCTGTCAATGAGAAGATAGTCCCAATCATACCTGACAAGTAACGACCAGATACTGAAGTTTCATAGTCTGTAATATCCGCACCCATGGTCAATACCAAACCAGATGGAGCACTAGATGCGTAGCGAGCAATGATATAAACAACAAAGAAGCCGATTGTGTAAAGATTCCAATTTGTCAAATCCAACATACCTGGTTTAGCTAAAAAGAGCATCGCTGCCAAAGTCACAAGACCAGCAATCCCAAGTTGAAGCGCTGTAATATAGGCAAATCGTAAACCTTTACGACGAGCCAATTGCGCAGCACCAACTGTTACAAGAATACCTGGCAAAATCAACAGCATAGACATTTTTCCAGAAAGAGCATAGTCACCGAAGATAATACCATACAGCATAACCCCGATAACGGAATCTCCAAACAGTTGAGCAACAAATTTTACAAAAGCTGCAGAGATTGAAAGAACCTGCAAAGGTTTGTTTCCTTTGATAACTTTCCAGTAGTCTTTCAACTTCGTTTCTTGTGTCTTCTCACCAAGACCAAAGTATTTCTTATTGTCTTTCTCCCAAATACCGATAATAGCAAGAATACCCAGAACAGCTGAAATCACTACTACACCGAGGAACAATTCTTGGAAGAAACTTGGGGTGAAACCACCATGTTTCGGAACCAAGGTTCCTGATACAACAACCTGACTACCAGTCATCAACACAGTTGTCGCAATACCATCAATAATGTTAAAGATCGGACGTTGTTTTGGATCATTGGTAAGCGCAACTTGCCCTGCTTTAGTAATCGTTTGTTGCAACGAATAACCAATTTTATGAATAATTAAAACAACTAGGAACAATGGTAGACGCAAATTTTCGCTAATTCCACTTAAGCCTAACATCATAAAGAGTGAGGAAGCTGTGATAATATTCCCTAAAACCAAAATAGGACGATATTTACCAAACTTTGTATCCGTTTTATCAATGATAACTCCGATTGTAGGATCGATGAAACCATCAAAGATACGAATATAGCCCATCAGCTGACTGACAAACAGGGCTGCTAAACCAAGTACCCCTGTCGATAAATAAGTCACAAAAGTGAAGGCAACTAAGTAGATATTGGTCGACGAATTATTCATTGCAAACAATATAATCTGCCATAATTTAGCCTTGTTATAAGTAACGTCTTCGACACGTTGCTCAACATGTTTTTCCATTGGAAATTCCTCCTAAATGTTTTCTACGACAAAGTCGTAAGCGTTTTCTTTAACTATATTCTAATATTCATCAGATGATTTGTCAACTGTTTTTGTAAAAATTTTAAAATTATGCACAAAAAAAGACGATTCTCTACGAAAATCATCTGATATATTTGATTTATCAAGAAGGAATTCATCTGATTATTTACTCATTCACCGTGATCTCACCACTATGGTAGTTGATACTGAGTCCACTCTGGACATTTGGCACAAAGACGTTGAATTCCAGGCTACCGTCTGACGATTTAGCCTCCAGGTGACTTCCTAGAGCAATCAGGTCATCATCATCCGCATAGATCAGTGTGACACGGTAGCGGACACGTTTGTTCTTGTCCAAGGCCCGGCGGACTTTTGTTTCATAGTAGTTTTGCCCAGTAGAATAATCCTCATAAGCCTGATTGGACCAGGCCGTTTGAGTGGCAATATTCTTGGGATTGCTGGTTGAGGCGTCAAATCCATCTAAGCCACCAATCAAGGCATAGCCAAGCAAGTGCCCACGGTCCACCGCATGGTCGTATTCTCCTGGCAAATCATGAACCTGATGCCAACCAGCCGGCGTCCAGGAGGTTCGCCCTTGGCCTGTCTGATCACGGTCCTTGTACTGACGCGTAGATTTAGCCATGAGGGCATTAGCGACAGTTGGAATCTCCTCGCCCTGCACCCGCTTGGTCTTATTATCCGCATAAGGCATACTGGAAACTGACGCATCCAAGTTGGTTTTATTATTATTGATAATGAAGGCACCGGCCCCATTCCATTGAATCGAGCCACCCAGTTGTTTCTTGGCCTCATCCGTCAATACACTGGACGCCAACTCCTTGTCGGGTGTTGATTGACTTGCACTGGACTGATTGACATAGTAGGACAAATCCTGACTTGTAGATGACGGCTGATTAAAAAAGTAACCTCCGCCGACCACCAAAATAGTCACCAGCAGGCTCAGCAAACTAGTCGCCTGTTTTTTCGTTTTATTATTCATCATTTCTCCAAAAAGAAAGTAGGCTACCCTACTTTCCTGTAAATTTATTAATCAATTCCTGCCATTTTTCAGGCGAAAGGACAGACCAAATATTGTCACCATCACCAATGACGCCATAGCCAATCATCAAGCCCACTGCAAACAGAAGGAACATGGCCAAGAGGACCAGCAAGACAATCAATAATTGTTTTTTGATATACCCAAACTGTTCTTTATCCATTTTCTACTTCTCCACTCACGCGCTCAATATCCGCTCCCAATCCAGCTAATTTCTCATGGAAACGATAGTACCCCCTGTCCAGATGACTGAGACGGCCAACAATAGTTTCACCTTCAGCAACAAGTCCAGCTAGAATCAGAGCAGCACTGGCCCGCAAATCAGTCGACATAACTTCAGCACCTTGAATTGGCTGACCACCAGTAATAATCGCTGTATCTCGCAAGATTTCTGAAACAACGTCCATCCGGCGCATTTCTTCCAGGTGCTGGAAACGATTTTCAAAAACAGTCTCAATCATGGTTGACTCACCTTTGGCAACGGCCATCAAAGCCGTAAATTGAGCCTGCAGGTCCGTAGGAAACCCTGGATGTGGCATGGTTTTGACCGTCACAGGCTTGAGTTGTTCAACCTGCGAACACACACGAATACCTGCATCCTCTTCTGTTACTTCCACACCCATTTCAAGCATTTTAGAAATAAGGGGACGATTGTGCTCCCAGACGGCATCTTTGACCAGGACATCACCACCAGTCATGGCAGCAGCCACCATAAAGGTACCTGCCTCAATACGGTCCTGAACAACAGGATGCTCTGCACCAGTCAATTCCTCCACACCGTGAATGGTCACCGTTTCTGTACCAGCTCCCTTGACCTTAGCCCCCATCTTATTGAGGAAGTTAGCCAAGTCAACGATTTCTGGCTCCCGCGCAGCATTTTCCAAGACAGTCGTTCCATTGGCTAGAGTAGCAGCCATCATCAGGTTTTGAGTAGCGCCGACACTTGGGAAATCAAGGTAAATCGTTGTCCCCTGCAAACGCTCAGCTGTCGCCTCTATATAACCAGCCCGTTGCTTGATTTTTGCGCCCATAGCCTGCAAACCCTTGAGATGCAAGTCAATCGGCCGGCTACCAATGGTGCAGCCACCAGGCATAGACACCTTGGCATAGCCATTTCGCGCTAAAATTGGGCCCAAAATAACAATCGAAGCCCGCATCTGACTGACGTACTTGTAAGGGGTTTCTGAGCTCAACTTACCGGTCGCATCAATATCGACCGTCTTAGTCTCCTCATCAAACTTAACACGAACACCGAGACCACGAACCACATTATTCATGGTATAAACATCAGACAAAATCGGTACCTGGGTAAAACGAGATTGACCATTTTTTGCTAAAACAGTAGCCGCCAAGAGTGGCAAGACTGCATTTTTAGCCCCTTCGATTTCAACCTGACCCTTGAGAGCAGCTTTCTGACCTCGAACAATAATTTTATCCATGAAATTCCTCTACTTTATGCAAAATTCGTACTGAAAGACCGACCTATGATCACTAACTCCAGGAAGAAGGTCGATACCAGGTAGCCCAGGGCAATTGCAAGAAATAAAATCAGCAAGTTAATTTTTGGCTGATTGTCTCCTGTCACCTTGAGCCAACGTGCCCAATCAACGGTTGTCACCAGAAGATGATGGGCCAAATAGATAAAAAGGATATGACTTAATAATTGTAAAATTGATGTCACCATGTTTCCATTATACCACGAAAAAAGGAAAGAGACCGAACTTAAGTCCAGTCTCCTAGTTATTATTAGTGTTTCCCTACGCGGATACGGTTGATAGCCCGTTGGAGGGCAACGGTCGCCCGTTTCTCCAAGTCAGCATTTTGGGTCGTCTGCGCTTCTTGCAATTCACGCTCGGCCCGCAATTTAGCCCGTTCAGCCCGACTAATATCAATGTCCCGCTCCCGCTCAGCAGAATCCGAAACGACCGTAATCTGGTTTTTATTTACCTCGATAATACCACCGTTGACAGCAATCCAGTCAACGTGGTTTTCATCGTCAATACGACGAACCTTGATTTCATCAATTTCCAGTACAGCAATCAGTTCTTCGTGGCCAGGGTAGATACCCATTTCACCTTCAGGAGTTTTAACCAGAATAAAAGCAGCATGGTGGTCATACTTGATACCATCAGGTGTCACGATTTGAACAGTCATTTGTTCCATAAGTCACCTCTAAAATCTCATTTTAGCAGCCTTGGCAACGACATCTTCAATGGAACCAACATTTCGGAAGGCATCTTCTGGCAAATGGTCATGTTTACCATCCAAGATTTCCTTGAAGCCCTTGACAGTCTCCTCAACCGGTACATAAGAACCTGGCATACCAGTAAACTGCTCGGCAACGTTGAAGTTTTGTGATAGGAAGAATTGGATACGACGAGCGCGACCAACCAAGGTCTTCTCCTCATCTGACAATTCATCCATACCGAGAATGGCAATGATATCTTGCAGTTCCTGGTAGCGTTGTAGGACACGTTTGACTTCCATTGCTACCTGATAGTGCTCTTCTCCTACAACTTCAGGAGCCAGGGCACGAGATGACGATGCCAACGGATCAACGGCTGGATAGATACCCAATTGGGTCAATTTACGCTCCAAGTTAGTTGTCGAATCCAAGTGGGCAAAGGCTGTTGCTGGAGCCGGATCCGTATAGTCATCAGCTGGTACGTAAATCGCCTGGATAGAAGTAACCGAACCTTTCTTCGTTGACGTAATCCGTTCCTGCAATTGACCCATTTCTGTCGCCAAAGTTGGTTGGTAACCAACGGCAGACGGCATCCGACCGAGAAGGGCCGAAACTTCTGAACCTGCCTGCGTGAAACGGAAAATGTTGTCGATGAACAAGAGAACATCCTGACCTTCAACATCACGGAAGTATTCCGCAATAGTCAAACCAGTCAGAGCGACACGCATCCGTGCACCAGGTGGCTCATTCATCTGACCAAAGACCATGGCTGTTTTTTCAATAACGCCAGACTCTTTCATTTCCCAGTAAAGGTCATTTCCCTCACGGGTCCGTTCGCCAACTCCGGTAAATACAGAGATACCACCGTGTTCCTGGGCGATGTTGTGAATCAATTCTTGGATAAGAACTGTCTTACCAACCCCGGCACCACCGAAGAGACCGACCTTACCACCTTTCAAATAAGGGGCCAAGAGGTCAATAACCTTGATACCTGTCTCCAAGATTTCATTGGATGTAGACAATTCATCAAAGGTTGGTGCCTTCTTATGAATCGGTTCACGTTCTGCATCTTCTGCAAAAGGCTCATCCAAATCAATGGTATCACCAAGAACGTTGAAAACACGACCCAAGGTTTCCTTACCAACTGGCACAGAAATGGGACGCCCGGTGTCCAAGACTTCCATACCACGAGTCAAACCATCTGTCGACTCCATAGCGATAGTCCGAACAACACCATCGCCCAACTCCAAAGCAACTTCAAGCACAACTTTCTGTTTGGAGTCATCATTTTTATATACAACCAGTGCGTTGTTAATCTCAGGTAGTTTGTCCTCAGCTGCAAACGCAACGTCTACAACGGGTCCGACAACCTGAGTAATTTTGCCTGAACTCATCTTATTTCCTCTATTTCTATTCTTTACCCAAATCAATCAAACACAAACTAGGTTCCTATCTAGTCGTCTACTGAAATTTGATTTGTCCGAGTAAAACTACTAAAGGGCTGATGCGCCTGCTACAATCTCTGTAATTTCTTGCGTGATTGCAGCCTGACGAGCCCTGTTGTATTGAATGGTCAAATCATTGATGACATTTTTTGCATTGTCTGTCGCAGTTTGCATAGCTGTCATACCAGCCGCATTCTCAGCCGTCTTAGCATCCAAAATAGCACCATAAATGGTTGATTCTGCATACTGGGTCAAGAGCTGTTCCAAAATCACTTCACGATTTGGCTCTAACTCAAAGGTAGCTGTGTAACCATCTGTTTCATGATAGTCCAAATCTTCTACTGGCAACATCTGCTGCACACGAACCTGACTGGTTAAGCTATTGACATGGTGGTTGTAACAAACATACAATTCATCAAACAGTTCATTTTTGTACATTTCAACAGACTTGGAAATGATTTTTTGAACTTCTTCAAAGCTAGGATTATCAGCAATTCCCCGCAATTCAAAGACAGGATTGATACCACGCGCACGGAAAAAATCCGCACCCATACTGCCGATAGCAATAATGGCATACTCATCTGGTGAGTCATGGTCTTGATCAATCATGCCCATAACAGCCTTCAGGATACTAGAATTATAAGATCCTTTGAGGCCGCTATCGGATGTAATGACGATATAGCCTGATTTTTGAATCGGACGGCGGAGCAACATAGGGTGGCTAGTATCAGATGCAACCAATTCACCATGCAACAAGTCCGTTGTAATCTGACGAACCTTGCTAGCGTAAATCTGGAAGGATTGGGCTAGTTGCTCTGACTTAGCTAATTTTGAGGCCGAAACCATCTGCATGGCACCTGTGATTTGACTGGTTTTCTTAGTTGATGTAATTTTTGACTTGATTTCATTGAGAGAACCTGTCATATTTCACTCCTTTACTTAAAGACAGACTGGTCTTTGAAGGCTTGAATGGCCGCATTCAACTCATCTGTATCTGGAAGATCCTTGGTTGACCGAATAACTTCCAAGAGGTTATCGTAATGCAAATCAAAATAAGCATACAATTCTTCTTCAAAGGTCAAAATATCATCAATCGGCACTGAATCCAAATAACCATTAGTCAAGGCGTACAAAATCAAGACTTGTTTTTCAACAGGTAATGGTTTGTGCAATGGTTGTTTGAGAACCTCGACTGTACGACGACCACGGTTGAGTTTAGCCTGCGTAGCCGCATCCAAATCCGAACCAAATTGCGTAAAGGCCTCCAATTCACGGTAAGAAGCAAGGTCGATACGGAGAGTACCAGCCACCTTCTTCATCGCCTTGATTTGAGCCGAACCGCCGACACGCGATACAGAAGAACCTGCATCAATGGCCGGACGAATACCTGAGTTGAACAAGTCATCCTTGAGGAAAATTTGTCCATCGGTAATAGAAATCACGTTGGTTGCGATATAGGCTGAAATGTCTCCTGCCTGTGTCTCGATAAATGGCAGAGCTGTAATCGAGCCTCCACCCAACTCATCAGATACCTTAGCCGAGCGCTCTAGTAAGCGACTGTGCAAGTAGAATACATCCCCTGGATAGGCCTCACGACCTGGAGGACGACGGAGCAAGAGAGACAATTCACGGTAGGCTACCGCTTGTTTTGACAAATCATCATAGACAATCAAAACGTGCTTGCCTTCGTACATAAATTCTTCCGCCATAGCAACACCTGCATAAGGGGCCAAGAACAAGAGCGGAGAAGGTTGCGATGCAGAAGCTGTTACAACAATTGTGTAGTCCAAAGCACCGTACTGACGAAGGGTTTCTACCTGTGTACGAACCGTTGATTCCTTCTGACCAATGGCCACGTAGATACAAATCATATCTTGGCCTTTTTGGTTGAGAATGGCGTCAATGGCTACAGACGTTTTACCCGTCTGGCGGTCACCGATAATCAACTCCCGCTGGCCACGACCGATTGGTACCAAGGCATCAATGGCTTTCAAACCTGTTTGCAAAGGCTCTGTAACAGATTTACGTTGCATAACACCGGGAGCTGGGTATTCAACTGGACGTGTCTTTGTTGTACGGATTTCTCCTAAGCCATCAACTGGTTGACCGAGCGGATTGATAACCCGACCAATCAAGCCTGAACCAACTGGTACTTCCATGATTTTACCAGTCCGACGGACCACTGAGCCTTCACGGATGTCTGTAAAATCTCCGAGAATGATGATACCAACGTCATTGGTCTCCAAGTTTTGAGCCATACCAATAGTATCGTTTTCAAAAATCAGAAGCTCGCCACTCATGGCATTATCTAGACCCTGAGCACGAGCAATTCCGTCACCGATATAGGTCACTACACCTGTCTCAGTATAGTCAAAATCAGGCTGAAAGCCCTCTATTTGTTGTTTTAGTAAAGCGCTAATTTCTTGTGCATTAATCACCAAAAGAACACCACTTTCTATTTTCTAAAGTTTTTTCTTAACGTCATTCAACTGACTGCGTACACTGGCATCAATGACCTTGTGGTTGACCGTCACAATAAAGCCCCCCATCAAAGTCCTATTCAGCTCTTCAACAATACTACGAACACGAAGAGAAAAACGTGTTTCTATCAGTCGACGAAGACGCTCTTTTTGTTCTTCTGTCAGCGGATAAACTGAAACCACATGGGCCTCAAATTCATTTTTAAACTTACTAATTTGTAGCTGAGCACGTTCCAGTGTTTCCAAGAGCAAATCAGCATGCCCATCTCGAATCACATCTTCGATAAGGTCATTGATTTGCCAAAAACTGGACTGACGAACAGTCCGAACGAATTCAGCCTTCTCTTCTTTAGAAACAGTCGCTGACAGCAAGAGACGATTGAGCTTACTATCATGAATAATGGAAATCAAGGCTGAAATTTGGTCATACATTTCCCAAATCTCTTCATGATCACTAACTTTTTCAGCAAATGATAGAGCATACTTTTGCACCAGGGCATTTTCTCTAGCGTTCATCTACTTGTCTCCTAGTTTATCCAAATAACGATCAATCAATTGACTATGGGCCTCCTGGTCCAAATCTTCCAAGATAATCTTTCCAGCCAAATCAACTGCCAACTCCGCTACCTGTACATGCAGGTTTTCTTGAGCTTCGCGTCTTTCTGCCTCAATTTCAAGCTGAGCCTTCTGTTTCAATCCTTGAATTTCAACATCAGCTTGTTCCAACAAGCGCTTCTTCTCTAATTTTGCACGTTCAACAGCATCTTGAATGATTTTTTGACCTTCGATACGGCCTTGAACCAACTCATCTTCTCTCTGTTGTACAAGGTTAGAAGCCTGCGTTAATTTTTCTTCCGCACTATCAATATCATTGGCAATCTTAGCAGCACGTTCTTCAAAAATTCCAGTAATCTTGTCCCACGCAAATAGGCGAATTAAGACGAGCAGAACAGCAAAAGATGCTGTTACCAGAATAAAGTTCCCCAAAACTGTACTTGATTGCATTGCAATAAGTGTTACCATCTTTTCATATTCCCTTTCTTACTCTGCCACACTACTAATTTTCTTGTTCAAATACATAGACACCAGCATGACAAATACATAGGATTGCAAGCAGGAGATGAACACAGAAAAAGCAGTCCAAATGACGTTTAAGCCAAATGCGATAGGATAAACGAAGGCGCCTTTTTGAGATAATTGCAAGAGGAGAGAAACCAATACTTCCCCCGCATAGATATTCCCATATAAACGGAGTGCAAGAGAAGCCAGATTAGTCACTTCTTCCAAAATATTCATTGGAGTCATGGCCCATGGCGTTACAAATGCTTTCAAATACTCCTTAAATCCGCGACGACGAATACCTTCGACATGACAAAATACCGTTGCAACGGTAGCAAGACCAAAGTCGTAGGCCATATTGGCTGTTGGAGAGGTCCATAGATTCTGTCCTTGAGCGGTTTCAATCTTTGTCATCAAACCAAGGTTATTGGCAACCAAAAGAAATGTGAAGGCTGTAAAGAAGAAAAGTGCATAGCGTTTTGCATTTTCATCACCCAAATTTCCCTTAGTAAAATTGATAACTAGTTCATACACGTACTCCAAAACATTCTGTTTTCCTTTTGGCTTCAGTTCCATTCGACGACTGGCCCAAAAAACAAGTAAGAAAATAACGGAAATGGTTATAATAGAAACCAATACCATGGTCAGGTCAAAGGTTATGGGACCAAGGGTAAGGGTTGGACTTAAATGTTCTTCCAATGGAGGTTCCCCCCTTTTCTATTTCTCTATTTTCTACTATTTCAAGACAAACATCATAGCCAAGGTTACGAAGAACGTTCCCTCGATAAAGGCAACACCCAAGAATACACCAGCCATTAACTTGCTTTGCATTTCTGGTTGACGTGCAGTCGAACTAAGGTAAGAAGCTACCAACAGTCCCTCACCAATACTTACACCAAGACAGGCTAAACCTAAAGCCAATGCGCCTAAATTCATAACGAATTCTCCTTTTAAAATTTTAATACCATGTAAGGATACTCCTAAAACATCTATTTGTCAAGAAAATACCGTCATTGGAAGCGTTTAATTCGCTTTAATTAATCAAAAAGAAAAGACACTTTTGTCCTTTCTTCCTATTTAATTGACACTTCAAAATGATTTGTTTCCTCAATAAATCGCTGTGCCATTTTTTCACGATTGATTTGTTCAGTATCCAGGGTAATAGCATGGTCTGAAACCAAGTCCGTATCCGCAAAGAATTCGATATGGTTGGCCAGATTGTATAAATGGACCGGAGCATCTCCACCAAACTCTCCATCTAGGTTGAGCAAGAGGCGACTGGAATTGTCCAAGTGCTTGATAGATAAGCTCCTGGTCTTGATATACTCGACCAAATTGCTATCTACATGCTTGCCACCGTCCAAGACCTGACGAATCAGATGTAGAATTTCAAAGAGATTGCCTGTTTTCACCATGAGTAAGGTAAAATTGCCGTCATCCAGCTTGGCATCCGGTACAATTTGCTCAAATCCTCCGATAGAATTGGTCAGGGCCACAAAAATCATGGAGACAGACCCTTCAAAAATCCCCTTGTCATGTTGGACACGAACCGGTGTAAACTGGACCTGCGGCAATAGCTCTGCCCCCTTGACCACATAGGCTAGGTAGCCAAACATGGTCTTGAGCTGGCTAGGCACACTGTAAGTCAATTCAGTCAAGGTGCCCAGAGCAGCAATATTGATAAAGTAATGCTCCTGGGAATAGCCGTTCTTCACGTTCTTAGCCAGACCAATATCCATTAAAATGGTCTGATTTTTTCCAATCAACTTGGCTGCCTCAACTGGATTTCCCCGTGGAACCTTTAGGGCACGGGCATAGTCATTGGTCGTTCCCGTTGGAATAATCGCCATACGAGGTCGTTTTTCAAGCGGAGCAATGCCATTGACTACTTCGTTAATAGTGCCGTCACCACCAGCAGCAATGACCAAGTCAAATCCAGCCAGGGCTGCCCGTCTAGCCTCGTTTTTAGCTGAATCTTTTTCTGGAGTAGTCTGAAAGGCAGAGGTTTCATAACCAAATCCTTCCAAAACATTCAGCACTTCTGCTACATTTTTCTTCATGATTTCTTGTCCCGAGGTCGGGTTATAAATCAATCTTGCACGTTTTTGTTCTTCCATGATTTCCTTAGAGGCTCTCTAACCAGACCTCGTCTCTTATTTCAATTCCTAATTCTTGGGCCTTGGCCAACTTACTTCCAGCATCTGCGCCAGCGACGACTAGATTAGTTCTCTTGGAAACAGAGCCAGCTACATTAGCACCCAAAGCCTCCAGTTTGGCCTTTGCCTCACTGCGTTTCATCCGTTCCAACTTACCTGTCAAGACGACCGTCATGCCAGATAAAGCTGCATCCGTCGCTACTTGTTGACCTAAATAGGCTAGATTGACACCGGCTTCTTTCAGTTCGCTCAGCAATTTCTGTGCACCTTCGCTAGAGAAATAAGTTACCAGCGATTGGGCGATGACCTGTCCCAAACCCTCTAGGCCAGAAATAGTTTCTAAGTCAGCCTGTGCCAGATTTTCCAAATCACCCAAGGCCGTCAGCAAAATCTTACTAGCCTTGCTACCAACGTGGCGAATGCCCAAGCCGAACAGCAAGCGCTCCGCTGAATTGTCTTTCGATGCCTGAATAGCTTGATAGAGTTTTTCAGCTGATTTTTCTTTGAAACCTTCCAAGGTCAGCAAATCTTCAACTGTCAGCTTGTAGATGTCTGCCACATCATGTACCAGACCAGACTGGTAGAGTTTTTCTACAATCGAAGTCCCCAAGCCGGCAATATTCATGGCATCTCGGCTGGCAAAATGCTCTAGCTTGCTCATGAGCTGGCTTGGGCAAAGGGGATTGATACAGCGTAGGGCCACCTCGTCCTCATAATGCTGCAGGTCACCTGAACAGCTTGGACAAGCAGTTGGTATTGGCATCGGTTCTTGGTCATTTCGGTATTTGTCCACGACTTTGAGGACTGCTGGAATGATGTCACCAGCCTTGTAGACGATAACCGTATCGCCGATTCTGATATCTTTTTCAGCAATATAGTCGACATTGTGGAGTGTGGCGCGGCTAACAGTGGTTCCTGCCAATTGAACTGGGCTGAGGTTGGCTGTCGGTGTTACCACACCAGTCCGGCCGACTGTCCAGTCGACAGACAGGATTTCCGCCTCTTTTTCCTCTGCTGGGAACTTATAAGCCACCGCCCATCGGGGCGCTTTGACAGTGAAGCCCAATTCTTCCTGGACAGCTAGTTCATTAACTTTGATAACGATACCGTCTATCTCATAGGGCAAACTGTCTCGCTGCTCTGCCATTTTTTCAATAAAAGCCCAAACAGCGTCCATATCAGCCGCCAACTGATAGTCGTGGTTGGTCACAAAGCCAAGTCTGTCCAGCTTGTCAAGGACCTCCGACTGGCTGGTCGCCTCTGTCGGACTGGCCTCCTGGTAGAGGAAAGTCGCGAGTCCACGCTGGGCAACGACACCTGTATCCAGCTGGCGGAGAGTTCCTGCAGCAGCATTGCGAGGATTGGCAAACTCAGCCTCACCATCCTCCTGCCTCTGGGCATTGACCCGTTCAAAGGAAGTCTTAGGCATGTAGCACTCGCCCCGAACAGTCATGTCGATAGGCTCTGGCAGGGTCAGCGGAATATCCGCCACACGCTTGAGGTTTTCCGTGATATTTTCACCGACACTGCCGTCTCCACGGGTAGCACCGACCACCAGCTGGCCAGCCTCGTAGGTCAGGGAAATGGATAGACCATCAATTTTCAACTCACAAATATAGCTGGCACCTGGAAATTCCTTGCGGACACGCTGGTCAAAGGCGTCCAACTCCTCACGAGAAAAAGCATCCTGCAAGCTAAAAAGGGGATAAACGTGGCTGTATTTTTCAAAACCGTCCAGGATTTTTCCGCCGACACGGTGGGTCGGACTGTCTGGCAAGACCAGTTCTGGGCGGGAACTTTCTAATTCCACCAATTCACGATAAAGCTTGTCATATTCAGCATCGGACACGCTTGGTTTATCAAGTTGATAATATTCTTTGGCATACTGGTTGAGCAGTTCTACCAGTTCTTCAATTCTCGTTTTCATATTCTATATTATAACACGATTTTTAACATTGTAACTCAAAATGAGCAAGACAAAACAGAATTGATAGATTGATTGAACAAGTTTTGTAGTGCATTACACATTCTACATAGATAAGGAGTAAAGAAAATTGAAATTATAGATTATCACCAGGATATAAGGATTATGGTCACTTTGAATTCTAATCTGACTGATAACTAAACAGTAGGATGTTATTAAAATAGGCTGCAGTATTTTAAGTCTTCTAATAAACCAAGGATTATCGCTTTTAATTTATTCATTAAAATTATATAATAGGTAGTAGAATGGAGGTCTAACATGGCTATTACGTATAAACGACAAGATGAACTTGACACTTTATTTGAGCAATTTGCACGTATTGAACAATTCGATGACAAAGATGATGTAAATTCAGTTGCTCCTAAACAAAAAGAATTTCAATTGAAAGATTGAATTTTCTGACAATTTTAGATATAATAGATGTTATATTCAACAGATAGGAATAAAATTATGTCATCACATGTATTGTTTACAATTTTTGGTGCTAGTGGCGACCTTGCCAAGCGCAAACTCTATCCATCCCTCTTCCGTCTTTATAAGGCAGGCCATATCCGAGAAAATTTTGCAGTAATTGGTACAGCTCGCAGACCTTGGACCAAGGAATTTTTTGAGCAAACTGTCATTGAATCACTCGGTGATTTGCCCGATACTCCACGTCAAGCTCATGAATTTGCAAGTCATTTCTACTATCAAAGCCATGATGTCAACGATACTGAGCATTATGTAGCTCTTCGTAAATTGCAGGACGACTTATGTGAAAAATACGATACGCAACACAACAAGGTCTTCTTCCTCTCTATGGCTCCTGAATTTTTCGGAACCATTGCCAAACATCTCAAATCAGAGCAAATCGTTGACGGACAAGGTTTTGAGCGTTTGATTATCGAAAAACCTTTCGGAACTAGCCTTGCTACAGCTACCAAACTCAATGATGAATTGGCAGCAGCCTTCAATGAAGACCAAATATACCGTATCGACCATTACCTAGGCAAGGAAATGGTGCAAAATATCTTTGCGGTTCGCTTTGCCAATATCATTTTTGAGCATATCTGGAACCGTGATTACATCGATAACGTTCAAATTACATTTGCTGAAGGGATTGGTGTTGAGGATCGTGGGGGCTACTACGATCATTCTGGCGCCTTAAAAGACATGGTGCAAAACCATGCCCTCCAAGTTCTTTCCCTTCTAGCAATGGATAAGCCAGCCAGCTTCAAGGAGGAAGATGTCCGAGCTGAAAAAATCAAGGTCTTCCAACACCTTCGTCAGCCTTCTGATGAGGACCTCAAGCGCAACTTCATTCGAGGCCAGTACGCAGCAGGTTCCATCGACGGAAAAGACTATGTTAGCTACTTGGATGAACCAAATATTGCAGAAGGTTCTCAAACAGAAACCTTTGCAGGAGGTGTCTTCTTCGTTGATACTGACCGTTTCCGTGATGTACCTTTCTTCTTCCGGACAGGTAAACGCCTGACGGAAAAGGGCACGCGCGTGACCATCACCTTCAAGCATGCGGAAGATATTTTTGGTCAGCCTTCTGAAGCCAATGTCTTGACCATCTTCATCCAACCAACTGAAGGCTTTATGCTCTCTATCAACGGTAAGGAAGTTGGTTCCCACTTTGCTCTTACTCCTGCCAAACTCAACTTCCGCCACAATGCAACGGCACTTGGTAATTCACCTGAAGCCTACGAAAAACTATTTTTCGATGTGCTAAATGGTGATTCTACTAACTTTAGCCATTGGGAAGAAGTGAAAGCAAGCTGGAGCTTGATTGACCGCATTGTTGATTTGTGGGCAAATAACCAAGTCCCACTCCACACCTACCCAGCAGGAACCATGGGACCTCAAGCAGCCTTTGATTTACTAGAAAGTTACGGCTGCAAGTGGGTTTGGACACCTGATGTCTGGTATCGTGAACGTGGCTTATTGAAATAATATATGAAAACTGGAGCCATCCAGTTTTTTTCGGAGATATTTATGACTGAACTAAACACTATTCTCTCCCAACTTGAAGCAGCCAGTCATGCTGGCACCCTCAAGCGCTATGAAAAAATTGGCGAAACCAAGCCCTACTACGGCGTTCCAATGGGAGCTATTTCTGGTATTGCCAAGGCCTATAAAAATCGACTGGACTTGTTTGCCCCACTCTGGCAAACGGGGGTCCTAGAGGCACAATATTTAGCAATTCAAATTGCAAAAAATAAGCCTGACCAGCTTCTCCAAGCTGACCTAGAGAATTGCCTCAATGAAGAAGTTTCTGTCAATGTCTTAGACAAGCTGGCTTCTATCATTCTCAGCAAACGAAAAGACAGCAGGGATTGGGAAGAAACCTTGCTTGCCCAAAAACCAGCCATCTTTCAACGCCTAGGCTGGTTCCTTCGCGCCAAATACTTTGCTGGCAAATCCGCTTCAAATCAAGAAATTGAAGAAACTCTAGACCAAATTCGCCAGCATTTGCAAACCGCTGACCCGCTTGTCCAATGGACCATGAACCAATGCTTGGTGGAGATTGCAGTTGCCTATCCTGACTATCTGGAGCAAGGTCTTGCAATCGGTCAGGAACTCGCTGTCTATTCCGATATGAAGGTTCCAAAAGGCTGTACTTCTGCCTACGCACCCGACTGGATTGAGGCATTGTTGAGGAGGAAATAAAATGCATCATAAAGGAACTCAGGTATTAGAAACCCAACGCCTAGTCTTACGCCCTTTTCAAACAACAGATGTTGAGCCCGTTTTCCAAAACTGGACTTCAGATGAAAAGGTTACCACCTATCTGACCTGGCCAACTCATCAGACAATTCAAGACACCCAAGACTACATCCAGTTCTGTATCCAATCCTATTCACAAGAAAAAGCGTACAGGTGGGCTATTGAACTCAAAGAAAGTCAGCAACCCATTGGAGATATTTCCGTCGTCAGTCTAGATGAACGGGTACAGGCTGCTGAATTGGGCTGGGTCTTAGGCAGTAAATGGTGGGGACAAAATTATATGCCAGAAGCCCTTGAAGCAGTCACTCACTTTCTACTGGAAGAAGTTGGTTGTTTACGGATTACGGCTGTTCACGATAGTAAAAACCGTCCTTCTGGTCGCGTTATGGAAAAAGTCGGTATGTCCTACGAAGGCACCCTCCGACAAGCCGCTCGAAATAATCGTGGTATTGTTGACATTGCTGTTTACTCACTGCTACATACAGATAGAAAAAGTCGCTAGTTTTTCAACTAACGACTTTTTTCAATATTACACCAATCCCTCTAAAAGTCCACGCATGAACTCTTCGGACTTGAATTCACCGATGTCATCGATTTTCTCACCGAATCCAATCAATTTCACTGGAATATCTAGTTCCTGACGAATAGCAAGAACGACACCACCTTTTGCAGTACCGTCTAGCTTGGTCAAGACTAAGCCTGTTAATGGAGTAATTTTTGCAAATTCTTTGGCTTGACTAAGGGCGTTTTGTCCTGTGGAAGCATCCAATGCTAAGAGGGTTTCATGCGGTGCTTCAGGCAGTGTTCGTTTAATGATACGGCCGATTTTTTCCAGCTCTGCCATGAGGTTTTCTTTATTCTGCAAGCGACCTGCTGTGTCAATCATGAGAATATCCACGCCTTCTGCCACGGCACGTTTTACCCCATCAAAAACCACACTAGCTGGGTCTGACTTTTCAGGACCAGTCACTACTGGCACATCAACACGGCGACCCCACTCGACCAGCTGGGCTACCGCACCCGCACGAAAGGTGTCCGCCGCAACCAGCATAACCTTCTTGCCAGCCTGCTTGTACTTGTAGGCCAACTTACCGATAGACGTCGTCTTCCCAACCCCGTTAACACCGACAAAGAGCATGACCGTTAGGTCGTCTTGGATGTTGATTTGCTCGCTGAACTGGCCATCTTTTTCGTAAATATCCACCAATTTTTCAATGATGACCCGACGGAGTTCCTCGGTCTTTTTGGCCTTCTGGAGCTTGGCTTCATAGCGGAGCTCCTCTGTCAGTGTAGAGGCAACCTGTACTCCCACGTCTGACAAAATCAGCATTTCTTCCAGTTCCTCGAAAAAGTCCTCATCAACCGAACGGAAGTTGGCAAAGAACTCATTGAGCCTTGCCCCAAAGCCTGTACGGGTCTTTTTCAAGGTCCGCTGGTACTTGTCCTGCTCACTTTCTTGCTCTACTGGAACAACTTCCTCAACAGGCTCTTCTTTGGCCTTGGTTTGAATAGCTGGGTCAAGCCCCAGCTCCTGTGCTTCTTTGATACGGGACGCAGCAGCCTCCTTGGCAGCATAATACTGGGCCATCATGTCTAAGGTCCGTTGTTTCTGAGCTTCTTGCTCTGCTGAGAGGTCTGCATTCTCCGCAGGAGCCTCTGCAACAGCAGTTTCTTGAGCAACTGATTCAGTTTCAGATACTTCTGTATCTTCACTAGAATCTAACTGTTCCGTCTCCACTTCCTCAACAAGAGAGACTTGCTCTTCTTGTTTTTCTTGTCCAAATAATCGATCAAATAATCCCATACTAGTCCTCGTTTAATACATAATGTTCGATTGCCCAGGCAATCCCATCCTCATCGTTGGTTTTTGGCAGAACAAGCTTGGCCGCAGACTTGATTTCATCAGTCGCATTAGCCATGGCAACACCCAAACCTGCCCATTCGATCATAGACAAGTCATTACCTTCATCACCACAAGCCATGACTTCTGATTGTTCTATCCCCAGATGTCCTATCAACTTGGACAAACCGTTTGCTTTATGGACACCTTTGGGGCTCCACTCAAGCAGAATATCACGCGATTTGAAAATCTCAAATCGTTCGTGCAATTCCGCAGGAATTTTCGGAATTTGTCCATCTAAAAAATCTGCATCTACTGCCGACACAGCCTTATTGTAAACGAAGTCCTCTGGCAATTCGTCATCAGTCACCTTGATTTTTTTCAAAAGGGGGTTGGCAGTTAAATAGAGAGATTCGTGGGCAGCCGGTAGAGAGTATACATCCCCCCCGTGCAAGATATCCAAGGGCAAATCCAATTGATTGGTTACCTGGCGAATAGCACGGACTTCATTGATTGTAAAGCCCACCTTATCCAAAACCCGACCTGTATTTTCCTGAACCAGACCACCGTTAAAAGTGATAGAATATTGATTTTCTCCAAGTAAATCTAGTTCTTCTAAGAAACCTCCAATAGCTTGCAGGGGGCGCCCTGTTGTCAGAGCGACGTACACACCCTTGTCACGCGCTGCTCGCAGGGCTTTTTTATTTTCCTCAGAAATCCTCTTGTCAGACGTCAACAAGGTTCCGTCTAAATCGAGTGCAACTAACTTAATTGCCATATACTACCTCCTCCAAATAGGTCAAAACTGCATCGTCATTGCAGTGACCGATAACCTTAACTGCGACTGCCTTGACTTCAGGGCGAGCATTCTCCGTCGCAATGGCCAAGCCAGCAAATTCCAGCATTTCCAGGTCATTTTGATTGTCCCCGAAAGCTGTTACATCCTCTGCCGTCAATCTAAGATGCTGACAAAGATGACCAAGACCGACCGCCTTGTGCACACCTGATAGGATAATGTCAATAGAGGTAAATCCTGTCGTTACCGCTGAAAGATTGCCAAAATGCTGGTTGATCCAATCCTGGGCCTGCTGGCGTTTTTCCTCCGCAACATAGATGTTGAGCTTGATGACCTCTTCCGTCACCTGTTCAAAAGAAGCTATCAAACGAATATCTTGATAATAGCCCGACAAATCACGCAAAAGATCGTCCTCAACAGCTTCCAGCATATAAGAACCCGACAAACTAGACAGGGTGACATGGTGAGCTTCCACAATGCCACTGGCCACCAGCTCCTCAATCAGCCTCAAATAAACCGAGCTCGGAATGGGATTATCCATAAAAATCAGCTCATCCTGATAGGATACAACCGCCCCATTTTCCGCCACAAAGGCGATACGATGTTCAAATCCTGCAAAAACTTGCTTCAAGCTGGGGTAGGACCGACCGCTGGCAGCCACAAAAAGATAATCCCTATCCTCAAAAGCATCCAACAGCCGGCCAAACCGCTCCTTATCAAAGCTATGGTCCTCTCGCAAAAAAGTCCCATCCATATCACTGGCAAATACTTTCTTTATCATAGTTTCTCCACATCTTTCAATTTGACAGACACAATCTTGGACACGCCCGACTCCTGCATGGTCACACCATACATAGCATCCGCCGCCGCCATGGTCCCCTTACGGTGGGTCACGACGATAAACTGACTCTCCTTATCAAAGCGATTGAGATAATCCCCGAAACGCTTGACATTGGCCTCATCCAAAGCCGCCTCCACCTCGTCCAGAATAACAAACGGGATGGTCTTGACACGGATAATGGAAAATAGCAGAGCCAGAGCCGAGAGGGCCTTTTCGCCACCAGACATAAGGTTGAGCGACTGGATTTTCTTCCCCGGAGGCTGGACAGAAATTTCCACCCCCGCAGTCAAAATATCATTGTCCGTCAGTATCAAATCCGCAGAACCTCCGCCAAACATCTGTCTGAAAGTCTGCTTGAAACTACCGCGAATGGACTCAAAGGTAGCCTTAAAGCGTTCCTTAACCTCGTCATCCATCTCATGAATGGTCTCCAGCAGTAAATCACGCGCCGACAAAATATCTGCCCGTTGCTCATTAAGGAAAATCAAGCGACTGTTGACTTCATCATACTGCTCAATAGCATCCAGATTGATAGGTCCTAGCGCTCGAATAGCTCGTTCCAAATCCTTGAGCGCCTGCTCAGCCAGTGGCAAATCATCAACAAGTTTTGCCTGAGACTGGGCCGCCTCAAAGGTCAGTTTGAATTGCTCGGTCAAATTGGTCAATAAATGACGCAGTCTGTCACTGAACTGCTCCACATCGGCCTCCAACTTGGCCTGCTTGCGAATGAGGTCATCATTCTTGGCACGCGCCTGTTGCAACCGCCCTTCCAAATCCTCAAATTGCCCCTCAATATCTTCTAATTCAAACTTGAGGCGGATGAGAATCTGATTGGTATCAGTCTGCTTGGTCGTCGCGGCCTGCAATTGTTCCTCCAGAACATCCAGACTGGTATCTTCCAGTGCAACCAATTTTTGGTCAATGACATCCTGCAACATCAGGATTTCCTTTTCAATCGCCACTTGTTCGTCCTGCAAACGGCGGAGATCCGTCTGTTCAAAGCGCAGTTGACTGGTCCATTCCGTCTGTTCCAAGGTCAACTGACTCTTCTGATTGCGCAGGCGCTCCAAACTTTCTTGGATGCTGTCGCGATCGTCCCGCACCTGTTGGATTTGCTCTTCTAATTGTGCTTTTTTCTGGTTTAAACTATCAACCAGTGTAATTTCCTTGTCCGCCTGCTCCTGCAATTCTGAGAGGATTTCTGGACTGACTTGGCTGATTTGCAAGTCGTAGCGCGCTCTTACCTGCCCCAAGTGTTGCTCGGCTTGTTCCAGATGGATCTGAGCAGATTGTTGGGCCAGACGCGCCTCCTCACCTTGAGATTTAATTTCTTCAAGCGTTGATCTTGTCTGGTCCAAGTCTTCTTTTCGGCTGGCAACAAGGCTTTCCTGCTCCTTCTGCTTACGAGACAGCTCTGCTATTTCGCCCACAAGGGCATCCAATTCCGGCTTGATAAAGGTCGTATTGTTGTTGCGGTTGCTACCCCCGGCAAAGGCACCACCGGGACGGATTTCAGAACCATCCATAGTGACTATCCGCACCTGAAACTTTGTCGCTCGCGCCGCTTGATTGGCTTGGTCAATGGTCTCAAAAATGGCAATGGTGCCCAGTAGATTTTGGAAAATATTTTCCAAATGCGCTTGGTAGGTCACCAAATCACTGGCCATGCCCAAAAAACCGGGTGTCGCCTGCAAGATTGCCAGCTGCTGATTCGCCAAACTACGAGGTTTAATGGTCGTCAAGGGCAGGAAGGTCGCCCGACCCTGACGCTTGTCTTTCAGATAAGCGATCGCCCGCTTGGCAGTCGACTCATCCGCTACAATGACGTTCTGGCCGGCACCACCCAAGGCGATTTCCAGTGCCGTCTGATAGCGTGTATCAAAGGTCAATTGCTCGCTGACCGCACCAATAATGCCACCGATAGTCGGCGCTACCTGCAAGACCGCCTTGACACCTGCATAAAAGTTCGAATGATTTTTTAAAATGGCCTCTAAACTTGACTGGCGCGCCTGCTTAGACTTAATCGCATCCAAGAGGTCGAACATAGCCGACTGTTGCTCCTTGTAAGCTTGCTCCGCTTGGCTCACCTGCATTTCTGCCTGACGGTAATCGGTCAAGAGGTCTCGCAAATGCTGTTCGGTCTCGGCTAATCTGGTCTGACCGGCTGCCTGCTCTTTCTCTGCTGTCTCTTTTTCAGCCTGCAAGCGGGTCAATTCCTCCGACTTGCTTTCTGATAGGCTGATTTGATTGGCAATTTCCTGCTGCAATTTGGTCAATCGGTTGGACGCCTCTGCCTCCGCCTGCATAAGGGCTACATATTGCTCCCGCAGATGGTCCAAGACTTGGTCTGGATCTTCTGAAAAATAAGAAATTTCCTTGTCCACGGCCGCAATCTCTGCCTTTAAGGCAGACAATTTTTCTTCCAACTCTATCATGGCCGCGGTCTTTTTCGCCACTTCTTCTCTTACCGTAGCCAATTTGTCCTGCATGCTTTGCAGGCGGACTTCTGCCTCTTGGCGACTGATTTCATTCTGGCTGGACTCCAACTTATGGACTTCGATTTTTCGTTCCAAGTCACTGATTAACTTGGTCAAGTCCAAGAGGACAGCCTGTTCCCGCTCCATTTGCTGAGACAAAGCATGACGATGCGATTTCAGTCGCTGATTTTCCTCTTCCAGCTGGTCACGCTGTTGGTAATAGGTGGTCAAATCCGCCTTAACCTGTGCCAATTCTGCTTCCTTAGCTGTTAATCTTTCCTTGCTCCCTTTGAGCTGGGCCACCAAGACATCCAAATAGAGCTCCTTGCGCTCTGCATCCAATTTCAAAAATTTCTTGGCTGTCTGTGCTTGTTTTTCCAAAGGCTTGACCTGATTGTCTAACTCATAGATAATATCGTCCAAACGATCCAAATTTCCCTGAGCCTGGGCTAACTTGCTCTCGGTTTCTTTCTTTCTGGTCTTGTACTTGAGGACACCAGCCGCCTCCTCAAAAATAGCTCTGCGTTCTTCCGGCTTGGAATTAAAAATCGCCTCAACCCGACCTTGGGAAATAATAGAAAATGAATCCCGTCCCAGACCAGTATCCATGAAAAGGTCATGCACATCCCGCAGGCGAACTTTTTTCCCGTCAATCAGATACTCGCTGTCGCCCGACCGATAAATCTGGCGCTCCACCTTGATTTCTTTTTCCTTCCCAGCAATAAAGCCAGAAGAATTATCCAGCGTCACCGTCACCGATGCGTAATTGAGCGGCTTCCGATTTTCCGTCCCTGCAAAGATGACATCCGGCATCTTGCCACCGCGTAGGCTCTTGGCAGATGACTCACCCAGTGCCCAACGCAGACTTTCTGTAATATTGGATTTGCCTGAGCCATTGGGACCGACAACGGCCGTCACTCCACGGTCAAAAACCACCTTGGTCTTGTCCGCAAAGGACTTAAAGCCCTGCATTTCAATTGATTTCAGATACATACTTATCCTCTAGCCTCCACAGCATTTTTTGCGGCGGCTTGTTCAGCTAATTTCTTGGATCGACCAGTACCTCGACCGATGACACGACCGTCTGCTGATACTTCGACTTCAAAGGTCTTGTCATGAGCAGGTCCAGACTCCGCAACGACTTGGTAGGAAATCACAATCTCTCCGTTGACCTGCAAGAGTTCTTGCAAGGTTGTCTTGTAGTCGGTCACGCGCTCAAAATTCCCCTCTTCCAGACGAGGAATCATGACCTTATGGATAAAGTCCTCCACGGTCTTTTCTCCCTTGTCCAATAGCAGAGCTCCTAAGAAAGCCTCGAAAGCATCTCCCAAAATGGTATCACGATTGCGCCCCCCAGACTTCTCTTCTCCTCTACCAAGACGAAGGAAGCTATCAAAGCCACAGGCACGCGAAAAACCAGCCAAGGACTCCTCACGAACAAAGGTCGAACGCAACTTGGACATCTCCCCTTCCGGTCTATCCGGATATTTTTTATAGAGGTACTTGGAAATCATCAATTGGAGAACAGCGTCTCCTAAAAATTCCAAGCGTTCATTATGTGAAATTTTTAGAAGGCGATGCTCATTGGCATAAGAAGTATGGGTAAAAGCCGTTTCCAACAAATTCAAATCCGAAAAATCAATCCCAAAATCCGCCAAAAGTTTTTTATGTAAATCTTTCATCATCTAACTCCTTTCTAAAGAGTAATCCTTACAAAATAGAAGTTTCAAATTCACTTCATCCTAATATTATACCACATTTCCCACAGGACTTCCCTCTGGAACTGAACATTCAACAAATAGCCCTCTTCATCTTTTTGCAAACATTTACATATCCATCCTTTTTCGATAAAATGGAAGAAAAAAGAAGGGAGTTAACATGCAAAACAAACCAAAACCACTCAACACCTCGCTCCTCTCCCTCCTGCAATTTATGGGAGCTGTTTTAGTCATTGCTCTCCATTGTCGCAGACTATTTGAAGTAGACCAGCTCCACTTCATCCAAAAATCCATCTTTAGTCGCATGGTGGTTCCCTACTTCATGGTTACAGCCAGCTTCTTCCTCCGACGCAACTACCCCAGCCTTTCCAAACAATACCTGATCCGCTACAGCAAGCAGTACCTGACCTGGTCCGCCCTCTACCTCCCCTTCTTCCTCATCTACTTGACATTCCAAGAAATCCCCCTCCCCTACTATCCCCTCGCCCTACTAGTCGGACTGACCTACACCGGCACCAGCTACCAACTCTGGTACATGCCCGCCTTCCTGCTAGGTCTTGTCCTCGTCCACTATTCTTTAAGGAAATGGGGCTGGCGCATCACAGCATGTCTAGCCTGCCTCCTCTATCTCCTAGGCTCAGTTGAAACCTACTCCTCCTACCTGGCAGAATCGGCTTTACTAACCGCATTTGAACACTACAAAACCTTCTTTTTCACCAGCCGCAACGGCCTCTTCTACGCACCGATTTTTGTCCTGACAGGCTTTTATCTAGCCGACAAACTCAATCAACCTTTTTTCCAACACCGACAAAAAACCAAACTACTTGTCTGCATAGCTCTTTTAACTTTTGAGGCTACAATCATCTATCTCAATCAGGGCTACGACAAGAACTTTCTATTTAGCCTAATTCCATTCACAGCCTATCTAGTCGCTTGGACCCTAACCACAGACCTCTTCCGCCAGAAAAAATTCCAATTTCTAAAGGAATATGCCAGTTACTATTATTTTATCCATGTTATCCCAGTCGAAGTCAGCTTTTTCTTCCTAGAAACTAGTTCCCTGACCAAAATACAGCAAGGTTGGTTAGTCTTCCTTATCACCATCATCACTTGCCAACTGCTCAGCTGGTTAATCATTAAGCACAAAAGAACCTTGTAAGATCTAACTTACAAGGCTTTTTTACAAATCAAAATCCTCTTTCAACTTATCAATCACCTCTTGGAGCAAATCTTGATTGACACTGTATTTGACATCACTATTTTTTGTATTGAAGAGAAGTAAGTCACCGTTAATCAGCTTTTGGGTGTGGAAAGACACTGCCGCCCCTGTGATATTGAGTCGTTCTGCAATGTCCTTGCTCTTGGCATGGGGCTTGGTCAGTTCCACCAAGACCTGATAACGCGTACTATCGCTGATAACCTTGAGGACATTAGTCAAGTCATCTATATCCAATTCCTCATTAGACAGCAAAATCTGGTCGATCCGACAGGAAGCCAAAAGAGCGACTTTCATATTGTCAAACTGCTCATTGCCGTAATAGGCAAACCAGAAACACCATGGACTGAGGACAAAAAATGGGGCATTTTCTACACCCAAGCTATCCAAGCTAGTCATGGCTAACTGCTTGGATTCTCTGTAGAGTTGTTCAATGTCAAAGTTTCTAGCAAAGGCTTCCCGCTCTGCTCTTGCCCCTTCAAAGTAAGGCTGATAGATTGGCAGCATCTTATCCAAGAGATGGACAGACCGCTCAACTGTTTCCAAGGGATTGCGGATAGCCAATGACCAGTACCACTTATCTGCCGGCTTTTTATCCGTTTTTTCCAAAAGTTCCATGAGGCTGAGGGTCTTCTCATGATGTCCGTCATTTTCAGATGCCAACATGGTTCGCATGGCATCTTCTACTTCTTCTTGAGACAGCTTTAAAATCAACTGACAGGTTTCCTCAACCGTCTTTGGATCCTGCCCATCATTCAAGAGATAGAAATAAAGACTATGCAAAATGTTAAAAATATATCCCCAGACAAAGACTTGATTGACTTCCTGACGAAAATCTGCCAACTTTTCTTCCATCTCATCACGAATGTCCAAGGCATCTTTGAGAATGTCTTTTTCTTTCTGTGAAAAATCCGCCTCAAACGGCTCTTCACGATCCTTGACAATCAAGGGAATGAACAGTTTTTCTACAATTTCACTGCGGTAATCACGGTAATCTAATTTCATACGCATACTTTCTAAGCTTTAACAACTACTTCATTTTTAGGCCTACGCCCCACAAGAATAGTATAGCTTACTAGTCCTACAGAAAGCAAGAGGAAGATAAGGGAAATGCTTGTAACAGATAAGATTGTTACCATAAGGGCGACCAAGGCTTGACCTGCAAGCATCCCAATATTAAATATGGTCCCCATTCCTGCATTGATAGTCGCCAATTTATCCTCGGGTAGTTCATTCATTATCAGGGCATACAATTTGGGATTGATAATACCAGTCGTCATGGTAGTGACTAAGATAGTCGCCATCACAATATAAATATTATGAAGGTAGAAGCCAACAAACAGGATGACCGACAAAACTGTACAACACTTGAGCAGATTTGACAAGCTGACATGTTTGAAGAAAGCCATACCTAGACTAGATCCAAGGATGTAGCCGACAGAAAATAGATTAAAGACCAAGGCAAGAGTTATGCCAGAATTGACAATCATGAAGTCTGAAAACTCCTTCATAGCCAGGATAACCAAGGGAGGTACGGCACTGCCAACCGTATTGATACCCGCAATGGTCAGAATAGAAGTCTTTAGTACAGTGATGTTTTGAATGGCTTGATAAGATTCTTTGAGGCTCTGACCAATTCCCTTGATAAGTCCTGCTCCTGTTTCGGTTCGTTCAACCTCTTGGATAGGATTTTCTTTCAACATCTTGGCAAAAGCTGGACGCAGACCTGCCATAATCGCAAGGCTTACCAAAAAGGTCCCAGCGTTGAAAAAGGCAAGATTCTGGTAAGACATATAACCGATTAGAATGGCACCGCTGGATCGAAAGACAATCATCAAGATGCCACCCACGGTGTTCTTAAAGGCCATCGCAGTTTCACGGTCTTCCGCCTCCAAGACCCGCAGGCTAAGTGGCATATAAAGGCCGTTTTCATACTGACCAGCCAAGTCAGATAGGAAATTGACCAGACAAACAACTGCTACAATCCAGAGGGCTGGTGTAAATCCCATTAGTAAACCAACGAGGGCATAGAGAACGACACGAACCAGCAGGGTTGCAAGAATGGTATCCAGTTTATTTTTAGTCTTGTCCGCCCAAATCCCGATAAAGAGACCAGCCAAAATCGGCAAGGTTTCAGATGCGGTAATCATAGCCAAGGCAAACTTGGTATCTGGTAGAAGCAAGACATAGTTCATCAGGGCTAGGTAGTAGAGTGTGTCACCAAAGTTGGAAATCAAATCCGCTACAAAGCTGGATAGAAATAATTTATTGTTGACCAGTTTTTTCATAAACATCTCCTTAAACAGATATTAAATATTTGTTTAATATTATTTTACACTTTATTTCAGTAAAGTCAATACTTAATTTCATAAAAATTAAATATTTTTTAAGCAATTATTTAATTTTCCTTCTATCTGACTTTTTCTTGACAAGATTAGCACAGTTTGTTATAGTATTGTTCGGGCACCTCATTTGAGAGGTCGGAGAAAAGGCTCCCTAGTTTTAGGGAGCTATTTTTTGTTTTCCCAGAGATTAATACACATTTGGAGGACATATTTATAATGAAAAAAATCGCATTTGATTCAACTAAATACTTGAATTTGCAACGTGATCACATTTTAGAGCGTATTGCCCAATTTGAAGGCAAGCTCTATATGGAATTTGGTGGAAAAATGTTGGAAGATTTCCACGCAGCCCGTGTTTTACCTGGCTATGAACCAGATAATAAAATCAAACTCCTCCAAGAGTTAAAAGACCAAGTAGAAATTGTCATCGCCATCAATGCCAGCAATATCGAACATTCTAAAGCACGTGGTGACTTGGGTATTTCTTATGACCAAGAAGTCTTCCGCTTGATTGATACATTCAATGATATTGATATCTATGTTGGTTCTGTGGTCATTACCCAATACCGCAACCAACCAGCCGCAGATGCCTTCCGAAAACAGTTGGAAAAACATGGCATCAAATCCTATCTCCATTACCCAATCAAGGGTTACCCTTCTGATATTGACCACATCATTTCACTAGAAGGTATGGGTAAAAATGACTACATTGAAACCAGTCGCAATCTCGTCGTTGTCACCGCACCTGGACCTGGTTCAGGTAAATTGGCGACTTGTATCTCCCAGCTCTACCACGACCAACTGCATGGCGTAACATCAGGCTATGCTAAGTTTGAAACCTTCCCAGTTTGGAACTTGCCACTCCACCATCCCGTTAACTTGGCCTATGAAGCAGCAACTGCCGACCTGGACGACCTCAACATGATCGACCCCTTCCACCTGCAAACCTACGGCAAAACTGCGGTCAACTACAACCGTGACATCGAGGTCTTCCCTGTCCTCAACCGTACCTTTGAACGCATTTTGAACAAATCACCTTATGCCTCACCAACGGACATGGGCGTTAACATGGTGGGCTATTCCATCGTGGACGAAGAAGCTGCGATCGAAGCATCCAAGCAAGAAATCATCCGCCGCTACTACCAGACCTTGGTTGATTTCAAAGCTGAGCGGGTTGGTGAACAAGCAGTCAAAAAGATTGAGCTCCTCATGAATGAAGTTGGCGTGACACCTGCTGACCGTAAGGTTGTTATCGCTGCGCGCGAAAAAGCAGAGCTAACAACCAGTCCTGCCCTAGCTATTCAGCTGCCAAATGGTGAGATTGTCACAGGTAAAACCTCTGACCTCCTCAAGCCAACTGCAACTGTCCTTCTAAATGCCATCAAGCAAATTGCTAAAATCGATGATGAAACACTTCTCATCGAACCAAACTACATCCGACCAATCCAAGAATTGAAGGCAGATTATCTGGATAAAACCAATACACGACTCGATGCAAGTGAGATTCTTAACGCCCTTGCCATCACTGCACAAGACAGCCCTGTCGCTACACAAGCAATGAAAGAATTGGGCCAATTAAATGGTAGCGAAGCCCACTCAACCGTTATCCTATCCGATGAAGACAAGAGTGTCCTTCGTAAATTAGGCATCAATCTAACCTTTGACCCTATCTACCAGCATAACAAGTTTTATCAGAAGAACTAAAGACAACAATAGACTTGCCAGAAGCAAGTCTATTTTTTAGCATAAAAAAGCAAGGATTCAGTCCCTGCTTTTTTCAATGATTAGTTGAAATCAACATACTCTTTTTGAAGTTCAAGAACTTCTTCTGCCGTTGCACATTCTGTCAAGGCACGGTGAGCATATTCTTCCATCTTAGCTGTGTCAAGTGTCTTCATGAGGCTACGCGTACGAAGGACAGATGTTGCGCTCATAGAGAACTCATCCAAGCCCATTCCGACAAGAAGTGGAACAGCTTGTTGGTCACCAGCCATCTCACCACACATACCAGCCCATTTGCCTTCTGCGTGTGCAGCCTTGATAACGTTGTTGATCAAGCGAAGGATAGATGGGTTGTATGGTTGGTAGAGGTATGAAACTTGCTCGTTCATACGGTCTGCTGCCATTGTGTATTGGATAAGGTCGTTAGTACCGATAGAGAAGAAATCAACTTCTTTCGCAAATTGGTCCGCAAGCATAGCCGCAGCTGGGATTTCAATCATGATACCCACTTGAATATCATCTGCAACTGCAATGCCTTCCGCAAGCAATTTCGCTTTTTCTTCTTCAAGAATAGCTTTTGCAGCACGGAATTCTGTTACCAAAGCAACCATTGGGAACATGATACGCAATTTACCGTGAACAGATGAGCGCAACAAGGCACGCAACTGGGTACGGAACATTTGGTTACCAGTCTCAGAGATAGAGATACGAAGGGCACGGAAACCAAGGAATGGGTTCATTTCATGTGGAAGGTCGAAGTAAGGAAGCTCCTTATCACCACCGATATCCATAGTACGAACTACGACTGGTTTGCCGTTCATGCCTTCAAGAACAGCCTTATAAGCCTCGTATTGCTCATCTTCAGTTGGGAAGTCTTGTGAGTCCATGTACAAGAATTCTGTACGATAGAGACCAACTGCCTCAGCACCGTTATCATTTACACCTTCAACGTCTTTAGGTGTACCGATGTTAGCAGCCAATTCAAAGTGTTTGCCGTCAGCTGTCACTGTTTGAGCATCTTTCAAGAGTGCCCACTCAGCTTTTTGTTTAGCATAGGCTTCGCCAGCTGCCTTAAATTCTGCAATCACTTCTTCAGATGGGTTGATAACAACTTCACCAGTGATACCGTTAACAGCGAGGACATCACCATCTTTCACGATTTCAGTAATATTATTTGTACCCAATACAGCTGCAATTTCAAGTGTACGAGCCATGATAGCTGAGTGACTTGTACGTCCACCGATGTTTGTTACAAAAGCTTTAACAAATTGCTTATTCAATTGAGCCGTATCAGAAGGTGTCAAGTCATGAGCAATCACGATAGACTCTTCATCAATTGTTGCTGGGTTTGGCAAACGAACACCAAGCAAGTGAGCTAGGACACGTTTTGCAACGTCGCGAATATCTGCTGCACGCTCTTGCATGTATGGGTTATCTTCCATACCTTCAAAGATAGCGATGAACATATCCGTTACTTCTTTCAAACCTGTTTCAGCATTTGTTTTCTTAGCACGGATAGTTTCCTTAATCTGTCCAATCATTTCTGGGTCAGCAAGAACCATCAAGTGTGCATCAAATACGGCTGCGGCTTCTTCACCTAGGCTAGCTACTGCATTCTCACGAATAACAGAAAGCTCGTTTTGAGACGCTTCAAGAGCTGCATCCAAACGAGCTTCTTCTGCATTTGTATCTTCAACTGTAACAGTTTCAAAAGATAAATCGGGTTGAACCAGTAGATATGCCTTAGCAACGGCAACACCGTCAGATGCTGCAATTCCTTTAAGCATTTCTGTCATGTTCTTATGCCAATCCTTCTTTTTCCATTGTTTCTGTGATTGCTGCGATTGCATCGTCAGCATCTGCACCTTCAGCAGAGATTGTTACGTCAGCACCTTGGCCAACACCAAGAGACATAACACCCATGATAGATTTAAGGTTAACTGATTTTTCTTTGTAGTTCAACGTGATGTCTGAAGCGAATTTGCTAGCAGTTTGAACAAGCAAAGTTGCTGGACGTGCGTGGATACCTGTTTCTGCCACGATGTGGAAGTCTTTTGAAGCCATATTTGGATTCTCCTTTTTGTTTTACAAAATTTGGGCTATTATGATAACCCTTACAAGGAGGATTATACCACTTTTTGAAATCATTTTCAAGATTTTTTTGCATTTCTTTCATTTTTCTAAGAAAAAGACCTGCCTGGTCGCAAGGCCTTTCTATCTTAAAAATATTGAATAAGAGCCGTAACAAATTGACTAGTAGATAGGGGTTCTACTCCCAAATCCTTTGCAAAGTCAACAGTTACCTGTTTATTTTCAAAAGCTTTTTCGAGTCCAGAAACAATAATCTCTGCTGCTTCTTTCCAATTCATATAATCCAACATCATACAAGCAGACAACAGAACTGAACTTGGATTAGCCTTGTTTTGGCCAGCAATATCTGGCGCTGTTCCATGTGTAGCTTCAAAAATGGCATGTCCTGTTTGGTAATTGATATTTGCACCTGGTGAGATGCCGATTCCACCAACCTGGGCCGCTAGAGCATCTGAAGCGTAGTCTCCGTTGAGATTGGTGAGGGCCACCACATCGAACTTTTCTGGAGCAAGTAAGATTTGCTGAAGGAAATTGTCCGCAATAATATCGTTGACTACCAAATCACCCGACTTAAGAAGATCCGCATATTCTTGTTGAGCCAGTTCATAACCCCATTTTCGAAATCCACCTTCAGTGAACTTTTGAATGTTGCCCTTGTGGACCAGGGTTACATTTTTTAGGCCATTTTCCAAGGCGTAATCAATAGCAGAGCGAACCAAGCGCTTGCTACCTTCCTCAGAAATCGGCTTGATACCGATACTGGATGTCTCAGGGAAACGAATTTTACTAACTCCCATCTGGTCCTTCAAGAAAGCAAGCACCTGTGCTACTTCAGCAGTTCCAGCATCCCATTCGATACCTGCATAAATATCTTCTGTATTTTCACGGAAAATCGTAATATTGGTTTTTTCTGGTTCTTTTAGTGGACTAGGCACTCCCTTAAAATAGCGGACTGGCCGCACACAGGCAAAGAGGTCCAGTTCCTGGCGCAGGGCGACATTGAGCGAGCGATGTCCCTTACCGACTGGCGTTCCCAAGGGCCCCTTGATAGCCAAGAGGTGGTCCTTAATGGTGGCTAAGGTCTCGTCTGGTAAGGAAGTTCCTGTTGTTTCATAGGCCTTTTCACCGGCCAATACTTCCTTCCAGACAATCTGACGCTGGCCATTATAAGCCTTTTCAACTGCCGCATCAATCGCAGACTGAGCCGCTGACCAAATATCCTTACCGACACCGTCCCCCTCGATATAGGGAATAATGGGTTGGTCAGGAACCAGCAACTTTCCATTTTCAAATCTAATTTTTTCTGCCATACTTATCTCTTTCCGATTGGGATATAGGTCAAATTCCGTCCACCTAGATAGGACGAACGAGGACGGATGAGCTTATTGTTCTTGCGTTGTTCCTGTACATGGGCAATCCAGCCGGCCATACGGCTCATGGCAAAAATCAAGGTAAAAATATCACTGTCAATTCCCAAAACATGATAAACAGTTGCCGAATAGAAATCCACGTTCGGAATCAATCCTTTTTTGTGCTTGATAAAGTCCTCTACTTCTTCGGACAAGCGATAGAAGGCCTCATCATCCGTTCCCATTGTCAAATCACGCGCCATTTCCTTCAAATATTCTTGACGAGGATCCACCGTTTGATAAACCCGGTGACCAAAGCCCATAATTTTTTCTTTTGAGTCCAATTTTTGCTGCAAGTAACCTTCTGTATCACCAGATTCACGGATAGCCAGCAACATATCGAAAACCCGCTCATTAGCTCCGCCATGTAGAGAACCCTTGAGCGTTCCAATAGCTGTCGTCACGCAAGAATAAATATCTGTCAGGGTGGAGGCGGTCACGCGCGCCGCAAAGGTCGAGGCGTTGAGTTCATGGTCAGCATGGAGGACCAGTGCCTTGCTAAAGGCCTTGACTTGCAAATCTGTCGGCTCCTGCCCATTGAGCATATAAAGGAAATTAGCCGCAAAGCCCAGATCCTCACGAGGCTCAATCGGCACCAAGCCCTTCCGCAGACGAGCAAAGGTTGCAATGATTGTCGGAACCTTAGCCATAATCTGAATCGACTGGTCATAGAGGGCCTCCAGCGAACTTTCCTCAGCCCGAACATTGTAAACACCTAAGAGTGACACCGTTGACCGCAAGACACTCATCGGGTGCAGGTGTCTGCGTGACTGGATGAGAATGCACTGCTCCACCGCATCAGAAATGGCATACTCAGCCCGCAAGGCTTTTTTAAAATAATTGAGCTCAATCTGCGTCGGGAGGTGCAGATTCCAAAGCAGGTAAATGACCTCTTCAAAAGACGCATTATTGTCCATCAACTCTGAAATATCATAACCAGCATAGGAAAGGCGGTCATTTTCAATCGCACTAATGCGCGTATCGCAGGCAATGGCATCTTTCAATCCATTTGTTTCTGTCATAGTTGACCTCCTAGTTTCTTTCTCACCACCATTGGCAAAATGCCTCCGTGGCGGTAATAACGAATATCAGCCTCCGCATCAAAGCGAGCCAGAGCCTGAAATTCCTTGGTTTCATTTTCCGAAATAGCCCGAACGGTTACCATCTGACCGACCGTCACATCCTCCGGCAAATCGATAGAGTAGGTTTCCAAACCAGTCAATCCCAGACTGTCTGCTGTCTGCCCCTCAAGGAATTGCAAGGGTAGGACACCCATCATGACTAGATTAGAGCGGTGAATGCGTTCAAAGGATTCTGCCAATACAGCCTTGACACCCAAAAGATTGGCCCCCTTGGCTGCCCAGTCACGACTAGAACCCATCCCATAGTCCTTACCAGCAATTACCAGGCTACCAATTCCAGCCTCCTGATACTTCATAGCAACATCATAAATCGGCAGAATTTCGCCATCATACTTGGTAAAACCACCAATTTTTCCATCTGCCAACTCATTTTTAATCCGGATATTGGCAAATGTTCCTCGCATCATGACTTGGTGGTTCCCACGGCGACTACCATAGGAGTTGAAGTCAAAATATGAAATCCCATTATCCTCTAGGTAGCGAGCAGCGGGACTGAGTCGCGCAATGTTCCCCGCTGGTGAAATGTGGTCGGTAGTGACAGAGTCTCCAAATTTGGCCAGGACTGCTAGATTGTCCAAAGGCTTGATAGATAAATCTGCCTGCATATTATCAAAATATGGCGGGTTTTGAATGTAGGTTGACTTGTCATTCCAGGCATAATTTTTATCCGACGTCGTTTCAATGGCATTCCAAGCTTGACTATCTGTAAAGACCTGTTGGTATTCTTCCTTATAAAGGTCACGGGTCACATACTGCTCGATATAGGCATCTACCTCCTCACGACTTGGCATGATGTCTGAGAGATAGACATGTTGACCATTCTGGTCTTGACCAAGTGGCTCTGTCGTCAAGTCAACATTCATGTTTCCTGCAATGGCATAGGCCACTACAAGAGGCGGACTTGCAAGGAAATTAGCTTTGACAAGCGGATTGATACGGCCCTCAAAGTTACGGTTTCCAGATAAGACTGCCGAAACCAGCAAATCTTCTTCCTTAATGGCTTCTGCAACTTCTACTGGCAAATCACCGGAATTCCCGATACAAGTGGTACAACCATAGCCGACCAAGTTAAATCCAAGCGCATCCAGATAGGCTTGGAGGCCTGAATTTTTCAAGTAACCTGTAACAACTTTTGAACCAGGTGCCAGAGAAGTCTTGACCGTTTTATTGACTGTCAGGCCTTTTTCAACCGCATTCTTAGCCAGTAATCCTGCCGCTAAAAGTACGTAGGGGTTAGATGTATTTGTACAAGAGGTAATAGCTGCAATGGCTACATGACCTGTCTGAATCGTCTCATCTCCGTCCGCATAATGCACCGTCGCTGTCTTATCTAGCTCTGCCTTGTCCAAACCAAAACCACGAACACCAACTTCACGAGTGATGCTGGCAGCAAATTCCTCCTTGGCATCGGTCAATTCAATCAAATCTTGCGGCCGTTTTGGTCCAGAAATAGACGGCACCACCGTTGACAAATCCAACTCCAAAACCTTGGTGTAGGTTGGGAAATTGACCTCATCGTAGAACAGATGATTGACCTTGGCATAAGCCTCCGTCAAAGCGATATGGTCCTCTGAACGGTTGGTCAGGCGCATGTAGTTCAAGGTCTCAGCATCGATCGGGAAGTAACCACAAGTCGCGCCATACTCAGGTGCCATGTTGGAAACCGTCGCCCGGTCAGCCAGTGCCAATGAAGACAGACCCGGTCCAAAAAATTCAACAAACTTGCCGACAACATTTTCCTGGCGGAGCAATTGTGTCACCCGTAGAGCCAAATCTGTCGCTGTCGCAACCTTGGGCAGACTGCCTGTCAAATGAACACCAATCACTTCTGGAATTGGGAAATAAGACGCCTCTCCCAACATAGCTGCCTCGGCCTCAATACCTCCGACACCCCAGCCCAGAACACCGATACCGTTGATCATGGTCGTATGGCTGTCCGTACCGAACATAGAATCTGGATAAAGTAGGCCATCCTGCTCGATGACAACATCACTGAGGAACTCAATATTGACCTGGTGGATAATCCCTGTTGCAGGTGGCACAGCCCGATAATTCTCAAAAGAGTTTTCCGCCCATTTTAAGAATTCATAACGCTCATTATTACGCTCAAATTCTAGCTCAATATTTTTTTCCAGAGCCTGGTCCGTACCGAAGTAATCGACCTGCACAGAGTGGTCAACCACCAAATCAACTGGAATTTCAGGGTTAATCAAATCAGGACTGCCACCCGCCTTAACCACCGCATCACGCATGGATGCAAGGTCAACCACAACTGGAACCCCTGTAAAATCCTGCAAAATAACACGACTAGGCTTAAAAGGAACCTCACCCTGTGGAGCTGCAGCCTGGTAGGTCACCAAATCTTTAATGTGACTTTTGGTCACATCTACACTATCTTCCTTACGAAGTAAGCTTTCTAACAGAATACGAATCGTATAAGGGAGTGCTTGAATATTCACACCATGTTCTTGGGCAACCTCTCCCAAATCATAGTAAGAGAATAATTGTTGTTTGTGTTCAAAATTCGATTTGTTCTTTTGAGTCATGTCTGCTACCTCTATGTATTCATTATGTATATTATACTGGAAGTTGCTTTTTTTATTCAAACACAACTTAACCATGAATGTCATATTTTATGACATATGGTGATTTCGCATAGAAAACAGCTCTACTACGGCTTAAACAAAGCTTGTAGACCTCATTTTCAGAAAACACTACATGTAGTATTTTCTTGTTCGTTATTCGTCTATATTTTGTGATTTATTTAAGCTAACCCCTTGACTTTAACCCCAAAATCTTGTATTCTAGATTGGTAAATTTGAAGGGAATTATGCAATTTCCTTGTAAACAAAGGAGAAATCGAATGGTTACTATCTATTCAAAAAATGATTGTGTACAGTGCAAGATGTCTAAGAAATTCCTAGACCAACACGGTGTGGAATACAAGGAAATTAACCTGGATGAGCAGCCAGAATTTATTGACCACGTCAAAGGACTTGGTTTCTCATCAGCGCCAGTGATTGAAACCGAAAACGACGTTTTCTCTGGTTTCCAACCTGCAAAATTAAAAGCCTTAGTATAAGAACCCTATTATAGAAAGAGATTGCGACTATGAGTTTGAAAGATTTGGGCGATGTGTCCTACTTCCGTTTAAATAACGAAATCAACCGTCCTGTCAATGGACAAATCCCCCTCCACAAGGATCAGGAGGCCCTTAAAGCCTTTTTCAAGGAAAATGTTATCCCTAACAGCAAGCAATTCGATAGCATTTTGGATAAAATCAACTATCTTGTCGAGGAAAATTATTTAGAAAAAGAATTTTTGGAGCAGTACAGCCCAGAATTTCTCATTAAAATTGACCAATTTTTGAAAGACCAGAACTTCCAATTTAAGTCTTTCATGGCAGCCTACAAGTTTTATAACCAGTACGCCCTCAAGACAAACGACGGTGCTTACTATCTGGAAAGCATGGAGGACCGCGTCCTCTTCAACGCCCTCTATTTTGCGGAAGGTGACGAAGAATTGGCCTTGGATTTGGCAAACGAGATGATCCACCTGCGTTACCAGCCTGCAACTCCTTCCTTCCTCAATGCTGGTCGTGCTCGCCGTGGTGAATTGGTATCCTGTTTCTTGCTTCAAGTAACAGACGACATGAACTCTATCGGTCGTTCTATCAACTCTGCTCTGCAATTATCCCGTATCGGCGGCGGTGTCGGTATCTCCCTCAGCAACCTGCGTGAGGCTGGCGCTCCTATCAAGGGATATGAAGGAGCTGCATCTGGTGTCGTTCCAGTTATGAAACTTTTTGAAGATAGTTTCTCTTATTCCAACCAGCTTGGTCAGCGTCAAGGTGCCGGTGTGGTTTACTTGGATGTTTTCCACCCAGATATTATCGCTTTCCTTTCGACTAAGAAGGAAAATGCGGATGAGAAAGTTCGTGTAAAAACCCTTTCTCTCGGTATCACTGTTCCTGATAAGTTCTACGAATTGGCTCGTAAAAATGAGGACATGTACCTCTTCAGCCCTTACTCTGTTGAGCTAGAATACGGCGTGCCATTCAGCTATTTGGACATTACAGCTAAATATGACGAGTTGGTGGCCAACCCTCGCATTCGTAAGACAAAAATCAAGGCCCGCGATTTGGAGACAGAAATTTCAAAACTCCAACAAGAATCAGGCTATCCGTATGTCATCAACATTGACACGGCCAACCGCAGCAATCCAGTTGACGGTAAAATCATCATGTCCAACCTTTGCTCAGAAATCCTGCAAATCCAGACACCAAGCGTCATCAACGATTCGCAAGAATATTTGACAATGGGTACTGACGTTTCATGTAACTTGGGTTCAACCAACATTGTTAACCTCATGAAATCACCTGACTTTGGTCGTTCTGTTCGTGCTATGACACGCGCCTTGACCTATGTTACTGACCATTCGCACATTTCTGCTGTGCCTTCGATTGAGGCAGGTAATGAGCGTGCACATTCGATTGGTTTGGGTGCCATGGGACTTCATTCTTACTTGGCGCAAAACTTGGTGGACTACGGTTCAAAAACAGCCGTTGAATTTACCAATATCTACTTCATGCTCCTCAACTACTGGACTTTGGTAGAATCAAACAACATTGCACGCGAACGCAAGGCGACTTTTGATAACTTTGAAAACTCAAAATACGCAGACGGCACTTATTTCGATAAGTATGTGACAGGCGACTACCAACCACAATCTGACCGTGTTAAAGAATTGTTCCAAGGTATTTTCATTCCAAGCGGACAAGATTGGGCTGACCTGCGTGATAAGGTGATGGCAGACGGTCTCTACCACCAAAACCGCTTGGCAGTTGCACCAAACGGCTCTATTTCCTATATCAATGATGTCTCTGCTTCCATCCACCCAATTACTCAACGGATTGAAGAACGTCAAGAGAAGAAAATCGGTAAAATCTATTATCCAGCAGCAGGCTTGGCAACGGAAACTATTCCGTTCTACAAATCAGCCTACGACATGGATATGCGCAAGGTGATTGATGTCTACGCTGCTGCTACTGAGCACGTCGACCAAGGTTTGTCACTGACCCTCTTCCTCCGCAGCGAATTGCCAAAAGAGCTTTACGAGTGGAAAAATGAGAACAAGCAGACAACCCGTGACCTCTCTATCCTGCGCAACTACGCCTTCAACAAAGGCATCAAGTCTATCTACTACATCCGCACCTTCACCGACGACGGAGAAGAAATCGGATCAAACCAATGTGAAAGTTGTGTAATTTAACGTGGCAAGTGTTGTTGAAACTAACGTTTCTAACAACACTACGGAAAGTTCTATGGAACATTTCCTAGCCACCTTACTAACTTCCACAAAATAGTTAACTAACGTCCTTTGGGCGTTTTTTAACAGAAATATGATACAATAGTTTCAACACTTTATGATAAGGAAAGAGATGAACATGTCACAAACCTACTACAAAGCCATAAACTGGAATGCCATTGAAGATGTCATTGACAAATCGACCTGGGAAAAATTGACCGAGCAATTTTGGCTCGACACGCGTATCCCTTTGTCCAATGACTTGGATGACTGGCGTAAATTGACTGCCGAAGAGAAAGACCTGGTTGGCAAGGTCTTTGGTGGTCTGACACTCTTGGATACCCTTCAATCTGAAACAGGTGTTCAAGCCCTCCGCCAAGATGTGCGGACACCACACGAAGAGGCTGTTTACAACAACATCCAATTCATGGAGTCTGTTCACGCCAAGTCCTACTCTTCTATCTTCTCCACTCTTAACACCAAGTCAGAGATTGAAGAAATTTTTGAATGGACCAACAGCAATGAATACCTGCAACGCAAGGCTAAAATCATCAACGAAATTTATGAAAATGGCACAGCGCTCGAGAAGAAAGTAGCCAGCGTATTTTTAGAGACTTTCCTTTTCTATTCTGGTTTCTTCACTCCGCTCTACTATCTTGGAAATAACAAGCTGGCCAACGTTGCAGAAATCATCAAACTGATTATCCGTGACGAATCTGTCCACGGTACCTATATCGGCTACAAATTCCAGCTCGGTTTCAATGAATTGACCGAAGAGGAGCAAGACAAGCTCCGCGACTGGATGTACGACCTACTCTATCAGCTTTATGAAAATGAAGAAGGCTACACTCGTTCGCTCTATGATAGCGTTGGCTGGACTGAGGAAGTTTTGACCTTCCTACGCTACAATGCCAACAAAGCCCTCATGAACATGGGACAGGACCCACTCTTCCCAGATTCAGCGGATGATGTCAATCCAATCATCATGAACGGTATTTCGACCGGTACATCCAACCACGACTTCTTCTCTCAAGTTGGTAACGGCTACCTGCTTGGTGAAGTAGAGGCCATGCAGGATGATGATTACCTTTATGGTTTGTAAAATAGATAAATAAAAAAGCAGTCGACCACTGCTTTTTTTCTATACCCCAACCAATATCATGCCGTAGGCAATCAGGTTGTTGACAAAATGGAGCGCCATTGAATAGCGGATATCTCGTTTGAGCAAGAAAATCCATCCCAGATTGACTCCCATTGTAAAGTAAATCAAGAACTGCGGAATGGTTGCTGGTCCGTGTGGTAGGCTGAACAAAAGCCCTGACACAACCAAGTAAATCCCCACTGTTTTCATGCTCTGCATTTTCGGGAAGAAATAGGTGGCCAGAAAACCACGGAAAATCAATTCTTCCAGGATAGGGGCAAATACCACTACGGAGAAAAAGGCAAGAATGGGGTAAGCAGAAACAAACTGCACCACTATCATCTGGTTTTGGCTTTCCTCTACAGGAATGAGAAACTGAATGACAAAATAGACCAGGTAGACCAGAATCGGCCAGTGTAGCTTGTGGAACCAGCTGCTTTCGACGGTGTAGGCAATGGTCTTGCGTGGATAGACGACCTTCCAGAGGACCACAGCGAGGATTGTGGTCAGCACGATGCCGATAATGCCGCTAATCCAGACTGCTTGTTCCACAATTGGAGCTGGTAGCTCTGCTGCTAGTTGGTCCTTGAAGATGCCCAGCGAGATAAAGCTGCTGGTGACCTGGCTTGCTAGGAAATAAAGCACTATCAAGCCTAAGTGTTTGATAAATTTTAACATAGATAACCCCTAATCTACTTTTCTAAATTCAGCAATAGCATCCAGTCTGACCAAGCGAGTCGTGGTCTTACCGGCCTTGCCTGTCTGACTGAGCTTGACCCAATCCTCATCGCAGGCCCCAATCGTAAAATCCTGTCCAATCCCATCTTCAAAGACTACATGTACTGTAGCACCAACCAATTCTTCCACCATTTTTGACATGACATTTCCTCCATTTATCTGTTTTTTGAGTTTCTTGATCTGCTTGGCCATTTTCTTGACTTTTCCATCGTAGGAAAAATAGGATACAAACAGGAAACCAACCGCTGCAAGGGCTATATACTCCATACTTTCACCTCCGACTTATCCTAATGAACCATTCATGAGCATTTGCATCAAAAGCATGAGCAAAAATCCGATGATATTGTTGATGAAATGCACCAGCATGCTGTACTCCAAGCGTTTGCCTAGGCGGTAAATGAGACCTAGCACCAGCCCCATGCCCCCATACATAATCCAAGAACCAAGCCCTGTCGGAGCGTGCATGAGACCAAAGAGTAGGCTGGATAAGATGAGACCGAAGATAGATTCCTTGCCAAAGATTTTGCCCATGATAAAGCCTCGGAAGACGATTTCCTCGACAATAGGAGCAAAAATAGATGTCAATAAAAACAAGATAATCGGAGGAAATCCCATATCTTCAATGGCTTGCTGATTGACTGTGTTGAGCCCTTCACCCGACAATTGCATGACAATGCCTGCTATGATTTTAACAGCAAAAACTGCGATAAATCCAAGACCTACATAGGCCAACATCTTGAGAAAACCGTCCTGCCAAAATTTTGAGAGTAACTTCGCTTTACCTGCTAAGAAGATTTCCAAACCTGTCACTACCAGCAAGGCAGCGCTTGCCCAAACTAGATTGAGCCCTTGGTAATTGTCCAACCGAACTAAAACAAAGGTCGCTCCTATATTTAATGCAAAAGCCAAGAGAAACCATAAAATATAGGGCCAATTTTTCACCATATTCCATTCTTTAATTTTCATCGCAATCTCCTTTTTTCTATATTATTTATAATAATTTTTTGCCATTTTTAACTGCATGACCATAATATAGATATGAATACCTCCTGCAATCAATAGGCCTGTCAATTCTACTTCTCCTTGAATAGCTGAAAGAGCAAAACAAAATAGATAAATCCCCGGTAAAATCATACTGCTCAAGTTCATCACGATTTCAAAAGACATTTTGTAGTTTGCCTGCAATTCTGCCTCATCCAACCCTAAAACGTTAGCCTTTACTTCTTTCAAGGTTGGCACAAGAGGCGCCTTAATACCTTTTATCTTATTGTGCCGTTTCATCAGCAACATTTGCATAACAGTGGTGTAAACCAAGACAACAAATGGCCAAATTGAAAAGAATATAAATAACCCATTAGAAGAAATATCCAATTTCAAATTGAGCATCAAACTGACCATTCCCAAAACTGACATAAGACCTGTAAATGTCACTGCGTACAAGTAGTCTAAACTCAGTACTCGATATAGTTCATCAATGCGCTCATCGTCATCAGCTAAATCCTTATATATTTTATAGTTCTTTTCTGCTTTTATAAAATAATAAAGCTGTACCAATAAGGAAACAAGTGTCATGAACAAGAGTACTCCGCTAGCTATATCAAGGATAGTTTGGAAGGGTAGTTGCAAAGGATGATCTAATAAGCCAAAAAATCCAATTAAAAAACCTATAGGCGCACCAATTAAAACACCAATACCCAGTTGTTTACCTAATCTGAGAAGACTATTTTTTGATTTTTCTTTCTTCATCCCTCTACCTCCACTAATTGAAAGACATTTTCCACATTTTCATTAAAAATCTGTGCAATTCGCATGGCAATGACCACCGAGGGCGTATATTCGCCACGCTCTATCAGACTAATGGTCTGCCGCGAAACTTCTGCTAATTTTGCCAACTCTGTCTGGTTGAGGCTATCCCGTGCCCGCAACTCCTTAAGCCGATTTTTTAAGACATATTCCATGTTGTTTCCTTTCTAGGCTTGGTAGATAATCAAGCCTGTTTCTGTGTCTTCGACAGCTATATTCCCCTTAGCAAACTTAACCAACAAGAGATAAGTATAGTAGAAATCACCAGCACAAGCAGCTGCATGCATGGTAGCTACCATCAGATAAAGAGATACGTCCATTCCCCCTAAGCACGCTAGTATTGTCAAGCCTAGACTAATCACGACAAAGGGAGCCAGGGAAATTACCAACATTTGCATCCGATTATAGAGGGAACCTGGACTGGTTGCATAGGCCATGCCGGACTTCCATTTAAACCCGTATTTGACAGGATTTTCAGGACAAAAAATCTTGAAAAATAATCCATGAATAGCTTCATGTACAACTATCAAAAGAGGAAATAGAACCATTCCTATCCATAACTCTGGTAAGGTAAGTGGCAAATTTTGTTCTACATTGGCCAACAAGGAAAAGGCTAACTTACCAAATAGCAGAGCAAATGGGAAGACTAGAACAATCGCAAGAATATTCAATCCCCAGACAAATTTCTTATTTTCCATGATATTGACTTCATATAATTTCTTTTTCGCTTCCATCTTTCTTCTCCTTCATTTTCCTTCAAGCTAGACTAAACTATATAGTCCTAGAGCAACTCCAATCAGTAAGCCGAATATAGTTGCCCCTGTAATCATAATTGCTGCCATATCAGATGAAATGTGTCGTTTCATAAGGTTTCTCCTGTCTTTCCTTAGCTTTTTTCACTATTTTTCTTTTTGTTAAATTGCAGAGCTAACACCAGTGTCGCCAATAAAGGAGGAAAGGGATAACTCATTTCCGTCAAACCAATGTCAAATCCTAGCAAGGCAAAAATTTTAAATATCAAAATAGTTATCAAGAAGAGTGCGAAAAACAGTAGGACTACTTTCATTCCATTTTTAACTGTCTTGTTCATTTTTCTTCTCCTTTTCTCTGCTGAGAGTGACATCTAAAAGAAGGAGAGAATTCATCATCATCAAGAGTATCATGGTATCTATCTCCCGACCAAATACGATGTTTTTAACTAAACTATAAATCAAATATAGTGCAACTAGAACCTGCACTCCTCGCACAACGCTTGTTCCTGTAATCAAAATTCCTTTTTTATTGTTATTGTTTTTCATAACGACCTCCAAGATCAATCAATACGCTTTTCTGTTTTCAATTCCTTATCCTAGAACCAGGCCGTCAAAGCCTGTCCAAACTCCAATCCAATGTGATAGAGAGTAAATATGATCTCTTTAATATCAATCAACGTAATAATAAGTAGAGTTAGAAGAACTTTCTCACGTTTGGTCCAATTATTGAAATTCACTTCAGATTTTGTAGGTGACATATTTTTACTCATGATGATTTCCCGCTTTCTTTATTTTTACTTACTTTATTCTTTTCCCGTTTTTCTCTTTTCTGCCAGCTAGTTTCCACAAGTTCTCATCTGTCACTACGATGGCACAAATGGCAAGAACGACATGAGTATTATCCAACTGCTGCCACTTCATGATGTCAGCCAGCAGGACAAAAACTAGATAGGCAATTGCCAGTACTTGTACGAAGCGCGCAATGTGAAGATTGTTTAACTTTTTCATAATAGTTTCCTACTTTCTTTTTATATGATGATTTCGCTTTCATCTCTTATCTTGATATCATTGTAACACTTCTTTTTCTTTTTGACAAGTATATTTGTCAAAAAAATAATAAAAATTGTCAAAAAGTTTATGAAGATAGTCAAAATGTAGCTGATAATGGGCAATTAGACAAGCAAAAAAGCCCAAATGGGCTCGAATTTATAATTCTGATAAATACTTTCTTAAATCCTCATAGGTTGATGAAGGCAGGTGTACGCCGGGGTTGGCCACAATATAACTGGCGACACGATTGGCAAAGTCGAGCAACTTGTCCAAGGATTTTCCACTAGCTAATCCTGCCAATAGAGCGCCAACATGACTATCCCCCGCTCCCACCGCGTCTACCACTTGCGCTGGATAAGACCTTTGCTCATGCCATTGTCCATCGTAGGCCAAAGCTCCAGCCTCTCCTCTGGTTACCACCAGCGCTTGCCCGGTGCGTTCATTTAAGATCTGCACAGCCTGCCTGATGTCAGTTTGACCTGATAATGTCAAAGCCTCTTGCTCATTGACATGGAGGATAGGAGACAAATCCAAGACTTGCTCCATGCGCTGCTTATCTATCAGATGTCCTCGCGGTCCCGGCGCAAAAATGAGCTGGGCAGGAATAGTTTCCAAACTGTCCACTAATGCCTGACCTGTTTCTTCCTCCACTTCTAAACCACAAACGTAAGCATAATCGTACTCCGATAAATCCAACTGGTCCAGCCAAGTAGGGTCAAAATGGTATTCCACACCATGGTCGGACAGAAAGGTCCGTTCTCCGTCGCTTTCGATAAAGCAGTAACAACAGCCGTTGGCTCTTTCCACTAAAACCCGTGGTTCAATTCCAATTTTTTCCAGCTCATTCCTGACAAAATGACCGTAAATGCCCGTCCCTACAGGTGAAATGAAATCATAGTCCACACCCATGTGGTGCAGGATATTGACCACATTGAAAGCACAACCGCCCAGAGACAGGACCTGTTTGTCAATATGCGCATCGCCTTGCCGCCCCGGTAACTGATCCAGATAAATCATCACATCACAAACGGTCGAACCGATTACCAAACATTTTCCCATAGCAAAACCTCCGCTATAGAGATAGTATAGCACAAAAACTCCCCTATCCAGAGATAAGAGAGTTTGAGAATGTTACAAATTTTCAGCGACAGCCTTCAACAAATCTGCAATCTTAGACGCATCGCTACCACCTGCCATGGCCATATCTGGCTTACCACCACCACGACCTGCTACGATTGGCGCAAGGACTTTGATGAGGTTTCCTGCATGGACATCGCTTGACTTGCTTGCCACAAGGACATTGACCTTGTCGCCGATTTCGGCAACCAGCACCAAGACATCAGAGTAGTCTTTCTGCTTCCAGTTGTCAGCGAAGGTACGGAGAGCACCTGCATCTGAAACTTGGACCTGGCTGGCAATGTAGCGAATGCCGTTAGCATCTTTGACATCTTTGAAGACATCTCCAGCAGCTGCTGCCGCTGCCTTTTCTTTCAGACTAGCATTTTCTTTTTGCAAATCGCGGAGCTCCGCAGCCAGTGCCTCCACTTTTGTCGGCACTTGGTCGATTTGTGGCACTTTAAGGGTCTGCGCAACAGCTTTGAGAGCATCCTCGCGGTCACGAAGAGCTAGGAAAGCTTCCTTACCTGTCACCGCTAAAATACGGCGAGTTCCTGAACCGATACCTTCTTCTTTGACAATCTTGAAAAGACCGATTTCAGCGGTATTGCTAACGTGGGTACCACCACAAAGCTCGATAGAATAGTCACCGATTGTAACCACACGGACCACTTTGCCATACTTCTCACCAAAGAGAGCCATAGCCCCCATTTCTTTAGCCGTATCCACATCCGTTTCAACTGTGACAATATCCAAGGCTTCCCAGATTTTTTCATTGACTTCATTTTCAATACGACGAAGTTCATCAGCTGTCACCGCTTCAAAGTGTGTGAAGTCAAATCGAAGGAATCCTTGCTCGTTCAAAGAACCAGCCTGGGTTGCATGCTCACCGATGACATTGTGAAGAGCGGCATGAAGCAAGTGAGTTGCTGTGTGGTTCTTCTCAACACCACGACGACGGTTTGTGTCGATTTCAAGTGTGTAAGTTTGACCTAGTGAAATGCTAGCAGATAGTTCTACGGTGTGCAATGGCTGACCATTCGGTGCTTTTTGCACATCCACAACTGTTGCAACGACATCACCTGAAGCATTTTTAATCACACCACGGTCGGCAACCTGACCACCCATTTCAGCGTAGAATGGTGTTTGGTCAAAGACAAGAAGGGCTTGACCTTCTGACACAGCTTCTGTCCGCTCATTGTCCGCGATAATCACTGCCAACTTGGCATCTAAGCTAGTTTGACCATAGACAAAAGTTGAGCTTTCGGTAATACCTGCTAGGGTTTCATTTTGCATACCCATTGAGCCACCTTTAACAACGGCCGCACGGGCACGGTCCTGCTGTTCTTTCATGGCAACCTTGAAGCCTTCATGGTCAATCTTATAACCCGCATCTTCAGCCAATTCCTCGGTCAATTCCACAGGGAAACCATAGGTATCGTAGAGCTTGAAGATATCCTTACCTTCAAGAGTATCCTTACCAGCTGCTTTCAACTCAGCTAAAAGTTCCTCCAAGTGACCGCTACCAGCATCAATGGTGCGAGCAAAGGTTTCTTCCTCACGTTTAACGATTTTCTCGATAAAGTCACGTTTTTCAAGCACTTCTGGGTAGTAGCTTTCCATGATAGCACCAACCGTTTCCACCAATTTGTACAAGAATGGCTCGGTGATACCCAAACGACGACCATGCATAACAGCACGACGGAGCAAGCGACGAAGAACATAACCACGACCTTCATTTCCTGGAAGGGCACCGTCACCGATAGCAAATGACAAGGCACGGATATGGTCTGCGATGACCTTGAAGCTCATGTTATCACCATCTTGATCATAGGTCTTACCAGAAATTTTCTCCACTTCACGAATGATTGGCAAGAAGAGGTCGGTTTCAAAGTTAGTCTTAGCTCCTTGGAAAATGGCAGCCAAACGCTCCAAACCTGCACCCGTATCGATGTTTTTGTTTGGCAATTCCTTGTACTCTGAACGCGGAACTGCTGGGTCAGCGTTGAATTGTGAAAGAACGATGTTCCAAATCTCGATGTAACGGTCGTTTTCAATGTCTTCTTCCAGCAAACGAATGCCGATATTTTCAGGGTCAAAATCTGTTCCACGGTCGAAGAAAATTTCCGTATCGGGTCCAGAAGGTCCCGCACCGATTTCCCAGAAATTATCCTCGAGTGGAATGAGGTGACTTGGGTCTACACCAAGCGCAATCCAGCGGTTGTAGGAATCCTTATCATCTGGATAGTAGGTCATGTAGAGCTTGTCTTTTGGAAAGGCAAACCATTCTGGACTTGTCAAGAGCTCATAGCCCCACTCAATGGCCTCATCACGGAAATAATCACCGATAGAGAAGTTGCCCAGCATTTCAAACATGGTGTGGTGGCGAGCGGTCTTACCAACATTTTCAATGTCATTGGTACGGATTGATTTTTGCGCGTTGGTAATCCGTGGATTTTCAGGAATGACAGAGCCGTCGAAATATTTTTTCAGGGTCGCCACACCAGAGTTAATCCAAAGCAAAGTTGGGTCGTTAACTGGAACAAGATTGGCAGAAGGCTCAACAGAGTGGCCTTTTGATTTCCAGAAATCCAACCACATTTGACGAATTTGAGCAGAAGATAATTGTTTCATATTTAAGATACCAAGCCCGATTAGAAGGCGACTGAAAAATAGGAAACTGGCAGGAAATCCTTACTTCCTAGACAGTTTATTTTTTTCCGAACCTTCCGGGCGGGTTCAGTTAGACTGATTAACTGAACCATTCCTTTCGTTTTTTGTTTGTTTAATGATGTTTAGCTTGATGCAGATTCCAGCATCTCCACATAGTCAATGGCGATGACTAGGGAAATAACTAAATCAGCATAGTCGTCGTGATAAACTTTAACCGAATAATGAGAAGTTAGGTGAAAAAGTTCTTTGGAGATTTCAGCTACCAGCTGACCGTCGGCCGTCCGCAGTCGAAAATCCAAATCCCAGATATTGCCCTCAAGAGCTAGCCCCAGATTTTCCACCGAATATTTATCTCTAAAGAAAGTCAATTTCTGTTTCAGATAAAAGGAATGCCCGCTGGCCATGTCAATGGTAAATTGAGGTAGCCAGGTCAAGAATTTCTTGGTAATCTGACTGATTTCCTGGCCTTGGCTGTTTACAATAGTGAACCGCTTGGGAATTTCCAGGAAAGAACCCTGGACCTGATAGGCTAGATTGCCCTGACTATCCTGAATATCGAATTTTTCTCCACCAAAGGTGAACCGCTGTTTCACAAGAAATTCTTTCATGATAACCTCCAAAAAAATGACAAGAAACCAAACGAAGGGCGAAAAACCGCGGTACCACCTTCATTCAATGACTTGTCATTCTTCATTCAGAATCTGTATTCACAGGTAAGCCAACCTCGACTTAGGTACTAAGGTACTGAGCTCTGGATACAGGTTCTCACTATTCAATTGTGCTAACGAGTAGCAAGATGATTTACTCAGATGGCTCGCAGCGACCGCCAATTTTCTGAACTGAGTGGATAACCATCCATTCTCGATAGATTATTTGTTTTCATCTTTCTTTTCTTCAGAGCTTGATGAAGCATCTGTCGAAGACGAAGCGTCTGTTGAAGATGAATTAACTTCAGATGGAATATACTGAGAAAGAATGTTTTGGAAGGCTGGGTCTTTGACCTTAACGTTAGCTGCTTTCAACTCTTCTGAAACAACAGTCGAAATGAAGGCTGCATCGTTTTGCTTAGCTGTAAGAATGACTTCTTTCAACTTGTCTTTGTATTCTTTCCAATCTTTTGCTTTTTCAGTTTTGCTTTCCAATTTTACAACATAGTAACTTGTTGTATAAGTTGTCGGGTCAACCACAGGGACGATAGACGCGCCAACTTGGCCATTGTCAAGTGCAAAGACTGCTTGTTGAACTTCTTTTGGCACTTCTGTTGAAGTAGAGTCAAACTTGACTTCTCCACCCTTGTCCTTAGCCTTGCTGTCTGCTGAATTATCCTTAGCCAATTGGGCGAAATCAGCACCGTCTTCCTGAGCTTTTGCCAAGATTTCTTTCGCCTTAGCTTCGTCTGTCAATTGGATGACACGCGCAGTTACTTCTGGCGTATAGTTTTCATAGGCAGCCTTATAGTTGTCATCTGTCAACTCTTTTTCTGCTGCTTGCTTAACAGCATACTCAACCAATTTATTGGTACGGATTTGTTGCTTATAGCTCTCTGTATTCAAGCCAGCTGATGCCAGGGCCTGCTGGAATGAATCACCATACTGCTCTGCCATTTTATCAAAAGCCTCAGTGACTTCCTTGTCTGATACCTTGTCTCCGTACTTTTCTTCAAATACTTCTGTAATCAGCATAGACAAGAGAACCTGCTGAGCATTTGGATTGTTTTTTACTTCGTCATAGAATTCCGAAACAGTAATGGTTTGCCCTTTTAAGCTGACAATATCCTTATCAGTTGATGAAGTACAAGCTGCTAGGGTAACTGCTGCTAACAATGTTACCGCACCAGCAATAATTTTTCTTGATTTCATTCGAAAATTAACACTCCTTCTTTCTTTAACCCATCCATTATACCATAAAATCTTATAAAATTCTTAAATATCATCTAGATTCAGCTCAACATTTTCCAAATTTTTACGGAGCATCAGGAGCCCATCACTGAGTGAAACAAGACTGGCTGTCAAATCTGGATTATCCAAGGTCGCATTGAAGAGTTTCTGTAAACCCTTGTAAATAGTCCGCTGACCACGACGCACTTCCATAATGTCCTTAGCCACATCGCCTCCCTGGAAAATATCATCGATGACAATGATACCACCCACCTTAACCTTCTTCAGAACTTCAGGCAAGAAAACGATATATTTGGACTTGGCAGAATCCATGAAAATAAAGTCATACTGGTCATCGGCCAGAGTTGGAAGTAACTCCATGGCCTCCCCTTCCAGCAAGGAAATCTGCTTGCGACTATCATACTTGGCAAAATTTTCTTTGGCTAGACCAATCATTTCCTCGTTCCGATCAATAGTCGTAATCTGAGCATTTGGACTATTTTCAGCCATCAAAAGGGCCGAAAAGCCGATTGCTGTACCAATTTCAAGAATATTCTGCGGTTGCAGGGTCTGCAAGAGCAGGCGGAAAAAGGCTACCGTCTCATGTGGGATGACCGGAATATTTTCCTTCTGAGCAAAGACTTCGAGCTCTTTCAAAAATCCTCTATTCTGCGCCTGACGTGTCCGCATAAAGTCCACAATTTCTTCCTTGACAACAGGCCGGCGCATATTGTGGTTTGCGTTTTCTGAGTATGATTGTACCATGTTTCCAAGTATATCACACGCCCGAAATTCGGTCAAGAATAGCTATTTCACAAGAAAAAGACAGGCTAGAGCCCATCTTTCCATGCTTGTGATATTTTCAGAATGCGTGCTATTTGTTCAGCTGTTCTTTCCAGGTTCACTTCCGCTAAAGCCAGCGACTCCTCTAAGCTCGCTAATTTAGAGATAATGGGAAATGCGGCGCAGATATTTTCAAAAGGAAAATCAGGCAAATCGTCCGCAAGACTACCACATATAGCAACAACAGGTACTCCCTGCTTGACCCGGCGGGCAACACCAATCGGAGTCTTACCAGAAAGACTCTGTCGATCCAGACGGCCTTCACCAACTATCACCAGATTAGCCTGGCTAGCACGTTGTTCAAAATCCAGCTGATCCAGCACAAAGTCAATACCCGAATGAATTGTAGCGCCGGCAAAGGCACAAAGCCCTGCAGCCATACCGCCGCCCGCACCAGCTCCTTCCTTTTCAATCAAATCAGGATTAACGAGCTGATAAAAATCGTGCATCTCCTGATCAACTTGGGCAAACCTTTCCGGTGCCAATCCTTTTTGAGCTGCAAATACATAGGTCGCCCCATTCTGCCCGCACAAGGGATTGGTCACATCAGTGATTAAATCAATCTGAATAGCAGCACTATCAAATCCTGTATCGGGTTTGGAATAGCTGACCACCTTGCCCAAATTGGCCCCTATCGGCTCCAACTCCTGACCATCCTTATCGAAGAATTGAAATCCCAAGCCAGCCGCCATGCCCATTCCACCATCATGACTAGCGGAACCACCCACTCCAATCATAATTCGCTCCATACCGGCCTCAACCAGATGGACAATGAGCTCCCCCAGTCCTCTGGTCTGAATCTGTAATGGAGCTCGACTTTCTATTGGAATAGAAGCCAGACCCACAAGCTCAGCCATTTCAAACATGGCCAAACTTCCTTTTACCGCATATTGAACCTGAATGTTCTCCCCAAAAGGACCGGTAACCTGGATTGATTGCCTGTTTAATCCCAAACTATGCACCAGGCTATCCAGTGTCCCCTCTCCTCCATCTCCAAGCGGCATCAAATCGTAGGAGGCCTCTGGAAATACCTTTGAAAATCCATTTTTTATAACCCTAGCCACATCTGGAGCGGCCAAGGATTCCTTAAAAGAATCTGGCGCAATCAAAACATGCATCTAGCTGTCCTCCGAGCATCTACTCATTTTCGACTTGGAATTGAATCAAGTAATTCTTCTTATCCAGCTGACCGGTAAAGTTATCGCCGACTTTGATAAATGGTAACCTGTCTGTACTGTCTTCCGTCGCCTTGACCTTATAAATCTTGCCTTCCGACTGGATATAGTAAACCGTTGAGCCAGCAATCATCTGACTACCCAAGGCCTCGATTTTACCAGAGACAGTCTCAAGCTCTTCTGCCTCTTGTCCATCTGCTGTGCTTGCCAGACCGGACAAGCTAGAGGCATCTGCCCCGGATACCTGAGAAATCAAGGTTGCCACGTCATTGTTAACTGTCACCTGCTGATAATCTTCGGCATCGACCAGGGCATAGGATTTTACTAGACCGGCGTCGTCCTTGAGAGAAACCAGGTAGTAGGCGGTGTCGGCTAGCTTGACCAGACTTGGTGCCGTTGCTTGGTAGCCTTTTTCTTGGACTTCTCCTTCAGCCGATTCTTGGGCGGCTGTCTCGGTTGCTGATGCCAGCTTGTAGTTGGTTATATCACGGGTACGCATATTGACTAGAATAAAGCCCAGGTTAGATGAATCTGCTGTAGCTGAAGTAATCCCTGTGTAGAGATAAATATCCGAACCGATTGAAATATAGTTGTAGCTGTCAGTCGTATTTTTAACGCCAGTTTGGCTAAAGACCGTATTCCAGAAACCATTTTGATAAGTATAATGGTCATCAACACGGCTGATGACATTTTCGGCAGAATAGACACGGTCCACCCATTCTGGAATATCAGCTAAGCTATACCGTTTGCTTTCTCCTGTAACGGCATCTAGTACGATAGCACCTGTTGGGTCATTGGATGACAGACCGAATTTCGGTTGATAGATTGTAGCAATATAGTAGGGGTTACCCTGGTCGTCAACTTCAAAGGAGGGATTGCCAAAAATCGTGGTCGGATATTGAATTCGCAGATGACGCTTGGTATCATTGAACCAATATTCTGAATCGGAGAAATGCATGGCCTGTGCCAGCTTGGCAAGCTCTGCTTTTCCTGTCGTCTGGTTGACCTTGACATAGTAGCCAATCCCATCTTGGTGGTTGCTCAGCCATTTCCAAAAAGACTTATATTCCAAAGGCGACACGCGAAAAGGTTGCTGTCCAATAGTAATCTGGCGGTAATCATCCGAAATACCGAACTGGGAAACCTTGTCAATGGTGCCTAGATAGGTATCTCCAATCTTCTCAGCTGATGCCCGATCCAGAAGAGCCAGTCTAGAAATATCTGTCTCTGGGAAATCCGCCTTGAAATCCGCATCCTGAACTGTGATGACACCAGCATAGTCCTTGGCACGGAAAATGCGAGTATTGAGAGCAGCGAGCAGGGTTAAGACAAGGACAATCCCCAGCAGCAGGCGACTAAACCAACGCAGATAGCTAGGTAGCCCGTTGGGCTTGAGCTGATAGGTGTCGACAGAACGATTACGCCCAGAGATTTTTGTCACCTTCTGGACCATACCGCCTGCGGACGAGAAGACCAGTATCAGCCAGACCAGCCCCAGTGATTGGAGCAAGAAGAACCAAAAACCCAGGCTCCAAATGTTGAGGGCTGGTAGATTGTACCAGTAGTATATAGCCATTTCTAGCACAAGAGCCAGCCAGGCTAATCCAATCAATTGTCTTTTCATAGAAATCTCCTCCATATCAATTCTAGTTATATTATAGCATATTTTCCCACTTGTGAAAGCGAAAACAATATTTTATTTCAGTTTTTCTCAGTCGCATCCATAGGGGAATTTTGATATAATGGAGCGATAGAAAAAGTGAAAAGGATAGAATATGAAACTCATCTCATGGAACATTGACTCCCTAAACGCGGCCCTGACTGCGGAATCGCCACGCGCCCTACTCTCGCGCGCTGTCATTGACACCTTAGTCGCTGAGGATGCAGACATCATCGCCATTCAGGAGACCAAGCTGTCTGACAAGGGACCGACCAAAAAGCATTTGGAAATTCTAGAAGCCTACTTCCCAGGCTATGCCAATACCTGGCGTTCTTCTGTAGAGCCTGCTCGTAAGGGCTACGCTGGCACCCTCTTCCTCTACAAAAACCACCTGACTCCTACCATTAGCTTCCCAGCAATCGGTGCTCCTACCACTATGGACTCTGAAGGGCGCATCATTACCCTGGAATTTGACGATTTCTACGTGACCCAGGTCTATACGCCAAATGCAGGCGATGGCTTGAAGAGATTGGCTGACCGCCAAATCTGGGACATCCAATATGCAGAATACCTAGCGCAGCTTGACAACCAAAAACCTGTCTTAGCAACAGGCGACTACAACGTTGCCCACAAAGAAATCGACCTGGCCAACCCAGCCAGCAACCGCCAGTCACCAGGATTTACCGATGAAGAGCGTGAAGGCTTTACAAACCTGCTTGCCAAAGGCTTCACCGACACCTTCCGTCACCTGCACGGTGACGTCCTCAACGCCTATACCTGGTGGGCGCAACGCAGCCGTACCAGCAAAATCAACAACACAGGCTGGAGAATCGACTACTGGTTGGTTAGTGACCGTATCGCTGACAAGGTGACCAAGTCGGCTATGATTGACTCAGGTGCTCGCCAAGACCACACACCAATTGTGATGGAAATAAGCATTTAATTTTTAGTTTATTAGATAATTCAAACCCGGCAAATGCTGGGTTTTTAAATGTATCTGATTTGAAAACGATTACTTTTTGTGGTATAATAAATATATAGATATCATTAAAGGAGGAAACATGAACAACAAGAAAATCGAACGAAAATCACTCACTGTATCAGCTATCGTCAACGGACTTAGCGGAACCGCTGGAGTGGCAGTCTATATCATCACTGGCATGAATGCCCTGCTCCTGGATGGCGTATTCTCACTGATTGCTTTCGTATCATCTCTAGTCGCATTCTATATTTCAAAAAATAGCCACAAGAAAACAGCAACCTTTCCGCAGGGACTTTACTTTTTAGAACCTCTCTACGCCATTATGAAATCACTGGCGACCCTGCTCTTACTATTGTTTGCTGTCCTCGAAACCAGTGCAACAGCCTTTGCCTATTTTGTCAATGGCATTGGAAATCAGATGACAACAGGACCTGTTATCCCTTATTCAGTTACGATGTTTTTCGTCTGTATTGCCCTTTATCTCTACAATCTCCACATGAGCGCCAAACTCAACCACATGTCAACGATCATTTTGGCAGAGGCAAAAGGAAATTTGGTCGACGGGCTCATCTCAGGGGCCATTGGCTTGGCAATCCTACTGCTATTCTTTGTCCCAATCAATGGACCGCTTGGATTTCTCCACTACACCGGTGACTTTTTCCTGACTGTGGCCTTGGCCTTGATTTCCTTTAAGGAGCCTTGGAATGGTCTCCTAACTGCCTTCAAGGAACTGGCCAACGGAACAACCCATGTGCCTGAAATCCATGAATCCATCTATCAAATTCTTGGTTCTTATCTTGACGAAGATGCTCAAGATATAGATATTCACATCTTCAAACAAGGTATGAACATCCGGGTAAAAATCAATCTGCACGATGTGGAACACCAGTTAGTGCAACAATTGCTGGCTGAAAAACCACAGATGCTCTATCTCCTGCAAAAACAGCATGAGTACATCTCAGTTGAATATGCTTTATAAAAAAAATCTCGGCCTAGAAACCGAGATTTTCGTATGGTGTCTTGTAACCAATCTGAAGAATTTTCCCATCCTGAATAAGCAAGGGGCGCTTAATCAACATACCATCATTGGCCAACAAATCCAAGGCCTCATCAACCGTCAAGTCTGCAAACTTGTCTTTCAAACCCAATTCGCGATAGCTGTTGCCCGATGTATTGAAATACTTTTTCAACTCCAATCCAGTCGCATCCATCCACTCTTTCAATTGAGCAGCCTTGGGCGGTGTTGTCTTGATGTCGATAGCTTCAAATTCTAGACCCAGTTTTTTGAGCTCAGCCTTAGCTGCCCGACAGGTTGAACATTTTGGATATTCGTAAAATAAAATCATTTCCTCACCTCAAAATACGGATTTTCATGTTGCAAGAGCCAAATTTTTCTATCCAAGCCCCCAGCATAGCCAGTCAACTTCATGTCACTTGACAGAACACGGTGACAGGGAATGATGATAGACAAGGGATTTCTTCCCACTGCTCCGCCGATTGCCTGACCTGATTGGATGTCCAAGGCCTTGGCAATCTGACCGTAGCTTGTCGTCTGACCTACAGGAATTTCTTGTAAAATTCTCCAGACCTTCATTTGAAAATCCGTCCCTCGTAAATCCAGTGGCAATTGGCTAAAGTCAGGGAATTTTCCAGCAAAATACTCTACCAACAAGCGTGCTGACTGGTCCAAATGAGGGTGAGGAGTGAGAGAAACTTCCTCTGCTACTCCCCTCTCAAAATACTTCTGACCATGAAACCAAGCCCCTACCAAGCCCTGGTCACTCGCAATCAAAGAAATGGGGCCAAGGGGACTAGTGTAGATTTGTTTGTATAGCATTATTTATGTTTAATGACACGAACCTTGATAATAGCATCCAGGTCTTCAAACTTAGCCACCAGGCTGTCAATTTTAGACTTATCTGACTCGTCTAAATCCAGCAAGGTATAGGCATAGTCACCCTTAGAACGGTTAATGATATTGTCGATGTTAATCCCTAGCTCAGACACAGCTGTCGTGATTGTCGCCACGATATTTGGCACATTTTTGTTGATCAAGGTAATGCGATACGGTGCATCGAGGAATTGCTTAACATTCGGGAAGTTGACAGAGTTGATAATCTCACCCGTCTCCATAAATTGACGAATGGTCTGACCAGCCGCAATGGCACAGTTGAGCTCCGCCTCCTCGGTCGATCCACCAACGTGCGGAAAGACTGTAATGTGCGGTTTGTTGAGGACCTCTTCTGTACCAAAGTCCGTCACATAGTTTTTAACAACACCTGCATCAATCGCCTCAAACAAATCAGCGTTGTTGACCAATTCACCACGGGCAAAATTGACCAAGGTAACCCCTTTTTTCATGAGAGCAAAGCTGTCTGCATTGAAGAGCTCACGAGTCTTGTCAGTCAATGGCACATGAACGGTGATGTAGTCTGACTGGGTAAAGATTTCCTTCAAATCATCCACGCGCTTGACGTGGCTAGAAATGGTCCAGGCTGTCTCAACAGACACATACGGATCGTAACCAAGGACATTCATACCTAGACGACGGGCATCATTTGCAATACGAGCACCGATAGCACCCAGACCGATGACACCGAGTGTCTTGCCAGAAATCTCTGTCCCAGCAAACTGCTTTTTACCTGCCTCGACCTGCTTTGGCACATCGTCGCCAGACAGGGTATTGGTCCAGGTAGTCGCACCGATATAATCACGAGCAGACAGGAGAATAGAGGCGATAACCGCTTCTTTTACCGCATTGGCATTGGCACCTGGGGTATTGAAAACCACAATCCCTTTTTCAGTTGCCACATCAATTGGAATATTGTTTGTACCAGCACCAGCACGGGCAATAGCCTTGAGATTTTCTGGAAAATCAAAGCCATGCAGGTTTTCAGAACGGATGATAAAGGCATCAGGATTGCCTGCCTGATCCCCATCTATCTGGAAACGATTGCCCAGTTCCTTGAGACCAACCTGGTTGATATTATTAAAAGTTCTAACGCTAAATACCATTTTTTTACCAAAAAGGCGGATTAGCTTCCGCCCTACTTTCATTGTTTAATTTGAGTTTAGGAGCCAACGGTCATCTTCATTCACCTCTTGATATAGACTGCGTTCGCTCTTGTGTTTGATTTTTTGATAGGCCAGGCGTTCCCCGTCAATGGGAACCTTGCCACAATAGACATAGCCCAACTTCAGCAAGATATGTTGCATAGCCTTATTTTGCTCGTGGGTATCACAACGGAAGTCTGGTCCCTTCTGGCCTTCAATCAAGCCCTGCAAGAAAGTCTGACAAAACTTTTGACCACGAACACTGGCTGACACTGCCACACGATGAAAGGTCGTATAGACTGGATTATTGTGCTGCCATTTGCCGTCATAGATTGCCTCATAGGCCTCTTCCTGACCAGGATGCACCGCTGCATAAGCCACAATCTTGCCATCTACCAAGCCCACATAACCCTTACCAGATAAGATATCCTCGATTGCCTCACTCGCGCTTGGATACTCTCCCTGCCATTGGTCAATGCCAGAGGCCGCTAAGTAAGCTCGTGCCTCTTGAAAAATTGCTTCGATGGCTCCGACTTCATTGGGATGTGCCAGACGGATTTCCATTAGGCATTCTCCGCAGCAAATTTCTTCATGAAGTCAATCAAGTCTACAACGCCTTGACGTGGGAAGGCATTATACAAGGAAGCACGCATGCCACCAACGGAACGGTGACCCTTGATGTTCTTAAAGCCTGCTGCAGTCGCTTCTTTAACAAACTTAGCATCCAATTCTTCGCTTGGTGATACAAATGGAATGTTGGCCACTGAGCGCTGTTCCTTGATGCGAACAGGGTTGGTGTAGAAAGCAGACTGGTCAATGTAATCGTAGAGCAGACCAGCTTTTTCGCGGTTGATTTTTTCCATTTCATCAACGCCACCGATTTCTTTGACCCATTCAAAGACAAGTTTTGAAATGTAGATAGAGTAAGCTGGCGGTGTATTGTAAAGTGACTCATTGTCTGCTTGGATACGGTAGTCCAGCATGCTTGAAAGTACTGGCTCGTCGTTGAGGAAATCTTCACGGACGATAACCACTGTCACACCTGCAGGGCCTATATTTTTCTGAGCACCTGCATAAATCATGGCAAAATCTTCCACATTATAGCGAGCTGCCAAGATGTTTGACGACATGTCTCCAATCACAGGAACACCATTGGTATCTGGAATATCATAAACTGCTGTTCCTTCAATTGTATTGTTGGTAGTCAAATGCACATAGGCTGCATTTGGGTCGATGTCATTTTTGTCAAATATAGGCAATTCTGCATAGGTAATTTCCTCAGAAGAACCCAGCAAAATTGGCTCAAAGTCAATAGTTTTAGACAGCTTGACAGCCTCAGTATAGGCTTTCTTCCCCCATGAACCACCAGCCAAATAGTAGGCTTTCTTGCCCTTGGCAAAATTGAGCGGAATCATGGTAAATTCAAGGGATGCACCACCCTGCAAGAAAATAACCTTATAGTTATCTGGAATAGCCATCAGCTCGCGCAGGGTCGCCTCAGCACCTTTAATAATATCGTCGAAATCCTTGGAGCGATGGGACATCTCCAACACACTCATTCCCGAACCATTGTAATCCAAAAATTCAGCTTGTGCCTTTTCCAGCACTGGTTTTGGCAAGACTGCAGGACCTGCAGAAAAGTTGTAGATTGTCATAAAAACCCTCCAAATTAAGATGAGCCTATTATACCACATGAAAATGAAATTTCACCATTATTTTCCATTTTTAGTGACTAAATATTCGGTTTATCAGCAAATTTGTCGAAGAATTTTATATATTATTCTGAAGTAAACTTGTTTTTATACATTTTTCTAAAATTATATTATAAAAAGACCAGCCTAAGCCAGTCCATGATAGAGGTCATATACTTCTTGTTTTTTTAGTTGATAGCGTTTGGCAACTTCTTTAATAGCTTGATTTGGTTTGCGACCTACTGCGATTTCTGCCTCAACTTCCGCTACCAAATCGACCTGGTCTACGGAAGGAATTTCCTCATCGCTAGCTCCAGCTACAATAATCAAGCATTCGCCTTTGAGGGGATTATCCGCTAGAAAATCCAATAATTCTGAAATGGTCCCACGTTGGTATTCTTCGTAAAGCTTGGTCAATTCACGAACGACCGTCACCTGACGATCTCCGTAGACAGCGAGCATATTTTCCAAGGTATCAGCTACACGATAGGGAGATTCGTAGAAAATCTGTGTTTCTGGATACTGTAGCTTTTGCTGGAAAAATTCCTTTTGCTGACCTGATTTTCGCGGTAAGAAGCCATAAAAAATATGAGGCTGTGGAGCTATTCCTGATCCAATTAAAGCTGTGATCCCAGCCGAGGCACCAGGCAGGGCAATGACCGGAATATCCTCCGCAATAGCAGCCTTAACCAAATCATGACCCGGGTCTGAAATAGACGGTAGGCCTGCATCCGAAACCTGGGCCAAGGATTGACCTGATTTAAGCAAATTTATCAGCCCAGGAATTTTTTCATGGGCATTATACTCGTGAAAAGAGGTCTGCTTGGTTTCAATTTCGAACTGCTTTAGGAGAAGTCCTGTATTGCGCGTGTCCTCAGCTGCAATCAGATCAACATTTTTCAGCGTGTCAATAGCCCGCAAGGTCATATCTTGCAGGTTACCAATCGGTGTCGGTACCAGGTAAAGACTGCCGTAAGCTGTTTGTCCCTTAAATGATTTTTGTAGTTTCATCTTACTCTCGATTCAATATGACATCACAGAACATACATGGTTCATCATTGTCCCGACGTTGACCGTAGAAGTCATTGCAAATATGGAAACCATCCAAATATATAGCCTCCAGATTGCCTAGACTTGAATGCGTCGCCCTATTTTCAGTAGCAATCTCTTTCTTCAAACGTTCACGAATCTTGGCATTTTCCAATCGCAAAGCTGTATTTTCATCAATCACAGCCTGGAGATTTTTCTTAATTGATTCTACCTCAGCAAGAGTCTCAAATAAATTCTGCGAGAACCCATCCAAGGCATGAAAAATATCTTTTTTATCCATCTTATACTTTCTATTCTAACTAAGAGTGAGGTATTCTAGGCAATTTTGCAGACTAACATTAGACTGCCACATTTTCTTCACCGTCAGCAATGTATCCAGCCTATCACGCGCATCCGCTTTGTCCAGATTCTCCGCCAAAAGGATAGTCAGTAAATCCAGCAATTGACCCTGCTCCACTTTTTCAGGCACAAGCCCCACCAGGGTTCCCGCCTGTAAATAAGCCAGATTGGGCTGCTCCTGCAGGAGGTCAATGAACTTTCTCGCTTGGACCAAGGCCTCCAAAAAGGACTTGTTTTTAGCTAGCTTTTGAGCTTCATCTTGACTGGAAACCAGCTGAGCCAATAAACTAGCCTGGGTCTTTAGCAAACCAGATTCTTCTAAGCTGCGTTCCAAAAGCGCCAGATTCTTGGGAAATTGGACAATCTGTGTCCGACTTTTGATGGTTGGCAACACTGCTTCCAATTGATTGGTCAACAGAAAAATGTAGATTTCTGACTGGGGTTCTTCTATAACCTTCAAGAGCGAATTGGCTGCATTGACGTGCATCTTCTCCGCATCCTTGATAATAAAGACCTGTTTCGATGATTCAAAACCAGATTGAGAAAAATTCTTCACGATTTCGCGGACCGCATCCGTCTTTATGGTATTGCCCTGGGGTGATAATATGGTCACGTCCGAAAATTCCTGTCTCTCAATCAAACGGCAGGTCCGACACATTTCGCAGGGAAGGGAGTCTGTCTTTTCCGTACAGAAAATAGCCTTGGCTAAATACAGGGCCATTTCAAAATTCCCAAAATCACCAGAAAACAGATAGGCGTGTGCCAGATGGCTCCCTTGTAAAATATGAACGAAATCTTCAATCAGTTTCGGCTGCAAGTTGCTTAAATTCTTATAATTCATTTGCTTTCAATAGTCGCTCTTGGATGATACCGAGCGCGTCCTGGACAACAGCCTCTAGGGGCTGGCTGGCATCAATTTTGACAAACCGATCTGGTTCATTTTCTAAAATGGCCAAATAGCCTTGTCGGACCCGTCTGTGCATGTCCGCTTTTTCCATATCCAACCGGTCCACATCGCGTTCAGCATTGCGGGCGATTCTTGCCAGCCCTTCTTCGGCATCTATGTCGAAATAGAGGGTTAAATCGGGCTTGACTCCATCCGTCGCATAGTGATTGAGCCAGTCAATATCGGCAATATCTAGACCACGACCATGTCCCTGATAGGCCACTGAAGAGTCAATAAAGCGGTCAATAATGACCATCTTCCCTTCTTGGAGTGGTGGCAAGACTTTCTCAACCAAATGCTGTCTCCTAGCAGCAATGAACAACAGGAGTTCCGTTTTATGATCCATGGCTGTATTGGCCGGATTAAGAATGATTTTCCGGATGTCTTCTGCGATGGCAACTCCACCCGGTTCTCTAGTAGTAATCACTTCCAGACCAAGTACCTGTAATTTAGGCAAGAGCTCTTGCAAGACCGTTGTCTTTCCAGCCCCATCTGGTCCCTCAAATGTAATAAAATGACCTTTTTCCATGATTACCACCTTTTTCATTGTTCTCATTATTGTAACAAATTTCAGCAGAAAAAGCACTTACAAATTGACTTGTATTTCAATAATAAATGACGTACAATATTAGTATATATAAACTCACATAACTGAAAATCTTGTCGTACCTAAGGAGAGACTATGCTACGTATTCGAAATATTTTGGCCATCATTATTGGCAGTGCCTTGTTTGCCTTTTCTTTGAACTACCTGGTCATGCCCAATCACCTATTTGAAGGCGGAGTGACTGGACTGACGCTCATTCTCTACTACTTGTTCAACATCCAGCCCTGGTTGATGAACATTCTCGTTAATATTCCACTATTCGTCATCGGCTGGAAATTGCTAGGCAAAAAAGTTCTTTATTTAAGTATTCTGGGAACCTTTAGCGTTACGCTTTGGCTGGCAATTTTTGAAAAATTCCCCTTGGCTATCAATCTGGAACATGACTTATTTTTGGTCAGCACCTTTAGCGGAATTTTGATGGGAATTGGACTGGGTTTGATTTTTAAAGCTGGGGGAACTACTGGCGGTAGTGATATTATCGCCCGTATCGGTCATAAGTATCTGCCCTATTCAATCGGTCAAATCATTTTAGCTGTCGATATCATCATCCTGACCTTTATCGTCCTTGTTTTTAAAGACTTGAGACTGGTCCTCTATACCCTGATGATGGTGGCCATTGCTACTCGTGTCATTGATTTCATTTCAGATGGTGGCTATGGCAGCAAGGGCCTGATGATTATTTCCCAGAAATCGCAGGAAATTGCTACTGCTATTGATGCGGAGATAGAGCGCGGTGTTACCTTTATCAAGGCCGAAGGATTTTACAGTAAAACGCCAGTAAATATGGTTTATTCGGTCATTTATAAGAGCCAACTCCAGGAAACCAAGGAACTGATTCACCGCATCGACCCTCATGCCTTCATCACCATTACCGACGCCCACGAGGTCTTAGGGGAAGGTTTTACACTGGACAAAAATAAACAACCGCTTGAAAAACATTGAACCCTGGCCTCCTATACTCGGTCCATATAAAAAGTCCTTGTTGAAACTTGTAAGGACTTTTTTATCTTTTTATCTTGTTTTCCAAACTATTCTACTTCAATATCATAGACTTGATAGGCTCAAATGTCCGACGGTGAATGGGTGTCACACCATGTTTTGCTAGGCCTTGTAAATGCTCTGCAGTACCATAACCAGCATTTTTGGCAAAGCCATAACCCGGAAATTGACGGTCGTAGTCTGCCATCATCTGGTCCCGCGTCACCTTGGCAACAATAGAAGCTGCTGCGATGGACAAACTGTTGGCATCACCCTTGATGATGGAAGTCTGCGGGATGGGAGTGTCTAATGTCATGGCGTCAATCAAAAGGTGCTGCGGTTGCTGGTCCAGCTCTCCCAAGGCCTCCAACATGGCTAATTTAGTCGCCTCGTAGATATTGACTCGGTCGATGATGTGATTATCCATCACACCAATTCTCACAGCTACTGCCCGCTCCATAACCTCCTCATATATGGCCTGGTGCTTGGCTTTGGGGATTTTCTTGGAATCGTTGAGGTGACGAATTTTGCAGCCCTTGGGCAAGATAACAGCTGCTGCCACCACGGGACCTGCTAGAGGGCCACGCCCGACCTCGTCGATACCAGCAATGAACTCCACCCCATTTTCATAAAGGGCTTTTTCGTAAGATAGCATAGCTTCTAAGCGAGCATCTTCTTGGATTTCTTTAAGAATGGCAGAGCGACGCTGCTTGATAGCAGTCTGGACACCCGCTCGCTCATCTGCCTCAAATTCTGCCCAGCGAGGATCCGTCAAATCGGTAAATTGGGCCAACTGCGCCTTGAGGTCTTTAATCGTTGCCATCGAAATCACTCACCTTGTCCAATGTGTAGACGCCCAACTTGCCATCACGCACTTCCTTGACAAAGAGATTGTAGAAGCGGTCATAGTCGTCGCGGAAACCGAGTTTGCGGGTCCAGTCTATGATGAGGTCAGCCGTTTCCTGCTTCAAATCCATGCCCTTGAAACGCTCCTGCAGGCGGTCAGGATAATTGGCTTTGAAGTAATCTAATCCGAAAATCGTCACTTCGTCCATGGGCAAGAGCTGGTCTTTGATAGCCCCTGTCAATGCCAACTTGAGCCCGACTTCTTGGTCCTCAAATTTCGGCCAGAGAATACCTGGCGTATCGAGAATTTCCAAATCCTTATTAGACTTGAGCCACTGCTGTCCCTTGGTGACGCCGGGCTTGTTTCCTACGACAGCGATTTTCTTGCCTGCCAGACGGTTCATGAGCGTTGACTTGCCTGCATTTGGAATACCGATAATCATGGTCCGTAGGGTTTCGTTTTGAATACCACGTTCGCGGAGACGCTCTAGCTTATCCTTCATTAGGCTTTTGGCTGCGTCGGTCACTTTTTTGACTGTGGACTGCTCTTTTGAATTGATGGCCAAGGTTTTCACCCCTTGACTTTCATAGTAGCTCTGCCATTCTTTAGTACGGGCAGGATCCGCTAAATCAACCTTATTTAAAATCATGAGTTTGGGTTTGTCGCCGACAATTTTGGTCAGCATGGGGTTCTGACTGGATAGCGGCAAGCGCGCATCGACCAAAATGGTCACGAAGTCCACGTGCTTAATATTTTCCTGAACCTGACGGCGCGCCTTGGACATGTGCCCCGGAAACCATTGAATAATTGCCATGGGATTAAAACTCCTTTACTTTGGGCTTTTGTGAGCCTAACTTGATATTATTTATAAGAAATGGGCAGTTATTGGGCAAAATCAAGCTTATTAAAATAAGTTGTGATTGCTTGAACTGATTTTTCCTGAGTCCCAACTTCAAGATGTGTATATCCATTTGTTGTCTCTACTTCAACGTGTCCAACTCTCACTTGAATTTCTTTTAATGGTACATCATTATTATTTCTCAAAGCTGAAATGTGAATATGACGGAAACTATGTGGCACAACGTTTTTATTCCATTTAAAACCATACCGAGCTTCACAGTTTCTTCGTAAATCTTTATTGATTCGTGTCAATATCGCTCGAAAACTTTGTGAGGTAATTGGTGAACCGTACTCCGTCTTAAAAAGATAATCATTTTCCCAAAATGCCTCTGATGGATGGGTTGTCATATGTGTTTGAAAATCTTTATTACGAATGGAAACTCGTTCCCTAAATTCTAAGGGAGTCATACCTTTTCATTTTTTGTAGTCTGTGATTATTCTTCCAGTCGATAAATTCTATGATTTGTTTGACGAGGATTTCCCTATTCTTAGTCTGAAATTACCTCAAGGACTCGCTTTTCAAGTGAGAAAGGAAATTCTCACATCCTGCATAATCACAGCAATTTCTCATGCTCGAATGAGAAAAGGTTAAACGATTGTGACCTTAAGTTCGAAGATACTGTTAATTATAATTTTGAAAATCTTGGTCAGAATGAAAAACACAGACAGTGGTTGAATCCCAATAATCATGAATGACCAGGTTAATATTGTCAAAAACGAACTTTTTATCATTACTAACTATTTGAAAGAATAATCTTGCAACCGCTCCACTACTTGTTAGAGGCGTACTCTTCTCACAGTGTCCTTATTGTCTTTTATATCGATTTTTCCATTCATAGATAAGCATACTATTCCTCAAGCTACATCCCCTCTAGATTCCTAGCTTTGAGACGACCATTGGATCTCCTACCTTGTAAATCGTAGGGGAAGCTCAGCAGAGTTTTCTCGGTATTTTCTTGTCCAAGTGTCTAATACTTTCCCAAACTTCAATTGTAGAAATCCAGCTCAATCAATGGACCATAAATCGTCTCGCATTTTCCCTCCTATAGTCTATCTCAATCTTTAACTGCTTATTGAAAAAGGAACTGTAACTGCCCCAACAAGGAGAACAAAACAGCAAGCGTCATGATAATAATCAAGATAATGTAGACCAATGGTTTCCGTTTTTTCTCTTTTTTAGGTTCAACATAGCGAGCATTTTGAATGCGTGACTCGATGTCTTTTTTCAATAAAGGATTTTCTTTAGCCATTGACCTCTACCTCTTCACCCAAGGCCTTTTGATAGGCTACCTGAGTCTCTTGTCCAAGTCCAGTACGTTGTTTTACGATAAAGTCACTAGGAGAGTCTACAAAGCGCTTGATTCCCTCAATCATTTTATTGGCTTGACTAAATAGCACAATGTTTTCTGGCAAAGTTAAATGACGATTATGTGCCGTATTTTCAAATGCAAAAATTGCCTGATTGTATTCAAAGGCGCGGCGCACAACTCCTTCTACTTCACTTCCATGGTTAACATCCAAATATATATCACAGGTTTCCAATAAATTGGTCAAGGCATCCTGGCGAACATTTGGATAGAGAGTCACTTGATTTCGAGTCCCATATTGCATCAGGCGACTTGACATCTCGGTCAAGGCAGCAACATGAAAATGATAATCTGGCAAGGAGTCTAGTAGGAAATCAAAATGCTGGATTTGGTCCGAATTGGTCACAATCAGAACATTTTTACTTCCCCTATTTTCCCGTCTATCTGGGTAAATCATCCCCAAGTGTGAGATGCGACTTTTTTGTTCCTCAGGCAGCAAGTCTAGCATTTGCTGATAAGTTGCCTTATCTTGTACCAAAATGCGTTGATTTCGACTTGTCTTGGCTAGTTTCAATTGCATATTTCCTGGAATTGCTCCATTCAAACCTTCCTGCCAAAACAAGATATCTTCCCCAGGTCCTTGTAAAGCATAGGTGATGAAAAATGGATAAGAGAGCGAATTATACAATACACGATTTGTCTCTAGACCCAGTACTTCCAAAAAATAACGGAAGAATGAAGCCTTATCCGGAAACAGTCTGGTTTGCCCTTGCCAGTTCAAGATAATGTCTGCTGTCAAGTAGTTTTCCACAATGACTTCCACTCCTTGGCTGTCATAATAGCTTTTGGTATTGGCTACTTGCTGCTCATTAAAACTGGTCCGAGCAAATAAATTTCCAAATCGATTGTAGTGATCCGTATACCGAACTTTGCCTGCTCGATCCATCCAATCAACCGCCTTAACCAATCGTCTATAACTTGGCTCAGCAAAGAAAATTTTACCCCGCAAAACATCATAGTCCCAAATCTCACCATCACGACTGGTTCCTGTAATTTCCCAAAAATTTTGAACAGGGACTTGGTTAAAGTACAAGGGCTTCCCAACGCCATCTCCAAAGCCACAGAAATACGAATAGGCAGAAAGCACTCCATCAGGAAGAAAACCATCATCCTGTACAACAATGACTGGGCCGGTAAAACCAGAAACTTGCAATGAATGATGTAAATCTTTTGCTTCCCTATTGAATTGATCTAAGATAGTTATCACTTGGCAACCTCCTGGATGAATGCCATCCACTTCTCTTCTAATTTTCTTGTCAAAAAGTCCTCTGCTCGTCGATAGGAAGCCTGGTGGAAGGATTCTGTTTGCTCAGCTTGCTGATAGAAGGCAATCAACTTCTCCGCAAAGGCTTTCGCATAGGCATCCGCAGCATCCGGACGTAAACGAGGTATCAAATACCCATTTTTCTCATTCTCAATGAAAGTCTGATTGCCATAGGGCACATCCAGTCCAATCATGGCTAGACCAGAGCCAATTGCCTCCATCAAGGTCAATCCAAAACCTTCACTCGTAGAGGCTGATAAATACACCTCATAATTCTGGTAAATAGACTTCAAATCTTGATGGCCTTTCAAGCGGATATAATCTTGAGCCTGGTGCTCTTCTATCAACTGTTGGAGATGACCGCGTTGGCCACCTTCTCCATAGATATCAAAAACCAGATCTGGCAAACTTTCACGAGCCAACACCACTCCCTTCACCAACCAATCAATATGTTTCTCCGTCGCTAAACGAGAACAGGTTAGGGTTGAAAATGGTCTGCGACTTTGCTCAGGATAAGCTAATTGGTCCAAACTTCCTACGGGAATGGTAATCACCTTTGGCGCCTGTCCTTGATAATAGCGGAATTGTTCAGCCAAAGTCTGCGTTTGGGCATCCGTCGATGTGATGAAGGCATCAATTGCCCCAGCATTGGTAAATTGATATTCATAGAAATTATTCCATAAAATCGTATCTTCTGTCACATGCCCATCACTATAATGCTCCGCGTGTACGACAACCGCTACCTTGGCATCTCCTTTATTCCGTAAGACAGCTTGACCAATCTCGGTCGAACGATCCACCAAGAGGATATCCTGGCTCCCAAGATGCAACTGCTGCAACATGCGTTCGATCAACTCTTCTTTCGAATAGAGCAAGGCATCTGGAAAACGGTAGAGACTCTTTTTATCCGAGCAATTCTCCTCATAAGCAACACTACCATTTTCATTATAAAAGACTCTCCGATAGAGTTTTGGTGTGTTTTGATCCGGTGCGTAATACTCCGAAAACATGCGCGTATAGCTATAATAGTCCTTGCGGATCAATTTCCCCCTGCTCAGGTACTCGACACGCTGGACAACAGTTGGATCATCTTTTTTGAAAAAGGCGATGACATGGGCGTCCTGTCCTGTATAACGGTAACGAATCGCTGTTGCAGTATGAGTTTCCACTTCCACCGTTGTATGTAAACTAGCTTGAAAATCCTCTAATCGGTAGGTTGTTGGCGCCATTTTCAAATCCGTGAAAAAGCTGTACAACCAAATGATTTCCTCATCTTCAAAACCGATATTCTTGGTAAAGTGAGCAATATTTTCATTTTGAAACATATCCGTAAAAATAAATTTCGTTTCAAGACCTAGTTTTCGAAAGATACTTGCTCGATAGGCTTGGGCATACTCCACGCCACTACTTGCCCAACCAATTCCTTTGTTTATATTATATATTGTCATTCTTCATCCTTTTTATACATAATAAACAGACTGCTTCCCATTTGGCAGGGTTTCAATCGTACTCAATAGGATATTCCTTGCAATCTTTTGATGTACTTCTTGAGTCATGTTTCCATAGGAATGCAAGGCTTCTTTATAGTACTCATACATGTTATTCCGTTGAGCCAAAACACGCGTATTCACTACTCCTTTTAATTGTTGCAAGCTGTCCACTTCCTCAACCCAGCACTCATCTATGGCTTTCAAGATGGATACCCTATAAAACTCTGACAATTCTTCTTCCGACTGAAAATGAGTCTTTTTAAAGTTCAGTTCTTTTTGGATTAACTTCTGCAAATATGCTGCCACCTCTTGTTGATTGGCGGTCGAAAATCCTTTCGGAAATGCCTTAAAGGAGTAAGTGATATTGTCCAAAATATACCGTCTGACCTGATGGCGACTTGGCTGGGGGTTGGCATCCAGAAATTCCTGGATGGTTTTTTCAAAGATGAGTTGAATCTTCTCCTCATAACCGCCTCCATCCTGCATCAGCCGATTGCGTAAATCGTAAATCTTATTCCGTTGCACTCGCATACTTTCATCGAATTGAACAGTTGAATGCCGAGATTGGATAGCCATATCTTCTGAACGAATTTGGGCGGTCTTGATAATGGAACGAAATCGTCTCCCCTTCAGTGCTTGTCCAAACCGTTTTTGCTCAGTTTGATTGTATCTTCTTAGGTAGCGTTTGACCCACTCAGGTCCAAAATTTACCAATAGCTCATCCTCTAGGGAAACAAAGAATTGTGACATCCCTGGCTCTCCCTGACGACCAGCTCGCCCTCGCAATTGGCCATCCATACGGCTATTTGCCATCCTCTCAGTTCCAATAACGGCTAACCCACCTAGCTCTGCTACACCAGGACCAAGCTTAATGTCTGTCCCTCGGCCTGCCATCACTGTTGCACAGGTTACCATACCATATTGTCCAGCCTCTTGAATGATCAAGGCTTCTTTTGCAACATTATTTGCAGTCAACGTGTTATGGGCAATCCCTTCTTGCAAGAGCAATTGTGAATAAATTTTGGTCACATCAACAGAACCAGAAATCAAGAGGATTGGCCGGCCTTGTTCATGCAATTCCTTGACCATTTCCATTGTTGCCATGATTTTTTCGGGCAGGGTGGCATACACTTTATCAGGATAATCAATCCGTTGAATCGGAAGGTTGGTCGGAATAGCAATGACTGGAACTTTATAAGTACGGATGAGTTCGTCTTCTGCTTCTCGACCCGTACCTGTCATACCAGACAAAGTTGGAAACATATTGAACAAACTTTGATAGGTAACCGAACCCATGGCACGGTTTTCCTGAGTTTTGGTCACCCCTTCTTTGGATTCAATGGCCTGGTGGATACCCGATTGAAGCCGCGTTCCTTCTAGGATACGCCCAGAACGGTTGTCCAACAATTTTACCTCATCATCATGAACAATATAGTCATAATCACGACGGTATATATAATGAGCTCTCAAGGCCAAATTAATCTGCCGGTTCAATTCCCAAGCCGTTTCATCGTAGAGATCTTCAATAGCAAAATATTTTTCAGCTGCTGCCATCCCTTGTTCTGTCAAGTAAACTTCTCGTTTATCAAAATTGAAATAGAAATCCACTTCCTCTTTCAAGGTCAATACGAACTGGTTACAGCTATCAAAGAGATTGGATTGCACCCGAGGACTTCCAGAGATAATCAAGGGCGTCTGCGCAATATCCAAAAGGACGGCATCCGCTTCGTCAACGATAACAAAATGAAATTCACGCATAAATTTATTATCGATAGAAGATGCCAAATTTTCCATGAGGTAGTCAAAGCCCAAGGCTGTACCTGTTGTATAGGTAATATCGGCAGCGTATACAGCTCGTTTTTCCTCAACATCTGGATCGTAACCCTCTTCAAAGACTCCAACCCCAACAGTGAGTCCCAAGAAACGATAAACTTCTCCCATTTCCTCAGCATCCCGTTTGGCCAAGTAGTCATTGGTTGTAACCAGAATCGCACCTTTACCAGATAAGCCATTTAAATAGAGAGGCATGGTGGCAGTCAATGTCTTACCTTCACCGGTCTTCATCTCAGCGATATTGCCCTGATGCAAGGCGATTGCCCCCATCACCTGCACATCGTAGGGAAACTTCCCTAAAATGCGGTAACAGGCCTCCCTACACACAGCAAAGGCTTCCACCATCAAGTCGTCCAAACCTTCGCCTTCCAAAAGCCGTTTTTTAAATAAAATGGTTTGTTCTTGTAGTTCTTCATCTGTCATTTCAGAATAATAGGTCCGTAACTTGTTGACCTTTCGTGCATAACGACGAATACCGGCCAGACGCATACTATTAAGAATTGCTGAACTTGATAATTTATTCATTACACTCCTTCATCATTTACAACTTGAATGAGACTTTTTACAAGGTGTAGCGAATCGGGAAGAATCTTCTCCCAGTATTTTCGACTCGGAACATCCTCCAGTTGCAGTTCACCTGCACCTGTGTGACCGTACAAGGACAGGGAATGAAACACCAAATGGTGACAACCTGCCCCCATCAAACTAATCGAGTAGGAATAGGCTTGTTCAGGAAAGACAAAACAATCATCTTCATCCCTCAATATTTCGGTTCCAATCTGTTCATCCTGCCGATTAAAATACCGCAATTGCAGATAACAAGTCCCCTCTGGTACAGAAGAAAACTCCTTCAATACTGTATAACTTTCTCCTGGCACCAAAATGGGTAGGGAAGGCGACACACGATGGGCTTGGTAGTTGGTTTTGGATTGCCATGTCTTGATAGCCTTTCCCGCCGCAAAATAAGGATTTTCAAAATATACGCTTCGATCGACAAAACGGATACTGGATCCGTAAAGATAATTTGAGTGACTGGCTACATCACCCCAGTAAATGCGATCAATTAGCTTTTTTTCCACTATTAACTCCTTCCAAAATCATGCGATAAAACCCGCTGATATTGGGTCATGAACCACTTGTTAATCGAAATGCTATTATCATTATGTCGACCTTCATAGCCTTTTGCAAAAATATGCACATCCTCTTCCGCCAAAAAGTCAATGAGACGTATGGTCGCCAAAGGATCATAGTCATCCTGCTCCATATAAGCAATCGCAAATTTAGTATTTTCCAAATTTGCTTGAGAAAATTTTTCCCAAAAACGCAAATTAAAGGCCTTAATCTGATCATCTTCAGATGAGTCTACGACATTTCGTAACATATCTGCACTGGTCTCAAACTCATCTGGTCGCTTTAATTTCAAGTTAGTAACCACATCACCTAAATTGGTAAAGGGTTTTCCTACAATAACCGCATGGGGTTCTAACATAGCGGAATAATAAAGACCACCAAAAGCTCCCATCGACAATCCTGAAAGGACCAACTCCTGTTTGGTAAAACCAAGGTAGTCAAGACTCTCCTGAATCACAGCGACAATCTGGCTCTCTAGCTCCTCCGTTCCCGAGTAGAAACATCCACCCTCCAGACGGGGGTCAGATAAGAGAAGGAAGGGAGCTCCTAAACTCTTCATCATAAAGAAACCTTCAAAACCTTCTGCAGGACGATAACCCGAAAAATACACATTAAGTGGTGGCTTGAGATCGCCTGGATGGAAGTAAGAGAAAATTTCTTGCCTTTTTGCATCCACCATACGCTGACCGCCTAAAATAAACCGTCCCAATCCATTTCGAGACCGACGCCAGTGACAAGGCCCCATTTTAAGACTTCCCTCACCCTTGGCAGAGACCGAGATAGAATAGTATCCAATCCCTTCCAATTCTGGCAACTGTACAGGTTCTGTAAAATCCTCTTCGTACAGGTAGTAACGATCCATCACATCTGAAACACTTCCCAATCGAATAGAAACAATCTCAAATCGTAAAGAGAGGGGACCCGTTTTGATATATTCTGGCCAAATTTCAAGCCGTGCCTCTTCCGCCACCAAATTATAACGGAAAGTAAACAAAGGAGAATAGTCCTCTCCAAAATGACCTGAAAACTCGACCCCAACATGACCATCATATTGAACAGACCCAGAAAATTGAGGATGGATATCGATGTCTGACACTTTTAGCTTCGCCCCATACTGTCCTGAAAAAAGGTTTTTTGCTAAAAATTGAAGTTTTTCCATTCGTGAACTGAGTAATGGCAAGTTTTGTGGACGCATGGCACGAACAAATCCATCTTGTGTCTGCTCCAGGACCCTACCCTCTTCATCCAAAAAAGTGGCATAGGGGTCCAAATAATCTTGAAAGACCTGTAAACTTTCTTCTTTGACTGGCGAGGTCACTAATAAACCGGCGAGCTGAAATGGTCGGCGCATAACCGGACCTGCTACGGATTCATCATCCCAAATCAAGCCTGCCTCACGCCAAATATCCAATAAATCTGAAATGGAAGATTCCCTTGCATAGAACCATTCGATCTCTTGAGGTAATTCAAGAGATTGGGACCAATCTGACTCTCCAATTTGTACAATTCTTAATTTTCCCATTTAACTCTCGAAAAATCCCTTCCATTGTTCTACCATATTTCCGCTGGTATAATCGCTCATCATTTCGACCGATTTCACCAAAGAACGGTTCCAATTGGCCAATCCCTGACAGAAATACTGAACTGCTTGTTCCAAATCTCGTGGATGGTTCAAAACCCAACCATTTTCCTTATGCTCAACATAGTCTGTTTTTACTGCTGTGATTTGCGGAATACCAGCACTCAAGGCTGCAATCTGCGTATACAAATCTGGCTGCGGTGACAAATCAATCACCAGACGAGCACTATCTAACTCCTGAATAATCTGGTTCTCATTTGAAAGTAATTCGAAACGAATTGACTTTAATTCAAAAGAATCTGATTCATCCACCTGATTCTCCCCTGGCCCCGCTGCAGCTTTGAAAAATTGATTTGGTTCATATTTTTGGTGAATTTTTTCAATCACACGGTGCTCTAAATTCTGTAATGGATAAGAGCGATTATAGGTCACGAAGCAAACCTGAAAGAGCGGATTCCCAGCAAGCAGTTGCAAGAGCGAATCAACCACGCCGTCAACACCTTCTAGGTGATCCACCAAACAGTAGAAAATCATCTCGCGGATATTTTGACTTTGCCCCAGCCTCAAGCGGGTATCAAAAGGAGTCATCCGATGGATTTCTACTTCTTTTAGACCCTCGAACTGACAAAACTGCAGGAGTCTTTCTTCGTTTGAATCCGTATCTACCAAAACATGCTGCGATTGGCGCAAAATAGCTGACAAGAGGATCTTATCACTCCAATCAAAGCGTTGACCAAAAAATGAAAACATTTTATGGTGTTGCGGAAAAGTCTGTAAAAATAGATTTGTATGCTGTTTATTGGCAGTGATGACAAAAATATCATCCTCCTCAACCACTTGACCTTTGAAAACCCGCAAGCGCTCCAAAATCAACTCCTCCCAGGAAGAGTAGAAGGATTTCTCCATGTTCTTATCAGCCAAGGGATTGATTTCCAATCGATGGTCCTCTGCTCCAAACCATTCCCTCACCTGCCAAACTCCATTTGAATTGAGAAAATCTTGGTAGGCAGGGTGACCATCTTCGTAAATAATTAAACTTGACAGAAAGCCCCGATCATCAAAAATATACCGTTGCTCTTCTTTTTCCGATGCTCCAAAATGAATATAGAGCAAGTTTCCATCTTCTGCAAAATGAATCTCAGCCAGTAGCTTCCCTTCTCGTTGCGCAATAACGGCAAAAGGTGAATAGATGAATTCTGTACCCCTAGGCCAGTCCAACTCCTTGAAGTGGACAGCAGATTGCTGGCTACGGTGCACATTTTGAATATCATCAAAAAAAGACCAATAGCTGACCTTGTGCAAGCCTTGTTTATGGAAAAAATAGCGCAATTGTGGTTGATAGCCCAATAAAATCAGACTGGCTGGCTCATCAACCGTTTCAAACATTTTCACCTGATTAATGGTATCATCGAAACTCACTTGTTCAATCGTCCGGTACCAGACTAGTGAATCGGCAACCCATTTATTCTGTTCCCCATACCAAGACGGTACAAAATAATACATTTCTTCTCCTTTAAATTATGTCTTCGTACTGCTTCCACGATTGAATAATATCAACCTGCTCCACAATGGTGAGCATCAACGTCGTCACAATATAGATATTGTTAACCATCATACCAAGACCAGTTTCACCATTAAAATACCACACCAGAAAGAGTGGCAAACTTCCCATCATACAGGTATAAACAGCACCCACAAAGGCCATCCGGTTTAGATAACGAGTCAAATAGGCCTGTGTTGCCTTTCCTGGACGGATATTTTCAATGTAATCCCCACTCTTTTGCATATTTTCTGCAACCTCTGACGGATCCATATTAAAGTATGCAAAGCCATATGAGAGGATAAAGAGGACGCCAGTATACAGCAAGATACCTGGTAGTTCACTCACTGAGAGACTGCCTTCCATTCCTCGCAACCCTGCTAACTGCGGTACCACGGCTATCAAGCCTTGTAACAGCAATACTGGCAAGGTCATCAAGGTCATTGCATACATAAAGGGCATACCTCCTGCTGGAGTCACCCGAATCGGAATATAGGATGATTTTAACAGGTTAGTATTGAGCATGATCCGTCTGGTAGGAATCCGATACTCTGCCTTATAGACAAGCACTGCAATAAAGACCAGAAATAGTGCCGCCAATACAAAAAGAGCAATGACCATTGGGTTAGCCAGACGACCATCTGTCATGGCAGAAATGCTCATGATAAAACTTAGTATCATGCTGGCAGCAATGATGGCCGAGGAGCCTCCTAAACCTTTTTCCGTATTTAATTGCCCTAACCACATGAGCACAAAGGTTCCAGCTATTAAGATGACGATAGTTCCCAAACGTTCATAGTTAGAAACTGATGTTACCGGCATAACCGCTAAGTAGCCAAAGGCTTGAATAAGCCCTACAACCAACATGATAAATGCTTGACACAAATGGTTTTGCAACTGTGTAAATGCCGCGTTTAATTTCAAGAAACCAACAAACCGCCATAAAATCATACTGGTCATCCAAGGGCTCAAGCCAAGTGAGAAGAGATTCAGTTTGGAAAACTCACCACCAGTGACCATAGCAAAACTATTCAAGGTCATTTCCAAGGCAGTCTGATCTTGGCTCAATTGGTTTGGATAAGTTGAGATAGGCGTATACTTCCCCAACATATAAATAAATAGAATTAATATAGTCCAAAGTATGCGTTGCATCAGACTAGAACGTAACATTTTTCTCATGAAACCTCAATAGTTTTTATTTCTATTTTATCACAAACCGCAGTAATTCGCATCATTCATCCATTATGAAAACGAAGCCATCTTTCGATGACTTCGTTTTTATCTGAGGCGAGATGATTACTTCTCACCCTTTCTTCTTCTAGCCGAAGCTGCTGCTCCAAGAAGCAATCCCATTCCTAATACACTTGAAAGTATCGAATTAGACTCACCTGTATTTGGCAGTTTATCTATAGCATCTGCTTTGTCTACTGGTTTATCTGGATTTGGAACAACTTCAGTTGAACCGTTTGGCTTAGGTGCCAATGGGGTAGGGGTAGGAATTGGAGTTGGGATATACGGAATAAGCGTATTTACTCCTGGTGTAGATGGTGTTGGTGGAATGTACCCTTTAGATGGATCTTCTGGGTCAACCGGTTGAAGTGGTTGGTTCGTATTTGGATCCACTGGCACATATCCTGGTACATAAGGGATTACCGTATCAGGAGTTGGTGTCACTGGTACATCTGGATTGTTTGGATCGAATGGATATGGAATCACTGGGTATTCGGTTGATGGAACACCTGGGATTTGTGGAATCCAGTTCGCAACTTTTTGGTAAACGTATGTGATTGAAGTTTCACCTTCAACTACAGAACCATTTTCTGTACCGATTGTCTTAGATGGAACGAGTACATAACGCGTACCGTCAGCCGTTATAATCTCTTTCGGCTTGTTATCAGTTGTATCGTAATCTGTACCTACAGGAGATACTGGCGTATCTGTTACAGGTGCTTTAATTACGTTGCCTTCTGTATCTACATAGTTTACAACTACTGAACCTGTCTTAGCTGTTTCAACCGGTTCATAAGGAATGAGTGTATCAATACCTGGGTTACCTGGTGTTGGTGGGATGTAACCTTTCGTTGGATCCTCTGGATCAACTGGTTGAAGCGGCTGGTTCGTATTTGGATCCACTGGTGTGAAGCCTGGTACATGTGGTACAACTGGCTGCTCAGTTTCTGGGTTTGTAGGGATTGCTGGAATCTCTGCATCCGGATTAGTTGGATCAAATGGATAGTCAGTTGTTGGACGTTCGTCAGCTGGAACACCTGGAATCAATGGAATCCACTTCGCTACTTTTTGGTAAACGTAAGTGATTGATGTTTCGCCTTCAACTACAGAACCATTTTCTGTACCGATAGTCTTAGATGGAACAAGCACATATTTCGTACCGTCAGCTGTTACAATCTCATTTGGCTTGTTATCAGTTGTATCGTAGCTTGTACCTACTGGAGAAATTGGCGTATCTGTAATTGGATCTTTAAGAACGTTACCTTCTGTATCTACATAGTTTACAACTACTGAACCTGTCTTAGCTGTTTCAACTGGTACATAAGGAATGAGTGTATCAATACCTGGGTTACCTGGTGTTGGTGGGATGTAACCTTTCGTTGGATCCTCTGGATCAACTGGTTGAAGCGGCTGGTTCGTATTTGGATCCACTGGTGTGAAGCCTGGTACATGTGGTACAACTGGCTGCTCAGTTTCTGGGTTTGTAGGGATTGCTGGAATCTCTGCATCCGGATTAGTTGGATCAAATGGATAGTCAGTTGTTGGACGTTCGTCAGCTGGAACACCTGGAATCAATGGAATCCACTTCGCTACTTTTTGGTAAACGTAAGTGATTGATGTTTCGCCTTCAACTACAGAACCATTTTCTGTACCGATAGTCTTAGATGGAACAAGCACATATTTCGTACCGTCAGCTGTTACAATCTCATTTGGCTTGTTATCAGTTGTATCGTAGCTTGTACCTACTGGAGAAATTGGCGTATCTGTAATTGGATCTTTAAGAACGTTACCTTCTGTATCTACATAGTTTACAACTACTGAACCTGTCTTAGCTGTTTCAACTGGTACATAAGGAATGAGTGTATCAATACCTGGGTTACCTGGTGTTGGTGGGATGTAACCTTTCGTTGGATCCTCTGGATCAACTGGTTGAAGCGGCTGGTTCGTATTTGGATCCACTGGTGTGAAGCCTGGTACATGTGGTACAACTGGCTGCTCAGTTTCTGGGTTTGTAGGGATTGCTGGAATCTCTGCATCCGGATTAGTTGGATCAAATGGATAGTCAGTTGTTGGACGTTCGTCAGCTGGAACACCTGGAATCAATGGAATCCACTTCGCTACTTTTTGGTAAACGTAAGTGATTGATGTTTCGCCTTCAACTACAGAACCATTTTCTGTACCGATAGTCTTAGATGGAACAAGTACATATTTCGTACCGTCTGCTGTAACAATCTCATTTGGCTTGTTATCAGTTGTATCGTAGCTTGTACCTACTGGAGAAATTGGCGTATCTGTAATTGGATCTTTAAGAACGTTACCTTCTGTATCTACATAGTTTACGATAACTGAACCTGTCTTAGCTTGTTCAGACGCTGATGTGCTTGCTGATTCAGACGCTGATTCTGAAAGTGACTCAGACTGGCTTGCTGAGACAGATGCTGACTCAGACGCTGATTCTGAAAGTGATTCAGACTGGCTTGCTGAGACAGATGCTGACTCAGACGCTGATTCTGAAAGTGATTCAGACTGGCTTGCTGAGACAGATGCTGACTCAGACGCTGATTCTGAAAGTGATTCAGACTGGCTTGCTGAGACAGATGCTGACTCAGACGCTGATTCTGAAAGTGATTCAGACTGGCTTGCTGAGACAGATGCTGACTCAGACGCTGATTCTGAAAGTGACTCAGACTGGCTTGCTGAGACAGATGCTGACTCAGACGCTGATTCTGAAAGTGATTCAGACTGGCTTGCTGAGACAGATGCTGACTCAGACGCTGATTCTGAAAGTGACTCAGACTGGCTTGCTGAGACAGATGCTGACTCAGACGCTGATACTGATGCACTTGTTGACTCAGACGCTGATACTGATGCGCTTGTTGACTCAGATGCTGATACTGACGCTGATGTTGACTCAGACGCTGATACTGATGCGCTTGTTGACTCAGATGCTGATACTGATGCACTTGTTGACTCAGACGCTGATACTGATGCACTTGTTGACTCAGACGCTGATACTGACGCTGATGTTGACTCAGACGCTGATACTGATGCACTTGTTGACTCAGACGCTGATACTGACGCTGATGTTGACTCAGACGCTGATACTGATGCACTTGTTGACTCAGACGCTGATACTGATGCACTTGTTGACTCAGACGCTGATACTGATGCACTTGTTGACTCAGATGCTGATACTGATGCACTTGTTGACTCAGACGCTGATACTGATGCACTTGTTGACTCAGACGCTGATACTGATGCACTTGTTGATTCAGACGCTGATACTGATGCGCTTGTTGACTCGGATGCTGATACTGACGCTGATGTTGACTCAGACGCTGATACTGACGCTGATGTTGACTCAGACGCTGATACTGATGCACTTGTTGACTCAGACGCTGATACTGATGCACTTGTTGACTCAGACGCTGATACTGATGCACTTGTTGACTCAGATGCTGATGCTGATTCAGATGCTGACTCAGATGCTGATGCTGACTCAGATGCTGATGCTGACTCAGATGCTGATGCTGATTCAGACGCTGATGCTGACTCAGATGCTGATGCTGACTCAGATGCTGATGCTGATTCAGACGCTGATGCTGACTCAGATGCTGATGCTGACTCAGACGCTGATGCTGACTCAGACGCTGATGCTGACTCAGATGCTGATGCTGACTCAGACGCTGATGCTGACTCAGATGCTGATGCTGACTCAGATGCTGATGCTGACTCAGATGCTGATGCTGACTCAGATGCTGATGCTGACTCAGATGCTGATGCTGACTCAGACGCTGATGCTGACTCAGATGCTGATGCTGATTCAGACGCTGATGCTGACTCAGATGCTGATGCTGACTCAGATGCTGATGCTGACTCAGACGCTGATGCTGACTCAGATGCTGATGCTGACTCAGATGCCGAAGCTACTTCTGACTCAGATGCTGATGCTGACTCAGATGCTGACGCTACTTCAGATTCCGATGCTGATGCTGACTCTGATTCTGATTCCACTACAGATTCAGATGCTGATGTTGATTCAGAACCTGACTCTGACAATGAAGTGTACTCGTCTTCATTTTTCTTATAGATGTGAGTGGTTTCAGTCATCTCAACGCCTGCATAAGAGAAACTATATGGTAGCCAGATACCGAGCATATCCAGACCTGAAACTTTCTCACCTGTAGCAGGGTCAATCGTTTCACCTGGATCTGTTACGTTATCCGGATTGAAGTCACGACCAAAGAAAAGTCGTAATTGTCTATATTGACCAGTAGTTGGGACACCAATTTGGAAACGAGAAAGGAAAACAAAGTCTGGATTCTCTTTAAGTTTTAATTTAAACCATTCATTACCAACTTCTTTTCCATCAATCACTCGAACACCTTGCAAAGTACTCAAATCAAGTTCTGCAGGATCTGTGATTGGAGCTGACTCGACTTGTTTTGTAGAATCATTTGGATCTGTTGTCAACTTAGTTACTGTATAAGTATCCAAGAATGACGCTGGCAACATGTTGTTGGTATTGGTTTGACCTTTTGCAAGAACAGATGATTCAAATACCTTGATAAAACCTTCAGTTGTAGTCGAGCGGAAATCATGTGTACCCGTGTAGTTTGGATCCGCTACGTAGATTGCTTCCGTATAGCTGTGAGTACCTGGAATTGGTGTAGCAATAGTCTTGTAAGAAATGTACTTACCTACTTTACCTTCACTAGTAGTTGGATAACCTTGGCGTACACGGAGAACATACGGAATGCCAGACTGAGGTGTTACATCTACTGATGTTTTTTCAGAACGAACATAGTCGAATCCTGGGAAGTCACGGACATCTGACGGAATGTTTGTTAATCCTGGAATAGTTGCGATAGTATAAGTTCCTAATACTTCTCCGGCTTCAGTTTTATAAGTAGTTGTATTAGCTACAACTCCTGGAACCTGTACGTTTGGTTGAAGGGTATTTTCATCATAGAGAACTTTCAAGGTACCTGTTGAATCAGCTGATGCCGTTGTTGCGTCATACTCAGCAACAACTGGACGACCACCTGCAGAATCTTGGAAGGTTGTAAACTCTACTACATCACCAGGGGCAACTGTCTTGGTTTCTAGGATGTTATTTGACTTATCAACCAACTCAAGTAATACTGTTCCTGAAAGATCCTCTGCTACAGAAGCACGGATGTAGGCACCGTTAGATGATGACAAGCCGTAACCGTTACCTGAACCAACTGTACCGTCATACCAAGCTGAGAATGGGTAGTACTTGAAGGTCAAGTAGCCAGCAGTTGTTGACGCAACCATTGTTCCTTGAGTTGATGATTGAGCCTCTGCCTTGTGAGGATCAGTCATATCAGGGTTTGGCTCGATAAGCGCAACACCACCTGGGTTAAAGGTACCACTACCATCGTTTACTTTTGAAGCGTTGATATCCGCCAACATAGCTGTCAAGACGCCATCTTCATCACGTTTCAAGAGTTCTGCTGCCAAGGCTTCGTTGGCTGCTTTTACAGCTACGATTTGTGCTTCTACTTGCTCAACAGTTGCTGATGGATCTGCAAGGATTGCTTTTGCTGCTGTGATTTCAACCTGTGCTGCTGCAACTGCTGCTGCAAGGTTTGCATCTTCAACTTCTATCAACTCTTTTTGACCAAGGTCAACCAAGATTTCAGCTTCTGATGTTACCTGTTCCAATACTTGAGTTGGAGTTTCAGTTGTTGCAGTTTCTGAACTTGTAGTTGTTTCAGTTGCTGACGCTGTTTCTGAACTTGCTACTGCTGCAGCTTCTGATACTACTTCACTCAACAATACTGACTCAGATGTTGATACTGATTCTGAAGTTGATGTTGATTCTGAAGTTGATACTGATTCAGAGGTTGAAACAGACTCAGAAGTTGATAGAGATGCAGATGTTGTATCTGATTCTGTTGCTGAAGCTGATTCTGTTACAGATTCTGTTGTTGAAACAGACTCGCTTGCTGCTTCTGTTGTTGAAACAGACTCACTAGCTGACTCAGAACTTGTACCTGACAAGGTTACTGTATCAGCACTTGCCAATGTAGATGTTGTTGCAACTTCCGATGCGTACACTAGTTCTGGTTGAACTTGATCTAGAACGACTGAAGTTCCTAACAAAGCTCCTGCTGCAGCGAAACCGCGAGCCACACCTACTTTAGATGAAACCATTGAGCCATCTACTTTTACAGTCTCAGCTGCAGAACCACCTGCTACTCGGAACAAACCGATGCTGGACATGACCGTGCGAACCCAATGCTTACCTGATTTGTGCATCTTGACACGGCTATTTCGTGAAACTTCTGTAAAGTTTTTATTTACTTTTTTATTCACTTATGTTCTCCCTATTATTTTAATATAGACCCCCGGACCCCAAGTCCTAAAAAATCTATAGTTATCTTACCGTCATTTCTTGAAAATGTCAAGTAATATGCACACTTTTTTTGAAATTTCCATAAATACTTTACAGTATTAATATACTGTATTTTTACAATGTTTGTTTTGTAATTGTTTTCATGTATATTTTTCCATTTTCGCTGTATTTTTACTAACTTTTCATTTTTCTTCATTATAATAATGTCTTTTAGATTTTAATTCCTTTACAATACAAAAAATGCCCGAGTACTGTCTCGGACATCTTTTATTTTAGTCAATTTTTTCCGCTCAACTTCATTCACTTTGACAAAGCGCATTAAAGACAGCGTCTACCAACAGTTTTTTTGTAAAATAACCCTGACGTAACAGCGGATTAAAGGACCTCACTCTAGTAACAAATTCCTGATAGTCAGCTGGTGTCATGGTTTGAATTTTTTCAACCGCTTCATCCAAGCTATCCACAACCAAACCAAGACCATTTGCCTCAATAATTTCCTGATTGGCGATTCCCCTTTGGACAATCACAGGGATTCCTGCAGCGAGAAAGGTTCCTAGTTTATATGGGCAATAGAGTTCTTGGTAACCCTTGTCATGATCGTCCATCCAGACCAAACCAAATCCTCCTCTTGACATTTCCAGCAGTAGTTGTTCATCTGGTCGATATGGAACTCTAGTTACTTGTTCAGGGTATTCTCCTTCCTCATTGGAGTAGACAGTTAGTTTGATGGAATAGTTCCATTGTTTGATAAATCCAAATCGCGCTGGCGAACCTGGAAAATGAATCAAGGGTTGAAATGTCGCTGGCAATTGAGGGGTTTTGGTCGGATGATCCCACATTCCTTGAACCAATGTTTTTTTCACGGTGAGACCTTCTTTACGGAGAAGGTCAATCATTCGTTGACTAGGGGCGATAAGGACATCCGCCATGTTGTAATAGGAAATAATTCGCTTCATCAGATAATAGTTACTTTCAAACATGAGAGGGACTACATCATGAATAAAAATAACAAGCTTAATTTGATAAACCTTTAGTTTTGCCATCAATCGTTCATCAAATTCTGTCGAATTCCAGGTGGGTGTTTGAAAAATAACCACATCTCCATGACTCAAGCCTGCAACAATTCCATCTAGTCTTTTACTTAACTCTGATGGGCTATCAGTTGCCATATTGTAAGAGTAAATTCCCATTTCCCGATATCCCAGCTCAATGGCAAGATCTGTCACCATATTTTGTCCGATTTGGGCAGTAGATGATGCCGCATGTCCATTTAAATTTGTTATATATACCCTCACTCAGTACCTCTTTCTCTAGATCATTTGGAAGATTATTTACTTTTTCTTCCTATTTGTTATTTCTTTCCATTTCCTATAACTAGTATAGGCGTCCTGGAATGGAAGACTTAGATTGTCCGCGCTAGACTGACTTCACTATTGATTTTAAAGACGTACTTATGCCCCTGCGTCAAACTATGATAGAAGCCATCTCCCTCATAGATTTGGAAAATCTGCATGGTCTTGCGACTTTCCTCATCCTTGTAAACATGTTGGACATAAGGATTGTCCGCAAAAACCTTCTCCAAGAGTTCTTGACTAGCCGGACGAGCTTCCCCCTCGATTCGAATGACTTGAATCAAGTAGTCTTCTTCTGATAGGGCAGTTACTGCCACTCGCTCATCCCCCATCAATTGCTGATAGAAATGTGTTTCCGAACCAGTCATAAAGAAAATACCATCTTCATTGGCTGCTGTGATATGAATCGGACGTGCATGGGGCTTGCCAGCATTATCAACTGTCGCAAAAATTCCCAGCTTCATTCCTTCCAAAATCTCCATGACATCTTTGACTTCCATAAGTAGCCTCCTAGACTTACATTCTAACTAAATTATAGCAAATTCCATTAGGAAAGTTAAGGTAAACCTACAAAAAACTGCTGAATATTTTCCTAGCTCTTGGGACCTACAAAATCACTCTTTAACTGTACTCTCGTACCAAGGTAGACAAAGGTTCGATTGAGTACCTTTGGATCGGCCATTTTTATCCGAGACAGAAAATAATGATTCCGACCATCCTTGGCCACCTCCTTATTGAGACGAAAATAGGACTTACCAGAACTGGCCATTGTCAGCAGAATATCATCCGTCAAGAAGGTCAAAAGGAGTATCCAAGGCTGAATATTCCTAAATTGTCAAATTAAGCTAGACTTTTTCAAGTAACTCAGAAAAACTTGGTATGGTGTTTGATAATTCAAAGACTTCCGAAGAATTCTATTTCTCTTATCAGCTACAGTTGATAAAAACTCCTGAGAAATATCGGTAAAGTTCATCTGTTTCGTCTTAGTAAACTATTCGAGTGTTCATTGAGACCTTGTTGGCCAGGACAATCTGGATCGGCAAAGAAAATATCGATGTCATGTGCATTCGAAATAGACTCCCAATTGGAAAATTCTTTCCCACAATCAAAAGTAATCAACTTAAAGAGATGACTGGGAACTTGAGACAGCCATTGATTGATGGCTTCCTCAATATCACTTGCTTTTCGTCCCTTAGTTTTCAGTGTAATGATGGCTTTTGATAGGCGTTCTAAAAATTGATCTTAGTTTCATCCTATCCTACCCCTGCCGAGCACTCAGCACTTCTTCGTCCGAAATGGTATCCGAGACAAAGGAACCATTGCTAGTCCGTTCAGACAAGGACAAGTCGGCAAGATTTTTCTCGATGACTTGACCCGTTGTAGAGGTGATGATGAGAATCTGCTGATCTGTCGTCTCCACTTCTGAAGTGAACAAATCAAGTGCTGCTCCGCTATTTTCCGTCAAAACAGGCCCTGCCGCAAAGACACGATGGGGCTTACTCTTCAGCTCACGCAAGACCTGCAGACCACGCTTGGCACGGCTGGTCACAGGGATTTCCTCCGTCGCCATCCGCTTCAAACTACCACGCTGAGTCAGGAGATAGACGGAGCTGGTGTTGCTGATAAAGGCCGCAGCCACCACATCCCCATCCTTGAGGTTGACCGCCTTGACACCAGCCGCCTTGGCACCGATGATTGGCACTTCTTCGATGTTAAATCGCAGAGCGTAGCCCTTTTCTGTCATGAGCATGATGTTGTCCAAAACCACAGGTGATACAGTAATGACCACATCTACTGCATCTTTTAGTTTGGCATACTTGGTTGACTTAGACTTGTAAGTCCGCCATGGAGCAAATTCCTTCCGCTCCACACGCTTGATTTGACCGTATTTGGTCACCGCGAAATAAGTTCCCTCCTCAAAATTCTCCACCAATTCAGCAAAAATAATCTCTTCATTGGTGTCAAAGTTCATGAGAGTCTGGCTCAGATGTTCACCAATGTCCTTCCAACGAATATCTGTCAACTCATGGACAGGGCGGTAGATGACATTTCCAAGATTGGTAAAGAGCAAGAGGTGCTGAGTTGTCTTGGCATTCTGCAAGAAAATCAACTGGTCGTCATCCCGCTTGCCCATTTCTTCCAGCGTTGAGGCATTGAAAGAACGTGGACTAGTTCGTTTGATATAGCCAGCCTTAGTCACGCTGACAAAGGTTTCTTCTTCGACAATCAAGCTAGCAGTGTCAATTTCAATTGCTTCTGCCTGATCTTGTAACTCACTCAAACGAGGATTGCCAAACTGCTTCTTGACCTCACGCAGTTCCTTCTTCATGAGATTGAACATGGTCCGCTCATCGCCGATAATGGCTGCCAAGGTCTGAATCTGCTCGCGTAGGGCTGCTTCTTCATTTTCCAAGGTCACAATATCGGTGTTTGTCAAACGGTAAAGTTGCAAGGTCACGATAGCCTCAGCCTGTTCCTCGCTGAAATCATAGCTGATTTTCAAGTTTTCCTTGGCGTCAGCCTTGTTTTCAGAAGCACGGATAAGGGCAATAACCTCGTCCAAGATGGAAATGACACGGATCAAACCTTCTACAATGTGGAGGCGTTTTTCTGCCTTTTCCTTGTCAAACTTAGACCGGGCAATGATAATCTCACGGCGGTGGGCAATATAGCTGGACAAAATCTTCTGCAAGCCGACCTGACGCGGTGTAAAGTTATCAATGGCCACCATGTTGAAGTTGTAATTGATTTGCAGGTCGGTGTATTTGTAGAGATAGTTGAGAATGGTTTGCTCATCGCTGTCTTTTTTCAGCTCAATGGCAATCCGCAGACCTGTCCGGTCTGACTCATCACGCACCTCGGCAATACCAGGCACCTTGTTGTTGATACGGACATCATCAATCTTCTTGACCAGAACAGCCTTGTTGACCTCATAGGGAATCTCGGTAATGATAATCTGTTTCTTTCCAGCCTTTAGTTGCTCGATGTCACAACGGCTACGGACTACGACACGGCCCTTACCTGTTTCATAGGCTTTCTTGATTTCATCAGCCCCTTGGATAATGGCACCTGTTGGGAAGTCTGGTCCAGGCAAGAACTCCATCAACTTTTCTAATTTAGCTGTCGGATGATCAATCATGTAGACAACGGCATCAATGACCTCCGCTAGATTATGCGGCGGGATATCCGTCGCGTACCCTGCTGAAATTCCTGTCGCTCCATTGACCAAGAGATTAGGGAAGGCAGCTGGTAGCACAGTGGGTTCTTTTTCCGTATCGTCAAAGTTCCAGGCAAATGGCACGGTCTTTTTCTCGATGTCGGCCAGCAGATAACCTGCCATCTCCGAGAGGCGAGCCTCGGTGTAACGCATAGCCGCAGGCGGATCACCGTCCATGGAACCGTTGTTCCCGTGCATCTCCACCAAAATCTCACGGTTCTTCCAGTCCTGACTCATGCGGACCATGGCATCATAAATAGAGGAGTCACCGTGCGGGTGGAAATTTCCCATGATATTTCCGACTGACTTGGCGGACTTGCGGTAACCCTTGTCAAAGGTGTTGCCGTCCTTGTTCATAGAATAAAGAATCCGACGTTGCACGGGCTTGAGACCGTCACGAATGTCCGGCAAAGCCCGCTCCTGAATAATGTATTTGGAGTAGCGACCAAAACGCTCTCCCATGATGTCCTCAAGGGACATGTTTTGAATATTACTCATAATATTCCTTTTTCTTATTTTCTTATTTTTTGTTAAAAAGTTTACTGCTAATTATACTTGTAACAGCATATTAATATCTATATCTTCTTTTTTCAAAGCGTTGCTCAATGGGAACATCATCTTGTTTAGGGTTTGTCTATATTTTCTGCCGAGCGCAGCTTCTTCCATGCCCGATAATCTTCAATGTCTTTATTAACCCAGTTCCAGCAAGTTGCTATAACCAGCGCATCATCCATTTGACCAAAGAATGGAATCCAGTCTGGAACTACATCTACAGGCGAGAGAAAGTAGATTAAAGCCGAAATAATTGCGAGAATAGTCCTCTTAGGAATCTTGGTATAATCTCGTTTCAAATAGCTTCGAACCATACTTATCATGATGGGAATATTTTTAAATTCCTGAGCTAAAAAGGGAATCCATTTAATTTTCTTTTCTATTTTCTCCAAGAAGGGTTCCATTTTTGAATCATCTTTCAACAGTGACTCAGCCTTCTGGTATCTCTTTTGAATTTCCTCAATTGCCTGTTTTTTAGAAAATCTTTTTTTCATCTTGTCTTCCATACTTTCTTTGTCATAAGTGAAAAACTGTTCATCAAAATACTGTGTTTTCTTCTAGCGTAAACCTAACATTATCCTCAATCCACTTGCGGCGTGGCTCGACCTTGTCGCCCATGAGGACGGACACACGGCGTTCAGCACGGGCTAGGTCTTCAATGGTGACACGGATAAGGGTTCGCGTTTCAGGATTCATGGTTGTCTCCCATAGCTGGTCAGCATTCATCTCACCAAGCCCCTTGTAGCGCTGAAGAATCGTACCCTTGCCAAAATCCTTGCGGAGATCTTCTAATTCTCCATCAGACCAAGCATAGGCAATCTTTTCAGTCTTGCCCTTACCTTTTGACATCTTGTAGAGAGGCGGAAGGGCGATGTAAACCCGTCCTGCTTCTACTAGCGGTCGCATGTAACGATAGAAGAAAGTCAGCAAGAGGGTCTGAATGTGAGCTCCATCCGTATCTGCATCGGTCATGATGATAATCTTGTCATAGTTGACATCCTCGATAGAGAAATCCGTCCCCACGCCTGCACCAATGGTGTAAATCATGGTATTGATTTCCTCGTTTTTGAGGATATCCGCCATCTTGGCCTTGGCCGTATTGATAACCTTACCACGCAGAGGCAAAATCGCCTGAAACTTGCGGTCACGGCCCTGCTTGGCAGAACCACCGGCAGAATCCCCCTCGACCAGATAAAGCTCATTCTTGGCAGGATTTTTAGACTGGGCCGGAGTCAGCTTACCAGACAAAAGCCCCTTGTCCTTCTTGTTTTTCTTGCCATTTCGGCTTTCATCACGGGCTTTACGGGCAGCCTCGCGCGCATCGCGGGCCTTAATAGCCTTGCGAACCAAATTTGAAGCCAGTTCACCATTTTCCAAAAGGAAGAAGGTCAGCTTGTCCGACACAATGCCGTCCACCACAGGACGAGCAAGTGGGCTTCCCAACTTGTCCTTGGTCTGCCCTTCAAACTGCAAATGCTCTTCTGGTACAAGGATAGAAAGGACCGCAGACAAACCTTCACGGTAGTCAGAGCCTTCCAAGTTCTTGTCCTTTTCCTTGAGCAAGTTGGTCTTGCGGGCATAGTCGTTCATGGCCTTGGTGATGGCCAGTTTCAGCCCAGTTTCATGAGTACCGCCGTCCTTGGTACGAACGTTGTTAACGAAGGACAGGATATTGTCCGAATAGCCGTCATTGTACTGCATGGCCACCTGGACTTGGAAACCAGACTCCTCTCCCTCAAAATAGAGAACTGGTGTTAAGGTCTCCTTGTCCTCGTTTAGATAAGTGACAAAGTCCTGCACCCCATTTTCGTAGTGATACTCCTCCTGCTCACCTGTTCGCTCATCTGTCAGGGTTATGGTGACCTGCTTGAGCAAGAAAGCTGATTCCTTTAGGCGCTCGGCAATGGTGTTAAACTTGAAATCAGTCGTTGAGAAGATACTATCATCGGGCATAAAGGTGACTTTGGTACCTGTTTTTGATTTTGGAGCTGTGCCGATTTTCTCCAAAGTCGTAACTGGCTTGCCGCCCTGCTCAAAGCGCTGTTTATAAATCTCTCCGTCACGGGTAATTTCCACCTCAAGCCAGCTGGACAGAGCATTGACCACCGAAGAACCAACCCCGTGGAGACCTCCAGAGGTCTTATAGCCACCCTGACCAAACTTACCACCAGCGTGAAGAACGGTAAAGATGACCTCAACCGTCGGTTTCCCAGTTGCGTGCATACCGACTGGCATCCCCCGTCCCTTATCTGCTACCGACAAACTACCGTCCTTGTTAATGGTCACCTCAATCCGATCACCAAAACCTGACAGTGCTTCATCGACCGCATTATCGACAATTTCCCAAACCATGTGGTGCAGTCCATTGCCATCGGTCGAACCAATATACATCCCCGGACGTTTGCGAACCGCATCCAACCCTTCCAGCACCTGAATGGCATCGTCGTTATAATTATTTATGTTTATCTCTTTCTTAGCCAAATCTGACCTCCATACATATCGTCTTTACTATCTTACAAGTTTTTAAGCATTTTTGCAAAAAATTTCTGCTATTTCGGCTGGAACAGGGCAAACTTGACTATTTGATGAAAAAGCCGGACAACTATGCTATAATCTAAGTATGTTACAGACAATTTTACTTCTAATATTAGCTTATTTACTGGGCTCGATTCCGTCAGGTCTCTGGATTGGACAAGCCTTTTTCAACATCAACATCCGAGAACATGGTTCGGGCAATACTGGGACGACCAATACCTTCCGTATCCTGGGTAAGAAAGCTGGAATGGCGGTCTTTGCCATCGACTTTCTCAAAGGTACCCTAGCGGCCCTCCTGCCAGTTTTCTTTCATGTAAATAGCCCTTCACCTATCCTATTTGGCTTGATAGCTGTTCTGGGACATACCTTCCCGATTTTTGCCAATTTCAAGGGAGGTAAGGCTGTGGCCACATCGGCTGGCATGTTGCTGGGTGTTGCGCCCCTCTTCTGCCTCTATCTGGTCTTTATTTTCGCGACTTCTCTCTACCTGACCTCCATGGTTTCCTTTTCAAGTGTCTTGGCAGCAGCCCTGGCCATGCTTGGAGCTCTGATTTTCCCAGCCCTTGGTTTCTTGGTCAATAGCTATGACTGGTTGTTCACCGTGATTATCCTATTTCTGGGTAGCTTTGTCATTATCCGACACAAGGACAATATCCAACGCATTTTGAAACAGGAAGAAAATCTCGTTCCCTTTGGATTAAATATAACAAAGCAAAAGAAGAAATAATTTCAAGCGCCGAGAGGCGTTTTTTTATATCATGAAAGAAAAATAAAGCAGCTTTTTTGTAAGATTCAAAACCCTAAAACTGCTAACTTTGATAAAAAGTTCGTAAAAAGAAGGAGCCAACCAGCTCCTTCAAAACACTTATTTTTCAAATACAACCTGTCCATCCGCAATGGTATAACGAACTTGGCCCATGAGCCAATCACCGACAAAGGGAGAATTGGCGGATTTAGAGGCAAAGGTTGCTGATACTTGACGATTGACTGTAGGATCAAAAATCACTAGGTCGGCCGGTCCATTTTCAGCCAGATAACCTGCATCCAAGCCATAAAGTTTGGCAGGATTGATGGTCATTTTCTCCAATAATTCTTGGAGTGTCAGATGCCCTTCTTCCACCAAATGCGTCAAACCAAGTGATAGAGAGGTCTCCAGTCCAGTCATGCCAGACGGTGCTTGCGTCAAGTCCTCTACATTTTTTTCATCCGCATGATGAGGTGCATGGTCGGTCGCAATAACTGAAATGACGCCTGATTTTAGCCCTTCTATGACTGCCAAACGATCGCTTTCCAAACGAAGAGGCGGGTTCATCTTGGCATTTGCCCCCTTGGTCAACAACAAATCTTCTGTCCGAGAAAAATGCTGGGGAGCTACTTCTGCGGTCACACGCGCACCCATACCTTGTGCAAATTCGACCACCTTGACAGACTCAGCTTTGGACAGATGCTGGATATGAACACGGGCACCCGTTTCATAGGCAATCATGACGTCACGAGCAATCATGCTGTATTCAGCCACACCAGTCGCGCCACAGACGTGAAAATGCTTGGCAGCGACTTGCTCGTTCAAACCTAGAATACCATTCAAATCTGGATCTTCTTCGTGGAGGCTTAGCAGGCAATCCAATTTCTTAGCCTCCTGCATAGCTTTTCGCACCACACCAGCATTTGTCAATGGAATGCCGTCATCAGAAAGAGCTACAGCACCCGCAGCTAGGAGCCCGTCAAAATCCGTCAAATCTTGGCCATTAAATTGATTGGTAATGGTTCCCACACTGTAAATATGGATGTTTTCCTTGCTGGCCGATTGCAGAACCTCATTCAAGGTGTCCACTGTCGAAATGGTCGGATTGGTATTAGCCATCATGACAACCGAGGTAAAACCACCCGCTGCTGCCGCCAGAGCCCCTGTATGAATATCTTCCTTGTGGGTCTGACCAGGCTCACGGAAATGAACATGGACATCCACCAGGCCAGGCGCAACAACCAAGCCACTAGCATCGATAACTTGTTCCGCATCTACCTCAATCTGCTCAGCAATCTTGATGATTTTCTTTTTTTCTATTAAAATATCAGCGACTGTATCCAGACCGGACTGCGGGTCTATGACGCGACCATTTTTAATTAACAGCATGAATACTCCTTTTTAAATGCTACTGTTTAGCCACAGCTTCAACCATTTGCTCCACTTCTTGAGCACTAATCTGGTCATCTACTTCTAAGTAAAGTTCCTTAGCTCGTTCAAAATAGCTGCACTCTTTGGTGATTTCTCCCAAGACACGATTGGCACTAGCTTCCAAATAGGGAAACACAATACGAGCTGCCTCCTTGAGTACTTTTCGCATCTCTTGCTCTGCCAACTCCATATCTCCCATTAGAAAATGCAAATAGGCTTGCTCATAAGTATTACCAACAAGTTGAGACTCATTGTATTCAAATAGTAAAGATGCTTCCTCTTCAAGAAACTCCAAAGCTTGCTGATAATTGCCTGCTTCTCGCTCTACATCTGCCACCTGGCGCAAGGCCACTGGCTGCAATTCTCTCAGAAAAAATTCCTCAGCCTGGCTATGTTCTCGCGCCAAAACAAGATTAGTCTGAGCCAACTCTTTTGCCAAGTCCATTTCCTTCTCGGCAATCGCCAAATAAATCCGTTGATTTCGTAACCAAAAATGGCCTGAAATATGGGCATCATCCAGCCTTACAACTCCTTCTTCATAAAGCTGGTGAGCAAGGCTAAAGTTCTTCTCATCCAAAGCCTCAAAGAATGATATATCTCTTTCAAAATCGGTCATTTTCATTCCTTCAATTAACTTCATCTTCGCCAATCAATCTCTTCCTTCCCAGCCTGTTTCAAAAAGGCATTAGCCTGTGAAAAAGGCTTACTTCCAAAGAAGCCTCGGTAGGCTGAAAGCGGACTTGGATGGGCCGACTCTATAATCAAATGTTTAGGATTGTTAATAAGAACCTTCTTCTTCCGGGCATAAACTCCCCAAAGAATGTAGACAACTGGTTGGTCCAGACTATTGACCACCTTGATTACCGCATCCGTAAAGGGCTCCCAGATTTGTCCAGCATGTCCATTGGCCTGACCGGCCGGCACTGTCAAACAAGCATTGAGTAATAGAACGCCCTGTTCAGCCCAGCTGGTTAAATCATGACCTTGTTTGACACCGACATCTTCAGCCAACTCTTTTAGGATATTTTGGAGAGATGGCGGAGCTGGAATGCTATCTGGGACTGAAAAGGATAGCCCTTGTGCTTGTCCAGGTCCGTGATAGGGATCCTGCCCCAAAATGACCACTTTTACATTTTCTAAAGCCGTCTTTTCCAAGGCTGCAAATACCTTTTCCCTGGGTGGATAAACAGTTCCGTCAGAATAAACCTGGTCCAAAAACTGATTGATGTTGCCAAAATAATGCTCCGGCAACAAGGCCTTTATCCGATCATGCCAAGCAGAATGCTCCATGCTGACTACCTCTTACTTCTTCTCTTTGATGATATAAACCGGTCGATGCTTGGTTTCCAAGAAAACCTTGGCCAAATACTTACCTAAAATACCAATCGTCATTAACTGCAAGCCACCTAAAAAGAGGATGATACAGATAGTTGACGGCCAACCGATTGTCGGATCCCCGAAGACCAGAGTCTTAAAGACAACGACAACCATCAAAACCAAGGACAGGAGGAAAGTGAAGAAACCAGTATAGGATGCAATATTCAGCGGCGTATCTGAAAAATTGATAATCCCTTCAATCGAGTAGGACAGCAACTTCCAGAAGGACCAGCTGGTTTCACCAGCCACCCGCTCAACATTTTCATAAGGCAGGTATTCTGTCTCAAAACCAACCCAGGCAAAAATTCCTTTTGAAAAACGATTGTACTCTGAAACAGACAGGATAGCATCTACCATGTGTCGGCGCATGAGACGGAAATCGCGGGCCCCGTCCACCACTTCTACCTGGCTAATCTTGTTCATCAGCTTGTAGAAAAGCTTTGCAAAGAAGCTCCGAATAGGCGGCTCGCCATCACGGCTGACACGACGGGTGCCAACACAGTCCAGTTCTGGATTAGCATCCAAGATGGACTTCATCTGGGTGAGCATTTCTGGTGGATCCTGCAAATCCACATCCATGACGGTCACCAATTCACCCTGCGCAGCCTGCAGGCCGGCATAAAGAGCGGCCTCCTTGCCAAAATTTCTGGAAAAGGAAATGTAGCGGACACCATTGCCCTCAGCAGCCAACTGCCGAAGAACCTTGAGCGTCCCATCCTTGGAACCATCATTGACAAAAATATACTCAAATTGCTCCCTCATCTTCCTACGGACCACTTCCATGGCGTCGTAAAAATAGGGAATCGCCTCTTCCTCATTGAAACAAGGAACGATTACTGAAATCATACACTTCTCCTCATACGGTCAATTGTTTTCCCAACATTATACCATTTTCGGGGCAATGTTCCCAGAAATCAGGCGATTTTGCTGTGAAAACTAGTTCTCCAACCAAGTTTCAGGATTCTGGCGGAATTTTTTCAAGAGAGTCAAGCCATCCGCATTGATGTAGCCCTGCACTTTTGCGACTTTTATAAGTTCAGAATAATTGCTGAGCGTCACCAGTTTGACACCAGTGTTGTCAAAATTCCGGTCTGCCACAGGCAATTGGTAGGTGAAAATGGCTGCCACACCAAGTACCTCTGCTCCTTCACGTTGAGCCGCTGCCACTGCATCCAAGACAGAACCACCTGTCGAAATCAGATCTTCGATGATAACCATTTTCTGCCCCTTGACAATGCGACCTTCCAGTTGATTACCAGCCCCGTGCTCTTTTGGTTTGCTACGGATGTAAGCAAATGGCAGATTCATGCGGTCTGCAATAATGGCTCCGTGCGGAATGCCAGCCGTTGCCGTACCTGCAATCACTTCTACTTCTGGAAACTCCTCTTCAATTCGTTGAACAAAACCATCCTCAATCAGGTTGCGGGTATCCGGATAAGAAAGCGTGATACGATTGTCCGTATAAATAGGTGACTTGATGCCAGACGCCCAAGTAAAAGGCTTTTCTGGTCGCAAATGAACCGCCTTGATGTCCAACAAATGTGATGCAATTTCTGTTGCTAGTGCCATGATAATTCTCCTTTAGATTAGTAATATTGTTTATTTAGATATTCCACTCTTCTTTGATAGCCAGGTATGCTTCATAAGGATTGGCCGCATGCGTGATGGGACGCCCGACCACGATATAGTCACTGCCAATGCTGGCCGCCTGTGCTGGAGTAACAACCCGTTTTTGATCACCCACTTCGCTACCAGCTGGTCGAATTCCTGGTGTCAGACAGGCAAAGGCCGCACCAGTGGCCTGCTTGATCAAATCGACCTCCTGAGCCGAGCAAACGACACCGTCCAGTTCTGCTTCCTGAGCCTTTTTGGCGTAGTGGACCACTGCATCCACCAGGCTAGTCTGGATATTCTGATCCGCCTGCATCTGCTCTTCCGAAGTCGAGGTCAGCTGGGTCACAGCGATCAAGATTGGTCCAGGTCCCAGTCCCTTTCTAGCCGATTGCATCATCTCTACGCCCCCAGCTGCATGAACATTGGTCATATCAACACCCAGCTTGGCCAACACCGACATAGCCGATTGGACTGTATTGGGAATATCATGAAGTTTCAGGTCTAGGAAAATGCTGTGCCCGCGGTCTTTCAGGTCTTTGATAATAGCCGGACCTTCCGCATAGTAGAGCTCCATTCCAACCTTGAGATAGAGTTTTTCCTGACTTGGGAAATGAGTCAAAAAATCAACGACTTCTTGACTACTTGCGAAATCCAAGGCAATAATGGGACGTTTTTCTTTCATAGTATCCTTTCTGTACACAGAAAAACCCTGCCAACTCTGGACAGGGTTCACGAAATGAGCTTAGAAATTCGACTTCTAAGATGCTTACCATGATACCTTTCCAGCCTCTCTGGACTCAGTTAAAGGTTCTATTTGACTCTATACTACTATTTTATTTGATTTCTGTCAACAGTTTTGAGAATTTCTGCTACAAATAAGGACAAAAGATGAACTTGAGGATGGAAAGTGATCTTGTTTTAGAGAGCTAAATTTGATTGTGAGGTACAAACTGGATTACAAAAATGAAAACACTCATGAAACAATCACAAGTCAACAATAGACTGCCATATTTTTGATTTACAGCTTTAAAGCAAGAAAAGCAACCAGATTTACTGATTGCTCGCTAAGTATTAAATTAGAGTGCTACACTCCTTTCGTATTGGATTTCAGAAGTAGCAACTCCGTGATACAACTGAATGAAACCCTTGTAGCATTATTATAGCATGTCAGCCACCCAGATACGCTTTTCTGACTTCATCTGATGCAAGGAGTTCTTTTCCTGTTCCAGAGAGGACAACTTTTCCTGTTTCTAGGACGTAGCCACGGTCTGCGATTGCGAGTGCCTTGTTGGCGTTTTGTTCAATCAAGAGGACTGTAGTACCTTGTTTTTGGATATCTTGGATGATATCAAAAATTTCTTGAATGAAGATTGGTGCCAAGCCCATTGATGGTTCATCAAGGAGCAAAAGTTTTGGTTGACTCATCAAGGCACGTCCCATTGCCAACATCTGCTGCTCACCACCTGAAAGGGTCGCAGCATCTTGGTTCTTACGTTCTTCTAAGCGTGGGAAACGGTCAAAAATCTTTTTCAGATTTGCCTGATTTTCCTCACGGTTGTTACGAAGGAAGGCACCCATTTCCAAGTTTTCCATAACGGTCAAACCCGCAAAGACGTGGCGACCTTCTGGTACTTGTGACAAGCCGTCCGCAACGATTTTACGAGCAGGAACTTTTTGGATTTCATTTCCAAGGAAAGAAATGCTTCCAGCTGATGGACGAACAAGGCCCGAGATGGTACGAAGGATAGAGGTTTTACCAGCACCATTGGCACCAATCAAGGTGACAACTTCTCCCTCATTGACTTCAAAGCTGACATCTTTTACAGCCTCTATTGCACCGTAGTTGACAGAAAGGTCTTTAACTTCTAACATTGCCATTAAACTTCCCCCCCAAGATATGCTTCGATAACACGTTTGTTGGCACGAATTTCTTCAGGAGTTCCATGGGCAATCAAACGGCCGTACTCCAGCACATAAATCCGCTCAGTCACTTTCATAACCAGGCTCATATCGTGCTCAATTAAAATAATAGTTATGCCAAATTCTTTTTGAATGCGACGTATAAGCTCTGTTAATTCTGCGGTTTCTTGTGGATTCATTCCAGCAGCTGGCTCATCCAAGAACAAAATTTTCGGTTCTGTCGCAAGGGCACGAACGATTTCCAGACGACGTTGCTGACCATAAGGAAGGTTCTTCGCCAGCGAGTCTGCATCCTTGTCTAAATCAAAAATTGCCAAGAGTTCCATAGCCTTAGCCTTCAAATCCGCCTCGCTCTGGTAATACTTAGGCAAGCGCAGGAAGGAAGCCAAGAGATGCGGTTTGTGATGATTGGCAAATCCAACCAATACATTTTCCAAAACCGTCATATCCTTGAACAGACGAATGTTTTGGAATGTTCGTGACAAACCTAAGGAAGCAATCTTGAAGGGAGCTTTCCCATTAAGCAAGTGACCGTCAAGCGTCACAGTTCCCTCGCTCGGCTCGTAAACACCGGTCAAAAGGTTGAAGAGGGTTGTCTTACCAGCACCGTTAGGACCAATCAAGCCGACCAACTCACCTTCATTGAGCTCCATGGTAACGTCGCCAACAGCAGTCAAACCACCGAAGTGCTTGGTCAAATTTTTAATTTCCAGAAGTGCCATCTTTGCCCTCCTTCGCTTTTTTCTTAAAGAATGATGAGAAGGTTAATTCCCATGTACCGAGCAGACCACCTGGACGGAAAACCATGACCAAAATAAGAGCCAATGAGTAAATAATCATCCGAAGGTCTGAGAAATTTTGCAGGAACATATTGAGGAAACCAAGAACAAGGGCCGCCAAAATCGTACCTGTCATAGAGCCCAAACCACCAAGCACCGCGATAATCAAGTAATCAATCGAACGCATGATAGTGAAGTCTTTAGGAACAACCGTACCGATATAACCAACGTAGAGAGAACCTGCGATACTTGATAGGATAGCCGCGATAACAAAGACTGTTACCTTGACTTTGGTTGTATTAACTCCCATGGACTCCGCAGCGATTTCATTTTCACGCACAGCGATAACCTGACGGCCAAATGAGCTCCATAAGAAGTTGAGAATCAGAACCGTCAACACTACCACAAATAGAAAGACAACTGTCCAAGTTGTATACGGCAAGATGCCTGTCAAACCAGCAGCACCGTTTGTCAAGTCACCACCATTGATAATGGCAATACGGATAATCTCAGCCACACCAAGGGTTGCAATAGCTAAGTAGTCACCCTTTAGACGAAGAGTTGGGATACCGACCACCAGGGCTACCAGGGCAGCTACAAGACAGCCCACAAGAATAGACAGATAAAAGCCTGCATAGGTAGGATTAGCCTTGGTCAAAATAGCTGTCGCATAGGCACCAATTGCCATAAAACCAGCCTGCCCCAGCGAAAACTGACCTGAAAAACCGAGAACAAGGTTGGTTCCCAAAGCCATGATGATAGAAATTCCAATCCCCATCAAAATCTGTATATAGTAAAGCCCCAGGGCACCAGAGCCAATCAAGGCAGAAAGAACTGCAAAGATAACAAGGACAAGAGCAAGCCAGGTTAAAATTGGTTTGATATTTTGTTTCATAAACTTACACCTTCTCCTTCACATTTTTACCTAAAATACCTGCTGGACGCACCAAGAGGATGATAATCAAGATACCATATACAACTGCATCACGGTAGCTGGAAAGACCTACAGTTACCGCCAGGGTTTCCAAGAGACCGATGATAAAGCCACCGAGAGCCGCACCTGGAATAATACCAATACCACCGAGAACGGCCGCTACAAAGGCCTTAAGACCTGGCGCCATCCCCATCAGAGGTTCCACAGAGTTATAGTAAAGACCAATCAAGACCCCTGCCGCACCTGCAAGAGCAGACCCAAGAGCAAAGGTAAAACTAATGGTCGAGTTGACGTTAATTCCCATGAGCTGAGCCGCGTCACTGTCTACAGAAACCGCACGCATGGCCTTACCCATTTTGGTTTTTTGGACGATAAATTGCAGAGCCAACATGAGGAAAACAGAGACACCCAAAATCGTCAACTGAACATTGGTCACAGTAATCGGACCAAGGTTGAATTTAACCGTCTCAAGAGCTTGAGGGAAGGCACGTGTATTGGCACCAAAGAGATAAACCATACCGTATTCAAGGAAGAAGGACACACCGATAGCCGTAATCAAGGCCGCAATCTTAGTTGAGTTGCGCAATGGACGGTAGGCCAAGAATTCAATCAGCACACCCAAGGCTGCTGTTAATACCATGGTCAAAACAAGCGCAACAAAGAAATTTAGCTGGAAGGCATTAATCAGATAATAACCAATAAAGGCCCCCATCATATAAAGGTCACCGTGGGCAAAGTTAATCAACTTGATAATGCCGTAAACCATGGTATAACCCAAGGCAATCAAGGCATAGACACTTCCCAAGATAAGACCATTCACCAATTGCTGGAGCATATAGTCACCAAACTTTCTATAACATAAATAATATCTGGAGAGGTCCAAGCCTCCCCAGATTGCATTTTTTAGCTTATTCAGCGCTTACTGCTTCTGCTGAAGCTTCTGCACCGTTTTCCAATTTAACCATGATAGCAGATTTGATAGGGTTGTGGTTTTCATCGATTGAGATTGGACCAGTTACACCTTCAAAGTCTTTCAAGCCAGCAAGGTTTGTTGCTACATCTTTTGAAGTTTTTGCACCTTCTGCTGCATCAGCTGCCATGTAGACTGCATCGTAAGCAAGGGCTGCAAACATATTTGGCTCTTCACCGAACTTCTTCTTATAAGCATCAACGAAGCTTGTTGCCTTGTCAGAAAGTGCTACTTTAGTAGAGTAACCAGATACGTAGTAAACATTTGTCGCATTCTTGCTGCCAGCACCTTCGATGAATTTAGCATCCGCAAATCCGTCAGGACCAAGGATTGGCTTGTCGATACCCATTTCACGCGCTTGTTTTGTAATCAAACCAGCTTCAGTGTAGTAACCTGGGATGATGATTGCATCAAAATCTTGATCTTTCAATTTTGTCAAAGCAGCTTGGAAGTCCTTATCGCCAGATTGGTAAGTTTCTTCAACAACGATTTCACCCTTGTAAGCTTCTTTGAAGGCTTTAGCGATACCTTTTGCGTAGTCACTTGAGTTGTCTGAGTAAAGAACAACTTTCTTAGCATCAAGTGTCTTTGTCGCAAATGTAGCCAAGACTTGACCCTGGAAGCTATCTTGGAAAGTTGAACGGAAGACATATTCTTCAACCTTACCATCTTTAGCTGTCAAATCGTCCTGTGTACCAGAAGGTGTAATCAATGGAACGCCTGCTTGTGTCGCACCTGGAGTTGCCGCAGCTACTGCACCTGATGTTGCAGGACCAATCATCGCAAGAACTTTTTCTTCTGTTGCAAGGTTGGTTGTAACAGTCGCTGCTTCAGCGTTGTCAGATTTGTTGTCTTTTGAAACAACTTCGATTTGTTTACCGTCGACACCGCCAGCTGCATTGATTTCCTCAACAGCAAGGTCAGCACCGTTTTTCTCAGCTTGTCCGTATGCTGCTACAGCACCTGATAATTCCAAGTTGTAACCCAATTTAATCGTGTCACCAGCTTCGTTACCAGCTGCTGATGAAGTGCTTGTTGGAGCTGCGCCACAGGCAGCAAGGAGAGCTGCTGAAGCAAATGTAGCGATTGCTACTGCAAATTTTCTTGTTTTCATGAAAATACCTTAAAACTTTCTTAAATTTTTACGATGTATCTAATATACAGAATTATCAGAAAATTGTCAACAAAAATGATAAAAATTTTTTAAAATTTTTACAGCTCCAACAAAAAGAAAAGCAGGCTCATTTAAACCTACTCCTTCTCTAATTACAAAGTAACGGGATTTTGCTCGTCCCGCCATAGATTGCCAACAAAATTCTGATCCAGTTCCTTGATGTAGGAAGGAACTACTTTTTTGACAAACTTCTCTTTTTTGAGCTTGCTCATGACTTCCTCAGCTTTTTCTGCATTAACATATAATATAACATAACGCAGGCGCTTCGAATGGTAAATCATGTCACCGTAGTGGTTGAGTTTTCTGGAATCCCGATTATAATGCAAATAAACAGTTAGGCTGGTGCGTTCTTTTTTCTCAAACATGGACTTCTCCTCAGACATTTCTATCTATAATTATACCCTTTTCCAGGGAAAATGAAAAGGACCAAATCCAGCCCTTTCCTTATTTTATTTAGTTTTGCTGTTATCCATGATTTGGTCAATGAAGCCGTATGCCAAGGTTTCTTCAGCGGTCATCCAGTAATCACGCTCCGCATCCTTGTGGATTTGCTTGACTGTTTTACCTGAATTGTCAGCCAAGATTTTTTCTAATTTATTACGGGTTTTAAGCAAGTGCTCTGCAGCAATTGCCATGTCGGTTTGTTGTGTACCGCCACCAGTTCCACCCATTGGTTGGTGGATCATGTACTCGGCATTTGGCAACATGAAACGTTTGCCCTTGGCACCACTAGATGCAATGATGGTTCCCATAGATGCTGCTGTTCCCATAACAATTGTCTGGACGTCTGCCTTGATAAAGTTCATGGTATCCACGATAGCAAGACCTGCTGACACAGATCCACCTGGGGTATTGACATAGAGATAAATGTCTTTAGTCGGATCTTGCGCATCGAGGAAGAGCAATTGGGCAATGATAGAATTAGCCATATTGTCCTCCACCGGTCCTGTCAACATGACGATACGGTCCTTGAGCAAACGGGAATAAATATCATAAGAACGCTCACCACGACTGGTTTGTTCAATAACTACTGGAATCATAAGAATACTCCTTTTCGAGATAGATATGTGCCTATTATATACCAATAGTCAAAATTGGTCAAATATTTAACACAGAAAAAGAAACCAGCCGAGCTGATTTCTTTATCTACTTATTTTGTACCGAAGAGGCGGTCACCTGCATCTCCCAGACCAGGGACGATATAGCCTTTTTCGTTGAGTTTTTCATCCAGGGCAGCTGTGTAGATGTCGATATCTGCATGAGCTTCTTGAAGAGCCTTTACACCTTCTGGAGCTGATACGAGGGCCACAAATTTGATATTGGATGCACCACGTTTTTTCAACGAATCAACAGCAAGAATAGCTGAACCACCTGTTGCAAGCATTGGGTCCACAACAAGGATGTGGCGTTGGTCGATATCCTCTGGTAATTTCACCAAATATTCAACGGGTTGGAGGGTCTCTTCATCACGGTACATACCGATGTGACCAACTTTGGCTGCTGGTACTAGGCTGAGCAAGCCGTCCACCATACCTACACCGGCACGCAGGATTGGAACGATTGCCAATTTTTTACCTGCAATCTGCTTTTGAACCGTCTTTGTAATCGGTGTTTCGATTTCTACATCTTCCAATGGCAAGTCACGCAAGACTTCGTAGCCCATTAGCATGGCAATTTCATTAACCAGCTCACGGAAATCTTTTGTAGAAGTTGTCGTCCGACGAAGGATAGACAATTTGTGCTGGATAAGTGGGTGTGAAATAACTTGGAATTTCCCCATGATGATAAAACCTCTCTTTGATGTTTATTGCGGACATTAGAGACTGTGAAGTTTCATGTCACTATATTCTACCAAAATTTCAGGAAAAATGCTTGCCAAAACCAGATTGAAATCATTTTTTCATTTTAGAAGAATGTCATCATTGTAGTTGAGAATACTTTTTATCTAGTCAATGGTCTTAATAACACGGGCCGGATTGCCAGCCAGTACGACATCGTCTCCGAAAGATTTGGTCACGACAGAACCCGCTCCGACCACGACGTTGTCACCCAAGGTCACGCCAGCCAAGATAATAGCACCCCCACCAATCCAGACATTATCGCCAATCTCAATCGGCGCTCCATATTCAGGTCCAGCAATGCGTTCCTCTGCCTTGAGCGGATGAAGGGCTGTGTAAAACTGAACATTTGGTCCCAACATAGCATTCTTTCCGATGGTCACAGGGCAAGTATCCAAAACAGTCCAGTTGAAATTGGCATAAAAATCTTCTCCGACGTGGATATTGCAACCATAGTCCAAGGTCAGGGGTGATTCGATGTAAATCCGCTCCCCCGTTGTTCCCAGCCACTGCTTGGCAATTTCTGTTCGTTTGGAGCTGTCCAACTCTGCAGCATTAAAGGCCTGGCGGTAAACTCTGGCCTGCTGCCGCAAGGCTACCAATTCACTATCTGCTGCATTGTATATCTGCCCCGCCAGCATCTTTTCTTTTTCTGTCTTTTCTTCTCTTTTATCGTTCAAGCTAGACTATCCTCCTTCCCAAAGACCCTTGCAATCCGCTCACTGGCTTCTTTGATAGTATCAAAAGGTGCTGCGACATTTAATCGTGCATGCTGCTTACCGTCGCTGCCGAAGACCAGACCGTCATTTAGGAGGACTTTAGCCTCTTTTTCTAATTTTTCCATAAGGTCAGCCTGACTCAGGCCGTAAGCTGAAAAATCTAGCCAGATTAAATAAGTCCCCTGTGGTTTCATGACCTGAATCCTGGTATGGGTTTCCAGATAATCCACTGTAAAATCAACATTTGTTTCGATGACTTTTTTCAATTCTCCCAACCAATCGGCTCCGTAACGGAAGGCTGTTTCGGTGGTAATCAAGCCGATAGCAGGAATTTCATGCTGGTTATTGGCCAATTGACGTTTGGCAAAAATCTTCCGCAGTTCTGGATTTTCAATAATGGCAAAGCTATTTTTGGTGCCTGCAATATTGAAAGTCTTAGTCGCAGACGATAGGACAATCGAAAATTCCTTGAATCGGTCATCAACTGTATTGAAGGACTGGTGCTGATTGCCAAAGAGGGCTAAATCCTGGTGGATTTCATCTGAAACCAGAAGGACGCCATGTTTCTGGCAGAGCTGGCCAACAGCAGCCACTTCTTCCTTGGTCCACACACGGCCACCGGGGTTGTGTGGATTACAAAAAATATAAATCTTGACCTCATTTTCGAGGATGTCTTTTTCTAATTTTTCCAAGTCAATGGTAAAAATTCCGTCTGACTTGACAAGAGAATTAGTCACCAAGTGACGGTTGTTGAGCTTGATAGTCCGCGCAAAGGGAGGATAGACAGGGGTGTTGATGAGGACTGCATCACCTTCCTTGGTAAAGGCCTGAATGGCAATAGTCAAAGCTGGTACAACTCCTTCGACCAAGAGAATGTTATCGCGCTCAATCTCGTAGCCATGCTGGTTTCTTTCCCAATCAATAATGGACTGATAAAGCCACTCGCTGGCATAGGGATAGCCAAAAATGTGCTGGTCAGCATAGTCACGGATAGCTTGGCGGATTTCTGGTAAAGGCTCAAAATCCATGTCCGCAATCCACAGTGGCAAGAGGTCTGAAACCTCTTCCACCTTACGCCATTTTTCTGCATGTTGGCCCAATCGGTTGGGCCGGCTGGTAAAATCATAGCTAGTCATCTGATCCCTCCAAGGCTTGTTTCAAATCAGCAATCAAATCATCCGCATCCTCAATTCCAATAGATAGACGGAGTAAATCGTCTGTCAGACCATAGGAATGACGGGTTTCTGCTGGAATATCAGCATGGGTCTGGGTCGCTGGATAGGTAATCAAACTTTCCACCCCACCCAAACTTTCCGCAAAGGTAAAAATCGCAAGGCTGTTGAGAATGTGGGGAATTGTCGCCTCATCTGCAACCTTAACAGAAATCATGCCACCCTTGCCGGTATAGTAAACCTGCGTAACTGCTGGGCTATTCTCCAAATAAGCCACAATCTTCTGAGCATTCTGAGTCGCACGTTCCATGCGGATCGACAGGGTTTTGAGACCACGCATGAGCAGGTAGGTATCCAGCGGCGACAGAGTTGGACCAGTCGTATTTTGGTCATAGAAGAGCTTGTCGTAAATAGCCTGGTCATTGGTCATGAGAACTCCAGCCAAGACATCATTGTGACCAGACAGATACTTGGTCGCAGAATGCAGGACCACGTCAGCACCCAGCGTCAGAGGATTTTGATAAATCGGACTGTAAAAGGTATTATCGACAATGACCTTGGCACCTTTGGCATGGGCGACAGCCGAAACCTTAGCAATGTCAAACTCCACCATGAGCGGGTTGGTCGGTGTCTCAAGGAAAACGTAGTCGGTCTGGTCGCCAATGGCCGCTAGTAGATCCTCTTCGCTATTGGCATAGGTAAAGCTGAAACGCCCCAGGCTCTCCTGCTCGTTAAACCAGCGGAAAGAACCACCGTAGAGATCACGCGCTGCCACAATTCTACTGCCGACCGGAAAGCCGTTGAAAAGCAATACCAGAGCCGCCATTCCTGAGCTGGTCACTAGGGCATAGTCCGCCTTCTCTATCGCTGCCAGAGTTTTTTCCAAACTAGTACGGGTCGGATTTTTGGTGCGGGTATAATCAAACCCTGTGGACTGGCCGAACTCCGGATGCTGGTAGGTAGTCGAAAGGTGGATAGGCGATATGAGGGCTCCCGACTTCTCGTCACTATTTATGCCCGTCCGGGCCAAAATCGTATCTATTTTTAATTCTGTCATCTTCTCTACCTCATTTCTATATCTACTAGTCTAGCAGAAATTGGCTTATTTTTGGGAAAGAAACCGAAGATTTCCTATAGGAAAAACTAGAACTTTCTTATAGTTTTTAGCTATAACACCCCGTGAACTTTTGCATAAAAATCCTGGACTACATCCTTAAGAATTGATATACTATACTTGTGAAAGAGCTTTCAAAGGAGGTTCCTATGACATTCCAAAAAGATTTTTATCGCTATTCGGAGTTTTATTGGTTGATTTTCTGGCTGATTCAGATTGGACATATCTGGCTTAGTTACCCGGAAAGTCAGTACCTGCCTTTAAATCTGTTTTTATCTCTGACTCTGCTCATTCATGCTTATCGGGCCTTTTTCAAACCCAAGCATCGCTTTTCGAAAACCAGAACCATTTGGCTTGTCATTGCCTTGCTACTTCTGTGGCTTGGTGCTATCGTGATATGTAGGAGCTACTAAAATGTTCAAACAGTTTAACAATCAGTTTTACCGCAGCCTGGATTTTTACATGGCCATTTGCTTGATACTATATAGTTTGGGAGCTATTTTGGACAATGAATATAACTGGTGGATATACTTACAACCGATTTTGATTCCTTTCACTCTCTACCAATCCTTCTTTTCCAAGAAGGGCAATCTGAAAAAGGATTGGTTGATTTATCTTTGTGTCGGAATCGTCTTCTTGGGATTCTGGTTAGAATTCATTGCCTAGTTACTTGCCCTCTCGTGCATTTCCCAGAGGGTTTTCTTGTCCTGACTTGTCAAATGTCACTGATAGGTTTACAATAGAAACATGATAAAAATTGAACGTGTAGTAGACATCTTAAAAGCGGATGACAACTTCCGCCAGATCAAACAAAATAATCAGATTGATAACACTTGGACGGATGTCCAGTTTGACGCTCTCAGCTATGACAGCCGGACTGTTAGCCCAACGACCCTCTTTTTTGCCAAGGGTTTGGCCTTTAAGAAAGAATTTCTGGAAAAAGCTATCGAGGATGGGCTGGCTTTTTACGTGTCTGAAATCGACTATGCGGTCGGCATTCCTGCTATCATCGTCCATGACATCAAGCAGGCCATGAGCCTGATTGCTATGGAATTTCATGGTCATCCCCAGAAACAGCTCAAACTCCTGGCCTTCACCGGCACCAAGGGTAAGACAACGGCGGCTTATTTTGCTTTTAACATTCTTAAAATCAACCACAAGCCTGCCATGCTTTCGACCATGAACACCACACTGGACGGCAAGACTTTCTTTAAGTCCACCCTGACCACGCCTGAAAGCCTGGACCTCTTTGCCATGATGGCGGAGGCGGTCAAGAACGGCATGAGCCACTTGATTATGGAGGTGTCCAGCCAGGCCTACTTGGTCAAGCGGGTTTACGGGCTGACCTTTGATGTCGGCGTCTTCCTCAATATCAGCCCCGACCACATCGGCCCCATTGAGCATCCGACTTTTGAGGACTATTTCTACCACAAGCGTCTTTTGATGGACAATAGCAGAGCAGTCATTGTCAATGCTGGAATGGACCATTTTGAAGTCGTGAAAGAGCAAGTCAGCTCCAAAGACCATGACTTTTATGGACCGAGCTCTGAAAATGAAATCACTCAGTCAGCAGGTTTTGACTTCACAGTGACCGGCAAATTAGCTGGTCACTACGACATCCAGCTGATCGGTGGTTTCAACCAAGAAAATGCCATCGCAGCCGGCCTAGCCTGTCTCCGCTTGGGTGCAAGTCTGGAGGACATTCACACAGGAATTGCCCAAACCAATGTTCCTGGTCGCATGGAAGTCCTGATCCAGCAAAACGGTGCCAAGGTCTTCGTGGACTACGCCCACAACGGTGACAGCGTGAAAAAGTTAATCGATGTTGTCTTGGAACACCAGACAGGTAAGGTCATCTTGATTTTAGGCGCTCCTGGTAACAAGGGAGAAAGCCGCCGCAAGGACTTCGGTCTCCTCCTCAACAACTATCCGCAGATTGAAGTCATCTTGACAGCAGACGACCCTAACCGAGAAGATCCTGCTGCCATTGCCGCAGAAATTCGTTCCTACATGACTAGACCCAGCGACTTTATCTTGGACCGTGAAGAAGCCATTGCAAAAGCCATGAGCCAAACGACTGGTGGTCAAGATGCGGTCATTATCGCAGGGAAAGGCGCCGATGCCTACCAGATTGTCAATGGAGAGCATGCTCCTTACGACGGCGACTTGGAAGTTGCACGGAAATATCTATAAATAATAAGAGCCCGGGAAAGACCTAGGCTCTTATTTTCAGCAATTTTTCTATGTCCTTTTTCAACTTGCTAGGTGGAGTTATCGGCAGATAGCGCTTAACAACCCGCCCCTGTCTGTCAATCAAAAATTTGGTAAAATTCCATTCAATGCTCTTGCCCAAAAGGCTGGATTTTTCTTTTTTCAGCCATTGATAGAGCGGATCCGCCTCGGGACCATTAACCTTGATTTTTGCGAAACGAGGGAAGGTCGTACCAAAATTTAGACTACAGGCTTGGTGAATTTCTCGGTCCGTTCCACTAGCTTGATTAGCAAACTGATTGCAGGGAAAATCCAGAACCACAAATCCTTCATCTTTGTAGCTTTCGTACAATTCCTGCAATTCCTTATACTGGGGTGCCAGACCACATCCCGGTGCCGTATTGACTACCAGCAAGACTTGACCAGCAAAATCAGACAGGTCTTGCTGGCTGCCGTCCATTTTCTTCACTGAAAAATCGTATAGATTCATACTTTTCTCCTCAATCGAAATAGGTCAGTAAATGTTGGATTTCTGTTTGGGTTAAGGTTCTGTATTGACCCAGAGGTAAATCTCCTAAAGCGAAGCCGCCAAAACTGATCCGTCGCAGATAAGTCACCTTGACTCCATAGGCTAAAAACATTTTCTTGACCTGATGAAACTTGCCTTCGGACAGCTGGATGGTCGCTCTGCTATGTTCCAAAGAAGAAAAATCAACCGTCAGCTGACAGGGCTGGCAGCGTGTGCCGTCCAAAAAGGTTACGCCTGAGGCAAAGAAAGTGGGCGCATCCTGGCTAAGCGGGCCATTGACCTCTACATAATAGGTCTTGTCCACATGGTGCTTGGGATGGAGCATCCGAAAGCCTAGAGGTCCATTGTTGGTGATGAGGACCAGGCCTTCCGTGTCCCTATCCAAACGCCCCACTGGATATAGCCCAGTCGCCCGATCCTCTGGCTGAATGCAGTCGATGACCGTCTGATGCTGGCTATCCGTCACAGCTGATACTACTCCGGCCGGCTTGTGAAGAAGAAAATAGCTAGCGCCTGCCAATGCTATCTGTTTTCCTTGGATAACAATTTCCTGCAGAGCTGGGTCCACAATCTGGCTGAGAGAATGAGCAGGTTGATCGTCAATCCATATCTGCTGGGCCTTGAATAATTTCTTTACTTGCTTGCGGGAACCAATCTTGGCCACCTCCATACATTTGTCTAATCTCATGGGACTATTGTATCACAAATCATATAGCTTGACTCTTTTTGAAAAAGGTTTATAATACTAGTTAGTGATATATTTTTTTACAAAGGGAATCCAATCATCCTATTGGATTTCCCATTTTTTCAGTAAGGGAGAAAATTCATGGGACTTTTACAAGATGGAAAATGGGTGGACAAGTGGTATGACACCAAGTCAACAGGTGGCAAGTTTGTTCGTACAGTCACACAATTTCGCAACTGGATTACGCCAGACGGACAAGTGGGTCCGACAGGAACAGGTGGTTTTAAGGCCGAGTCGGGTCGCTACCATCTCTACATTTCTCTGGCTTGTCCTTGGGCTAGTCGGACCTTGATGATGAGAAAATTGAAGGACTTGGAGGACCATATCTCCCTGTCTGTCGTTCATCCACTCATGTTAGAAAATGGCTGGACCTTTGAAGATGGACCTGGTGTCATCAAGGATTCCCTCTTTAACAGCGATTATCTCTATCAGGTCTATTTGAAAGCCGATCCAACGTACTCTGGTCGGGTGACCGTTCCTGTCCTGTGGGATAAGAAAACCAATACCATCGTCAGCAACGAGTCTGCCAAAATTATGCGGATGTTCAATACCGCCTTCAATGACATCACGGGCAATCAGGATGATTATTATCCAGCAGACTTGCAGGCTGAGATTGATATCATGAATGACTTTGTCTATCCAAACATCAACAATGGTGTTTACAAGGCTTGCTTTTCAACCAGTCAAGCAGTCTATGAAAAAGAAGTCAAAAATCTCTTTGCTGCCTTGGATAAATTGGAAGAGCATTTGGCAGATAAGGACTATCTAGTTGGCAATCAATTAACCGAGGCTGACCTTCGTCTCTTTACCACCTTGGTGCGATTTGCCCCTGTATACTTTGGGCATTTCAAATGCAATATCAAGGCCTTGGTTGACTATCCAAACTTGTGGGATTATACCAAGCGGATTTACAACCATGCTGGTATTTCAGAAACGGTTGACTTTGACCATATCAAACAGCACTACTACGGTAGCCACAAGACCATTAACCCAACAGGTATTGTCCCAGTCGGACCAGACTTGGACTGGACACTATAAGATATAAAGGGAGATGATAACCTCCCTTTTCGTATGGTATAATAGTTCAGATTTTTTGAAAAGGAGAATGACATGTCTGAAATTATCGCAAAACGCGTATCAAACTATGAATTATTTTATGATTTGGTCTTTGTCCTGGCCACTTCTTCACTGACTGGACTTTTGCACGGTGACCATATCGGACTCAGGGAAATTCTAACATTTATCACCGCCAACCTGATTATTATGACCTTGTGGATTAATGAGACGATTTACCTCAACAAATATGGTGAACGGGATTTGTTGGATATTAGCGCGATTATTGCGTCCATGTTTGTGGTAGGACAATTATCCCTAAACTTTAGCCATGATTTTAAAGCGACCGCTCTACCATTTACCATCTTTTTGACCCTGTCTTATCTGCTGATTTGCTTGCAGTACTACCTTCGTGGTCGGAAAATCGGTTTTACGGCAGATATAAAAAATAGTCTCTATATGTTTGGGATTTATGTGCTGGTATTTTTCTTGGCTTCGGTAGCTATTTACTTCAATTTCTGGACCTATGATGAAAGGAGTCACTTACTTTTTTATCTTCCATTTGTCATTTCCTATTTCTTCAAGGATAAGCTCAGTCACGATGCCATGAACTTTCCACACATTGTTGAACGGTGTCAGTTGATTACCATTATTACCTTTGGTGAAACGGTCATTGCGATTTTGAAAAATTATCCGATTCAGACGCATCTGCTCACTGGTATTCTCTTCTTCTTGACAATGGCTTTCTCCTTTATGTTTTACATTTCGCAAACCTATCTCAATATCAACCACCATCAAAAGACAAATGTAGCCACCTTACTCTATGCCCATATGGTACTGGTTTTGGGTCTCAACTTCTTCACAGTTTCTGTGGAGGTCTTACCTGGTGAGCATGCTAGTTTGGGCTTGCCTTTCCTCCTCATCGGCTACTTCCTCTACTATCTCGGAATCCTGATGACCAGTCGCTACAACCAGGACCTTTATCAACTAGATAAGATGGTTTGGCTTCAATATGCTATTGTAGTATTCACTACCATCATTCTTCTGATAGCCTTCCACCACTATCTAACCTTGATTGCCGCTATACTGGTTGCTAGTTCATTTATGATGCTGATAATTTCTTTCCGCCACCGCAACCGTGTAGAAGTTGACCTCGAAAAATAAGAAATCCGACTACCAAAAATGGTAGTCGGTTTTGTCTATTATGCTAATTTACTAGCTGCTGCTTCATCGATGATGAGGACAACATCATCATGGTTTTGAAGGACGCTTGCTGGGACTTGCTCTGTCACTGGTCCTTCCACTGTTGCCTTGATGGCGTCGGCTTTTTCAGGTCCATAGGCCATGAGGACGATGGTTTTTGCCGCCATGATGTTGGCAATCCCCATGGAAATAGCCTGTTTTGGCACTTCCTCAATGGTATCAAAGAAGCGACTGTTGGCCTCGATGGTCGAAGGAGCCAAATCAACCAAGTGAGTCTGACCGTCAAAGGGCGCCCCTGGTTCATTGAAGCCGATGTGGCCGTTGCGACCGATACCCAGGATTTGAAAATCGATGGGTTTGTCTGCCAAAATTTTATTGTAACGGGCTGTTTCAGCTGCTGCATCCTCAGCCAATCCATTTGGCAAGTAGGACTGCTTGAAGGGTTTGCTATTGAAGAGTTGTTCCTTCATAAAATAGATATAGGACTGATCACTTTCCTCGCCTAGCCCGACATATTCGTCCAGATTGACCGAGGTCAGGTCAGAAAAGTCCAGGTCGCTCTCGCGGATGAGTTTGTAAAATTCCAGGGGACTAGAACCTGTTGCCAAACCGAGGACCTTGGCACCGCCGGCTAATTTTTCTTTTAATAAATTGAAGGCCAAAGCTGCGCCTTCTGCTTGATTTTCAACTACATGAACTTTCATGGTAACCTCCTTTTTGGTATAGACCGTTTTCCTAATTTTATTATATGGTATATACCAATTTTTGTCAAGTCATCTTGCTTACAATTCCCGTCCTGCTAGCCTATTCCCCCTAAAAATGCTATAATGAAGGTATGTTAAAAGATTTACTCATTCTATTTTTTCTGGGAAATATCCTCTGTCTGATTGGGTATTTTGTGAAAAAACAAGTCCTGCTCAAGCGTATTCTCTATGGGATTGGTGGACTATTGATTGCATCACCATTTTTAGTTCTGGCCTACTTTTTATACGCTATTTTTTTGTAAGGAGTTGATATGAAAACAACAGATTTTGATTTTGAATTGCCCGAAGAGCTGATTGCTCAAGTCCCTCTTGAAAAACGGGACAGCTCCCGCCTGCTCATCCTGGATAGGGAAAAACAGACCATGGTGGACAGCCATTTTGACCACATCATCGACCAGCTCAATCCAGGCGATGCCCTGGTTATGAACAATACCCGTGTCCTACCGGCCCGTCTCCACGGCTTTAAGCCTGAGACTGGTGGTCATGTGGAATTTTTGCTCCTGAAAAATACCCAGGGGGACCAGTGGGAAGTTCTTGCTAAGCCAGCTAAGCGGCTCAAGGTCGGCGCCACTGTTGCCTTTGGAGACGGCAGATTAACCGCCACTGTGACCCAGGAATTGGAACACGGTGGTCGCATCGTCGAATTTGCCTACGAGGGCATTTTCCTAGAAGTCTTAGAAAGCCTGGGAGAAATGCCACTTCCGCCCTATATCCATGAGACCCTAGAAGACCGCGACCGCTACCAGACCGTCTATGCCAAGGAAAATGGCTCCGCGGCGGCACCGACAGCTGGTCTCCATTTCACAGAAGAATTGCTCCAAAAAATCGAGGCCAAGGGTGTCAAGCTAGTCTATCTGACCCTCCATGTGGGATTGGGAACTTTTAGACCAGTATCAGCTGATAATCTGGATGAGCATGAGATGCACTCAGAATTCTATACCTTGACGGCCGAGGCTGCAACAATACTCAATCAGGTCAAGGCTGCTGGCGGACGCATTGTCGCTGTCGGCACCACCTCGATTCGCACCCTTGAAACCATCGGCAATAAATTTGACGGCCGACTGGAAGCTGACTCTGGCTGGACCAATATTTTCATCAAGCCCGGCTACCAGTTCCGCATTGTCGATGCCTTTTCTACCAACTTCCACCTACCCAAATCAACCCTGGTTATGCTGGTATCTGCCTTTGCCGGCCGGGAATTTGTCTTGGAAGCTTATAAACACGCCGTAGACCACCAATACCGCTTCTTCAGTTTTGGCGATGCCATGTTTATCCAATAAGGATTGCACTGTATAAAGGAGTTTGCAATGAATAAAATTGAAAGTCGGCACCAACTCATCCTCTCCCTGGTCCTGGAAAAGAAAATCCACACCCAGCAGGAGTTACAAGATTTGCTAGAGACCAACGGTGTGACGGTCACCCAGTCCACCCTGTCGCGCGATATCAAACAGCTCAATCTTGTTAAGGTCAATGAAGCAAACTCCGCCCACTATATCATCAATCCGATAGCGCCATCTCGGTGGGAAAAGCGTCTCCGCCTCTATATGGAGGACGCTCTAGTCGTTTTGAAACCCGTCCAACACCAGGTGGTTCTGAAGACCCTACCTGGTCTGGCCGGAACCTTTGGCTCTATCCTAGATGCCATGGAAATTCCTGAAATCATTGCAACCGTCTGCGGAGACGATGTTTGCCTGATTATCTGTCAGGACGAGGAAGCAGCGCTGGCCTGCTTTGAAGAGCTCAAACACTACACGCCACCCTTCTTCTTTTCCAAGTAAGTGACAAAAACTCCTAGTTCCAAGTGAGCTAGGAGTTTCTTTTATTAAAATACCTATTTCAGACTAGTTCAAAATAGATTATTTTGTATTTTTCTTTTTGAACAAATAAACTGCGCTGGCAACTGCAGCAAGGCCCAGTAGGGCGTAAGGAAGGACATTCATAGAAGATGATTTTTCCTCACTGGTCTCTTCTTTTTTCTCAGGCGTTGCTTCTGCTTCTAGAGTAGCAACACGCGCCTCCAAGTCCTTCTCAATCTCTTTCAGACGGGCAAAGGTTGTTTCCGCCCGCTTGATACTGGTTTCAGTGGCGTGCTTGCTTGCCTCTTCAGGATTTTCAGCTACCAGGGAAATGATTTCCTGGTTCAATACATCCTGTTCCTTGATCCAGTCCGCTTCCAGACTCTTGACTTGGTCAATGACTTCCGTACCAAATTCATCTGGATATTGAGCTACCATATCGTTGATATGAGAAATAACCCAGTACCAAGAATCCGCACTGTATTCTGTGCTGGTGTCCTGATAGGCCTTATAGGTGTCTGTGATATTACCAAAATACGGTAGATAAGGTGCATTGCGCGGACTTCCCATGGCTAACCACATAACTCCGCCACCGACTTCTACAGGCAATTCATCCTTGAGCTGGAAGATATGGGCCTCCATGACATTTTCATTAGAAATCGGATAGGCATAGCCATCGACAGCATTCTTATTCTCAGGCTTGCCCTTACCGTCCAATTCCATTTGGTCCAGAGGTTTCAAATCCAAGCCTTCAAAACGGTTTCGCTGCAGGGCCATGGCATCTTCCAAGCCCAATTTTTTATCCGTCGTGTGCAATAATTCATAGTAATCATCTTCGTAGGTCACCTTGGAATCCGGGTCCAATGACTTGATGCCTGAAAATGACCGCGAACGGTTGGCGTCTGATAGCGGTGGATTGTAGGATTGGGCAATATGAAACTGACTGTCCACTTCCTTGTAGGTACCTGCTTCTTCCGCCAAACCTTTGACATTGTCAGAAGTAATCACGCCCTCCTTATCCGAAAAATCAATATGACCTAGATAGAAGGTATTTGGAAAGACAGCAAACTTATCTGCTGGGAATTTGATGGCTACATACTGGTGACCAGACAAGATTTCCATATACCAGATGCCTTCCTTGTCCGCAAAGAGGACAATATTCCCTTCTGCTGAGCCCTTTTCAGTCACAATTTTTGCGACCAGGTCTACAGCTTCACGGGCCGTTTTAGCATATTGGAGAACAATACTGGTCATGGAAGATTCTGCCAATCCATCTTCTACATAGGGATCCAATTTTAGAATATCATCATTTGCCGTTGCAGAAACGGTCGCTGAAATTGACAGGCCATGTTCATTAAAACCAGCCTCGTCGTAGACACCGTACTCCGGAGTAACATCGGGTACCGCTGTGTATTTGTGAGATACTGCTGGCAAAGGATAGGTAAAACCATTAGACTGGTCTTCCCACTTGGCCCCTTGCTCATTTTCCGTCCGTGGATAAACGCGGAAGGTCTTATTGTGATTTGGTTCCAGGTCTTCTGTCCGTCCATAAAGCCAGGAACCATCTGTGGTCAGGTCCTTACCGATGACAAAACCCGTACAGGCTGACACGATTGGCTGACCAATCCATATACTACTGCACAAAAGCAATAGTATAGCCGATAACTTTTTCTTCATGATTTCCTCCATTCTGAAATCAGTGCAAAAAATAACCTGTATCCACATAGAGCCAGCAGACACAGGTTTTGATGAGAACACAATTTGGAAGTGGAATTCCAATCAGCTACTAGAAGCTGATACCTTTTCCAACTTCTATTGATCAGAACCTGCTAGACGATAGACCGCCTCAGCATAGATTTCCATGGTCTTATACAAGTCTCCCAGGGGCATTCGTTCATTTTCTTGATGCTCAGTTTGTGGCGTTGATGGGAAGCAAGCCCCAAAGGCCACACAATTTGGCATGGTCCGAGCGAAGGTTGCTCCTCCAGATGAGATGGGCTGACTGTCTAAATCACCTGTTTTTTCCTGATAAACAGCCATCAGCGTAGCCACAAGCTGGCTGTCCAGAGGGACATAAAGGGATGGGAGATAGTCAAATTCCTCATAGGTCAAACCCAAAGCTGCTGCCTTAACAGACAGAGTCTCCACCAGCTGGTCCTTATCTGCCATGACTGGAATACGAATATCCAGACGAATTTCAGACCGATGGGAATCGATGGTCAGGCCCGCAATATTGAAACTCAGAGCACCAGACGGCTCATCACTTACATCTCCAAATAAGCCCTGAGCCGTCGCGTCCTCCCCAATCGTATTAGCAATGAAGTCCAAAGCTGGGTGCTGCTCAAACTTATCCAGAGCCTTGGCCAAGCGCACAATGGCATTGACACCCTGGGCCGCATCCTTGGCGTGTTTGGACAGACCGAGTACGACAACCCCGTCGTCATCCATTTCATAATCAAAGCCCAATTGCTTCAACTCAGCAATAACGCTGGCCAGGAGATGGCCAGAATAGCAAGACTTTGCCGGTACGACATTGTAGGCCGTCCCAGCATCCAGGTGCAAATCTCCCTGACCTGGACCATGGAGTTTGGCCTGCAAGAGCCCCTTTTCAGCATAGGTTAGCGGGAAGGATGAATCCGGTGCAAAGCCCATTGTGGCCTCTTCTTCCAGCTGATTGTAGCGATGGAGACAACGCCAGAGCGTTTCCTCGTCCGTTCCGAAGATAAAACGCACACGTTTGGTAAAGGTCACACCAGCATCCATCAGGGCCTTGACCGCAAAGAGCGCAGCCATGGATGGTCCCTTGTCATCCTGCACCCCCCGCCCAATCATGAGACCGTCCTTTATCACAGCCTCAAAAGGGGGCGTCTTCCACTTGGTCAGGTCACCAGCCGGCACCACATCCAAATGGCAGAGAATGGCTAAAAGTTCCTGACCCTGCCCCACCTCAGCATAGCCGTAATATCCTGCCGGGTCCAGATAGGTTGAAAAGCCTAGCTGACGACAGAAGTCCAGGGTAAATTCTAAGGCATCCTGAATCGGTTGACCAAATGGTGTCTTGGTTTGATGTTCTTGTAAAATAGAGGGGAAGGCGACCAAATCTTGAATGGCCGCTAGACAAGCCTGCTTGTCTTCCTCTCTGATAAAATTCCTTGTCACCTCAATACCTCCATTCTATCCGATAGTCGGAAAACATACATGGGTAGTTGTCTATATTGCCTAGTCTAGAAGAAGGTTGCTACTGCCAGAATGAGGATGGAAGCCACAATGATAGCAGCAATCAATTTACCAACGTATTTGTACCAGGTACCAATTTCGATACGTCCTAGAGCCAGGGCACCCATTACAATACCAGATGTCGGTGCTACCAGGTTAAGGACACCAGACGCTGCCTGGAAGGCTGTGATAATCAAGCTAGCAGGCACATTGACAAATTCGCCCAAAGGAGCCATGATACCCATAGAAGCTCCTGCCAAACCTGAAGTTGATGGAATCAAGAAGGACATTGGCAGATAGAAGAGATAGGTCAGGATGATAAAGACTTGAGGAGATAGGCCTTGCAGACCAACTTCACCCCAGTTGAGGATGGTAGCTGTAATCATACCATCGTTCATAATGACCTGGATACCACGCGCCACCGCACAAATCAAGGCAACGCTGAGCAGGTCGGCTGCACCATTCAAGAAGGATTTGACCAGGCGTTCTTCTTCCATACCGTAGACAATACCAATCATAACACCGGCTACACCAAAGAGCATAGCGCCTTCTGGGAAGTACCACCATCCAAATGGATAGGTCGTAATCCCCACAATTTGACCAAGAACTGGAATGGAAATCAGCCATTCTTTGATATCTGTAAAGAAATTCACGCCCAAGTCTTCCCAAGGAATGAAACTCAAAATCATGAATACAAAGGTTAGGAAGAAGAGGACCAGCACACGTTTTTGGGCAGGTGTCAAGGTATCATTGACCTCACGGTCTGCATTAACATTGAAATGCTCCATATCTGCTTCACGCTGGTTGTAGACCAGTGATTTGGCAGGATCCTTTTTCACTTTTTCCGCATAAGATGCAACAAAGAACATGCCTAAACCAAGGATAACTATGAAAAATACAATCCGCCAGATCATACCATCTGCGATGGAAACCCCTGCTGCCGCTGATGCCACACCAGTCGCAAATGGGTTGACCGTTGAAGCCAAACAGCCAATCTGTGAACCCAAGAGTATAATGGCAACACCAGTCAGACTATCATAGCCAACCGCCATCATAACCGGAATTAACAGAGGGAAGAAGGCCATGGTTTCCTCACCCATACCATAGGTCGAACCACCCAGGGCAAAGAGGAACATAAGGATGTAAATCAACCATTTTTCACGGCCCTTGAAGCGCTTCACGATAGAGGCAATCCCTACGTCCAGCGCTCCAGTTTCATTCACAACTCCCAGGAAAGCCCCCACCATCAAGATGAAGAAGGAGACATTAATGGCAGCTGATGTTGCTCCGTGGCCCAGCATAGCCCGAACCGGAGCCATAAAGACATCCCAAATACCCTGCGGATTTGAGTCCACAGCTTCATAGGTGCCTGTGATAAAGTTTCCCGCATCATCAACCTGATATTGACCCGCAGGAATAATCCAGGTCATCACTGCCATCGCGGCAATAATGAGCATGAGTATAGTGTAAGATGAAGGCATTTTAAAGCCTTTTTTTACTTTTTCGCTCATGGCAAAAAACCTCCTAATATATTTTTACATGATTGTTTTTCACAGGAAAAACACTTAGAAGCTTTATTCACAAGCAAGGAACATTTAGACCAGAAAGTTTTTCTTATCAAGATAATTTCTTCAAGAATACAAGATATTCTGAAAAACTAGGATGATTGACAGAAAACCAGTCATAGCCAAATGCACTGCTCTGTGAATACAGATTCCTACATACAAATACACAGGCTGGAACAATCTTAGACTTAGAAAATAGATTTCTAAGCTAATCGCCAAGCCTTTTATCAAAAGAGGTTTGAGCAAGTAAATGAATAAAGTTAATCCAGGTCGTCAAACTGACGCAGGAAGGCAGACAGGCGCTTTAAGCCTTCTTGGAGAATCGACCGATGGGTGCAATAGCCCAGTCGCGCATAGCCCGGCATATCAAAGCGATTGCCCGGTACCAGCAAGACCCCCTCCTCCTGCAAGAGACGGAGACAGAAACTCTCCGTATCTTCTGGAATATCCAATCGAATAAAGGAAGTTGATACCTGTTTTGGGAAGACCAGTTGCACATGGGGCTCATGCTCTACCCAATCCTGGAGAATCCGCAGATTGCCTTCTACCAGACGGCGATTGCGCTCCAGGATGACTGCCTTATTTTTCAATACATGAGTCGCCAAGGCATCATCAATCACACCAGCACAAATCATGGTGTAATCTCGATATTTGCGGAACAAATCCGACAATTCCTTGTTGGCTGCCACCCAACCGACCCGAATCCCAGGAATGGAATAGGTCTTAGACAGGCTATTGGTCGAAATGCCCTTTTCGTACAAATCAACGATAGCAGGCACATCCATCCCTTCTTCCAAGGGTTGATAGACCTCATCTGACAAGATATAGGCACCCACACTCCGAGCCAGTTCAACCACTTTCTCCAAAAAATCCCTGGTCATAACAGACCCCGTCGGATTGTTAGCATTATTGATACAAATCATCTTGGTATTTGGCCGAAGGAGGGACTTCAAGTCCTCCAAGTCAGGCAACCAATCACGCTTCTCATCAATCCGCCACAAGTCTACCTCCGCCCCAAAAGAACGAGGAATATCATACAACTGTTGGTAGGACGGATAGAGAGAAATCACATGATCTCCTGGCTGAATCAAGGCATAGATGGCCAAGTGGTTGGCCCCTGTCGCACCATTGGTCTGAAGAATCGAGTCGACACTGACTGTCTCGTATAACTTGGCAACTTCTTCCTTAAAGGCAGGTGAACCTTCTATCCAGCCGTAGTTCATCTTGGCTTGCAATAAATCCCCCATTACCGCCTGGCCATCTCCCAAAGCCAAGACCTCTTCCAAGGTCATTGAAGCAATCGAACTACCTGCAATATCATATTTGGCTTGAGTTTCCCACTCATTGAGCCATTCTTCTACACCAAAGGCTTGAATGTCCATCTTTCTTCCCCTCTTCTCTATCCAGAAGCTCGGACAAGTAGGTCCGATTTCCAGAATCAATCCTTGTTATTATAACATAGTCCGAAATCAAGTCCTCACAATTACCCTTGGCTAGGCCCTCTTCCTTTTCATTTACTGCTTAACTTTTGACAATGATGGTGCCACTTTCTGATTCAATCAAGGCACCAAGATTTTCAAGAGAGGTGATAACTGCCTGGGAGCTTGGCTTATGATTGACAAAGGCAATCGTCGCCTCTACCTTAGGCAGCATAGAACCTGGTGCAAATTGGCCTTGTTTGATGTATTCTTCCAATTCTGCCACCGTCACGCGCTCCAACTTCTCTTGATTTGGTTTGTTAAAGTTAACATAGACATAGTCCACACCTGTCAGAACGATAAAGAGATCTGCATCGACCAGTTCAGCCAGACATTGAGAGGCAAAATCCTTATCAATAACAGCCTCTACCCCTGTCAAGGTGCCATCAGCCTCCTCAATGACCGGAATACCACCACCACCTGCGGCAATAATCACTTCCCCCGCATCCAAGAGGGTACGGATGGTTCCGATTTCCTTGATACCAATTGGTTTTGGTGAGGCAACGACCTTGCGCCAACCACGACCAGCATCTTCCTTAAAGGTTGCTCCTGTTTTTTCCGCTTCAGCCTTGGCTTCCTCTTCTGTATAGAAGGGACCGATTGGCTTGGTCAGATTCTCAAAAGCAGGGTCTGCCTTGTCAACAATGACCTGGGTCACTACTGAAGCGACATCCTTCTTAATGCCTTCCTTGGCCAACTCATTTTCCAGGGCATTTTGCAACCAAAAGCCGATAGAGCCTTCGGTCATGGCCACCAGGCTATCCAGTGGAAAGGCAGGGTTTTTCTCAGAATCAGCCGCCAAATTTTGCAACAGCAGATTGCCTACCTGCGGACCATTTCCGTGTGTGATGATTAAGTCATCACCATTTTTTATCAACTTAACCAGGTGCTTGGCTGTGTCAACCAAGGCCTGCTTCTGGGCTTGGGCTGATGGATCGGATGATAGAATGGCATTTCCGCCCAAAGCCACGACAATTTTACGATTTGCCATAGAGCAAAATCACTCCTCTCTTTTATTTAGGAAACCGTTTTCACGATTCTCTTGAAGGGAGGACTGACTCGTCAAAAGCCAGCCCACCCACTGCTGCTGTCATTTCATCAACCTACTTCTCAACCTCCAATATCTCGGAGATTGGCAAGCAAGCAATTTTATACTTCTATATTACACTCTTGGCACAAATGGATCACCCAAGGTCGCAGCCATGACTGCTTTGATTGTGTGCATGCGGTTTTCAGCCTGGTCAAAATGACGAGCGTATTTGCTGCGAAAGACTTCGTCTGTCACTTCCATTTCTTCTACGCCGAATTTCTCAGCAACATCCTTGCCATAAACGGTATTGGTATCGTGGAAGGCAGGCAAGCAATGCAAGAAGATGAGATTTTCGTTGCCAGCTTTTTTCACCAAATCCATGTTAACTTGGTAAGGTTTGAGCATTTTCACACGTTCTTCAAACTTAGCTTCTTCACCCATAGACACCCAAACGTCCGTATAAAGGACATCTGCGCCCTTAACTGCTTCGTCCGCATCATCCGTAATCAGGATACGCGCGCCACTTTCCTTGGCAAATCCTTGCGCCAATTCCACGACTGTTTCATCTGGGAAGAGTTCTTTTGGTGAGAAAATATGCACATTAACACCCAGAATAGCACCAGTCACCAAGAGAGAATTAGCAACATTATTGCGGCCATCGCCACAGTAAACCAAAGTCACGCCTTCCAACTTACCGAAGTTTTCCTTGACGGTCAAATAATCGGCCAACATCTGTGTTGGATGCCAAGCATCGGTCAAGCCATTCCAGACAGGTACGCCAGAGAATTCTGCCAATTCTTCGACCATTTTTTGGCTAAAGCCACGGAATTCAATCCCGTCAAACATCCGGCCCAAAACTTTTGCGGTGTCCTCAGTTGACTCTTTCTTGCCCAATTGAATGTCGTTGGCACCCAGATATTCTGGATGAGCACCCAGGTCAATGGAAGCTACTGTAAAGGCCGCACGGGTACGAGTGGACGTTTTTTCAAACAAGAGAGCAATATTTTTCCCTTCCAAATAACGATGCGGAATATTGCGCTGTTTCAAATCCTTCAAGTGTGCCGCAAAATCAATCAACCATTCCAATTCTGCGCGTGTAAAATCTTTTTCTGCTAGGAAATGTCTTCCTTTGAAAATATTTGTCATTTGTCTTTCCTCTTCTAAAAAGCTGTATTCACAAGTGAGGTAAATGTAGATAAGAGATAGTTTTTTGCTGGAATACTGACTGTATTTCATAAAAACTGCCTTAGTTCAGGTGCCGAGCTGTGAATATAGATTCTAATAATTGTCTAATCGTTTTGACAGGGTCTGGCACCATTCCCCATCTTCCTGGTAAAGCACTGAACTGGCCACATATCCCAAAGACTCATAAAAGGTCTTAGCCGTCAGCTCCGAATGGATATCCAAGTGGTGAATACCTGCCTCTCTGGCATAGTCTTCCAGGGCCATGATGATACTTCTAGCATAGCCCCCCTTACCCCGATGACTGGCCAAGGTAGCAATCCGTGTCAACCGCGCTCTCCCTGAACCTATTGGAAGAAAGCGACCAGTTGAGACAGGTTCTTCATCAATCAAGAGATTCGCATAGACACGTCCTTCTTGATCATGGCTATCAAATTCATCTTCGAGATGAATCGAGCGCTCCAGGACAAAAACTTGGAATCGCACATAGATGGAACATGCCCGTTCCCAGGCCTGCGAGCCGACCACAAGTTTTTCATTCTTCATCTTAAATATCTTCCCGCTCAAACGGCATTGACATACAACGTGGACCACCACGACCACGAACCAATTCACTACCGCTGACCTTAATCAAGCGAAGTCCCTTGGATTCCAAAATCGCATTGGTGATGGTATTACGCTTGTAAACAACAACCACACCAGGTGCCACAGTCAAGGTATTGGAACCATCATTCCATTGCTCACGACCAGCAGCAACCAAGTCACCGCCACCGCAACGAATCAAATCAACCTTTTCAAGACCCAGATTGCTTGCCAATACTTCCGCTAAATCACCATGCTCTTCTTCGATGTGCAGGGTTTCATTTTCATAAGTCACAGAGAAGACACGCAGGGTTCCTTCAATCTCAGGGTGGATGGTAAATTTATCATAGTCCACCATGGTGAAGACCGTATCCAGGTGCATGAACTTACGGCTATTGGCAAATTCAAAGGCAATCACTTTCTTGAAGCCAACGCCACGTTCAAAGATATTGATGAGCAGTTTTTCAATCGAAGCCGCATCTGTCCGCTGAGAAATACCAACCGCCAACAAGTCTTTAGACAAGACAAGCTCGTCACCACCCTCGATACGAGTGGTTTCATCACGATTGTAAACCAATGGCACCTTACCTGCATAGTCAGGATGGTAGGTGAAAATATATTTTCCATAAAGCGTTTCACGGTTACGAGTCTCCGCATACATGTGATTAAGAGACACCGCGTTACCAATAGTCGCAAATGGGTCACGAGTGAAATAAAGGTTTGGCATTGGATCAATGGCAAATGGATAGCTGGATTCTACCAAGTCTGTCAAACCAGTTTCTTCCTCAGGCATCGCTGGCAATTCACACTTCTGCACACCTGCCATGGTCTTTTCAATCAACTCACGATTGTCCTCAATCGCCAAGAGCAACTTGCGAATGGCTTTTTTGGTTGCACGTCCGCGGATATTTGCTTCATTCAGGTATTCATCAATGAATTGTTCCTTAACTTCTTGGCTAATCAAGGATTCCGCTGCCAATTGCTCCAGATAGAGAACCTCTACTCCTTCATCGCGCAGGGCTTGAGCAAAAGCATCGTGCTCCTTCTGAGCTTCTTCTAAGAATGGAATATCATCGAAGAGGAAGCGCTCCAAATAGTCCGGCATCAAGTTTTCAAGTTCCTTACCTGGCCGGTGCAACATAACTTTTTTCAGTTTACCAATCTCTGAAAAAACGTGAATGGGATGTGTAGACATCTCAGTACCTCCTATTATATATTTTTTTCTTTGTGGCAAGGTTGAGTAAGTATTTCCTCGCCTGTTCACCTATACTTTATCAAAGAAAGCGGATGCAATCATGAAGTTTTTAGCAATCAATATGAGAGGAATTTCTCATTTTCAGGAGACATGGTAGATTTTTATGCAAAAATGCGGCCAAATAATCAATATTTCTACCATTTTAGCAATGTAATCAATATTTATTTTTTTGTTAAAAGTAACAAAAAAACTCTCCTATCAGTTTTGACAATAGAGTCTATCTCCTACAGATGCGATTGGTTAAGAGGGAGGACGTTTCCAATCACATCATAAGAAGCTTAATATAATCAAGAGGAGAGGGCCCTCAGCAGATAGGGCTGACTGCTCCTACTCAATGATCCCCATGCTAAGATGGGAAGTTGTTGCCTAGTCTTCGCGACGACGGCGTTTGCCTGCAAGGCCAAGGGATGCAACCAGCATTGCTGCTCCGAGAACACCTGCTACTGATGAAGATTCACCAGTGTTTGGCAATTGTCCAGCTGTAAATGGTTGTGATGGAGTGTCGGAACCTGGGTTGTTACCGCCTGGGTTGTTATCGCCACCATTTGGTCCACCTGGCTTATCATCAGTACCTGGCTCTCCTGGTTGACCATCATCCTTAACTGGTACATAAGGAATAAGTGTATCTTCACCTGGCTTTCCTGGAACTGGTGGAATGTAGCCTTTAGATGGATCTTCTGGATTTACTGGTTTCAACGGCTCATTCGCACCTGGATTAACCGAAACATAAGCTGGAACGTGTGGAATAACTGGGACATCGCCACCTTCACCTGGTAATGTTGAATCTGCAGGAACAGTCATCGCGGAGCAATCATTCAACTTGAGATAAGAACACTTTCGGCGATTGGTTTCATAGACACGTTGTCCACTATCAGCGAAATAGGTGCTGAAATAAGTTCGTTTCCCATTCTTATCCTGTACCTGATCTACTGAACCGCGTTTGATTTCTCGACAGATTGTAGACCGGTGACGACCCAGAAGTCGAGCGATTTCAATTGGTTTCTTTCCCATTTTAAGATAAGCAGCAATTTCACCACGTTCTGTGGCTGAGAGATGAGAATAGGATGTTTTTCTGGTAGAATGAGTGTTGGACATGTTCATCTGCTTTCTATGCTGAGTTGGGGAATTCTAGTATATCAGACGAACTTGTCTTTTTTCTTGCACTTCATTTTACAACGTGGGATTTTTATGTAATAGTTTACAATAACTAAAAGACAAGCCCAACGGACTTGTCTATGAAGGAGAATCAACTAATTTAAACTTTTGAGAAAGAAAGGAACATCCTTGTAGGTCAGGCGCTTGTGGCCGTAAGCGATTTTATCAGCTTCCTTTAATTCCTTGCAGACATGGCTAGCAGTTTCCCTAGTCGTAGCCGCCAGGCGGGCAATCTCTTGGATACTAATGTCAAACTGTAAATCCTCCAAGGACTCTCGCCGGCACATATCCCAGTAAAGTAAGGCTAGGACCTGAACCACTCGACTACTGGCCTTTGACACCATGGCATTGCGCAAACGCAGCTCCTGAAAACGCAGGATATTGGACAATTTTCTGTTGATATAGACCAATTGCCTCGGATTGCGCATGGAATACTTTTCATAAAGAGCCATAGGAATAATAAAGTACTCCAAGTCCGTGATGGCAATGGCCGTATAATGGTAGGTCTTGTCCTGAAACATATCTCCAAAAGGAAATGAACCGCCCTGCCGAATGTAATCTAGGTAGCTGTAAGTGTCCGTCTCATCATACTGCTCAATCCGAGCATAACCCTTGCCGATGACAAAGAGATAGTCACGCTTGTCTTCCGCATAGAAAATGACCTGACCCTTGGGAATCTTCCGAAACCGGATTTCCTTGGCCAGCTGATCAAAATGCTCCACGGACAGCTGATTAAAGCTTGGATGATTTTTCAGGTACATATACTGGTCAGTTGTAATCATGGCACTCCTCATCCTATTTCTCTACGGCTATTGAACATCCACGTGGTGACACCGGTATCATTTAGCTTAATTTTTAGCAATCCCTCTATTCATTATATCAAAATATCCTTAATTTTGAAAAGGAATACACAAAAAGCAAGCAGGATTGAATCCCGCTTGCTATCAAGTGTAAGGAGCTTATTGAACTTCTTTACGCTTAATTGAAACAGCTGTACCCAGTGATACCAATCCACCCAAGCTGATAAGGAGAGCTGTCAAGTCAGATTGACCAGTGTTTGGCAATGTTTTCTCTTCCTTGCTAGCTAGAGTTGGCTTTGGTTCTGTGGTTGGGTCTATGATTGGGTCGGTTGGTCGAGTTGGTTTTTGTTCTGGTTTTGGATCAGTTGGGTCTTCTGGGGTTGGGTCTATGATTGGGTCGGTTGGTCGAGTTGGTTTTTGTTCTGGTTTTGGATTAGTTGGGTCTTCTGGGGTTGGCTTCTCTGTTTCCTCCTGAGGAGTTGGGTCTGACGGTGGAGTTTCTTCCTCAATTGGAGCTGGCTCTTCTTTCTCGATAAATTTCTTACGACCATAGATTTGAGCAGTGATTTTCTGACCAGCTTTTTCCAAGTCTGACAGGTATTCAACAAAGACTTCAGTATCGGGATTGATGGCCCCAATCAATTTTGCTTCCTTGAAGATAGAGAAACCATCGCCACCGCCATAGAGGAAGTCATTGATAACCAATTGATAGGTCTCAGTTGGCACTAATTCACTACCATCTGCCTTGAAGACTTTGGCTACCTTATATGGATTTTCTTCCGTTGGATTGTCCGCTACTGTGTAAATGTAGTTAAGACCTGACACTTGAAGAAAGTATTTTTCACCTTCATCGTACTGCTGGTTAAGGGCAGTGATAATTTGCTCACCTGTCATTTCCACAACTTGAAGGATATTTCCAAATGGCTGAACAGCCTGTGCAGCACCCCACGTCACTGTACCATCTTCTTGAACAGCCAAGTCTGCACGGATACCACCGTTATTTGTAAAGGCGAAATCAACATTGTAGCCAGATTTTCTAGCGATTTCCAGCTGGGCAGTTGTCACCAGATTTCCGACTGCACTTTCATTGAATTCATTAACTTCACGAGAAATGGCTGTTGTAGACGCCGCAGTCGCAATTTTCTTGTCTGTCACTTGTTTGACGATGGTATTTGCCTCATCGACAATGGCCTGGATGGTTGCGGACGGTGTTTTTTGATCAGGTGCTACTGCCTTGATAGTCGCCGTTGGAATAGCCACAAAGTCTGCGATGTCTGTCTCATAGATAGCACGAACATCCGCAAAGGCCTTACCTTGTGAAGTTGCTTGGACAATCAAGGTATTGCCCGCTGTGCCATTTACTGCGACATGGTTATGACCCGCAAAGACAAGGTCCACTGAGTTTTCTGGGTAGAGGCTATTGAGTTTTTCCAGCATATCCGCTGCTGCACCAGCTGCCACACCTTCCTTACTTGTAGCGGGAACGTGGGCAAGAACAACAATCGCCTTGACACCTTGGTCGTTCAATTCCTTAGAATATTTGGCAATGGTTTCTGCCTCGTCAAGGAAGTCATATTGTTCGTAGTTTGCCTTCAAGACAAGGTTTGGAATTTCTGTTGTTACCACACCGATAAAGCCGATATTGGCAACTTTGTCATTAACAGGAATGGTCTTGATAGCATATGGTTTCCAGCCAAATGGAATTTCGCCTGTTGCCTTATCTACCACGTTTGCGATGACAATTTCCTGCGTAGAAGCCTGGCGGTCATAACTATCCACGATTGGGTTGAATTTTCCAGCTTCTGGGGCCTGACCAGTCACGATACGGTCGAATTCTGCCAAACCTTCGTCAAACTCGTGGTTACCCAAAGTTCCGTATTCAACGCCAATTTCATTGAAGACTTTGACAGTTGGCTCATCCTGCAAGAGGCCTGAGTTGGCTGGACTGGCACCAACCATATCACCAGCCTGAACACGGATAGATTCCGCTGGAATTTCTTTAGCTGCTGCTTCTGCTTCAAATTCTACTTGAGCATCATCCATGTAGGTATCTAGCAAGGCCGCTGTACCAGCGTTACGGACAGTTTCCCCCTCCAAACGAGCTGTACCAGTTGTATCCAATGCACCGTGGAAATCGTTGACACCCATGATTTGCACAGCCAACTCATCTGCCAGGGTGGTTTGCGTAGCTGCCACACTAAAACCAGCTACCAAGGCCAAGATACTAGACTTCAAACGAATATTCTTCATCAGAATGACTCCTTGTTCTTATATTATTTTTATATAATTATCATAATCCTATTCTAAGCAAAAGGCAAGATAAAACAACGTTTTTTATAAAAATAACGATAAATGTTCGCTTTATGTGAAATTGTGGTGAAAAAAATCAGAAATAATTTGAAAACTGAGGTGAATTTCTTATTTCATTCGAGATTTTGTTTCTAGGAGCATGAACTATCATACAACAAAAAACAAGCAGGTTTCCCCACTTGTTCTGTCTGTTATTTAGCCGCTTTATAAAGCTCGTTTACTTTGTCCCAGTTAATGACTTCAAAGAATGCTTTAATGTAGTTTGGACGAACGTTGCGGTAGTTGAGGTAGTAGGCATGTTCCCAAACATCTAAGGCCAAGATTGGTTTCAAACCTTGCATGATCGGTGTATCTTGGTTGGCTGTTGAAATAACTTCCAACTTGCCTTCTTTGTTAACAACCAAGAAAGCCCAACCTGAACCAAAACGAGTTGTTGCTGCAGTTGTGAAAGCTTCTTTGAAGGCATCAAATGAACCAAATGTTGCATCGATATCCGCTGCCAATTCTGCTGAAATTTCTGTTTTTTCTGGCGAAAGCAATTCCCAGAAAAGCGTGTGGTTGAGGTGACCACCACCATTGTTGATCAAGGCTTGACGGATGTCCGCTGGAATAGACTCAACATCTGAAAGAAGAGCTTCCAAGTCTTCACCGATTTCAGGATGCTTCTCAAGCGCTGCATTGGCATTTGCCACATAAGTCGCATGGTGCTTGTCATGGTGAAGCGTCATTGTCTCTGCATCAATGTGTGGCTCCAAAGCGTCGTAAGCGTAAGGTAGGTCTGGTAAAATAATTGCCATAATCGAATTCTCCTATCAATTTGATAGTTTTATTTTACCGCTTTCTGGCAGCCTTTTCAATTTATTTGTCTGAAAATCACGACGTAGCGATTTTGAGCAGAATGAGACAGTATATTAGATAGTAAAACATCAATAACTATTTTCTACCCGTTATTACAATTGTGATGGCGGGAGATAGGGACTGCTTCTACAATCCCCTTTAATTATTTTTGAAAGTACGGTGATGCCTATGCACATAGCCAATAAAATCCTATTAGAAATGAGTAACAACTTTTGTCCACAGCAGAGGCTTTGCAAGTGATGCTAGAGTTTGGCGGTTTTACCATCAACCTATTAACACTTGTCATAGCGCTAAACCTGCTTACAGATAAAAAGAAATAACCGTCTTAAACGGATTTTCGCAGGAGTTAGTTGGAGCTAACTCCTTTTATATTTTTATTATAACTTATGACTTCTTTTTTTCAAGTTTTATCATCTCCATTGCCTCAAATCAACTCGTAGCGATTTTAAGCAGGGCCAAGTCAAACAGGTAATCCTTGTCCATGACTCCAGTCTTTATTTGGTAATCCGTCTCAATCAGCAAGCGCACCACCTTCTTGAGAAAGCCTACCGACAGATGCCTTGAGTCACGCAGGGCAAACTTAATCTGATAAGGATTGACCTTGCGCCCCGAAATCTCAGACAATTCCGCCACCATCTGCTGCTCACTCCGCCCCTGCTCCTGCATGATTTGCACCTGCAGATAGGTTCGAAACTGGGTCAGCATAATCGCAATCAGTTTAATCTCATCCTCCCCTTGCAGGCGTAAGTCCCGCACCAGGCTCCTTGCCTCATCCATCTTAGACTGGAGGACCAGCTGGGTCAGGTCGAAAATATTATCCTGCAGGGTCTTAGGAATAGCCGCATCAATGTCCTCCTGTGAAATCTGCTCCTGCCCCTTATAGGATTGGAGAAAGACTAGATTTTTACTGACTTCAGCAAATTCAAAATTGGATTTGACCAAGAGATAGTGATAGGTCTGGGCATCTAGATTGAGCCCCAGGCGACCAATTTCTTTCTGAAAATGAGCCTTCAAATCATTTTCCTTGAGAGGATTGGCCTCCAGAATCAGTCCATCTCGTTTGAGAATTTTCACCAAACGGCGCTTGCTATCTAGCTTACCAGGGGCTAGGATGACCAAACGCGTCGTCTCAACCGGATTTTCCAAATACCCCTCAAAAAGCTTGAGCTCATCATCCGTCAAATAGCGCTTTTTATCAGACGTAATATCCGCAAAATAATCCAAAATGACCACTTTCTCATCCGAGAAAAAGGGTAGGGACACCAAATCTAAATCCACCTGGCTGTAATCCGCCTCAGACATATCAAAATAAGCATAGGTCAAGTCCGCCGGGTCAAACTCCAACTGTTGCAGCAGGCGGTCCTTGGCTATCTGGTATTGACCCACGTCCTCACCGCAGAGCACCGTCAGTAAGCCCAATTTATCTTTTTTTACTGTTTCAATCTGTTCAATAACTGTCATAGGAATATTATACCATGTAGATGAAAAAGGAGGCTTACTTAGCCCCCTCGATATCATATTTACTATCTAGACCCTCGTCGGCCACCAGCACGCACCCTCCGGCGTTTTTTCTTGATGCGTGAAATGATAAAAAGGAGCACCAACAGACCAAAGAAAATTCCCAGTCCCAAGAGGATATAAGGCATTAGCGGAGAGGAAATGAGGGAATTAGTCGTTTCAAGAACCGTATCTACCACAGGTTTTTCTTCGACAATGTCTACTCCCTTACTTGAATCAATAGAATTTGCAAGCAAGACCTTATTGTTTTCAATAGTCAGACTTGGCTCTTCCCCCTCCTTAACCAAACCGGTCAAGGGCTGTTCAATACGGATTTCCTCACCATTTACAGTGTGTTTCCCAGGTTCAAGAACCGTTGCTTGTTTGTAGTCTGCAAAGCTTTTTTCCAAGAGGCCATTGACATAATAATGTCGAACAAATTCACCCTCTGGATCGCCCCACTCGCTCGCTCCTAGAACTACCGTAATCAGGCGGGTATCACCCCGTTTAGCAGTGACAATCGAATTGTAACCAGCACTTGGGCTAGAGCCCGTTTTCAGACCGTCTACCCCTTCAATTCCCATAGGATCACCAGGCAGAGAGTGGTTATAGGCCTCAAACGATTCCTCATTCGGAGTACCTTCTTTGACTGTCACCTTGGTCGCATTTGTGAATTCCAGAACCTCTGGGTGGCGTTTAATCATATGATAGCCAAGAATAGCCAAATCCTTAGCGGTTGATTCATTGGCCAGGCTTTGATCAACTCCCTCCGGAGCATATAAACCTTCATAGGCCTCTGTAATAGCCCCCGTCGCGTTGTAAAATACCGTATTCTTCATTCCCAGAGCCTGGGCCGTATCATTCATCAATGTAAGGAATCCAGCGTCATCCCCTTCAAAAATCAAATGTGCCAACATCAGTGTCGCCACATTGGACGAGGGAACCAGGGTCATAGTCAGCAACTCTCTGACTTTGTAACTAACACCTGCAAGGATATTATTATTACTCAAGGCATAGATTTGGGCAATAGCCTGGTCTTGCTCTGTCGCAACCACTTCTGTGTCTAGGGTAATTTTTCCCTGACTAATGGCTTCTAGAGTCAAATACACCACCATTACCTTGCTCGTGCTTGCTGGATCGCGCACTAAATCTCCATTGTCGTCCCATAAAATCTGACCATTGTCTGCATTGATAACAATAGAGCTCTTTGGCGCAGTCTCTTCACTAGCTGGATAACCTGCCGCCTTGGCAATGTCTACAATTGACTCTGCAGCCAAAACAGACTGTAGGGGGGTGAAGCACCAACAAACCAACAATACTAAACTAATAACCTCTTTCATGATTCCTCCGTCTCGAATTTACCCTTACTAGTATAGCATAGAAAAGCCTCATTTGTAAAAAGAGATGAAAAAACTCACTTGAATTATGCTGAACAAGTGAGTTTTGGAAAAGGTTCTAGCTCATTTAAGCAATTTGAACATAGCGACGATTTCCACTATAGGCAATATAGGATAACCAGGTTTTACCGTCTTCTTTCACCACACGGTCGTAATTGATGCTTTCACCGGCTGCGAAGGTGTAAAGAGCTGGGCTCGTAGATTTTGCTGCGTTTCGGACAACTGCTCCCTTGGTAAAACGGTAGGTTCCTTTTGCTGGCAATGGCTGAGCAGCGACATTTGTAGTACCACTGTTAGCTTGATTAGCTTGGACAGTTTGTTTCTTCTGATAATCTCCCCCTGGAATACCGTAATATTCCTCAAGAGTCAGACCAGATTGGTAAATATCCTTGGCTTCCTTACCAACGTAACGGAGATGCCATGGCTCAGACATGTAGCCTGTCACTGCTTCTTTTCCTGGTAGGTAGCGAACAACGAAGCCATACTTGTGGGCATTGTCCTTGAGCCACTGCTCTGCTCTGCTATTTGTCAATAAAGCGCCTGAAGCATCAGTCAGGTCAAAGGCTAAGCCAGTCTGGTGCTCACTGTGACCTGGGCGAGCTGAGTAACGATCTGCCGCAGCCTGCCCATCACGTTGAACATAGTTCAGATAGAGAGACTGCTGGGTCTCATAGCTACGGAAGCCACTGTAGGCCTTGCCAACGTTGAATCCTTGGCGAATCATGTCATTGCGTAAGTTCTGATAAGCGTTACGAGCAGTCGGATTCTCACCTGGGTTATAGGTGGAAGCCAGCCCATGCTGTTTATTGACAATGATAACTGGACCGTACTTGCCATCAACGCTGTAGTATTGACCGTTGAAGGTAAGCTTGGCTTGATTTGCCTGTGTCTCAGTCGAAAGATTTGAAACTGCTGGTTTGTCAGCCTTATCAGTCAGCTTAGCCACTGGGATATAAGAACGACCGCCGCTGAAGGAAATGTAGCTCAACCACTGATGATTATCGGCTGTGATAACCTTGTCATAGTTGACCTTCATGCCCTTGTCGTAAAAGGCAACATCTGGACTGGTCATTTTGGCTTCGCGTTTTACTCCAACACGCTCAGTAAAGGTGTAGGTGCCTTGCGGAGCTAGCTTGAGAGACGCTTCTGCGGTTTCAGTTTGGGTTGTTGCTGGGGTGACAGCCGGTTTGTCTGGTTTTGGACTTTCAACAGGTTTGTGAACGGTTGGAGTGGTTACAGACGCTATTTTAGCCACTGGAATATAAGAACGGCCGCCGCTGAAGGAAATGTAGCTCAACCACTGATGATTGTCAGCGGTGATAACCTTGTCATAGTTAACCTTCATGCCCTTGTCGTAAAAGGCAACATCTGGACTGGTCATTTTGGCTTCACGTTTGATACCTACACGCTCGGTAAAGGTGTAGCTACCTTGAGGAGCTAATTTGAGAGACGCTTCTGCGGTTTCAGTTTGGGTTGTTGCTGGGGTGACAGTTGGTTTGTCTGGTTTTGGACTTTCAACAGGTTGGTGAACGGTTGGAGGGATTACAGACGCTATTTTAGCCACTGGAATATAAGAACGACCGCCGCTGAAGGAAATGTAGCTCAACCACTGATGATTATCGGCTGTGATAACTTTATCGTAGTTAACTTTCATACCCTTATTATAGAAGGCTACATCTGGGCTAGACAATTTGGCTTCTCGTTTAACACCCGCACGCTCGGTAAAGGTGTAGGTCCCTTGCGGATCTAGCTTGAGAGACGCTTCTGCGGTTTTAGTTTGGGATGTTCCTGGAGTGACAGTTGGTTTGTCTGGTTTTGGACTTTCAACAGGTTTGTGAACGGTTGGAGTGGTTACAGGTGCAACCTTAGCCACTGGAATATAATAACGACCGCCGCTGAAGGAAATGTAGCTCAACCACTGATGATTATCGGCGGTGATAATCTTGTCATAATTGACCTTCATACCCTTATCATAAAAAGCTACATCTGGGCTAGACAATTTGGCTTCACGTTTAACACCCGCACGCTCGGTAAAGGTGTAACTACCTTGTGGAGCCAGTTTGAGAAACGCTTCTGCGGTTTCAGTTTGGGTTGTTGGTGGAGTTTGAACCACCGGAGTGACTGGTGTAGCGACTTTTGAAATGGCAATGTAACGACGAGTTCCATTGTAAGAAACATAAGAAATCCAATTATGGTCATCCGCTACCAGTGTTGAATCGTAATTGACTTTCTCACCTTTTTGATAAAAATATTCCGCTGGGCTACTCATTTTAGGCTGATTGCGGATAGGCATATCTTGAGTAAAACGATAAGTACCAGCTTTAGGGAGTTCTGATACAGGTGTGGCAGTTTCAGCAGGTTTGTGAACGGTTGGAGTGGTTACAGGTGCAACCTTAGCCACTGGAATATAAGAACGGCCGCCACCGAAGGAAATGTAGCTCAACCACTGATGATTGTCGGCGGTGATAATCTTGTCATAATTGACCTTCATGCCCTTATCATAAAAAGCAACATCTGGACTGGTCATTTTGGCTTCGCGTTTGACACCTACACGCTCGGTAAAGGTGTAGCTACCTTGAGGAGCTAATTTGAGGGAAGTCTCTGCGGTTTGAGTTTGGTTGGTTGCCGGAGTTTCCACAGGCTTATCAGTAACTAATGTAGTCGTTGGTTCTGTTTTTGTTAGCTTATTGATAGGGGCGTAGCGACGAGTACCACTGAAGGAAACATAGGAAATCCACTTATAGTCATCCGCTGTCATAACCTTATCATAGATGACTTTTTGCCCCTTATCGTAATAAAATTGATCCTGGCTAGCGATGGCAGGTTCATTTTTGATTCCAGTCTTTTCAGTAAATGTATAAGTCCCTTGCTTAGGAAGCACTGGTACTTGAACAGTCGGAACTTCAGTCACAGCAGCCTCCGTCTGTGTCCCTACGCTGCTTGTAGCCACGCTGGCACTTGTAGTCTCCGAAATAGTTTCAACTACCTCTCTAGTCACAATCGGAGGACTAACAAGAACTGGATTTTCTTCACTAGGCGGCGTTGACTGAATCTCATCAGCAGCTGCAATTTGGCTAGACATAAAAGAAAGGGTTGCAAGCAAGACAGAAGCTGCACCAACAGAATATTTGCGAATGGAGAAACGATTCTCTTGCTTAGTGTACCAACGTTTATTCATTTTTCTAATCCTCCTTTGTAATTATTTTTACTTACTTATATTCTTATTATAACATAGGTTTTGTAAAAATAAAAACAAAAACGTAATATTTTGAAATATTTCTGTAACATTTGTCATAATCAGACCATTACCAAATATCCCTTCACCTATCAATTCGCAAAATTTCTCAAAAAATCTGGAAAATGTTAAATTTTTTATAAAAAAATAGAAAGTGAACCAAAAATCACTTTCTACATTTATCTATTTACCTAAAACAGCAGTCGCCAAGGCCTTTTGAATAGCAATGACGGACTTGTCGCTCTTAAATTGCAGAGTCTCTGCTGGCTCTGCTGCTGAAGAAATCCATATTTTCAACTCCGCATCCAGGTCAAAATGACCGGAGGTTTCAACCGTAAATCGTGAAATCGAACGATAGGGAATAGACTTGTAGGAAACCTTCTTACCTGACATTCCTTGTTTGTCCACCAGAATCAAGCGATACTCGGTAAAGACAATTAGGTCGCGAACCAAACTAAAGGCCATTTCTACCTGTTCCGCATCCAAAAGGATATCTGCCAACTCTTGCTCTACCTTATCATTATTCATCTGTGAGGCATTGCCCATCAAACCTGAAAACAAACCCATGTGTTTACTCCTTTTTTACTTTTCCTTATTTTACCGAAAAATGTGGAATAAAAAAAGCAAAAACCCCAGAAGAGTTTTTGCTTCTGTCAAACTTAATAAACATCACGACGATAGCCAACAGTCACCACAAGTACAACCAATTCATCATCAATAATATCACAAATAACCTGATACCAGCATTCAGCGTTCCACTGGTCATATAGTCCACCAATTGCGGGAAAAATGGCTTGTCCGTCAAATGGTCATAGTGGGCGGCAATCAAGTCTTCCGTCGCCGTCATCATTTTCAAATCAGAAATGGTAAAGCCACGGTGCTCGATGCGGGAAATCATCTGCCCCACCAGCCCATGCTGGACAGCATCTGGTTTAATAATGAAAAATATACGTTCCATAAATCACCTCCATTTTACAGGTTTCAGAGGGACAAAACCTCTATCTGATTTCCGCCCAAAAGAATTAAGTATGAATCCACTCGGTCAATCGCATAGGCCTGTCTCAAGCTGGCAGCGTAGAGGGCCATTTGTTGCTGGTAACGTTCTCGTAATTGTTCCGGATGCTTGTATTTATCGGTCTTGTAATCAAACAGAACGATATGGTCCTCATAAAGGATGTAGCCGTCTATAATTCCACGCAGGACAAATTCCTCTTTAGAAGTTGCATCTTTTTGGATACTGGCAAAAGGTGCCTCTCGGTGTAGCTTGTCAGTATTGGACAAGATTTCCCGTCCCAAATCTGTATCAAAAAAGTCCAAAATCTTCTGAGTATCAATCCTGTCCTTGACAGCCTGATCAGCCTGCACACGGGCAAGAGCTTCTTTAACCGTATCCTCTGTCACCAGCCATGACAAATCAATAGCCTGCATGAGCTCATGGATGGCAGACCCAATATCAGCACCTGTCACCTGCTTGTGTTTAGTGAAATTCGGTAAGCTAAAGGAATGCTCTGTCTGTCTCGGTTCAATCACATCCAGGGCCTCATCAGATAAGACCGGCTCATAGAGTTTTTTAATCTGACTTGGCGTCCGCAAGGTCGGCAAATCAATAGCTGGCTTGTAGCGCTGATTGAGTTCTTCGACACCTTTTAGTTGCTTGATAGTATCTGAAATAGCTTTAGACTGTCGCTGGTCTTTGCCCCCAGGATTGGTCTGCTTGTCAGGCATTTCCAACTTATCCTCATCAGTAAATTCCAAATCAGTGTCTTGGATAAATCGCTTCTTGAAATGCAGGTCTTGGTCTGGAAAGGCCGCCTCAATGGCTAGCACCCAGTCTTGGAAAGAGGTCATGCTCTCTCTGCTGGCCCTTGCAAGAACGCCATCTTGACGCTTGCCATCGTAGCGAGTAGCTAATTTTTCCTGACTGCCCTTGCCCACTAGATAGAGCTTTTTCTCCGCACGGGTCATAGCCACATAGAGCAAGCGCATTTGCTCCGATAGGTTGGCAATTTTCAGCTCCTGGCCATTTATCTGATAGGGAAGGGTGTCCATTTGCACGCGCACATGCGGGAGCGGCGTATCAAACTGGTCTTTCATATCTGCGATAAACTGGATGCCCAGGCCATTTTCCCGACTGAGAATATAAGGCGCCCGACTTTCCATGGCATTGAACTTCTTGTCCATATTCATGAGAAAGACATACTGAAACTCCAAGCCCTTGGACTTATGGACCGTCATGAGCTGGACAGCATCCTTGGGAACAGCCACTTCTACCTCGGCCAGGTCATTGTCGCTGGCTAGAACCTTATCAATCATGCTGATGAAGCGTGACAAGCCCTTAAATCCTGTCTTTTCAAACTGATTGGCCCGCAAGCCCAGGGCATAAAGATTGGCCTGCCGCTTCTGACCATTGGGCAGAGCACCCACATAATCATAGTAAAAGCGGTCATTGAAAATCTTCCAAATCAGGTCGTGAATGGAATGAAGCTTGGCAAATTTTCTCCAGTCTGACAAGACGACATCAAACTTCTGAACTTTTTCCAGTAAATCCTGCTCAATCAAGTCTGCATTCTCCGATTGGCCCGATAGAGCCAGCTGAATCTTGTCGTAGAAAAATCCAGTCTCTGACTGGAGAGCCAGACGAGCCAACTGGTCCTCATCAAAAGCGAACATAGGGGATTTGAGCAGGGCTACCAGGGCATAATCATTGAGTGGCTGGTTAATGGTCCGCAGGGTGTCCAGCATGACCATGACCTCCAGCGACTTGAGATAGGAAGCCATACCACCATCCGCTACCAAGGGGATACCATGCTTTTCAAAACTGGTCAAGATAGCATCGTTGCGGGTCCGACTTGGCACCAGTAGCGTAATCTTTGAAAAAGCTACTCCTTCCTGCTTATGCAGGCGAATGATTTCCTTGGCCACCAGCTCCACCTCGCCAGCTGTTAAGGATTGCTCCTCCTGCTCCTCGTCAGATATATCCGTATTGTAAATCAAATACTCCATCTCATTATTGGGCAGGATGAGTTCTTGTTTCCCTTGCTCCTCACTACCAGCAACCAGGCTATGGGTCTCATCATACTTGATTTGCCCCACTTCCTTGTCCATGAGACGCGTGAAAATAGCATTGGTCGCATCGATGACCTCTACCCGGCTACGGAAATTTTCCTTGAGCAGGATCAGTTTGCCAGCCTCTGGATTGGCCTGGTAGAGCTCGAACTTATCTTGGAAAATCTGAGGATCCGCCTGACGGAAACGGTAGATGGACTGTTTGATATCTCCCACCATAAAGCGATTGTGTCCATTTGACAAGAGGTCCAGCATCCGCTCCTGGGTGTGGTTGTTATCCTGATACTCGTCCACCATGACCTCATGGTACTTTTCTTGGAAATGCTGGCGAATCTGCGTATTGCTTTCTAAAATACCGATGGCTAAATGGCTGATATCAGAAAACTCAAAAGCATTTTCCTGCATCTTGGCCTGCAAATATTGATAAGAGAAATCGCAAACAAATTCCTGCAAAATCCTCATAAGTGGCAAGACCTGGGGCTGGTAGGCAAAAATGGTCTCTAAAAACTGGAGATTCTGCAAGTGGGATTTGAGCTGCTTAAAGACAGGGTACTTGACCCCAGCCACTGTGACATCGCTGGACGAAGGGAGGATGTCCACTAATTTGCCAGTCAATTCCGGCAGGCGGCCCGCTTCCATATGCCTATCAAATTCCTGGGCCCATTCGCGCAGACTTTGGAAAATCAATTGGTGCTTCTTGTAGGCCGCCGTATCCTCTCCCTTGGCTGTTTTTTGCTTGTAATCCGGCAAATCAGTCAAGTCCTGCAAGTCATCAGCGGCCTGAAACATGGCTGCTAGCAAACCTGTTAGGCTAGAGCTAGGCAGGCTCTCCCAGTCCTTATAAACTTGATAGCCCTTGAGCAAATTTTGTCGCAGCCACTTGTCTGGTGCGCTAGTTGCTTGGCTAAAGTCATAGATCTGGTAGACCAATTCCCGAAAATTCTTATTATCCTTGCGGTTGCCGGAGAAATTCCGAACCAATTGCTCAAACGACTTGCCATCTTTTCCAGACAGATAATCTGCAAAGAGATCACCGAACACTTCATTTTTCAGCAAATCCTGCTCATTCTTATCTGTCATGATACGAAAATTGGGCGTCACGCCCAGCTCATAGCCATAGGTCGTGACCAATTTCTGGGTAAAAGAGTCCATGGTTCCGATATCCGCATTGCCCAATTCAGCCAATTGAGCCGTCAAATGCCTGCGGATGTCCTCATCCACCGTCTCTTTGATTTCCGTGTTGAGCCTTTTCTCAATCCGCTCCTTCAATTCACCGGCCGCCTTGACCGTGAAGGTGGAGATAAAGAGCTGGTCGATATGGACACCCCGTTTGAGCTTGTCCAAAATCCGCTCGACCATGACAAAGGTTTTTCCTGAGCCCGCTGATGCAGACACCAAAATATTCTGCCCATGGCTGTAAATGGCCTCAATCTGCTCTGGAGTTCGCTTCTGGTCTTTTTCGGAAGCCAATTCCTGGGCCTGAATCTCTTTGATTTCTTCTTCGGTTAAAAATGCTTGAAAGCTCACAATTGGCTCCCTCCTTTCATTCGCTCTAACCAGTCTTCTCGCCTACCACCCTTGACCAAGACACGAGCCTGGCTCAGATGCCGGTCTGCTTCAAATCCGGTAATGGCCTTGAGCTGGTCACCTGCAACGGAACGTCCATCTTCTGTATAGGGATTGATGGCAAATTCCCCCTCTAAAATGCGGCTGGCTGCCTGGCGGTACAATTTCTCATTATGGGCCATTAGAAGCCCTAATTCCTTGCGACTATACAGACTGGCCTTGGTCTTATGATAGAGCTGGTTGAGACGATTGCTCTCCTCTTCGATAAACAAGCCCTTATAAACCAAGGATTTGTATGCTTCAGCAAGTACCTGGTTCTGCCCCTTAGTATCGGCCAATTTGACAATGGGATCCAGCAAATGCAGATACATGGCCCCAAATACCTTATCTGTCTGCCCAGCATCCTTCATCTGACTAACGGCCGACAGATAGGTAATGAGCTGGGGACTAAGGCCATTGTAAAATCTGTCAATCTTAAAGCTATTGGCACTGGACTTGTAGTCAACCACACCCAAAGCCTGGTCTGATAGCAGCTGATCCAGGCGGTCAATCTTACCGATAATTTGTAGCTTACGACCACCTTCTAGTTCTAAATGGGCTTGCTCGTTCTGACCAAACACTGCTTCATTGGCCAAGACTTGCACAGGATTATCGCCTCGTAAAACGAGGGAACTTGCACGCGCTACGTCCAACAAAATTTGCTCCGAATAACGACTATCGGCATTCTCACCGTATAGGGCCTGGAAATCCTTTTCCTGACGGGTTGCTGCAATGGCCTGCTCCAACTTTTCATCGAAGAAGGCACTGCTGTGGTCCATGGTCACGCGCTCAAAAATCCGATGGAGGAAATTCCCATGGCTACGAGCATCCGGTCGAATAGAATCCTGCTCCTGCAAACGCAAGACATGCTTAATGAAAAAGAGGTATTCATTCTTGTAGAAGTCCGTCAAGCTAGACACCGACAACCTCAAAGGCTGGTCAACTGGATAGAGGGTCGCCAGAGTTTTCTTGGCCAGCTTCTGACTGAGCAATTGGCTGGAAATTGTCGGAATGGTAACGCCCTTTTGCCTTAACTTCTTATCAAGATAACGGACAGCCGCCGACCAAAAGTTCTTGATATCAGTATCCTCTTCTGTAGCCAATTCCTCAGGATTGAGCTGGATAACTTGGGACAGGAGACCATTAAAATGCCCGACATCCGTTGGCAGCAGGGTCTTCCTCCGACCTTTTTCAATGGATTTCACACCCAAGTCCGTCAATAGCTTCAGATAAGGAGAGACTAATTCCTGACCTTCATTGTACAATTGCGGAGCTGATAAGACCAGATGCTCAGTCGCCGAATGCAGCAAGGACATAAAGGTTGCATGGTTTTTCTTGCCATTTTCCCGACTAGGAATGTGGAACTGGGCTAGGGAGTCCGAACGTTCATTCATCCTGGCCTTCTCCTCGTCGGTCAAAATACCTGTATTCTTGGCAACTTTTGGGAAATTCGACTGGCTCAACCCCAGGGCATAGACATACTTGGCCGTATGCGGTTCAATCAAATCATAGGACTTGACAGACACTACATCCACCGTTGCTGGGACGGTCCGGTAATGACTAGATTGCATACCCGCCTTGAGTAGGGAAAGGAAATCCTCGACCGACAGGGTTTCCTTGGCAAACAAGTGTTGAAAAACTTCCAGAATATGGCAGAAAGCCTTCCAAACCTCTTCCTCTTTTTCAATTTGCAGCTGGTTCAGTCCCTCTGACAAGGCAGCCATATTTTCAGCCAAGTTGATGCGACGGGCAAACTCCATGAATTTTTCTAGAAGGGATTGGCCTGACTGCGGACGAGCCTTGAAAAACTGTGTCAGAGGTGCCATAATGCTCTCTCGTAGCTGGTTCAAAACCTCCAAATCATAATTCGCTCTGCTATTGACCGTAAAATCACGAGAAAACTTAGCCTGGCCCTTGAGATCCACAAAGGTAATATAAGCGTGGAAGCGGTCCAGTTGCCCCTGCTCCAACTGGCCATAGAGACCAGATTTCAGCAAGTTAATCAGGTCCTCCGCCCGAAAATTATAGCGTTTTAGACGCTCCAGGGACTCCACAAAATGCACCAGCGGATGGTGGCTCATTTCCTCAGCCCTGCCAAAATAGTGGGGGATTTCATATTTATCAAAAATCTTGCCAATCTGAAGTTGGTAGCTATCCACATCACCTAGCAGGACTAGGATATCCTTATAGCGAGTCCCCTCAAACAATCTTTTACGAATGGAACGAGCAACCGCTTCAACCTCCTCCTTTTGATTGGTAGCCTCCCAGATTTCAATGGCTGACAAATCCTCTTCAGTCAGCTCATAGGCAGGTTTGGAATAATCAAACTGGCTTTCAATATTTTTGGATAGTTTTGCAAGGGATGGCCTCGTAACATCGCCATCATTCCTTGTCAACTTGCCTTGATCAACTCCGTCCATGAAAATGGGCTTGGTCTGGTAGCTAAAAGCCAAGTGACGGAGAAATTCAACACTGGCTTGAAAAACATTCCCCTCAAGATGAGTTGCCTGGTAGGCTTTTTTGCTGGCATAGCTGGCAATGTGTATTTCCGCTACACGCCCATGAAGGCTGGCAATTAGGGCTTCCTCTTCAGCTGAAAAACGCGTAAAACCGTCCACAATCAGGACCACCTGGCTGAGCTGGTCATCCAATTGACCTGACTCTACTTTCCGTCTGAATTGCGCCAACTTGGTCTCATTTTCATAATCCTCGTCCATGAGAACGTCCTGCAAGGCTGACAAAATCTTGATAATATCTGCCTGCTTGGCAGAAGTCTCCAGATTTTCCAAGGCAGAAATGGGCATGTTGGAGGTTTGCAATTCCTTGTAAAGATTGACCACCTGCTCAATAAATGCCGGGTCCTTCTTCAAGCGGCCATAGACCTGCAAATCACCATCTTCAAACTGTGCTAATACTCGATAGACTATCATGGACAAGCCCAAATCATCCAACGCTTTTTTGCTGTTCTCTTCATGGTAGATAAAATAACGGGCCATTTGCGCAAAGCGGGTCACCAGGATTGATAAACTAGCCTTTCTCGGCAGGTAGGATAGGACCTTTTTTTCCTTTTCAAAGGACAAGGAGTTGGGCGCAATGTAAAATACCCGTTGAACCCGCTGGGACTCTTCCAGTGCTAAAGCAGTCAACTTCTTGGTAATATCATTGCTGATGTCTGAATAATATAACTTCATGGTTTCCTCACACAATTCTGGCGTCTATGAACTGTTCTTTATAATCTGGACTCACAAGTAAGGTACATTTAGGTAAGCGATAATTTTTTGATAATTAGGACCGTTTTTTGAAGGAATACTGACTGTATTTCTAAAAAACTAACGATGAGTAGTAGAAAACTAGCCTTAGCTAAAAGTGCCGAACTGTGCGTACAGGTTCTTTTTCCATTATACCAAAAAAGCCCACCTCAAGGGTGGGCAAGGGCATCGTTTCCGATGAGGTTAGAAGGTTCACAGCATCTAACCAAGGTCCGCTCCTGCGTTTCAATTAAGAACCTATATTCATAAGTAAGGTACATTTATATAAGAGATAGTTTTTTGATAATCAAGGCAGTTTTTTGAAGGAATACTGACTGTATTTCTAAAAAAACTAACGATGAGTAGTAAGAAACTAGCCTTAGATACATATGCCGAGATGTGAATATAGGTTCTACATGAAGACCTCCCTAGCGTCGAATGTGACAAAGTCACTACTCGGCTCATCGCATGAATCTATTCTACCATAATCTCAAGGATTTGCAAGCCTGATTACTCCATTCGTTCTTGAATGGTTACTTGTACTCTATCACCAGCCTGTTTTCCAATAGCTGCTCGAATAGCCTTTTGAACGCCAATAATGTAACAGATATTGCCTGCTTCATCCTTAACTCCCATATTGACAATGGAGCCATCATAGGGATGACCATCAAATCTGGCATGTACTTTTACCCTCCCCTTGTCAAACTCTTCTCGTATATCATAGGGAAAGATGACATAGGCTCCGCCCTTATCTGGAACAGGGTGGATAGTTGCTTCAAATTCATATACTTTAGACAAGATTCCTCCTAAATGTACTTACTAGCTTCACGAATGGATAATCCTGCCATTTGGGAACTGTACTTTTTTAGAAAAGCCCGTACCCAGTCAGGATTGGTCTTGGAATAATCTCGCAAACTCCAGCCAATCGCCTTGTTAATGAAAAATTCAATCTGATTGAGATTGTTGACCAAAATCTTCTCAAGAAGTTCCGTATCCGTCTTTTCTTTTTGGAGAAGCTGGTGGTCAATGGCAATCCGTCTCAACCAGAAATCATCATCCAAACTCCATTCCAAGATTGTCTGCTTGGCCTCTGGATTGTCCAAAACAATCTTACCGACTAGTTTATCTAATCCATCAATACTATCCCACCAAGACTTACTTTGAGCCAGTTTTTTCAAACGGGGTAAATCAGCTAGAACCAAGTCTTTTTTCTTGGTAACCAGATAATCAATGGCGATATATTGAAATTCACGGTAGGGCTTAGACCAGCAAGCCTCAACAAATTCCCAGTCAATTCCCTGAGCCTTAGATTCTTTGAAAAATTGCCTAGCAACTTTTCGGCGGTCAGGAGTTCGCACACCCAGAAAGTCAAAATTGTTTTTCATATAAGTCTTCATAGGCTGGGCCTGACTGGCATCCGCCACAGCCAACAAACGTTTTTCTAATTCGTCAATCTTCATTTTGCTTACCTACAAGAGATTTCTGAAGCCAGACAATATCGTGCCAGGTATCAAATTTATAACCAACGTTTTTGAAATGTGCTACCTGTTCATACCCTCTCTTCTTATGAAGAGCAAGCGAAGCTGGATTAGGAAGAGCAATGCAGGCTAAAAAATTTTTAAAGCCACGCGCCGTCAATTCTTCTTCCAAGGCATCATACAAGAGACTTCCGATTCCTTTTCCACGTGCCTTTCTACTGACATAAACAGACAACTCAACTGTCCAATCGTAAGCAGCACGGGCATAGTAGGTCGATGCATACGCATATCCCACAACCCGACCTTCTTCTTCTGCGACAAGATAGGGAAATTTCTCCAAGGTCTTTTTTATCCGACTAACAAAGTCTGCCACAGTCGGCACTTCTGTCTCAAAAGTAATGGCTGTAGTTTCAACATAAGGAGCGTAGATAGCCACCAAATCTGCAGCATCCTCTATCTGTGCTGACCGAATGTTTATCATCTAGTTCTCCAACAATTCTCTGTCATAAATAGTATAGTCACAACGGTAGATAATCAAACGCTTACCATCAATCAAGAGCTCAGATGTTTTTGGCGCATCAGAAGCATAAAGGGATACCTTATCACCAACATAGGTCGCTAATGGTGTTCCATTTTGCGAACGAATCAAAACCACCTTTGCCTTACCTGTAAAATCATTTTTGAGACTAGATACCATACGGTTAACAAGCGGAATTGCACGATCGTAATTTGCAATATCTACTGTGGTCTGATACTTCGCATACAAGTCTTCCAAACCTTCTTCTGCTGCAATCAAAGATGAGCCTACGTGGTCAATTTCATAATTACCTAGTGTCACCTTCAAAACAGACGAATCCGCATTAGAAAAGCCTTCAGCATCCACTGAGTCGAATTCTTCATTCCGCGAAATCGATAAGGACTTACCAGACATTTCATCTATTAGCTGAGAATTCTCATCAAATGTCCGAACTGTCATTTCCAAGCCAATCCATTCTTCCTTGGTATTTTTCCACCAATTTGAAATCGACTGACAGGCTGATAAAGTAAACAAACTTGCGACTAAGACGGCACTGAGTGCTATTTTTTTATTCCATTTCATATAAAACCTCCAATGGTTGATACCTTATTGTACCATGAAAATCAGTAATGTAATATCTGAGAAACCTTTTCAAGCACAGCTTACTCTTTTTCGCTTAATAATTCGCTCACTCAAAATGAGCGAATTATCTTCTAATGTTTCTGATTAGTTCATTTCAAAGTAAGACTTCCAAATTATCTTTCCTTATCTTACCAGCAAATAGCTAAACCAAAAAAGTACAAAACATTATCATTCACAACAAATTGAAATCATATCATTTCAATTTGAAAACATATCAAAACAATCATTTCATTGTAAAAACAATTTTTAAATAAGCAAAACAAACTGAATTGTTATTTTTAAACATTTATATCTTTGTATTTCGATGCAATTTCTTAAAAATAAAATTTTATTATAGGTAACTGTGCTGTTTTGACAAGTTTTAAAAAATTTTTTAAATAATTCTATTTTTTTCTACTTATTTACGAATATATAGATGACCGGAAAAAAAGATAGTGAGGTACACAAATGAAAATCCGAATTCCATTATATGCACAACATCTGAATCAAGCAGAATTTACACAACTCATCACCACTAGTGTTGATACCTTGAAACAATATAGTTCAGCCACTAATGACCCCATGGTAACGGACTTAGTCAAACAGCTTGAAGAATCCTTGCCCCTACTGAAAAAAAGTCTCAAACAAAAACGTGGCTCAGACATGACGAGTGACTTAAACAAGGCCATAAAGAATCGAAAGGCTGACTACTCTGCCTTCGTCAACGGACTCAAACTCTTTAAAAATACTCGGACACCAGAGAAATTGCAAGCCTATAACCGACTACAAGAACTCATCAAACTATACAAAAATAAAAGGTCTACCAATATGCAAGAATCATCTGCTTTAATTGATTCTTTGCTAGCCCGATTGGCGAAGCCACCCTACTCAGAAGATATTAGCCTACTGATGTTAGATGAAGCTGTTGCCAATCTCCGTGAAAGCCATGAAAGCACTTATCGTCTCTATCTGAAAAGAAGTCAGGACACCAGCACTCGTGAAAAGATAAACAGCTTGGAAGTCCGTAAAAAAGCCTTCAATCTGTACACCCTCCTTTATAGTCACTTGGTCAATAAAATAAGCTATGACCCAACGGCACCAGAGAAAGTTATCCTGCAAGTCTTAAATGATATTCGCCAAGATTTTTCAGAAAGAACACGACAGAAAGATCAAACAGGAACAAGTACTGCTTCCATAAACATCGTGACAAGTCTACCACAAGGAAAAGAGTTGGAGACAAGATAGAAAAAATTCCTCCTAGTCGTTTGATTAGGGGGATTTTTTCTATGTTAGCTAGTCACTTAAATATTGACTACTCAACTTTAACCTGTCCATTCATGAGCATTGGCAAGAGCCAATCACGGAGTTGGGTCAGTTCTTGGTTTTGTTTTAATTTATTTTCAATCATATCTAAAAGACTGCTAACTTGATTTGAAAACTTTTTCTGAATTTCTTCGTTCGGAATAGCAATACGAATATCTGAAAGTGTAGTTTGAGAAATGTTTTTCATTATCGTTCCAGCTGATTGATTCGACATTAACAATTCAATATTCTTCAGATGATAGAACACATAATAAAATAGATTCATGTTGGATACAGTTGCACCTATAATAAAACCTGAGTATATTGTATTTGGTTGAATGTCAGAGACTATCCTAGTCGCCCCAGGGATTCCACTGCGCGTTATCAGAATTGTTCTATCATCAACAAGATAGCTTTCAATACGTTTTCTATCTAAAGTAATCGAGTCCAAATCATAAGTAGTAACAAAAGTACTAGAATTTGAAATGTTTCGTACGTTTATAATTTTTGAAAGTGTGTCCCCTGTCTCAGATTTTTCATAGTTGATTCCATTTCGAAATTCGCATTTCTCCCCCAATCGCTCCACTCCCCACCCTTCTGGTATTTCTCGTTTGAGTTGGTCATTATAGACCATTTTACCACCGGAGGACTTGTAGGGCTTACCATTTTCATCAGGGAAATCAAACTGCACAAACCAATAATCATACAGCGTCTTAGCCATCGCCTCCAACTCTTCGTTTATTTGGTTATTCAGAGTGATTTTTTGGTTAAGTTTATAAAGGAAATCACCAATTCTAACTTGTTCATCATAATCAGGTAGATAGACTTCTAAATATGAAAACATTGACTCATTGAAACTCGCTCTTAAAGTCATAGTTGTATGATTTATGATCGTTTTCCTAAAATAAGAACTTCGTAGATAGAATGCAATAAATTTCGGATATACTTTAATCTTATTTTTGGGTCTTAATCTTTTTAAAAATCCACTATATGTAGCAAATGGATAATTATTAAGAGCTACGGATGATAAGGCTAGCTCATCTAAAGTTTCACTCGTTCTAGTTAGAAAAACATCTCCTTCAATTATTGAAAATCTTTCATGTTCCTCTTTTGTAGTTAACATTAAATCTTTTAAATTCTCTGGAATAAAGTAATTATTAAATACAGTTGAGAATGAAAGAAATGGTGAACCTTGGCCAGCTTGAGATTTTGACGAGGAAATTCCCGAACTCATTGTGTATATTTCTGATAATTTATATTTTTTCCACTCACTCATACCTCACCCTCCTCAACTGCTTCTCAATTTCCTTTTCCAATTCATGCGATTGGGCAAAGAGATTGGCTAGGCGGTCTTGGTAGCCCTGCATTTTTTCTTCAAATTCTTCTGGGCTGATATCGACGTAGTCAATCTTGATGTCAAAGTACTGACCTGCACTGAGGGAGTAGTTCTTATCCGTAATCTCCTCATAGCTGACCTTGACAGAGAAGTCTTCGACAACTTCTTTGTTAATAAAGGTCTGAATGATTTGGCTTTCTTCATCAGGGCTAAGGACTGTCTTTTGGTTCTTGCCTTCCTTGACCTTGGTCCCAAGATTAGAAGCGTCAATCAAGACCACATCGTCCTTATTCTTCTTATCAATAAAGAGGATAGAGACATTGGTCCCTGTGGTCGCAAAGATATTGGACGGCATGGACACAACACCTGCCAACATCTTCTCATCGACCAGGTGTTGACGGATTTTCTTGTCAATACCTGACTGCGCAGTGATAAATCCTGTCGGCAAGACAATGGCCGCCTGTCCATCTTCCTTCAAACTATGGATGATGTGCTGGATAAAGAGTTGGTAGATAGCCATACTCTCTTTTTTCTTGTTGGGAATCTTTGGCACGCCTGCAAAGAAGCGTTCACTGCTATTTGGCAGGCTTTCTACCTGATCTCGCCACTCAGAAAAATCTAGTTTGAAAGGAGGATTGGATACGATATAGTCCATCTTCTCCACATGACGATTGTTGAGGATGGTATTTCCCTGTACAATATTGTGAATGGAATGCTGCAAGCCATTGAGAATCAAGTTGAGTCGCAAGAGATTGGAGGATTTTTGAGAAATGTCCTGACTGTATACGCTGGTACGGTCGGTTCCAATCTGACTGGCCAGGTTCATCAAGAGAGTCCCCGAACCAGCAGAAGGATCGTAAATTTTGACGTTACTTGGTTGGTCATTTCCCACCAAAATAGCCGCAATGATTTTGGCAACAGAGTGAGGTGTGTAGTATTCCGCATACTTTCCACCACCGTCTTTGTTATAGTCCTTAATCATGTACTCAAACAAGGTGGAGAAAAAGTCAAAGCCCTGTGAAAAAATCTGCTGGTCAAACTTAACACGCGCCAAGAGATTGATAATAGAAGCTGCCACTTCATTTCGCTTGCTGGCATCAGAAATGGTATCCGTAATCAAGCGTTGATCAAAGAGGCGAATATCCGTTCCACCGTCCGTATGGACAGAGAAAATAGCATTGTTGTCAATGGCGATCTGATTAAGCGTTTGTTCAAAAATCTCAGCAAAATCTGCTTGGTTCTGTTGACGGTGTAGGCTTTCAATCAGCTGTTCTGGTCTTAAATGAGCCGTCTTTGTGCCAATATCATCTAAGAACCAGTCATAATCCTCTTCAGAAAGGTCCAAAAGACCTTGATAATCATAGTTATTGTCAACGACTAAGGCTTCGTAGAGAAACTTATCATTTAAAAACTTATATAGGAAGGACTGGGTCAGAAGTTTGTACTCCCCTGCCTCTCCTCCCAGTCCTGCATGTGTAAAGACTGCTTTTAGGTCATCCACCAAGTCTTGGACTTGACTCTGGACCTGTACGATGTAATGTTCTTCCATTTATTTTCTATTCTCCTTCATAGACTTCCATCAGGGAGCGAATCAGCTTGTCATAGTCAACCCGTTTGAGTTGTTTGCCCACTTCTGTTTTCTTCATTTCCTCACGGGCCAGTCGCTTGATCTCCCCTTCCAAATAGGCTTCGTTGTCAAGGATTCCTTGGTTGAGTCCGATTTGATAGTCAATCAAAGGCTTGGCACCTTTTAATACTTGATAAATTGCTGGATAATCACTCACTACTGTGGATTGGGTAACTCGTTTAAAAGTACGGGCTGACATGCTATCTCCACCAAAGTTCATAGCCAAACGATTCATCCGTGATTTGTAATCCTCTACAGAGTCGAACAAGCTTTGGTAGGCCTGTTTGGTCTCCTTGATACGTTCCAAGCTGTATCCTTCAACTTCCTGTGTCATGTGTTTGTTTAGAACACGTTGGAACTCTTCAAATAGGCTCACCCACTCTGGATCTTTCTCGTCCCTACGTAGATTGATACCACTGGCCACACGACGACGGATGTCATCAAGATCATTGGCCGCAAGGCGCAACTCCTCTTCTTTGATCTTTATAAAGCTAAAGCTAGTTTCAGACATGGCAAGATTTAAGAGTTGTTGGCTGGAAAAACTATCTGGTTTATCAATCAAACTCAAGGTCAATAGTCGGCGAGATAACATATTCAAAAGGCTGGCTATTTCTCCCATGTTGACCTGCTCGATGACTTCATGATAGCCGTGTAGGCGTGCCATATTGTAGTACTGCCGAATGGTCTCAAGCGACTTCCTCAGTTGGATTAATTCCTTCCTATCCTTCACTTGGTCAATTGCTTTTTCAAAATATTCCAAGTTATCTGTTGGATAGTTCATCAAAACCCCTTGCGATTTTTCTAACTGGTCTTTGACTTCTTCTGGTGTGACAAATATAGCTCCAAACGGATTTTCCCCATCCTCATCAGTTAAAGCTGATTGGTATTCGCGATTGAGTTCTTCCAAGTAGGCTTTATTAGTCTTGTCGAATTCTTTAGAAATATCCGCAAAATCGATGACATAGCCAAATGTATAGTCCTTGTATGGACGATTGACACGGGTCAGGGTCTGCAAGAGGTTATGAGCCTTGATTTTCCGTCCAAGATAGAGTCGTTTCAAACGTGGTGCATCAAAACCTGTCAAGAGCATAGAGTAGACGATAACAAAGTCAGTTTGACCTTTCTTAAACTTTTCTACTTCTTCTTTCTTGTAATCCTTATCTCCTGCATCATGCAAAATCAAGGTAGAGGTGAAACTCGTATGACCTGCTAGTCGCCGTTCTTCTAATTGCTTGTGCAATTCCCGAGCTTGTTCGGAAGAATCACAGACAATCATTCCTCCAATGGATTGATCATCAAACAGTATATTTCGTGCTCTTGTAAAATCTTCTAAAATGAAATCCAACATAGGACTGACATAACGAGGATGAGCAAAAATTTCTTTTTTATCAATCGAACCTTTTTGAATCTCTTCATGTATGGCTTTCAGGTTCTCTTTATAGGATGTTTCGATATCCTCACGCATTAGTCTCAGCGTAAAACCATCCGCAATGGATTGATTATAGTAGTATTTATGGATATAGTCTCCAAAAATATCACGAGTGGTTATAGCCGTTTCCTTGGATTTACCATCTGCTTTCGGAGCAATCAATGGAGTACCTGTCAGCGCAATCTTGATAGCTTGCTTATCAGCATTATACAGATTTGGTAGATAGGACCCTTTTTCATTGTAAGAACGGTGAGCTTCATCGATGAAGTAGATGTTTTGGTGATTCAAGTCATAGCCAGAATGGTCCGTCAAGTCTGATGTATCCTTAAATTTTTGAATATTAACTACCGAAACGTGACACTTGGCTGGGACTTGATTTAACTCACTGGGCTTGTTTATTCGATTAACTGTTAGGCCACGTTTGCTAAATTCTTTAAAAGCCTGATCAGCCAAATCCAACCGATCTACCACAAAATAAAAACTTGGCACCATACCCTTATCAGCATAATAGTCACGTAAATAGCGAATATTGAAGTAAGCAAGAGCTGTTTTACCGGAGCCTTGTGTGTGCCAAATGACACCTTTCTTCAAACCATTTTTCAAGCCTCTTTCAATTGCCTTGGTCGCAAAATATTGGGGATAACGCATGGCGTGTTTTTGTAGTTGAATCTGGTCATGCTCATCTCGTTCTTCCACATAGACTAGACCATAGCGGAGAATGAAAAAGAGCCGTTCTTTCTGATAAAGGGAAGTTAAAAAGGAATTGCAAGGACTTGCAGGATCCAAGTTGGTTCGGAATTCAACTTGCGACTTGAGGGCAAAACGATTAACATCTGTAAGAACCAAATCAATCATTTCTTCTTCCAATGGAGATAGAACTAATTGCTCTGGTTCTTCTTCCTTGAATGAGTTAAATTTGGTACCAGATGAAGCATTGGTGCAGTAATAAGAACCTTGTAACTGTTGTCCTTGGCTATCATCATAGGGAAGATTGTCTGAAAAAGCAATCAACTGTGTGATATTGTTAAACCGTCTGAACTTTTTATTTTCAAATCGAAACTTGGTCCGATCCTTTTCAGACTGAATACCTGTCTTCCCATCTCGAATGGCATTTGGTTGTTTGACTTCTATATAACTAAGTGGCAAACCATTTATAAATATCGTAATATCTGGCCGGAACTCGTCCTCACCATTTTGACAAGTGACTTCCAAAGCTATATGAAATGTATTTGCCTCAAGATTCTTCCAATTGATATAGGTATAGCCAGAATCAGCATGAATACGTTTGAAGAAACTTCGTCCCAAATCATCTTGTTCTAATTCTAGGCGAATATTTTCAAATTCTTGTTCAAAATCAGCTTCACTTGCATAATTGTTCAATTTAAGGAACTGTTGTTTAAAAATGGATAGTAAGATATTTGTATCCGGATCTCGTTCTTTAATTTCTTTACTAGTAGCCGAAAGATAGTCATAACCGAGTCTGGTCAAATGTAAAGCAGCAGGTATTTGCACCCTCGTAAACTCATTGTGTTCCTTTCTTATCATACATGCTCTCCTAGTCTATTCTTACCATTCATTATACCATATTTGCAAGTGCTTACCGACAAAAAACCGCCCATTACGGACGGTCACGGTTCATCAAAGAAAAATGGTCACTCGATGAAAATTGACACTAGTCTAGGAAACGAAGCCGCAGATTATACTTGAGTATATCAAGGCAAGTTGACGCCGAATAGTGTTAATTTTCGATGAGTGAAAATACATCATTCAAATTCTCAGCCATAGTCGGGTGAGTGAAAATCTGTGTTTTGAAGTAGGTATAAGGAATTTTATTGTCAATGGCCATAGCAATCAGGTTAATCAACTCCTCAGAATTTCGACCAAAGAGAGTCGCCCCCAGAACAAGCTTCGTTTCCTTATCCACGATAACCTTGAAAATACCCTTGAGGTCGTTGTTGACATGGGCACGTGGCATATTGGCAACAGGCAATTCATTGGCAATATAGTCATAACCTGCTTCCTTGGCTTCTTTTTCCGTCAGACCGACACGAGAAAGCACAGGCGTGATAAAGACGCTGGTTGGAATAGACTTACGTTGGCTCAAACTATAGGTTCCAGTCCCAGTCAACTTTCCGAAGACGATACGGAAGTCGTCTAGGGATGTGTAAGTGAATTGTGGACCGCCATTGACATCGCCCACTGCGTAGACACCTGGAACAGTCGTTTCGCAGTAGTCATCCACCTTAACAGCACCATTTTCCAAAAGCTCAATCGCCGTATTTTCCAAGCCCAAGTCAGCAGTGTTCGGCACACGACCTGTCGCATAGAGGACAGCGTCGAAAATTGCTGTTTCGCCATTAACCGTCACGGCAACTTGCTCGCCCGCAGCTGCTACTTGCTCAATTTTAGCACCCAAGGCGAAGGTCACGCCAGCTTCTTCCATATACTCCTTGGCTAACTGAGCAACCACTTCTTCTTCTCTTGGTAAAATAGCAGAGCTGGCTTCATATACCGTCACCTGGCTGCCGAGTTTGCTGTAAAGCCCAGCAAATTCCAGTCCAATGTTACCTCCGCCAATAATAGCCAACCTGTCAGGACGAGTTCCCAAGTTCTGAATGCCTGTACTATCATAAACGTGTGGTGTATCCAACAAACCTGGAATTGGAAGAACACGTGACTTGGCACCTGTGTTAATGATAACAGTTTCAGCAGTTAACTGAAGGCTTTCTTCTCCAGCAACTACCTCCACAACCTTGTCAGCCACAAAACGCGCGTGACCTTGATAAAGATTGGCACCACTGCCTTTCAAGACCGCTTCATTTTTATTCCGCAAGCGAGTAGTCACAGTTTCCTTTTGCTCCATGACCTGTTCAAAGGTCCAGTTTTTATCTGCTGCTACCAAGAGAGTCTTGGTTGGAATACAGCCGATATTGATACAGGTGCCACCAAACATGGCAGGATTTTCCTCTACTAAGGCAACCTTTTTACCAGCTGCTGACAGCTTACCTGCCAAGGTCTTACCAGCCTTTCCAAAACCAATGACTACTAAATCAAATTGTTCCATAAGATACTCCTTTTAATGTTTTCAACCTTAGTCTATCAAAAAAGAACAGTTTTGGCACAATTCTGCTACGGATGACAAAAATCCCTTGAAAATAAGGGATTTCATGTCTTAAAACCAAATAACGAACCGCATGGTATGATGATCAAGCGGGAAAAATTCATAAGAAAACTGGTGACTGTCCAAAATCTGCTTGACCAGGTAGAGTCCAATACCTGTCCCTCCGTCCTCCTTGCTACGACTGTAATCTGGTCGGTAGAAGGGCTGGAAGACTTGGTCAAGCTCTTCCTGGCTGAGCAAATGAGCAACCTGATTATCTATCAAAAGCTGATTGGCCTGGAGTTTGAGTTTGATGGTTGCTTGATGGCTGGCATAACGAAAGGCGTTGTCCAAGATATTTTTAAAGGCCTTAGTCAGATAAATTGGATTACCTTGGACAAAAACGTCTTCCAAATCTGTTTGAAACTGATAGCCTTCTAACAATGCCCAGTCAACATAGGAAGGTAGGATTTCTTCAAGCAGGATGTGAAGGGCTATTTCTTCTCCCTTGTTTTTTATAGCCATATCCACTGTGGTAGCTTCTAGGATAGACTGAACGAGGGCTGCTTGCTCAGCTAGGATATCACGACACTTAGCTAGGTAGGTCTGATGGTCCTTGAACTCCCCGACATTATAAAGCATGCCCTCGACCAGACCGGTCATGCTGGCAATGGGCGTTTTGAGTTCATGTGAGGTCATACGGAGAAAGTCAGATTTCTCCTGCTCACGCACCAGGCTACGCTCGTTTTCTTCCCGCAACTCTTCTATGCTGCTCTGCAATTTTCCATAAAGATGGTTGATGTCCTGGGCCAAGGTTGCAATCTCATCACGCCCCGTCACTTGACAGGCCAGACCTGCTTGTAAGCTCTGCATTTGCCGTGTCGTCGCAGAGAGGTGGGCAATCCTACGAGTTGAGAAGCCGCTATAAATAAAGGCCGAGGTCACGGCTAGGGCAATAATCAAGAGGAGCACAAAGGGATAGAAGGTCAAGAGAGTTTGACTGACTCCTGATAGGGTATAGAAGCCATATTCAGCCGTGAGAACCAACTCCTTGCCTTCTTTTGTAGTGACAAGAGCCGACCAAGAGCCAATCTCATCGTACTGGCCTTGCTCCAGATAACTGCTTCCCCGCTCCTGACTGCTCTCTTCCTGCGAAGGATAGATAATCTCCTGATCGGCAGAATAGAGGGTCAAAAGTAGGTCGGGGGAATCTTGGTCGTAGGTGGTCAAACTGGCGAGAATACTTGCCTGATCCTGACCTTCTAGGGAGATAAGAACTTGGTCATATTCCTGTCTGAGCTGGTCCTTCTTAGCCTGATTGTAATAGATAGGCATGGCATAGTAGAGTAGACCAAGCAAGATAAGTGAGGTCAGGCTGACCATTAGCGTTACGATGAGGAATTGTTTTTTGGCTAGTTTCATCTTAGGTCTCCAACTGATAACCACGGCCAATGACCGTTTTTAGGGGAAGGTCTGGTAATTTCTTTCTCAGATTTTTGATGTGGTTGTCAAGAACGCGACTATCCAATTCTGTATAGCCCCAGATATCCAACATCATGCCGTCTCGACTGACAATCTGGCCCTTGTGCTTGATCAGATAGTGTAGAATGCCATACTCCTTCTGGGTCAAGGAAACTAGCTTGCCCTGGTCATAAACCATACCTGTTTTTTCAGATAGGCTGATGGTTCCAACCACCAGTTGATCCGTTTGACATTCCTGACGGAGAATATTCTCAACCCGTTTCATCAGGATAAGGGGAGAAAAGGGCTTGGTGACATAATCACTAATCTGCTGATTAAAAGACAGGAGCTGAGTGCATTCGTCCCCCAAGGCTGTCAGCATGAGCACAGGCATATCGGAGGTTTTCCGAACTTTCTGTAAGACTTCCAAGCCGGTCATCTCAGGGACCATGATGTCTAGAATAAGGAGGTCAAACCGGCTTTCCTGACTAGCTTGATAAGCTGCTCTGCCATTGACAAAACTCAGGACTTCATGCCCCTCTTCCTTCAAAAATTCACAGACAACCTGGTTGATAACAGTGTCGTCTTCCAGTACCAAAATGCGTGCCATAGTCGCTCCCTTTTCTTTCTCTTCTCTCTCCATTATAGATGTATTTGTACGAGGGCTCAACTGTTTTTTGACAATCGCTACAAAAAACAGAGAAAAAACAGATGACGGGTAGGGTGAGAATAGTTGGTTCTGCTAAACTGGGGATAGAAACTAGAAAGGATACTTATGTTAAAAGAAAAGAAGAAGTATATTTCTCCAGTGGATTTGCTAGTTGTGGCTGTTATTTTATTCGGTGAGGGAATCTTCAACTCGACCTTACAATGTATCGGCCTCTTCACTCAGCAAACCAGCCTAGCGGAAAATTTGACCTTTACGGCTTTAGACAATATCAAGGCCTTGCTGATCCAGTTGGTCTGGCTCAGCTTAGCTCTCGCCTATCTTATCTGGCGGAAGGTGGATATTTTTCAGTTGGCAAAACGAATATTCTGGACACCTTGGGTTCCCTTACAAGCTCTGCTGATTTTCGGATTGACGGCCTTCTGTATGGATATTTTTCACTTGTTGACCTATCAGTTGACAAGTCCAGTCATGCCCTCCATGTTCAACCTTCTGCCACACATTGACATCACCCTGCTAGTCTACTCCCTCCTCAATGGCTTTTACGAGGAAATCTTTTTTCTGGGGCTATGTTTTATGATCAAACCCGAGGAGAGTAAGTGGATTCTTCCCTTCTCGCTCCTGGTTCGGGCTAGTTTTCACACCTATCAAGGTCTGGTGGCTGGAATTGGTCTTGGCTTGGTTGTGGGGCTTCTCTTTCATTTTCTCTATCAAAAACGCCAGCCCCGTAATCTACTGCCCTTCTTTTTTGCTCATAGTCTGGCTGATGTCATCGGTCTGACAGTCTTGTCTTATCTTCTTTACTAAGCATACGAAAGGAATCTTATGAAACACCTATGGAATACCTATAAAAGTCAGTTTGCCCTTATTCTCGCCAGCTTTGGCTTTGTAAAAGGCTGTCAGATTATCTTTGAAGAATTGGCCAAACCAAATGGCATGGAAGCCAAGTATCCCTTGTTTTTACTAACTATCTCTGTTGCTGCCCTTTATATCATTCCCCTGGTCTATTTAATCCGCTACTTGGAAAACCGCTATGCTATTTCCAAAAAAGTCAGTCATTTAAGTTGGATTTTGGGCCTGACTGCCGGAGTAGCTTTTTCAGACTATGGACACACAGCTATTGGCTACTTTTTGCTGGAGATTGTCAAGGTCAGCGATGATTTTCGTTATGACTGGGGGGCTGCTGTTTCTGGCCCGTTTGCAGAAGAATTTGGCAAGGCTCTGGTTGTTGTCTTAGTTTTACTAATTGCAAGAAAAATGACTCTCAAACATGCCTTGGTCAGTGGTATCATAGCTGGTCTTAGTTTCCAAATCGTTGAAGATATCATGTTCACCTTCCGTGATATGTTTATTGGTAAACTAGATGGGTTTGAGACCATTATCGGTCGTGTTGGACAGGCTGGTTGGACCCACTGGGTATTTACCATGCTCTTTGCTATTGGCATGGTGGCACTTTTTACCAAACAAGCAGCTATATCAAAAGTTCAAGGTCTATTTTGGATTGCAGCGAGTATCGGTCTGCACTTCTTCTTCAACTCCCCATTGCATACGGGTATTTTGACAACCCTGCTTCCGATGGCTAGTGTCTTGCTGGGACTTCTTGCCTATCGAACAGTTGATCAACTACCAGAGTAATAGAAAAATCCGCCCAATCGAGCGGATTTTTTCTGTTCAATCTGATTAGAACAAACCAACGCCGATAATTGCCTACTTGCCAGGACGAACCTCCAAGTTCTGAATGCCTGTGCTGTCATAGACGTTTGGCGTATCCAACAAGCCAGGAATTAAGAATATGCGACTTGGCACCTGTATTGATAATAATAGTTTCCGCAGTTAACTGGAGGCTTTCTTCTCCAGCAACTACCTCCACAACCTTGTCAGCTACAAAACGTGCAGAACCTTGGATAAGAGTCGTACCGCTGCCTTTCAGCACCATCTCGTTCTTATTGCGCAGACGAGTTGTGATAGTTTCCTTTTGCTCCATAACCTGCTCAAAGGTCCAGTTTTTATCAACCGCAACCAATAGGGTTTTGGTTGGAATACAACCGATATTGATACAGGTTCCACCAAACATAGCAGGATTTTCCTCAACCAAGGCAACCTTTTTACCAGCTACAGAAAGCTTTCCTGCTAAGGTCTTTCCAGCCTTACCAAAACCAATGACTACTAAATCATATTGTTCCACAAGATTACTCCTAAACATTATTTACTTGTCTTCATTCTAGCAAAAAAAAGCATTTTGGCAGAATTTTGCTACGAAAAAAGACTTGAACCATTGTCCAAGTCGATTCTATTTTATGATAAGCTGTCTAGGGCTATCTTCAAGTCTTCAATCAAGTCGTTTACATTCTCGAGACCAATTGAAAGACGGATTTGATTTGGCGTGACACCTGCTGCGAGCTGAGCTTCTTCTGGCAATTGAGCATGTGTGGTAGTAGCTGGGTGGACCACCAAAGATTTAGCATCAGCAACGTTCGCCAAATTAGAGAATATTTCCAAACTATCAATGACTTTACGCGCTTCTTCGGCTCCGCCTTTTACCTGGAAGGAGAAGATGGACCCCACTCCTTTTGGCAAATACTTATCCGCCAGTGCCTTGTAAGGGCTATTGTCCAGCGAAGGATAATTGACGGATTCTACCTTAGGATGATTGAGCAAGAAATCAACGACTTTTTCTGCATTGGACACATGACGCTCAACGCGAAGAGAAAGAGTTTCTAACCCTTGCAACAACAAGAAGGCGTTGAATGGAGCTAGGGCTGCACCCGTGTCACGGAGCAATTGAACACGAACCGCCACAATGAAGGCTGCTGCACCCAAATCACGGGTATAGCTGATATTGTGATAGCTAGGATCTTCCTCAACAAATTGCGGGAACTTCCCAGATACTGCCCAGTCAAATTTACCAGAGTCAACAATGACACCACCAATTGTTGTACCATGTCCACCGATAAATTTAGTCGCTGAATGTACTGCAATATCTACACCATGTGAGAAGACATTGATGAGATAAGGCGTTGCAAACGTATTATCCGATACCAATGGAATCTGATTTCTATGTGCAATGTCCGCCAATTTTTCAAGGTCAGGAACATTGATAACCGGATTACCCAAGGTCTCAATAAAAACTAGTTTGGTGTTATCTTGAATCGCTGCTTCTACTGCCTCGAAGTCATCAATATCAACAAAGGTGGTTGTGATTCCATAGCGTGGCAAAGTTTCTTTGAAAAGATTAAAGGTACCACCATAGAGAGTTGTTGCTGCTACGATATGATCACCGGCATGAGCCAAAGCTAATATAGTATAGGTGATAGCCGCCATACCAGATGAAGTAGCCAGAGCTCCAACACCACCTTCTAGCGCTGCAATCCGATTCTCAAAGGTTGCTACTGTAGGGTTAGTAATTCGAGTATAGATATTTCCCAATTTGCGAAGAGCAAATAAGTCTTCCGCCTCCTGGGCATCATCAAATACATAAGAGGTTGTTTGATAGATTGGTACAGCACGAGATTTTGAAGCCGCATCTACTTCCTGTCCCGCATGCAATTGCAAGGTCTCAAACGAAAATTCTCTAGTCATAAGGGATCTCCTTTGTTCTTTTTGAACATTGTACTCTATTTTCACAGGCTTGACCAATAGAAATTTTTAATCCAAGGCTATAGTTATAGACTATATCATTCTAAGAAGCAAGAAAAAATACCCAATAATCATGGATTATCGGGTAATACCTATTTCAGTCAACTAATCATCAAGGGTAATTGTTTCAACTACGTTGTCTTTTATGACAAGTTTAAATCCCCTACCCTTGACTGGGAAAATCCCATTTCCAAGGGTTTTTACAACGCTCTGTAATTCCTCGTCTTCAGCTATTATTCGATTCAAGATAGCAACATCAAGCTGCTCAACTCGCTCCAAATAACGCAGCATTGCATGTTCCGAAACAATCAAATCGCTTCGGCCTTTCAATGCCTGGATTCTCTGATTGACTGAATTAAGTTTGGAAGAGACCAGAGAAATTTCTTTACCCACCTGACCTTTACGGTCACGAAGGTTCTCTAGCTGGGCCTCTAATAGAACTTTCTTAGATTCGAGGTACTTGAGTTCCTCTTGTTCTTTACGATTGCTCATATTTTGCCCCCTTTCTATATTTTGCAAAAGAATATCATCTTTGCATAACATCCTCTTCCAAATCTATATTAACATAAATCTAAAAAAATGTCTGGTAAACGACATATAATCCTATAACAATTTCTTATGGTTTTATACTAAATCCTCAAAGGTGATTCGACCAGATTTCCCTTGAAAAACAAGCAAGTTTTTGCTATACTTATCTTAGTGAAACCCACATTTTCATGCCTCCAAAAAGGCAAATAACTAATAATTCTGGAGAATGATATAGTCAACTTCAAGACTGGATAACCTATCAGCCTTGTTTATACTTGAACCCTCTTAAACAATGTCACTATCATAGAAAACTATGACATATTTCTACACAAAATGTGATGGTCAATCATTATGGAAGGACGGGCAACTATGAAAAAATTATTGCTAACCATACCTATTTGGAGTCAGCTCCTATTCCTTTTTCTAGTGCACAGTTTCATAGCCATCTACTTAATGCCCTACTCATTGTATATTTCCATTTCAATTAGTTTAGGAATCTTAATTGGTTACAGTGTCCGTTTCTCTAAGAAAGATACTCCTCAATCTCCAACATTCTTTCAACTAAAGCCTTGGCGAAAACTCCTCTCCCTTCTTCTGCTATTGTTAGCTGCATTGGTCACTGTTTGGCTGTCCAAAGGCAACCAGCAGCAACTGCTTCGTGGAATCTTAATTGGAACACTCTGCCTCTTAGGTGTAGTGCCTCTAGAAAAGTATGACCAATATTTAAGTCAGTTGCGCACTTAGAATGACCACCCAGCCAAATCTAATCCTGGAAAGACATTTTAAGATACATGAAAAATCTCCTAGAATACATTGGTCCTATTGGACTTATTACCCTAATCATTGCCTACAGTATATACAGGAGGCTCCACCCGACGACAGAAGATGATAAGCACCACCTGCCCAGCCGATGTCCAGAATGTTCGTCCACATCTATTCAAGCCTACAAGCCGGCTAGAAAGCGCTACTCTCGAACTGCAGCTATGATGGGCCACCTATTGAATGGTAGTCGAGGAGCTTGGTTTGCTACCCTCTACGAAGCTGACCGAACCTACTACTACTGTCGGTACTGCGGGCACAAATTTGACAGAAAAGAAAATAGATTCCTGGCAGAATAGGATTCACCTACAAGGCACTTGAGGACGCACTCTCAGGTGCTTTTTATATCCAACTAGCTTGCCAATCTTTCCTCCTGCCCAAGATTGGTCTGATAAAGATAGCGCATCCGTTCAATCTGCAAGCGAAATTGCCCGACCAGGGCTGATACATCCAAAACCATTTCCTTAGTTCGAGTTGCTTCCATGACACCATCTACCAAACGACTGACTTCCTCACCATCTCGAACTCCCATAGACCACAGCTCCTGCAAGATAGTAATACCATAGCGCCTCTCATACTCAACCATGCTTTTCAATACCCACTGGTACTCAGTCTGATGTTTCATTTGATTTCTCCTTATACACGACTCAACAGGGAACGATTGTAAAATTGATTGGTTAAACTGGCCTGCAACATGGCCAACTCCACAATAGACTGGTAGTTTGTCAAATCAAGCCCTTCTAATATCCGATAAGATATAAATAATTTTGGCTGCAAGCGACTCAGATGACTGCTCCAGGCAAACCCATCCTCTTTGAATAAATCAAAGGCAAGAAAATATATCTGATTGACTAACTGATAGGCTCTGCTATTTAACAAATAGGAATAATCCTGCATTACATCTCGGCAAAAGGAAGCTAACCAAATCGCAGCCCTCAACTCTGGATTCCCCTGGTATTTAGCCAGCAAGCGCATGGTCATGAGACCAGCTGTACCCTCAGACAAGCTGTCAACACACACATCACCCGTATCTAGTCCAAAATGCTCAGCATAATTCTCCCACTCCCGATACAAGGTTTCCCACTGAATCTCAGTCCTCCGAACTTCCATTTGTCTATCCTCCAATCCTTCTGTTTTCATTATCTTACCATCATTTTTGAATTTTGTCAAACATGTTAAACAAAAATTTGATATTTTATTCAAGATATGGTAAAATAAGTTAAACAATCAAGGAGGAAAGCCATGATTCTAGGTGACATTTTAAAAAACTACCGGACAAACGAAAAACTATCAATGGATAAATTTGCGGAAATATCCGGCCTAACCAAGGGTTACATTTCTATGCTGGAAAAAAATCAGCATCCAAAGACTAAGAAGCCCCTTCTACCAACCATGGAAACTCTGGAAAAGATTGCGATTGGGATGGGCATCCCAGTGCATGAACTGATTGCCCAATTGGACCAGGACCAGGATATTGCCCTGACCCTGACACCTGGACAATTTGCCCAATTCCATTACAAAATGTCAAATCAGGTGCAAGAACTAGACCAAATATTGGTAGGTGACTACCGTGATAAATGGATTCACTTTGGCTTTGAGCAGGTAGCTAACATGGCAGATTCAGATGCACCGTCAGGCGAGGTTATCAAGCTGTCTGACTACTTAGAGACCGTCCAACTTCCTGTCCAAGGCAAGGTGTCTGCTGGTAGCGGTTATTGGCAGGACAGCGACTTTGATAACCTAGTCACTTTTTCTACTGATACTATTCCTACTCCACAGGAGTACGATGCTATTGCTGAGGTGGTCGGAGATTCAATGGCGCCCTACATTGCCAACGGTGACTATCTCTTTATCCGTCTCTCTCACCAAGTCGAGCTCAATACTGTAGGAATTTTTTCGGTCAACGGCGAAAATTTTGTCAAAAAAAATAAGGGAACCTATCTCGAATCCCTTAATCCCGACTATGATGATATCCTCTTGTCTGAGGACGACGACATCAGACCAATTGGTCAACTCGTCCAAATTTATTCTCCTGAATAAAATGAAAAATCCTGTGGTTCTCAAAACTACAGGATTTTTGTTTTATCTTTGAATAGACGACCAAAATGCAGACTTGGCTTGAGGCTTTTCACCACCAAATCGACAGGCTCATCCATTTGATTCCTACAAAAGTTTACTTAATCTTTTCTTCTTCATAATCACCGTTCGGGCAGACGACTTGCTTGCCACCACCACGAACCTTCTTCTCAACCAGATAATGGTCACATTTTGGACAGGCACGACCGACCGGCTTATCCCAAGATGTAAATTCACATTCTGGATAACGGTCACATCCGTAGAAAAGACGATTGCGTTTGCTCTTGCGCTCAATGACCTGACCCTGATGACAGACTGGACAGGTCACGCCGATTTCCTTGGTGATTTGCTTGGTATTGCGGCAATCTGGGAAATTGCTACATGCGTAGAATTTACCAAATCGCCCCAGTTTGATGACCATGGGATGACCACAAACGTCACAGTCAAATCCGGCAGGCTCATCCTTGATTTGGATTTTCTCCATTTGCTCCTCAGCCTTGGTCAACTCAATCTTGAAAGGCTGGTAGAAGCTATCGATAATCTTCTGCCACTGCTCTTTTCCAACCTCAACGTCGTCCAATTTCTGCTCCATTTCGGCTGTAAATTTGACGTTGACGATGTCTGGGAAAAATTCAACAATCAATTTATTGACAATCTCGCCCAGCTCTGTCGGCTCAAATCGCTTGGCAGCCAGTTTAACATAATAGCGTTTTTGGATGGTCTCAATGGTCGGTGCATAGGTAGATGGACGACCAACACCATTTTCTTCCAAGGTCTTGATTAGTGTCGCCTCAGAATAGCGAGCTGGCGGCTGCGTAAAGTGCTGCTCAGGATTGGTAGCGGTCCGAGTAACCGTATCACCTTGCTCCATATCCGGCAACATTTTATTCTTGTCTGAGTCGTTGTAAACCGCCATATAACCGTCAAACTTGACTTGGCTACCATTAGCCGCAAAGAGAACACCATTTTTCTCTAGACGAACGCTCATGGTGTCAAATACAGCCGCAGCCATTTGGCTGGCTACAAAACGATTCCAAATCAGTGTATAAAGACGGAGCTGGTCCTTATCCAGATATTTGGCAATGGATTCTGGGGTCAGATTGACATTGGACGGACGAATAGCCTCGTGGGCATCTTGGGCACCACTGGCATTTTTGAACTTGCTGCCATGCTTAGAATAGTTTTGACCAAACCGCTCTGTGATAAAGGCAGCAGCCTGCTCCTGAGCCACTGGACTAATCCGCGTCGAATCGGTACGCATGTAGGTAATAAGACCCTGCGTGCCGCCTGTTCCAAGACTGACCCCTTCATAAAGCTGCTGGGCAATCATCATGGTCTTCCGCGTACGGAAATTGATTTTATTGGCCGCATCCATTTGCATGGTGGAAGTGGTGTACGGTAATGGCGCATTGCGTCTCCGCTCCTTGCGTTCGACTTGCTCCACCAAGAAATCATCACCCTTTAGCCTATCCAAGACTTCCTTGACTTGGTCATTGTTTTCGATTTTGACTTTCTTGCCGTCCACTCCATAAAATGATGCCTGGAATTTTTTCGTTCCTTTTTTGAAGGTAGCGTCAATGGTCCAGTATTCTTCCGGCTTGAAATTGTTGATTTCATTTTCTCGGTCAATGATGAGCTTGAGGGCAACGGATTGCACGCGCCCTGCCGACAAGCCTTTCTTGACCTTTTTCCATAAGATTGGCGAAATCGAATACCCTACGATACGGTCCAAGACCCGACGGGCCTGCTGGGCATCGACCAAGTCATGGTTGATAGCACGCGGCTCCTTGAAGGCATTTTTTACCGCATCCTTGGTGATTTCATTAAATACCACACGGTTTTTGTCCTGCTCATCCAAGCCCAAAATGTGGGCCAAATGCCAGGAAATCGCCTCTCCTTCCCGGTCCGGGTCACTCGCCAGATAGACTTGTTTGGCATTCTTGGCCTCTTTTTTCAAAGAATTGATGAGCGGCCCTTTACCACGAATATTGATGTATTCTGGTGCGTAGTTATTGTCAAAGTCAATGGACATGCTGGATTTTTTCAAATCACGGATATGTCCGACCGAGGCAACTACCTTGTAATTTTTACCAAGATATTTCTCAATGGTCTTGGCCTTGGCAGGCGACTCTACGATAACCAAATTTTTCTTGTTCGCTGTTTTTTTCTTACTAACTGTTTTTGTAGCCATTCTCGTTCCTTACAAATATTTTTAACTCACAAAGAATATCCTATTTTTCAGCTAGTGTCAAGATTTTTATTTTCCTATAGGAAAACTTATTTTAAAATTGATAGTCAGAAATGATGTCCAAGCCCGATGTGACGCACTTTGCGCCCTCTTGAATCAAATGATGACATCCGTCAGATTTTCCGTCTAAAATGGAGCCTGGAATGGCAAATATTTCCCGCCCTTCTTCCAGGGCACGCTCACAAGTAATCAGGCTACCCGACCGCATTTTTGCCTCGCAGACCACCAGTCCGCCGACCAAACCAGCGATAATCCTATTACGCTCTGGGAAATGAAACTTGAGCGGCTGTTCACCAGGCCCGTACTCTGTTAAGACCAGATGATGCTTGCCTATATAGGACTGCAAATCTTTATTTTCCTTGGGATACGACACATCCAAGCCTGTACCGATGACCGCAATGGTCTGTCCACCATTTTTTAGGCTGGCGATATGGGCCGCAGTGTCAATTCCACGCGCCAGGCCGCTGACAATGACATAGCGATTCTGAAGTTCCTTAATAATCTTCTGGACTGACTGGATGCCGTTTTTACTGGCATTTCGCGTACCAACCACGCCCAACTTTGGTTTATCTAGCAAGTCAAGGTCTCCTTGGTAAAAGAGCAAGACTGGCGGATTGTAAATTTCCTTGAGGGCCAAGGGATAAATGTCATCCAAAATCGAAAAGGATGGAAAGCGATTAAACTCCTCACGGCAGGCCTTGATGTCCAAATTTTTATAATTTTCCATAAAGAGAATGGGATTTTTGCATTCAGAGACGACAGCCATGTTGCGCAAGGATAGCTTTTTATCAAACTTTTCTTGGTAAACCAAGATTTTGTGAATATTGAGATTGGTCAGCCCAGCCTTTTTCAACTTAAAAATATCAAAATTATTCATATTAATTACCTCTCTACCTGATTTGTTCGTAAAAAAAATAAATCTCCGAAGAAATTCATAGAAAATTTTGAAACATTTTTTATTCTGAGACTAACAAATTCTTAAGAAATTCTCTGAAATACTGTTAGATTATTCTATTGTTCCTATTTTTTAATAATCAATTTGATTGCCTCTTGCAATCGTCTCTCTTGCTCCTCTGGGTCATCAGAAGGATGTTCAATACAGGATTGAACTTTTTGTGCAATGGCAATTCCCATCATGCTATTAATACTGGATCGGACTGCACTAAGCTGCGTTACAATATCTATACATTCTTGTTCTTCTTCAACCATTTTTTGAATACCGCGAAGTTGACCTTCTGCGCGTTTTAATCGGTTCATCATATCTTTTTTATCTGTCTTCATATTCTATATGGTACCGATTGTTTGTAAAAAAGTCAATTCAAAAACTTGACAAGTTATCCTCATCTTTGTTATACTTAAAATACCCTATAGGGTATCTAAGAGGAGAACACATGTTTAAACAAATCTTATCAGGAATCTTTTCATCTTCCGAGAGTCTTACTGTGGCAGAACTGCCACAAGCCTTACAAGAGCCCAATACTATATTATTGGATGTCAGAGAAGTCAATGAATTTAATTCTGGACATATTGCACAAGCAATCAATAGCCCACTGAGTCAACTTGAAAACTTCAAAGGCGATAAAACGAAACAGTATCTCGTCATTTGTCAATCAGGCATGCGCAGTCAACGAGCTACTGAGTATTTGACTAGTCTTGGATACCATGCACTGAATGTTCGTGGCGGAATGAATGCCTGGAACGGTCCTATCAAAGGAGATCAATAAATGAAAATTCTAATTATTGGTGGTGTTGCGGGAGGAATGTCCGCTGCTACTCGTCTCCGTCGTCTGATGGAGGATGCCGAAATTATCGTATTTGAAAAAGGTCCATACGTCTCCTTCGCTAATTGCGGACTTCCCTATCACGTTTCTGGAGAAATTGCAGATCAAAGCAGTCTATTACTCCAAACACCAGAAAGTTTACAAGAGCGATTTAATCTGGATGTTCGGCCTTTTCACGAAGTCATTAACATCCACCCTGACAAACAAACTGTCACTGTCCAAACTCCAAATGGGCAGGTCGAAGAAACTTATGATAAATTGATTGTATCGCCAGGGGCAAAGCCCTTTATTCCTACCCTAGAGGGTATAGAAAATGCAACCAATTTGTTTACTTTGCGAAATGTACCTGATTTGGAAAAAATCATGACACAACTGAAGAAAGTAGAAAATGGGAAAGCAGTTGTCATCGGTGCTGGTTTTATTGGTTTGGAAATGGCTGAAAATTTAACACTCAAGGGACTGGACGTCACACTGATTGAACAAGCTCCTCATGTCTTGCCGCCTTTGGATGAAGAAATGGCTAGCTTTATTGAGGCTGAACTAATATCGAAAGGAATTCGTGTCCTCACGGGTCAGTCTGTGACAGGTTTCAGCCACAATGGACAAGTATTATCTTTAGCAAATGGGGAAACAATTTCTTCTGACTTGACAATCTTATCTGTCGGGGTACAGCCAGATTCAACATTAGCTGCTGATGCAGGAATCGCAGTGGGACTTCGCGGTGGTATTTTGGTTGATGAAAATTATCAGACCAATCTACCAAATATTTATGCGGTAGGTGATGCTATCGTGGTTAAGCAAGAGATAACCGGGCAAGACGCTTTGATTTCTCTAGCCTCTCCTGCCAATCGACAAGGTAGACAGGTTGCTGATGTCATTGCTGGTTTAAAACGTATCAATAAAGGGTCTATCGGGACAGCCATCGTTAAAATATTTGACCTAGTCGCAGCCTCCACTGGTCTAAACGAACGAGCGGTTCAGACGCTTGGATTTAACCATGCGGTCGTACATACAACAGGCAAGGATCATGCCGGTTACTATCCGGGTGCAACCGATATTGTCCTCAAGTTGATTTTTTCACCAGTTGATGGCAAAATTTATGGGGCGCAGGCTGTTGGCCAAAAAGGGGTTGATAAACGCATTGATGTCATTGCGACAGCTATTAAGGCTGGTTTGACAATTTTTGATTTACCAGAACTTGAATTGACCTACGCACCTCCATTTGGCTCGGCTAAAGATCCGGTCAACATGATTGGCTACGCAGCCCTCAATATCGCAGAAGGATTGAGTGAGAATATCCAGTGGCATCAATTGGAGCTAGAGTTGGAAAATGGTGCTATTTTATTGGATGTCCGGAATCATAATGAAGTGCGAAAAGGTCATTTTAAAGATTATATACATATTCCACTCGATCAACTCCGTGACCGAATGAATGAATTAGATAAAAATGAGCGCTACATCGTAAGCTGTCATAGCGGTCTCCGTTCTTATATTGCTGAACGTTTGTTAAAACAACATGGTTTCGATGTAAAGAACTTAGACGGTGCCTATTCTCTCTATAAAATGGTGCGACCTAACGCTATCTTAAACTAGATTATCCCTCCAGACTAGATGGTTCTGGAGGAATTTTTATCTTTTCAATTGACAAATTATTTTCATGATTATATAATCTAGTTATGTATACTAGATTAAACAAAAACGAAAGCGATCATCAATTGCCCTATTGGGAAGACTTGCCAGAGATTGATTTGTATCTAGATCAGGTCTTGCTCTATGTCCATCAGGCTACGCAGTTTTCACCGTCTAAGGAGGACAAGGGGCTGACTGCATCTATGGTGAACAATTATGTCAAACACAAGCATTTGGAAAAGCCTATCAAAAAGAAATACCAGAAACACCAATTGGCTCGACTGATTGCGCTGACTTGTTTGAAGAATGTATTTTCCATCCAAGAAATCAGCCAGACCCTGAATATCTTACAGTCCCACTACTCTTCAGATAGGCTCTACAATTATTTTGTGGATTGTATGAATGAAAATGAGATGGAGACAGCTCCTGAAATCATTCGTTATGCTTGCCAGACCTTGAAACTCTACCACAAGACGCATCAGCTGGCTTTAGAATTAGAAAGAGGCTAGTCATGGATTACAAAATGAAACTCAGTATTCCCCTAACATTCGGCGAAGAAGTCGCTAACAGCGTCACGCATGCTATTGGTGCCCTTCTGATGCTGGCTCTACTGCCCATTACCGCTGTGCATGCCTTTAAGGATTACAATGTCACTGCTGTGGTTGGAATGTCCATTTTTGTCAGCAGTCTGTTCCTGATGTTCCTCTCTTCTTCTATCTATCATTCCATGCCCTATACTTCGATCCATAAGTATGTTTTGCGGATGATTGACCATAGTATGATTTACATCGCCATTGCGGGCAGCTATACACCTGTTGCTCTCTCCTTAGTCGGTGGTTGGTTGGGCTATCTGATTATCAGCTTACAGTGGGGCATTACGATTTTCGGCATTCTCTACAAAATATTTGCCAAAGAAATCAATGAAAAATTTAGTTTGGCACTCTATCTGATTATGGGCTGGCTCATCATTTTTATCCTGCCGGCCATTTTCCAACAGACAAATCTGACTTTCGGGCTCCTCATGTTGGCAGGGGGATTGTCTTATTCAATCGGTGCTCTCTTTTATGCCAAGAAACGACCCTATTTTCACATGATTTGGCACTTGTTTATTCTCCTAGCCTCAGCCCTGCAGTATATCGCCATTGTCTATTTTATGTTATACTAGAAATCCGATAGACGTTCCAATTTCATGCGATTTTTTGCTTTCCATGATAAACTGATACATAGGAAATGTTAGAAGCTGCATTCAGAGCTTGGCACTTTTATATAAGTTCATCTTACTTGTGAATACAATTTCTTAGAAAGTAAAAATTATGATTACCAAAGAATTTGACACCATTACCGCCATATCGACTCCCTTGGGTGAGGGCGCTATCGGCATTGTCCGCCTATCAGGAACCGAAGCTTTTGCTATCGCCAGCAAGGTTTTCAAGGGCAAGGACTTAGGCTCCGTTGCCAGCCACACCCTCAACTACGGCCACATCATCGACCCTGATACTGACCAGGTCTTGGATGAGGTCATGGTTGGCGCTATGCGTTCTCCCCGCACCTTCACGCGCGAAGATGTCATTGAAATTAATACCCACGGAGGCATCGCCGTTACCAACGAAATTCTCCAGCTCCTGATTCGCCAAGGTGCTCGGATGGCTGAGCCGGGTGAATTTACCAAGCGTGCCTTTCTCAACGGTCGTGTGGATTTGACCCAGGCCGAAGCCGTCATGGATGTTATCCGCGCCAAGACCGACAAGGCCATGCACAATGCCGTACGCCAGCTTGACGGCTCCCTTTCCCAGCTCATCAACGACACCCGCCAGGAGATTCTCAACACACTGGCTCAGGTCGAGGTCAACATCGACTACCCTGAGTACGACGACGTGGAGGAGGCGACGACAGAGCTGGTCCGTGAGAAGACCCTCCAGTTCCAAGCTCTTCTAGAAAATCTCCTCCGCACTGCCCGCCGTGGAAAAATCCTGCGTGAAGGCATCGCAACCGCCATTATTGGTCGTCCCAATGTGGGAAAATCCAGCCTGCTCAATAACCTCCTCCGCGAGGAAAAAGCCATCGTTACAGACATCGCAGGAACAACCCGCGACGTTATCGAAGAATACGTCAACATCAAAGGCGTCCCCCTCAAGCTGATTGATACCGCTGGTATCCGTGAAACAGATGACATCGTTGAAAAAATCGGTGTGGAACGCTCCAAAAAAGCCCTTGAGGAGGCCGACCTCATCCTGCTAGTCCTCAACGCATCCGAACACCTGACCGAGCAAGATCGCAACCTACTAGCCATTTCCGATTTGGCCAACCGTATTGTCCTGCTCAACAAGACCGACTTGGAAGAACAGATTGAAGCAGACCAGCTGCCTGAGGAGGTCATCCGCATTTCCGTCTTAAAAAACCAGAACATCGACCAGATTGAAGAAAAAATCAACCAGCTCTTCTTTGAAAATGCTGGTCTGGTAGAGCAAGATGCCACCTACCTCTCCAATTCTCGCCACATTTCCTTGATTGAACAAGCCGTCCAAAGCCTGCAAGCTGTCAATGACGGACTGGAAATGGGTATGCCTGTCGACTTGTTACAGGTTGACCTGACCCGCTGTTGGCAAATATTGGGAGAAATCACAGGCGATGCCGCTCCAGACGAACTCATCACCCAGCTCTTTAGCCAATTCTGTCTTGGAAAATAAGGACAAGGAGGATGGGCAAAAACTAGCCAGTAAATAAAAACACAGATAGATTCGAGCTGATTTTGATAAAATCCAGCCGAACTGTCTGTGTTTTTATTTTTGTTTCTACTATCTTGGACTAATTTCCTAGCCAATTTCGTTAGATTCCTGCTCATTAGGAGAATGCCTATCTCTGTTGGATTCGTTTGCTCTTCGCATTAGGTGCTCAACTATAAATAAATCTAATTCAGTATCAACGTCATATCTAGACCATTCAGGTGACAGATATCCAAATGTAGTAGAAGTGTAAAATGATTGGTTCTTCATAAATTTGCCTACTGTGGACATCCACATTGAACCATCTGGGTAATAAATCATACCTTGTGATTGTCTATTTGTTTTCGTATTATCCAATTTAGGTAACTGAAATAAACCATTTTGTAATAGCGGTGCTACCAAAGACAGATTTCTATCAAACGGTTTAACTGTAATACAGGCGTCATATTTATCAGACCAAGAATTTGAAAAATCACGAATAAAAGAGACTGAACGCAACGGACTAGTGACCTGAAATGCAATAAAATTTGTATCTAGACTATATCTTCTTTCTGAAAATACATGCAATATGGTTTCAACCATAGTTGAAGTATCTGTTGCAAGGTCAATTGGACGTTTGACATATAGCAACTTATCCCTGTAATAGGATGTTAATAAAGAAATATAGTTCTCAGAATCAGTAGATATGACAATTTCATCAAACAGTTGACACTCTAAGGCTAAATCTATCGTATAACAAGCCAACGGTTTTCCACCAATCATTCTAATATTTTTATGAGGGACTCCCTTGGACCCAGACCGCATAGGAATAATTGCTACCCTCACATTCCACCTCCAATCTCTACTATAAAACTTGTTCTAATAGTCTTAGTGGTTCAATCTTCATTATGATTCTTATGCTCTTTTACTTGCGAAGCATAATAAGCAAGCTTGTTAAATTTTAGCCCAAAAGTTGCCAGTTCATCCTGCAATTTCTTTACGCTCGATACCATGATCCCTCGCACTTTCACATTTGGTAGATCTTTTAACAATAAGGCTGTGGTGGAATAGTAATGGTAGACTTCCACACATTCATACTTAGCTAATAAGCGAAATACAAAATCTTCTGCTAGTAGGTCTGTTTCTACTTGATTTACATAGCTAATATCTATTGGTTTTCTAGGATGCTTTAAATAGTAATCAATACCCAACTGTATACACACTGCTTGCGTATAATTGGCAGTATCCATCCTAGAATCTTGTATTTCTTGACCAATAAAAACACGAGCCAAGGGCTTTTTCACATCACTTCCAGCCTCCATTTCAAAGGGGAGTGATAATCTGGTAACCACTGGTGCAGGGATAATGCTTGGAACATCAAATACAGTATAATGTTCTAGGGACGAAGCCTTTATGCGCTCTTGATCCCAAGATGGGTGCAAGTGCTGGAAAGTCTTGTATTGACCAGGAGTTCCAAAAACTCCATTTTTCAAAATAGAAGCCGTCCCATCATCAAAGGTTTTTATCTTGGTATCCGGGTGAAATTCTAGATAGATAGAAGCCGGTACGGAATCAAGCGAGGCTACGTAGAGATAGTCGATTTCCGATGGCAGAGAAGAAATTCCTTGATATAAGGTCTCATCAATACTGTGGTCAAGTAAGTGTAGCTGAACACTCGGTGGGAGCTGCTCCAACAAAGGGGGCCACTTGGTTTCGACTAGCTGACTCTTTAAGATTACCAATTCCCAGGTATCCTCTATATTTAACTGCATGATTGCCAATGCAACCTTTAGCTGAAAAGGAGTTTGGCAAAAGATTAAATTTCTCAATGGTATTCCTCATTTATCATCTATTTTTCCTCAAAATTCCTTTCTTTGTGCTAGTCTACCTAAAAGCTCACATCAAGAAGAGAAGACAACGGACCATAACAGCATTGAGCTTCTCTCAAAGAAAGAGGATTCACTTTACATCTCTAGAACCGACCGATTTTAGCCAGTTGAGGAGGGCACTTTCAGCCTCATCATGAGAAAACTCTTGAGCGATCTCTAGCACCTTTTCTGAAACTTGCTTGCGATAATCCGTCGGCCATGCGACAAGCTTTCTCAAAACCTCCACCAACTCCTCAACGGTTTCAAAACCTGTACCGTAGTCAAGTTTGTCCAAAACTTGGTTGTGACCAAAGTCAACCTTAGAAAGAATGGGAATCAAGCCGACCCCCAAGCTTTCGACCATGGCATTGGCATACATCTCACTAATAGAGCAAGAGAGGTAAGCTGTAAAACTATGGCGGGGGATAAGGGCTGTATCCACAAAACCTTTCAAGATCACATTGTCAGGGATCTGATGAGTTTTCCTAAACTTTTCAACTTCATTCGCCATCCCTCCGTAGATGTGCAACTCTAACTCCGGTACCTGACGAAAAGCCTCAATAGCCATATCAACCCGCTTAATTCTGTTAAAGTGGCTTGAAAGGAATACCTTATTAGAGGATAATCCCATTGGAGGATGAGAAGCAACTGCTACACCTACCGGATGGATAAATGTGGCATCATACCCCTCTTCTACCAGTCTCTGATTGAGATAAGGACTAGCCGTCAATAGCTTGTTCGGAAGAACGGTTTGATAGTTTGTGTTGTGTTCTAGTCCATGATAATGATTATAGTGTAAGACATCTCGGAAAATCATCCCTCTCTCCTCAGCGTAAGCTATCAGATCAGGAAAGTGAGATTGCAACTGATCTTTGATGATAACATCCTTCTCGGCCCCATGCTCATCCAGATAACGTATCACCAAGTCCTCTTCTGTGAACTCCTCTTCATCCAAATAATAGGAGACCACTGGATACTCCTTTGAACCTTGATAGTAGCCAGAGATCGCGATAGAACCATCTCGATTATAATACTCAAAGGATTCCTCGTCATTTCCATACGCAGTATAGTACGGACCTTGAGAACAAAAGGTTGTCGAAACAATTTCTAAGTTGGCGTTGCGATGCAAGATACCAACTACAAAACCATCTAGATTGGTATCAACGTCAATGAATCCATTCGCTACCTTGTAGATTCTGTATTGTGGGCCTTCTTTTAATAGCTGGGCACCTACTTCCAATGTTTTCTCAAAGGCTTCAAGTGTATAAGTAAAGGTAGTAGTATCCATATCTGAATAGGTACCTGGAAGGTTAATAACATCCTCTGGTTCAAAGCCCATGACACGTAAACGTTGGTAGTCATGCTCTAATACAAAAGGGGTGGTTATTAAAAATTTATTGGCGATTCCATGCTTCCTCAATACTGCATGTCGGTAGGTTTGGGTAGATTCGTAACCGAATATTTTAGGTGACATGAATCGCCTAAGGGTATAGACTGTCATAGCTTCACCGTCTTTCTATTTTTCATTTACTGTAGAAAAAGCGAACAAGTTTCCACCTCTATTAACAGAAGGCAGTCCTGTTCGCTTAGATACTCATGTCTGGATCACTTAGTCTAATACTAATCTGGTAGCGAGGTCGTCATTTCGGCTGGTTTAATAGTCATCGCTACTGCGGTTGTTGCTTCTGCCTCATAGGCTTGACGACGGTATTTGTAGGTGATAATCATCTCATCTCCTTCTTCCACAGCACCTTGTTCGGCCCCTTCCACTCCGACAAAAGTATAACCAACTGTTTTGTTACCTATATAATATGTGTACTCAACAACAGTACTGTAAGCAAACTCTGAACCAACAGGAATTATATCAAGACTCTTTATTGAAAGATATGTTGGGTTCAAATTTCGTTTATAATGGTTTTCCACATAAGTATAGACCGATTGATAATCTGAAGAGGTTAAAGCAGCGCCAGAAAAAGTCTTAGTTTCCGTTACAGTTACATAGCCATTGGCATCCGGAGTAACGAGCTTACCATTATAGTCAATCATTTCTAAAACAGGAATACGTAACAAAGCGATCTCTGCATTTTTCGCAGTTTTATCATCAGTGGTATCGTAAGTCAGACCAGTTGGGACTCTTTTAGTCGTCTCTGATACCACCTCTCCTGCTGCATTGCGTACTATTGTGGTGACCTTATTAGCTACGATACCATTATCCACAATTGTAGAACCGGAAACAATCTCTTCCCCCGTATCCGCATCAATATAACGGGTCTTAACGGTACCAGTTACTGGTGTAGAGATAGTTTCAGTCGTGTTTGGAGCAACTTTATAAATATATGTGACTGTTGTAGTACCTTTTTTAACAAGACCTTTCTCTACATCGCCATCTTTGACTTGAACAAGCTCGTAGACTTTGCCGTTGGAAGTAATGGAAGTTGGTTTCTGAGTGGTCGCATCATAACTCAGACCTGAAGCAACTGTGTCTTCTGTAACGCTAGCCACTCCATCTGTGGTGGTTGTGGTGGTCGTAGTCGTTGAAACAACACCATCTGTAACCAAGTCGACTGCACCTTGAATTTCATTACCTTCTGTATCTACATAATGAACAGTGACACTACCTGTGGCAGTTGAAGTTTGTACATCAGTTGTTACTTGTGGGACATGACGATAGATATAGGTAATGGTTGTAGTACCTTTTTTAACAAGACCTTTCTCTACATCGCCATCTTTGACTTGAACAAGCTCGTAGACTTTGCCGTTGGAAGTAATGGAAGTTGGTTTCTGAGTGGTCGCATCATAACTCAGACCTGAAGCAACTGTGTCTTCTGTAACGCTAGCCACTCCATCTGTGGTGGTTGTGGTGGTCGTAGTCGTTGAAACAACACCATCTGTAACCAAGTCGACTGCACCTTGAATTTCATTACCTTCTGTATCTACATAATGAACAGTGACACTACCTGTGGCAGTTGAAGTTTGTACATCAGTTGTTACTTGTGGGACATGACGATAGATATACGTGACTGTTGTAGTACCCTCTTTAACGAGACCTTGTTCTACATCGCCGTCTTTGACTTGAACGAATTCATAAACCTTACCTTCAAAAGTAATAGTTGTTGGTTTCTGAGTTGTTGCATCATATTTCAATTCTGAAGCAACTGTTTCTTCTGTAGAGCTTGATACTCCATCTACAGTCGTTGTCGTTGTCCTAGTCGTTGAAACCTTACCCTCCACTACTAGGTTGTACAGGTCTTTGATTTCCTTACCTTCGGTATCAACATATTTAACATTGACATTACCTGTTTTAGTTGTTTCTGTGACAGATTCTGTAATTTGTGGTACATGACGGTAAATATACGTGACTGTTGTAGTACCCTCTTTAACGAGATCTTTTTCTACATCGCCGTCTTTGACTTGAACGAATTCATAAACCTTACCTTCAAAAGTAATAGTTGTTGGTTTCTGTGTTGTTGCATCATAGGTCAATCCTGAAGCAACTGTTTCTTCTGTAGAGCTTGATACTCCATCTACAGTCGTTGTCGTTGTCTTAGTCGTTGAAACCAAACCATCCACTACTAGGTTGTACGGGACTTTGATTTCCTTACCTTCGGTATCAACATATTTAACATCGACATTACCTGTCGTAGGTGTTTCTGTGACAGATTCTGTAATTTGTGGTACATGGCGGTAGATATACGTGACTGTTGTAGTACCCTCTTTAACGAGACCTTGTTCTACATCGCCGTCTTTGACTTGAACGAATTCATAAACCTTACCATCAAAAGTAATAGTTGTTGGTTTCTGAGTTGTTGCATCATATTCCAATTTTGATTCAACTGTTTCTTCTGTAGAGCTTGATACTCCATCTACAGTCGTTGTCGTTGTCTTAGTCGTTGAAACCAAACCATTCTCTACTAGTTTGTACAGGGCTTTGATTTCCTTACCTTCGGTATCAACATATTTAACATTGACATTACCTGTTTTATCGGACTCTTTTACTGATTCCTCAGCTATAACTGGTATGTAACCTACATACTTCCAACATTCGCTTTCTTCAGCAGTGTGTTGGAATCTTTCATCCAATTTGATTTCAATTTGTTGAACAATATCTAAAAAGCCAACTGATTCTGCTAAAGCAGCTGAGCTAAACCCAGCCCCCGTAGCAACCAATAAAGCTACAGCAACAGTTTTACCTGTACGTTTATTCCTAAACATCAAGTAACCAGCAAAGGTAGCCAAACCAACACCTACTACAATTAGAGTTGTAGCCTGTTTTACACCAGTATTTGGCAAGACTTTTTGTATTACCTTTTGGATAGGATTAGACGGAGTTAGAGAACTTGGAGTTTTCGGTGTGTCTGAACCTGGATTTCCCGGTGTACCACTACTTGGTGGCACCGGTGTGTCTGAACTTGGAGTTTCTGGTATCTGAATTTCATCAGATGGTATAGCACTACATTTTCCTGTTTTTTCATACACTAAAACAAAATCTGTAATCCATTCCACATTTCCTGTCTCGCTATTGATCCATGACATCGGTACATCAGTAATTTGTCCTGGGATGACATGAGATTCCTGCTCATCTGAAAGTGAATCTAACGCAGCACGTCGGATTGGGGTAGTCTGAAGACCTGTTTTGATTTCCGCTGCTTCAACACTCGGAGTAGTCATAAGTCCCAAAGCACCAGCAAGTGTAATTGTCGAAACCAAACCATAGGCTTTAGTTTTTATCATTCGTTGCCTACCTTCAGCTTCTGCGATTTTAGAAAAAATATATTTCCTATTCATTGTAAATTACCTCGAAAATTTAATTCTAGCAAATTAGAATCACTAACAGCTAAATGAATAACAATCATATCTAAAAAATATTTAAGAATAGATAGCTGTTTTTATATGCTAGCGTAATTCTTCTCATTTGTCAAGATTATTGTCCTATATTATAAAAGAAAATCCATATTTATAATACTCTATCTTCATTCCATTTTTTTGATTATATTAACATATAAATAATTGATTTTATTTACTATTTAGGGTATACTAAAAATAGAGAGGAGGTCTTCCTATGAAAAAAATTATCATTCTGCTATCTACCGTTTTTCTCCTTGTGCTAGGTGTCATCAGCTGGAAACTATTAACCTCTGGTCATGCCAAGTTTGAACTCCAAGATTCAGCTTCAATATATATTATTTATCCTAATCAGATTGAGGCCTATCAACTAGAAGGAAATGACCTCAAGCTCTTGAATCGACAAGAGATGGGAGGCATTGTTTTCCCTCTAGGAAATAGCCACAAGCTCCAAAATCGTTATCTGATGCTATCAAGCAGCGCCCCAAAATCCTACGCAGAAAATGTCACTTCGCTGGATTTTCAAACAGGTATGATTTCCCAGAAAGCCACCAAGTTTCATGATTACATTGCAGGGAGTGACGAGCACCATCTCTATATGGCTGGTAGGCACCTGACTTGGTTTGATACGAGTGGCAAAGAGGCTGGACAGCTTACTCTGCCTGAAGATTTTTCTACCCTGCCTAGCATCATGACCGATTCTGGCGATTTGCTTGTTCTGTACGGTCACAGGTATGTAATTGATAAACCTGAAGAAACCCGTGCTTACTATCTGATTTTTGACAAGAAATCTGAGAAAATTGTAGACGAGATTGAGGTACCACTTAGTCATCAAGTCCACCAAGGCATCCTGAAAAATAGTCTTGTCTATCACCCGATTTTGACCTATTATCATGGTGATGGGCAACAGGAAACCTCTTATGATGTGCAGACCTTCGATCCTAAAACAAAAGAAATCGGAAAAATCCAGCTCTCTCATCCGCATCCCTCTACCATTCACAATCTGGGAGACAAGCATCTCCTATTGATTGAACATGATAGTTATATTAGCAAATATCCTCATTTCACCCTCTATAACTTAGAAACTCAAGAAGAGAGCTACCATGCCTTTCCTAACTTATCTGATAGCGACAGCCCAATCAAACATATTCAACTGTTGGATCAAGAACGATTACTGTTCACAAAGGATAATCAAGTCATCATTTATAATTTCAAACATTCTGAAATTCTCAAGCAGACAAACCTGCCATCTGGAAATGTAGCTGGTGTCTGGCTTACCCCCTAAGAAAAAGGAACTCGCTCGAGTTCCTTTTCACTTCTATTCTTTATCTTGTAAATCAACGCTTGGTACTGTTGTTGCGGCATCGTTAGTCGCTTGGAAATGGTCAACTTTCTCATAGCCAAAAAGATTGGCGTAGATAGAAGTCGGGAACTTCCTGATTTTTTTATTGTAGGCTGTTGCCACCGTATTATAATCCTTGCGGGCCACTAAAATCCGATTTTCTGTGCCTTCAAGCTCGGTAATTAAGTCCGATACCTGCTGGTTGGCTGTGATTTGTGGATAATTTTCCGCCACTACCAAAAGGCGAGAAACTGCTGAATCTAGCTGAGTCTGAGCCTGATTGTACTCTGCTGAACCTTGCTGGCTGGAACCAATCTTGGCACGCGCATCCGCGATAGCTGTAAAAATATCTTTCTCATGCTCCATGGCCCCCTTGACGGCCGATACAACGTTGGGAATCAGATCATAACGTCGCTGGAGCTGGGTCTGGACATTGGCCTGGGCGTTCTCCACTTCGGCGTGGCTGTCCACCAGACCATTGTACTGACCGATTGCTCCTATTCCCAAAAATAGCAAAGCTACTAGGGGGATGAGGAAGGTTAACCATTTTTTATTCATACTATTTCCTTTCTTTTCTTACCAACCAGATGAGGCGCCGCCTCCGCCGCCTCCACCACCGGACCAACCACCTCCGCCGCCAAAGCTAGATGAGGAATGGTCAGAATGATGGTGATGATGGTAATGATAATCGTCGACCCACATCCAAAGTAGGCTACCTGGACCGCCTCCGCGGCCACCACGACTGGACTTATCAATAATAATAAAAATAATAACCAGAACAATAATGAGGAAGAAAAATGAACCGACATCATCGTCACTATAAGTTTCTTGACTTTCTAAGCTAGCCAGCTGCTGGGCTCCCAGGTCTGTCCCGTAAAAGCGGTCGCCGATGGAATTGACAATGTAGGTGACACCAGCATCATAGTCCTCCTGGCGGAAAAACTCCCTGGAGGAATCTAAAATATCTTTGGCCTCTATATCCCTGATGACGGTGGCTGCATTGTCCGAGGTCTCTATCCGAAACTGCCTGTCATCTATGGCAATGACCAGCAAAATCCCGTTATCCGTCCCGGAAAATCCCACCTGCCAGTGACGAAAGAGCTCATTGGAAAAACTTTCTAAGTCATCATTCAGATGGTCCGTCACATAGACCCCCACCTGCAATTTTTGACCGGTTCGCTCCCATTCTTGATTCTTTTGGTCAATACTGGCGATCGTATCAGCTGATAGGTAGCCTTGTTGGTCTACTACCGTCGTATCCAGCGGCCGATCTGGCAACTGGTCCGCTCTAACAATTGGCGGAAATAAGGCCAGCAAAACTAGGAGACTGACCAAGATTCCGCCTAGCCATACCACATACTTTCTCATCTCAACACCTCCTTCGGCACAAAAAGACAAGAAATCATCTATTTTCTATATACAATTATATCATATTGTGCACTGTTGAACAATATTTTTTATGTCCCTCTGCAATCTGGGTAAGACACGTTCCTTGAACCAGGGATGCTTGGCCCTCCAGATATTATTTCTAGGAGAAGGATGGGGCAGAGGAAAATAACTGGGCAAATAATCCTCAAAATGTCGGACCCTTTCGCTCAAGTTCCTCTGGGATTTCCCAAAAATAGCTTCCTGAGCATAGCTCCCAATTAAAAGCGTCAGATCAATATGAGGCAAATGTTGCAAGATGAGCGGATGCCACTTGTCAGCGAAGTCCTTGCGCGGTGGCAAGTCACCTGACTTACCCTTACCAGGATAATAAAAATCCATAGGAAGAATAGCAAACAGACCTGAGTCATAAAAGGTTTCTCGGTCTACCCCCAACCAATTCCGAAGATTATCGCCACTAGCATCATCAAAAAGTCGACCTTTTTCTTGTGTTTTCAAACCCGGCGCCTGCCCGATAATCAGAATGCGAGCAGTCTCAGGCGCCTGAAAGAGCGGTTCAATCCCTTGACGTGTAAAAACTTGATTGGCAGGGTCAGACATAATAGCCCGACGAATGGAGGATAGCTGCATATTGTGTCTCCTAAAAAAGACGGAAATCCCGTCTTTTCATCTCTTATTTAATCAACTCGTAAATGGCCTCGGCGTAAATTGCCGCGGCGCGGTAGAGTTGCTCAACTTCGATAAATTCGTTGGCTTGGTGCATGGTGTTGACATCACCTGGGAACATGGCTCCGTAGGCAACACCACGTTTGAGCAGGCGTCCGAATGTTCCGCCACCGATCACTTGTTCGTGACCTTTCAAGCCTGTGTGTTTTTCGTAAACAGACAAGAGAGTTGCGACCATTGGGTCATCGATTGGGCAATAGTGTGGGGTATGACCATGCGCTGACAGGCTGACAGCTTCTACACCCAGTTGTTCCAAACCAGCCTTGATTGTTTCAGGGTTGGTATTTTTTGGATAACGGAAGTTGAGGGCAATGGTGTTATCAGATGAGGTTTCATCAAACTTAAAGACGCCTGCGTTCATAGAAAGGGGCCCCATCTGCTCGTCATAGATGGCTACACCGAGTTTTTTTGCATCATGGTCTTCTAGAAGGACTTGTCCTGCCAAGTCAAGATAGGCTTTGGCTGCTCCGTCAAAGGCGAATTGACTGAGGAATTTAGCCAAATAGGTTGCTCCGTTGACACCTTCTTCTGGGGTTGAACCGTGGGCTGATTTTCCTATGACGGTGACTTGAACTTGACCGTTTTCAAGGGTTTCCGCGTCAGCTTTTAGGCCATAGGCTGCTGTGAAGTCTGCCAACTTGCTGTCCAGATCTGCTAGGTCGCCAGAGATAATAGCTGTAGCAGATTCAGGCACCATGTTCTCACGCAGGCCGCCTGTGAAGGAATGCAGTTTAGCAGCTCCGCTATTTTCTCCCGCAAAATGCAAATAAGCTGTGATGTTACCCTTTTCGCCGTTGATAATCGGGAACTCGGCATCAGGAGAAAATCCGAAATCTGGCAGAGGGAGACCAACGTTTGCGAAGTAATAATCCATGTCCGCCCAGCCCGACTCTTCGTCGGTACCTACGATGAAGCGGACTTTCTTAGAGATTGGCAAGCCCAATTCTTTGATGATTTTCAAACCGTAGTAGCAAGCCATAGTCGGCCCCTTGTCGTCGGACGAACCGCGCGCAAAGAGCTTCCCATCGATGATTTGTGGCTCGTAGGGGTCTGTATTCCAGCCACTACCAGCAGGAACTACATCCAAATGCCCGAAGATACCAAGCACCTCATCGCCTTCACCGAACTCAAAATGTCCAGCATAATTGTCAACATTTTTGGTCGGATAGCCGTCACGCTCAGCAATTTCTAGAAATTTATCCAAGGCACGGACAGGACCCAGTCCGAATGGGTGTTGGGCATCCGCTTGGCTATCGTCGCGCTCCGAATTGATGCGCAAGAGGTCGAATAAATCCGCCATGAATTCATCCTTGCGTTTGTCTACTTCTGCTCTAAAATTGATTGTCATACTGTCTCCTTTGCAATGTAAATGTAAGTCTATTTTATCATAATTTATCATGCAGATATAGAAAAAACTGACCTTTTTCAAGATCAGTTTATTCTTATTCAAATTCCAATTGCGCCTTGTCCGTAAAATAAGACTTGTAGGCTGCGTATGATGCTATAACGGAGGCCAGACTGGTAGCCGACAAGAGCATGAACATGACCATAATCTGGTAACGAATGGCAGCTACAGGGTCAACACCTGCAAAAATCAGACCAGACATCATGCCGGGCAGGCTGACCAGACCGACTGTCTTGGCTGAGTCAATAGTCGGTTGCATTCCCGTCTTGATACTTTCACGCAAAATGTCCTGCGAAGCCAATTTGGCAGACGCGCCCAAACTCAATTTCTCCAAGACCCGCTGGCGATTATCCGTAAAGAGACGGTACATGGCTCGATAGGACAGACCGATGGCCGACATGGCATTGCTAGCTAGCATACCAGAAATAGGAATGACCTGCGAGGGAATGAACTTAATAGCCCCCGACCAAATCAAAATGCTCAAGGTCAATCCAGTAGAAATCAGAAGGGCAAAGAAGGGATGCCAGAAGGACTTGTTGACGACAGGGTTACGCTTATTGGCCTGACGACTAGCATTGTAGAGAATGACTAGGACCATGACCAAGCTCAACCAGCCATTGGACACTTGAAAGACAAACTTCAAGACATAGCCGACCAGAAAGAGTTGGACCACCGTCCGCAAGACAGCCATCACAATGTCTTTGGTAATTCCCAGTTTTTCCTTTTGGCTGATGCTAAGCGCAATCAAGACCAGACCAAAGACCAAGGCCAGAGAAAGATTGCTTACATTTACTTGGTTCATTGGACAATCCTCCCCTTCTCTACCTGGATAATGGTGCTGGCTGCTGCTATTTCCTCCGCATCATGCGTGACTTCGACAATGGTGTGTCCTGCCTTGTGGTAATCGGCAATCAAGTCATGCACCAAGGCTTTGCTTATCGCGTCTAATCCAGCCGTCACTTCGTCCAGTAAGAGCACCTGGGGCTCAAAGAGAAGATTGCGGACCAAGGCCACGCGCTGTTTTTCACCGCCCGACAATTCGGAGATTTTCTTGTCTAAAAATGTCGCTGGCAAATCTACCTTGGCAAGAGCTTGAACCGTGCTTTCTTCATCAACATCCAGCTGACGAATGTCAAAAGGAAAGGCAAGGTTATCCCGCACCGTTTGCCCAAAGAGAACTGGCTGCTGGAAACAATAGGAAACCTCTCTGCGGTAGAGAGGCATATCCATTTGTGCTAAATCCTGAGACTGGTAGAGGACTTGTCCTTGACTAGGAGAAGTCAACCCTGCCAGCAGTTTTAAAATCGAACTCTTACCAGACCCGGACGGACCAACCAAGGTCAGGCGCTGACCAGCATCTATACTGAGCGTCACATCCGCCAAAATGGTCGTGTCTGCATGAACTAAGCCGACGTGATTTAGCTGAAAAATCGGCATTAGCGATCTGCCTCCTCTGCCTCTTCCGCAGCCATTGCAATAGCCTGAGTCTCGTGAATAGTGCCATGCGCATGGTGAGCAGGACCATAGATAGAATAGAGTTTCAAGTCCTCATCGCCAATGTTGATAACATTGTGGTAGGTATCTTTTGGAATGAAAATGGCAAATTCTGGAACTACTTCTGTATCAAGGGTAATGTTGTCCGCATCTGTTCCCATGATAACCCGTCCCTTCCCTTGCTCCACGCGCAAGAATTGATCATTTTCAGCATGCACTTCCGCGCCAATATCCCCACCAACTGGAATCGACATGAGGGTCGCCTGCAAGAGTTCCCCAGTCCAAAGGGCTGTCCGGTAGTTTGTATTTTCCAAGGTTGCGTCTTCAATATTTGTTACAAATGGTGCTTTACCAAAATCTTTCGTTGTCATCTTATATACTCCTCAAATTGTAATCATTCTAAAGTTTATTTAGAATTGTTATAATTATAGAACTTTATCTGCAACTTGTCAAGAAAGAAATTGAAAAAAATTCATAAAAAAATTGACCAGCTTAACTGATCAATCTTTCCTAGTAAAATGAGCAATTTCTTCTTGGCTGATCGCATCTACAAAAGCCACCTGCTCTAGATTGCCAATCAGGTCAAATAGGGACTGACTGTTTGACTGGAGCTCCTCTGCCTCTTTGTCAGAGGCTTTATCTACCTTCAAAAATACTGTCAATTGATAGGGTTCCTTGTCTGATTGGATTTCGATATGGTCATAAGTATAACCTTCAGGATAATCCTGTAAAGCAGCTAACTGACTGACCTTGCTATTGTCACCAACATAGTCTGTTTTGTACTGTTCCAGATTCACCTCTTGGCTTTTTTCTGCCTGACAGGCTGCTAAAAAGACGAGGAACAAACAGGAAACAAGAAATAAATATTTTCGCATGACTTTTCCTCCTGAAGCTTATATACTTTAAATTATAAACCCTTACACAAAGCCTGTCAAGAAAATTGACTTCATGTAATGTATACCAAGAACAGGCTGTATCAAGCTACTCTCTATCACCTTTGTAACGTAAACCCATAGCATTGATAGCGACAATAACCGTTGATAGACTCATGAGCACGGCCGCCAATAAAGGATCCACCATAATACCCATGCTTGGATAAAGGATTCCAGCAGCTAAAGGAATGGCGATGATGTTGTAACCTGCCCCAAACCAGAGATTTTGCCTCATTTTGCTGATGGTTGTCTTGGCAATGCTCAACATATCCAAGACCGCTGATGGATTGGATTGAACCAAGACTACATCTGCAGAGTGGATGGCAACAGAGGTCCCTGCGCCAATGGCAAAGCCTAAATCTGCCGTCGCTAGAGCAGGCGAATCATTGACCCCATCGCCGATGAAAAGAACTGCCCCACGCGCCTGATAGTCCTTGACCAGCTTCGCCTTATCCTCTGGTTTAAGTTCAGCTCGGTAATCTTCTATGCCCAACTGACTGGCCACTTTTTGCGCAGTAGCTGGGTTATCTCCCGTCAACATCACAGGACTAATGCCCTGCGCTTTCAAGCCTTCTACAAAATCTTTAGCATCTTCTTTTATCTGGTCTCCCAAGGCTACAAATCCCAAGACTACACGATCAGCCACCAAAAAACTCAAAGTAAGGCCCAAATCAAGATAAGGTGCAATCACGTCCTGATCCACTGACAAACCTATTTCCTGCAGACCTTTGTAGGACATAATTTCATAAATCCTTCCATCCAAGACGCCTCGAATCCCACTACCAGGGATATTCTCAACTCGTTCTGCTTGATAGAAAAGTGGACCTGCCGCCTCCACAATCGAAAGGGCAATTGGGTGGGTTGAAAGAACTTCTAACGCTGCCATTTTGGCCAGCGTATCTGCTCCCTGAACCAAATCTTGACTGTGGCGAACTTGAAATTTTCCGTCGGTCAAGGTTCCGGTCTTATCCATCAAGGCAAACCGAATCTGGTTAACCTGTTCAAGAGCTGTTCGGTTCTGAACCAAAAGACCATTTTTTGAAGAAATCGTGGTCAATCGCGCCACAACAAGGGGAATGGCTAGACCAAGGGCATGCGGACAGGCAATGACAAAAACAGAAACTGCCATCATCAAGGCAAAGGCAAGATTAGCCGTCATGGTCCAATAAATAAAGGCCAAAATCCCCACAATTAAAGCTGCATAGAAGAGCCAAGAGGCTACGCGGTCAGCCATATTTTCAAGCTTGGATTTCTGGTTTTGCGCTTGACGGACCATTTCGGTCACCTGCGCCAAAAAGCTATCCTTACCAAGACTGGTCACTTCCATTTCAAAGGGCATGTTTTGATTGAGCGAACCACCGAATACCCTATCTCCCGCCTCTTTTTTGACAGCTCGAGATTCCCCAGTAATCATGGATTCATCAATATGAGCAACACTCAAAATCTTACCATCGGCCGGAATTTTTTCATTTTCCTTGACTAAGAGGAAATCCCCAATCTGCAAGTCCTCTACCGCAACATCTGTCCCATCCTTGAGATGGGCTTTTTTCGGAATGAGAGAGGCCAAGTCTTTCAGGGCATCGCCTGCTCCCATAACCGCCTTCATCTCAATGATATGCCCAATCAGCATAATGACAATCAGCGTAGACAACTCAAACCAAAAGTTCATGCTTTCTTGTCCCAATAGCGCTAAAATTGTTGCATAAACGGAGTAAAGATAGGAAACAATAATCCCCATGGAAATCAGGGTCATCATTGCAGGTTTTTTAGCTTGCAACTCCCCCTCTAGCTCCGTTAAAGAAAGGTGTTCCTGAGTAGAAGAAGATAATAGAACCTAATATCAGCTGGACAAGTTCAACACCCGGAAAACGTAAAAGAGTGAAACCTGCAATTGGAGAAATGGCAAGTAGGGGAATCATGACTGCCACTGCGACTTTGAGTTTTGTATTCATATCCCCCATGTGCATCATGTGCCCACCATGCTCCATCATGTCATGGTCATGCCCTTGGTGATGCTGATGAGCATCATGAGTATGATGAGAATGATGACTGACGTCAGAGCCCCCTACATGATGATGGTCGTGATGGACGTGATGGTCAGAATGATGATTGGCGTGAACCCCCTCTTCATGAGGATGCTCCTGCTGATGAGAATGATGGCTGGTCTGACCAACTTCCTCAGAATGCATCATATGTTGGTGTTCCTGCTTATTTTCTTTTGAATGGTTCATAAGATAACTCCTATTTCTGTCTACATTTGTAATCGATTTACAATTATAGTTTACACTTGTAGTCAAAAAATGTCAACCGATTAGATCAAAAAAACCTAGAATGGGAGTGAACCCAACTAGGTTATACAGTTTATCAAAATCTGCTCATTTCAAATTAAAAACAGTACTAGCTAAGTAATCCGACAGGCATGGAAAAAGGGTATAAAGTTTATGAGCGAGAGCTAGTGACCAAGGCAGGTTGACCTCACGTCTCTTGGTTCCCATAGCCGCAACAATTTTCTTGGCAACGTAATCTGGCTGAAGGAGAAAGGCTTTGACACTCTCCTGATAAGAACCATCTGGATCTGCTTGATCGAAAAAGCCCGTCGCAATGGGACCTGGATTGACTGTCGTCACCGCAACGCCATACTTAGCTAACTCTAGCCGTATCGTATTTGAAAAACCAATAGCAGCAAACTTGGTTGCTGAATAAACGGATGATTTGGCCGTTGCTACTAGACCAGACATGGAGACAATATTGATGATCTGACCAGACTTTCTAGCCTTCATCCGCTTACCTACTAAACGGCACATGGTCATCAGGGCAAAGGTATTGATGTCAAACATAGCTTGGACCTGCTGGCTAGAGAAATTCTCAAAATCATCGTAAATCGCATAGCCAGCATTATTAACCAGAATATCAATCTGCCCATACTGGCTATCTAGCTCCTCAAAGAAAGCTGTCAGAATCGCCTCGTCACGAATATCCACATCAAACACAGCCTTTTTCTCATGATAGGCGTAGAGTTGTTCGATTTTGTCCACGTCGCGACCCAGCAGAATCAGAAAATCATCTGCCAAGAGGGGAACCATTTCCTGCACCAAACCACCTGATGCGCCTGTTATCAAAATGGTTCTCATAGTTCAATTTCCTCCAAGTCCTTGACCACATGAACTTCTTCAAAAATGGTCTTAGCATCGCGTCGTAGCTGACTAACATCCTTGGCCAAGAAACGCGGACTGATATGATTGAGCAAAAGTCGCTTGGCTCCCGCCTCACGCGCCACTTCTGCCGCCTCCATATTGGTTGAATGTCCATGCCGACGCGCCATCTTTTCATCGCCCTTACCATAGGTCGCCTCATGGACCAAGACATCCGCATTGACCGCAAGTCGCACACTGGTATGGCATTTGCGTGTGTCTCCCAAGATTGTCACAACCTTACCCGGACGTGGTGGCGATAGATAATCACTGGCAATGATTTCACGACCGTCCTCTAGGGTAACATTCTCGCCATTTTTGATTTTTCCAAAGAGGGGACCAAAGGGTACACCGGCCGCACGGAGAGCATCCGCATCCAGCGTTCCCTCCAAATCTTTTTGCATGACGCGGTAGCCGACACATGGCACCGTGTGATCCAGCTTGTCTGCGAATACCGTAAATTTGTCCGTCTCAAGAACCTTGCCAACTGTCTCTACGTCAAACTCATGAAAATGAATGCGGTAAGGCAAGCGGGAACCTGACACTTTCAGACTGGCCAAGACAAAGGAACGAATGCCCGTCGGACCATAAATTTCAATATCCGTCTGCTCCTCACTAGACTGGAAAGAACGGCTGGACAAGAACCCGGGCAAACCAAAAATATGATCGCCATGCAGGTGAGTAATGAAAATCTTAGCCACCTTGCGCGGACGAATGGTTGTTTCAAGGATTTGATTTTGCGTTCCTTCGCCACAATCAAAGAGCCAGACCTCATTGATTTCGTCCAAGAGTTTCAAGGCCAAGCTGGACACGTTTCTTGCCTTGGAGGGCTGACCCGCCCCCGTACCTAAAAATTGAATTTGCATTGTTTACTTTCTAATGTTTTATATATAAAATTGCAGAGCGATCTGACCAGGCAAAATAGCGCTGACCTGAATATCCATCCGCCACTTCCAGCACTTCTTCCTGATTAAAGCCTGAAATCTTGACCAATCCTTCTGCTGTCGCCACTTGGGTCAGGAGATAGTCTGTTTCAACTTCCTCTAACTCGACGTCCTCAAAAGGATTGGCTCGCATCCAAAGCTTGCCCTCCTCCAAAAAGACGACATAGTGGGGGAAAACTTGAGCAATCTCAAATAACAAACTGTCCGTGATTTCCTCCGTCCCCTCCGAAAAGACCTGAGCCAAACCGTCCGTCGACACATAGGCAAATCCGAAAGACTTGCCTGATAAATTCAGGCGGACAAAAGGCTTGTCTTCAGCAAAGCTGGGCTCTTTTGGAAAAAGGCTCAGCTGCTGAGAAAGTGTCAGATAGTAGTCCGTCGCTTTCTCTGCTCCTTGTTTTTGGTAGATTTCCGCAAAATAGGCATTGATAACCGAAGGCGGGGGCGTGATAAAGTCTAGTTTTTGTTGGTCAGTCATATCAGCTAATTTCTTCGCCAGATAGACCTTGTCCAGACTGGTAAAGCCACCGTATTTGATTGCCAAATCAAGATAATCCGTCATAAAATTCTTCCAACTTCCATTTATTGCTGGAAGCGATATAGCCTGATACCACTTCCACATCCTCTTCGTAGGTCCGATGTTCAATCAGTGCCAAAGTGGCTAAATCATGCAATTTATAAGATTCAGCAAGTGGAACCCTGACCTCAAATCGTTCAAACATGGTCTTAATCTTGGCCAAAACCATCATTTGTATATGGCCTTTGGCATTTTTATCCTTAGCGGACAACATGACATGAGGAAACTGACTTGGAGTAAAGCTGTCATCGGTCTTGTCCAGCTTGTTGTAAAGGGCCAGACGAGGAATGTCCAGCATATCTAGGTCTTTTAGAATGTCCAAGACCACCTGCTCCTGCTCACTGTGGTTGGGGTCAGAAGCATCGATGACATGGAGCAAGAGGTCCACATTCATGGACTCCTCCAAGGTGGATTTAAAGGCAGAAATCAACTCGGTCGGCAGGTCCTGAATGAAGCCAACCGTGTCGGTCAAGGTCACGTTGAACTTGTCCGCCAAGTTAATCTGCTTGGTCGTGGCATCCAGTGTGGCAAAAAGTTCATCAGCCTCGTACTGTCGCTTGTCGGTCATGGCATTCATGATAGTGGACTTGCCAGCGTTGGTATAGCCAATCAAACCAATCTTGAAGACACCTGATTGCAGGCGGCGTTCACGGACAGTTGCTCGGTTTTTCTCCACTGTTTTGAGTTGGCGTTCGATGTCGTGAATCTGGTTGCGAATGCTTCGACGGTTGAGCTCCAACTGGCTTTCACCCGGTCCACGAGAGCCGATACCACCTGCCTGACGGCTGAGCATGATACCCTGACCAACCAGACGCGGCAACATATACTTGAGCTGGGCTAGGTGGACCTGTAACTTGCCCTCGTGGCTTCGAGCTCGCATGGCAAAAATATCCAAAATCAACTGCATGCGGTCAATGACCTTTACACCTAAAATCTCTTCCAAATTGACATTCTGACGGGGTGTCAGTCGGTTATTGACAATGACGGTATCAATCTCATCAGCTTCGACCATCTGGGCAATTTCTTCTAGTTTCCCTGAGCCGACAAAGGTCTTGCTGTCGTATTTTTCCCGTTTCTGGGTATAAACACCCTTGACCAGAGCGCCAGCTGTCTTAGCAAGACTTGCTAATTCTTCCATGGACATGTCAAAATTATCTGTCTGCTGTAATTCCACTCCAACCAGGAGGGCGCGTTCTTGTTCTTTCTGGGTTTCAATCATTTAAAAATTCCTCCACGGCAGTGAAAATCTGCGACTTGTAATCTGGATCGCCTACTGAATAGAAGGGAACCTCCATCCGATTTCTGAACCAGGTCAATTGGCGTTTGGCAAAGCGGCGGCTATTTTGCTTGACCTTATCAACCGCTTCTTCTATGCTGATTTGACCTGCTAAGTATGGGAAAAACTCCTTGTAGCCAATCCCCATGGCAGCTTGGGCTTGGGGATACTTTTTGTAGAGCCAGCTGACTTCATCCAACAAGCCCGCCGCCATCATCTTATCCACGCGCTGATTGATGCGATCATAAAGAACCTGTCTGTCATCCGTCAGGCAGATGTAAATAGGCTCATATTCTGACTCTGTATTTTCCAAATTTTTGCCAAATTTTTTCAACTCTAACCCACGAATGATTCTCCGTCGGCTGTTGCCCTCAACCATCAACCCTGCCTGCTCTGCCATTGTTTCCAAATCCTCGTCAGACAAGCAGTCGAGTTCCGCCCGATAAGCAAGAACTTGCTCCTGGTCAACCTGCCCGCCAAGATGGTAACCCTCTAGCAGACTTTGGATGTAAAGCCCTGTTCCTCCAACAATGATAGGCAACTTGCCACGACTAGTAATGTCTGCAATTAAGGCCTTGGCTTCTGCTACAAATTCATAAGCTGAATAGCCCTCTGTCACGTCACGGACATCAATCAAGTAATGAACTGCAGCAGCCTGCTCTTCAGGACTAGCTTTTGCCGTACCAATATCCAGTTTGCGATAGACTTGCTGGCTATCACCGCTGATAATTTCTCCATTGTAGCGCTGGGCCAAGTCTATGCCAAGGGCAGTTTTTCCTACCGCTGTCGGTCCAATGACCACAATAACTTTAGTTTTCATCTTTTTCCTTGAAAATATTTTGTTTTTTCGCTAAAATCTATTATAACACAAGTAAAGGAGAATTCACTATGGCTAAAAATTTTGGTAAAGGTTTCTTAACAGGTGTTCTTTCTACGGTTGCTCTTGCAGCTGGCGCTATCTTCACTGTTCATAAAACAATCATCGAACCAGAAGAAAAGAAAGAAGCCTTCATCGAGGAAAATCGTAAAAAAGCAGCACGCCGTCGCGTGTCACGTTAAGGAAAAGTTGGATGAAACGTCCAGCTTTTTTCTTTTGGCAGCAACATAAAAACAGCCCAAAACGGACTGTTGACTTCAGCATTTTCCTACAAAATGATCTCTTCCTTCTCAATCAAGACAATGGTCCACATCATGACCAGGGTCACCACTGCTAGTGCCAAAATCAGCGGTAGCCATGACCTAAATACTGGAAAACTATAGCCCAGGAGACCTGGACCAAAGGCAGCAATCAGATAGCCGCCCGTCTGCACCATACCGGATAATTGGGCAGTCGCCTGTGGGTTGCTGGTTTTCAAGGTAAAGCCCAGCATCATATAAGGGAACAATGCACCATTGGTAAAGCTCAAAATCAAATGAATGGCGGTCCAAATGGGAATATTTACAGGCGCTAAGGCCATGAGAGCGAGACCTACTAGAGAAACAGCGGAGATGATTAACATTATCCTCCTACGCCAATCCTTGGTCTGATGAGAAAGAATAGCCGGTGTCACCATAGACATGGGAATGGCCATGAGATTGTACATGCCGGACATGAAACCAGCCTCAGCCTTGCTAAAGCCAATGGACTGAGCAATGGTTGGGAGCCAGGTAATCTCTGTATAGAAGAGCACCGACTGGAGACCGCCGAAAATCAGAAAGGCAAGTGCAGCCTTATTTTTCCAAAGAGATTGACCAGATGACTTTTCCTGATTACTTTCAAAACGATGATTGTGGCGGACATTTGGCAGCCAAATCAAAAGGGCCAAAAAGATTACGGCCGTGACCAGATAGATAAAGGTCTGCCATGAAGTCGCCGTAACCACAGGTACTGCCGCCATAGAAGCCGTAGTTCCAGCCACCCCCATCAGGGTCACATAAATAGTGGTATAAAGCCCGATTTTCTTAGGAAAATTGGCTGTCACAATACTTGGCAGCAGGACATTGATAAAGGCAATGGTCCCGCCCAGCAAAACGGTTCCTGCAAACAAGCCCACTAGACCGCTGGCCCGCATTCCTGAGCCAATAGTCATGATGAAGAGCACCAGCGCCATCAACTTTTCCAAGCCTAGCTTGCCAGCCAAGCGCGGTGCCAAGGATGAGCAGAGGGCAAACATAATCAGCGGAATAGAGGTCAGAACCCCCAGCGAGCTGACTTGTACCCCCAAGCCAGCTGCGATGTCCGTCAAAATGGCAGGCAGGGCTGTAAAGGGAGCCCGCATAACCACACCCAGCATAATAATGCCAGCTACCATAAATAGCGATTGTTTTTTCATATCGTGATAGTTGTCCTTTCTCTAACGTTCGGATTTCAGCATTTATGATTATACCATACTTGACAAATGATAGAAAGTTATTCTGTTTTATTTCTGGTTATAGTTTTAAGCTATATCATTTCCCATTAAATAACTATTTTTCAAATGGGAAAATTTGCGTTAGAATACAAACATACCAAACGAAAGCGAGAAAATATAACATGACACAATCAAGATTCCTACTAGTTGGCTCCCTCCTCCGCCCTTCAGCCCTTGGAGAATACAAGCGCCAAATCGAAGCGCGTGATGACATCAAGTACCCATTTTACGATGCCTTCGACGGCTACAAGGAGACTGAAACTGAACTCATCGAGAAAATCGTTGCGGAACAAAAAGAAAATGGTCTCGACATCGTGACTGATGGCGAATTTGGTCGCTCTATGTGGCACCTGGACTTCCTCTGGGGCTTTGAGGGTATCGAGCGTTACATTGCTGATCACGGCTATCCATTTAAAGACCACGATGGCCAACCTTATGAAACTCGTAAGGACATCGGTCTTCGCATTACCGCTCCACTTTCTTCTAAAAATCACCACTTCATCGATATTTACAAGCAAGTACAGGAATTGGCTGGGGACACGACAACCAAGCAGACTATCTACGGACCAGCTCATGCCTTCAATGAATTGATTATTTTCAACGGTCAGGTTGGACCAGATCAAGTCTACAAGACCCGTGAAGACTTGAAAGAAGGCCTCATTGCTGCCTACAAGGAATTCTTGGACCAGTATAAGGCTGCTGGTGGTCAGATTGTTCAATTTGACGACTGTCTCTGGGAACTCTTCGATCCATCAAATCCTGTGCCATTCTTTCCGCAGGATGACCCAGAAGCATTGGCTGCTCTTGCAGATGAATTTATCGCTATCAATAATGCCGTTGCTGACTACGGTCATGAAATTGGCTTGACAGTCTGGACCCACAACTGCCGTGGTAACTATGAAAGCCGCTCTGCAGCTGGTGGCACTTACGAGGCTATCGCTGAGAAATTCTTGAAAAACCAGCGTTACAGCCGTTTCTTCCTGGAATGGGATGATGAGCGTGCCGGCGATTTGAAAGCTTTGGAAAGCTTGAAAGATTCGGATGTCGAAATTGTTCTGGGTCTGCTTTCAAGTAAGACTTCTGAACTCGACGATGAAGAGCGTGTTTACAAACTCCTCGAAGAGGCCAGCAAAATCATTCCAAAAGAACGCCTCTACCTGTCACATCAGTGCGGTTTTGCATCATGTGACTCTGGCAATGAGCTTGCTATCCCACAACAATGGGCGAAAATCAAACAAGGTCAAGACATTGCAGCCAAATTCTGGGCTGAATAAAGAAGTAAATCAAGGAGCCATCAGCATTGCTGGTGGTTTTCTCATGTTCAAAATCGCCTGATGCACAAAAAGACCCTGAAACTCAAGCTACAGGGTTGTTTGTCTATCTAATAAAGTAATTGTGCCAAAATCAAAACCGCAATCAGGGCCAGCAGATGACCGATATTGACAACGATAAAGGAATGCTTCAAGCCCCGCTTCATGCTCAATTTGGCCAGATTATGGAAGGTAATCATAACTCCCGATTGGGGAACAACTGTCAGCACCGCCGAGGCAATAACCGTCACCCTGTGCAAGACCTGGGGATCGATACCCGAATCAAGGTAGGCAGGCAAGAAATTGCTGGCAGCAATCCCTACCGCACCAGACGAAGAGCCAATGATACCACCGATTAGGGCAGTCGACACCGAAAGACTAATCAGGGGCGAACCAGAAATCTGTCCAATCCAGTCTTGGATAAGCAAGAAGCCTGAGGACATGGCCAAGACCGTTCCGAAAGCCACTGTGCTAGAAGTCACAAATGCAGGTAGAACAGATGCCGTTGTCCCTTCATTTAAGAGAGTTTGCTGATTGACCAGATTCTTACGGAAGAGAAGACCTGACGCCAGTATGGCCACCGTTAGCCCCACAACCAAGATATAAGGCGTTTTCTGAAAGATGTAAATAGTTGCAACCAAGCTCAACATGGGCAGGCTTGCCAAAACTATATTAGGAAGATTTGCGTTATCTGTAGTCACAATTTCCTCATCACGCTCAGTATACCCCTCATTTCTCGCCATACTTTTCTTCAAGGCAAACCGCATATAGGTCAAACCAAAAACGACTAAAATTAAGCTTGAAACCAGGCTCAAGAGCGGTGCGGCGGTCAAAGTCGTCCCCAAAACCTTGGTTGGAACCGCATTATGAATGGACGGCGTCCCTGGCAAACTGGACATGGTCAGGGTGCTGACACCTAAAAAAACTGGAATTGGAAATAGCTCCCAATTGATATTCAGCTCCTTAAAGAGCGGTCTCGACAGGGGCAAGAGGGTGAAAATAACCACAAAAAGGCTGACACCCCCATAGGTCAACAAGGAGGCAATCAGGACAATAGCCAGCAATACCTTATAAGGACTTTCCTTACCAACCACTCGCAAAATACTATTGGCAATGGTCTGGGTAGCACCACTTGCTTCCATATACTTGGCCAGTATGGAGCCCAGCATAAAAATCGCAAAGTTATTGATTAAAAAACCAGCCAGGCCAGTCATATAAGACTGCTCCTTGCCCAACATGGTCTCTAAAATAGGCATTTGATTGGTCAAAGCCACGATCAAGCTCGCCAAGGGGGCCGCAACCATCACGTTTAGATTCTTTGTGGTCCAATAAATAATGGCCACAATCGCCAAAAATACCCCTACTACTCCTAAAATTATCATAGTTCTCCTTTAATGAAAAGAGGGATTGCTCCCTCTGATTTTTACCTATACTGCCGAATGTCCTCTTTCCCTTGAACCTTTGCCAGCAACTGGACCACTGTCTGCCCTAGAATTGGATGGACATAATCAGCCGCAATATCAGCCAGAGGCTGTAGGACAAAGGCCCGCTCATGGGCATAGGGATGGGGCACCGTCAGCCGTTCGGACTGGATGATTTCCTGGTCCCAGAAAATAATATCCAGGTCAATGGTCCTCTGTCCCCATTTTTCAATACGAACACGGTCCAAGTCCAGTTCTATTTTTTGACAGATTTCCAAAAATGCTAGAGGCTCCAAATCCGTAAAGACCCGACAGGCTAGATTGAGAAAGTCAGCCTGGTCCGTCTTGCCCCAAGCTGGTGTCTCATAAAGAGCCGATATGGCTCCCAGCTGACAGGCAGGATGATTATTCAAACTCTCCAAGGCAGCCTGCAAATAGGCCTCACGGTCCCCCATATTGCCACCAATGCTCAGATAAGCTGTGTATTTCATGGGCGTTCACGCTCCAACTCAATACCAACTGAATCATAGTGGCCAGCGATAGGCGGATTTTCCTTGTGGATGGCCAGCTTGATCTTCTCTACTTTGGGAAATTGGTCAAAAATCTCCTGACAAATCAGCCCTGCAACTTTTTCAATCAGAATATAGGGTTTACCTTCGACCACTTTTTTCATAGCCTCGAAAACAAGGCCATAATGAACTGTATCTTCCAAATTATCCGACAATGAGGCAGCGGTTAAATCCAGAAACAAATCGCAGTCCACCGTAAAAATTTGCCCCAGGGTCTGCTCTTCCTTGAAGGCGCCGTGGTAGCCGTAAAATTTGCATTGTTTGAGTGAAATCTTATCCATTCTTGCTCCCATTCACTAATTGGTCCCAGACAGTAATCAGATCTCGATTGGCTTGGACATTGTGGACTCGGACCATTTTACAGCCCTTGGAAATAGCCCAAGCAGACAGGGCTGCCGTTGCCTGATCCCGGTCAGCTGCCAAGGTATTGCCACCCAAAAGATGGTCAACCACCCGCTTACGGGAAATCCCAAAAAGAACTGGATAACCAAGCCCAGTAATCTGCTCCAAGCCTTGGAGAAGATCCAGATTGTGCTGGGCATTTTTGGCAAATCCAAACCCAGGATCCAGCCAAATCTTGTCAGCCAAAATACCATCTGCTAGGGCTGCCTGAGCCCGCTCCGCTAGAAAATCTCGCACTTCTTGCACAATATCCTCGTAGACTTCCTCTGTTTGATTGTGCATGAGGATAATGGGGACCTGATACTCCGCTGCCAGGGCCAGCATTTCTCCGTCATAGAGACCTGCCCAGACATCATTGAGAATGTCTGCACCAGCCTCCAGAGCCGCACGCGCTGTCCCAGTCTTATAGGTGTCGATAGAAACCAGGCAGTCAAAACGCTCCTTTATAGCACGAATAATCGGTACCACACGGGCGATTTCCTCCTCTTGGGAAACAAATTCCGCCCCCGGTCGGGTAGACTCGCCACCGACATCGATGACCTGGGCTCCTGCGGCCAAAAGCTCTTCAGCCTGCGCTAGGGCAGCCTCTACTTCATTAAATTTTCCACCGTCAGAAAAAGAATCCGGCGTGACATTGAGAATGCCCATGATGGACACTTGCTGGTGTAAGTTGTCAATCGACATAGCTCCTCCTATTTGTGAATCATGGACAGCAATTCGCGACGCAAAACAGCATCTTCCTTGTATTTTCCAAGAGCAACTGTGGTCACTGTCTTGCTGCCTGGCTTGCGAACACCACGCATACTCATACACATGTGTTCCGCCTCCACCATAACGTAGACACCTTCTGGCTCCAAGGCGTCCTGCAGGGCATGGGCTACCTGGTGAGTCAAGCGCTCCTGCAATTGTGGACGGCGACTAGCCACTTCCACCGCACGCGCCAATTTGCTGAGGCCTGTCACACGCCCCTTGCTAGGTAGATAGGCCACATGCGCCACCCCATAAAAAGGCACCAAATGATGCTCACACATGGAGTGAAAGGGAATATCCTTGACCAAGACCACTTCCTCATGCCCCTCCGAAAAGACCGCCGTAAACTGATCCTTAGGGGCTTCATTGAGACCAGAAAACATCTCCTGGTACATCTTGGCCACACGCTTAGGCGTATCCAGCAGTCCCTCACGGTTAGGGTCCTCGCCCAATAATTCCAACAATTGGTAAATAGTTTGTTCAATTTTCTCTTGCTTTGACATAATACATCCCCTTATTTAATGTTCTTATTATACCCTAAAAAGGCTCCTAGGAAAAGTCTTACTCCCCTTTGTGATATAATAAAACAAAGAATTGTAAGGAGAGCGCCACATGACCAAGAAACCCGTCCAGTTAGCGACGATTTGCTATATTGACAATGGCAAGGAATTTTTATTACTTCACCGCAACAAGAAAGAAAATGATGTGCATCGCGGCAAGTGGATTGGCGTCGGCGGAAAATTAGAAGCCGGTGAGACCCCTCAGGCCTGCGCAACCCGTGAAGTCTTGGAAGAGACAGGCCTTACGGCCACCAAGTTGGCTCTGAAAGGCATTATTACCTTCCCTGACTTCACCCCCAATATGGATTGGTACACCTATGTCTTCAAGATTACCGAGTTTGAAGGCAACCTAATCGACTGTAACGAAGGAGATTTGGAGTGGGTACCCTATGACCAGGTCCTATCCAAGCCCACCTGGGAAGGCGATCGGCATTTCCAAGAATGGCTCTTAGAAAACAAGCCCTTCTTCTCCGCCTGTTTCCGCTATGACGGAGATAACTTACTAGACTACTCAGTGGATTTTTATGAGTGATAAACAGCTTAAAACCTGCAAGTCAGCTGACCTGCAGGTTTTAAGTTATTCTGATACTGGTTGCTCTGCTTGAGATTGAGCCTGCTTGCCTTCATCAAGGAGGGCTGCAATAATCTTCTGGTCACGCAGTTTGACGGAATCGTTGATGGTCTCAGCTGAGTGGATAATAGCCGCCTCCAACTCACGGCGTTTCTGACGCCCTTCATCAATAGCGGCGATGATGCCGTTGTTCTGGGCTACCAGACTTTCAGCCAATTTTGTCACCGACTGAACAGCCAGAGTCGGATTTTGAGCTGTGCGTTCCATCATCGGAATGGCTTCCTTAGACGTATCTGCCAGCATCTGAAGAGCAGCATTATTGGCATTGACGATGGCATCAGCCGTCTGGCTGGACTTTATGGACTGTTGCAAAATACCTAACTGGGCGATGGATAACTTCATGGTCGGAATGGTATTGCGACGGAGCATGCCCAAACGCTGTTTCATGTCAGACGAGACCTTGACCAGATTCCGCATCTGCGGTGTCGTTGTCCAGGCCACATAGAGACGGCTCAGATATTCAGAATGCTGCTGCTCCAAAATATTGGCCACTTCTGTGATCCGCGCCAGCTTTTCAGAGGCTACCTGATAGTCAACAGTGGTCGGAACCAGGCTAGCCAGTCTTTCCTGCTCTGCTCTTGCTCGCTGAGCGGCCTCTTGACCTGTTGCCTCGATAAAGGCAATGACACCGACCAGATTCTCGATAGACTTGGTATTGTTTTCAATCAAGAGCTCGGCAGAAACGATATTGCGCGAGAGAACTTCTTCCTGCTTGACCACGCTGGCTGCCATAGTGTCCATTTTCTTTTCGATGGTCTGGGAATCGAAGTAAAATTCCTGCAAGTCGTTCTTGGTCTGCTTGAAAAGACGCTGGAAGAAACCAGGCTTCTTCTCCAATTCAGCCGTGCTTGAAATGTCCTTATACTTGGCCACAAAGCCGTTAAGTTCACGGTTGGTATTGGCCAAAAGCTCATCCACCTGCGGAATTTCAATCTTCTTCTGCTCACTCAAGATGTGGTTGACCGTTGCATTGACCTCCTCAACCGCCTCCTTGCCAAAGTCCAGGAGGGCGTTCTGGTTAGATACAAAATTATCCACCAACTGCGGTGCCTTGGCCTGGATCCCGGCCTGCTGTTCAGGTGTCAATTGGGCAAGGAAGGATACTTTCTGACTGTCACCAATGGGCGTAGCCTGGATGATTTCCGTTGTCTTGTCCTTCTGGTTCAAGCCGTTGCTGGCAATGGCATCTATATCAAAATTAAATCCTGACATCTTATTCCTCTACTTTCTTGTCACGTTTCATCATACGCAGGCTGACTTCAAAATCCTGCATATCGGCTTCGTTAAACTGGCGAATGGTATTATCCAAGTCACTATCAAAGGTCTCCATGGCAGATTTTGCCTGGGCCAAACGTTCTTCCGCATTGAAATAATCCTTGGGAGACTGCTTGATTTTCATATACCCCTGCAAAATATCCTGGAAACGCTGCATATTGGCCTCATGAATGGCCGTCAACTCTTCCTTCTTATCCGTTGTCGCCTCTAATTTCTCTAAAATGACTAGATGATCCCGTTGGATATTGCAGTAGGTCTCAAGAATTTCTGGCGTCAGGTCCGCAATCCACTCCTGCTCCGTCAGCTCCTGCTTGGCTTGAACGCAAGGCTCTGCCTCCTTGACAGGCTCTGTTGACTTTTCAGGAAGTTTGAGCTGATACTTGAGCTGAAGGGTGTCCACAACTTCCTTACTCTTATAGGCGTCTAAGTACTTACCAACCTTTTGATAGACTTGGTCCAGCTCAAAGAGTTCTGCCAGCAAGCGTCCCCGCAATTGCAGAACCGCCTTGTCCTCCCCATTTTCAGCCAAGAGCTGCTGGTGCTTGGAAAATCCCGCACTGATGGACCATACCAGATTTTCCAACCGCTGGATAGATGAACGGTTGAGCATCCGATGAACCGCAGGACGATTCTTCACATAGAGATAAACCAGTCCCAGAGGCAAAATAATATACCAAAAATTTATCAAAATCCCCAAGACAATGAACAGGGCAAGGATAGAGCCCAAACCATCATCTTTTTTATAGCGTTTTTTACCCATACGTTTTCCTCATTTTTCCATTATATTATATCATATTCCTCCCCATCTATGAAAAATTTACCAAAGAAAAAAGCCGGGTTTCCCCAACTTTTTAGAAGGCCTTGGCCTGGGTTGCATGGATGCTGTCAATGGAAATGCCAGAGGTGGCAAACAGGTTCTCCAATTCCTCTACAGCGATGCGGCCTTCGATTTGAACCTCGATGACCACATTGCCTTTTTTAGTCTGTAATTGAACGGTGCTAATGATATTGTAGCCCTTGTCAGAAATAATCTTGATAATCTTCGCAAGCTCACCAGCCTTATTTTCAACTAGGAAACGAGCCCGCACGCCCTCTTCTCCATAGCCTGAAACGTGGAGGAAGGCAGCAAAGATATCGCGGTCTGTGATGACACCGTAGAGCTGACCATTGTCCACAACCGGCAGGATGCCCACCTTGTTTTTATACATGAGGTAGACCGCATCCTCCAAGCTGGCATAGCCTGAAACTGTGATGACGTCCTTAATCATGACATCCTTGACCTTGGTCTTGTTGAGCAGGTAGTTCATCTCGTAGATAGACAGGCTGGTCGCCTTTGACGGACTAGCCTCTGCGATGGTCCCTTCTGTTACCAAACCGACCAATTTATCATTTTCAATGACCGGCAAGCGGTGCAAATCCTGCTCACGCATGATGTCTGCAGCATGGGCGATCGTTGTATCTGGCGAAATATAAACAACCTTACGGGTCATAAAATCTTTAACGGACATGGAACTTCCTCCTCGATATTTTCTACTCCTATTATAGCAAAAAACGAAAACGATTTCAATATCTTATGAAAAGAAATGAAAATCAGTGATCAACGACCACTGATTTGTTAGAAACTAGATTCACAAGTAAGGCACTTTAAGTTTTTTGATGGAATACTGACTGTATTTCGAGAAAAAACGAACGAAACTTGCCTTAGCTCAGGTGCCGAATTGTGAATATAGGTTCTAAAATTATACACCCTTAACTGCGAAATAGATCCCGCTTGGGCAGGCAAAGTTAAAGTTAGGGAAGGGCTGTTCATTGACTGGGCTGCAGGTATCTGTCAAACCAGCGATGCGCTCCTGAAGGCCTGCAATATCGGATGTTTCAAACAAGACGCTCGGTACATTGTCCAACACCTCTGGCGATACTTGAGCGATAAATTCCTTGGCATAAACCGTAATCGTAGTCGTCGCATCCGCATGAGACTTCATGTCAAAGGTCTCAAAGCCCATCATCTCCGCTTCATTTTCAATGACAAAACCTGCCGCTGACCAAAAACTTTTTTCTGCCGCCACATCATCCACATAGAGCATGAGGCCCAATTCTTTATTAAACATCTGTTATCCTCTTTCTAAAACGATATTGCTAATCATAGCAAGTTATGGTTCAAATTGCAAGAATGAATTCCTAACCTTCTAGTGATTTGTCGGCTGCCTGGGCCAGTCTCCCTTCCTCCAACTCAGCCTGCTCACGCGCCTGCTTTTTCAGACTCTTAATCTCGCTCTTCAAGCCCATATTTTTTGCCATTCCAAGCAAATATTGGATGACCAAGCCAAGAAATACAGAGCCGAGAATGACCAAAATCAAGGGCAGACGGAAATAACCAAAGATATAATTGACCTTGACAACCTGTTGGTTAGCCAAAGATAAGACCACCGTCAGAACGATAATAACCAGTAAGCCGATTAGGGATAGTTTTTTCTTCATATAATACCTCTTTCATCTGTCAGTCTATCATAAAACAGGAATCGTGACAAGGAAGGGGGATTGGGAATTGTATAGGAATATTTTCAGAAATTACTGCTTTATTTTTTTACATATAAATAGGCAGATGAATCAAATGAAACACCTGCCTATTCTCAATTTTTTTCATTTTCCAAAGAAACTATTCCCTGAAAAATAAGGAGGAACCTATGACAAAATATCAGTAAACAATCATTGTTTTATCATCCAACATAAGCAAAGCTACCTCTTGATATAAGTACATATCCTCATCATAATTTTTGCAACAAGTTTTTAGTTTGATATTTGTAAATAAAATCCAATTTTTAAACTCTCAAAACTAAGAAGACACAAATAAAATCATTCAATAATTTCATAAGTTCCGCTGCTTTCCCACCCTCAAAAATGGACTTTTCTTCATTTCTTTCCTATTTCATGATACAATAGAGCTATGAGAATCCAACAATTATATTATGTTATAAAAATAGCAGAGACAGGGAGTATGAACGAGGCTGCAAAACAGCTTTTCATTACCCAACCAAGCCTGTCCAATGCTATCCGCGACCTGGAAAAAGAGCTCAATATCAAGATTTTTTTCCGTAATCCCAAAGGCATTACCCTGACCAAGGACGGGATTGAGTTTCTATCCTATGCCCGCCAGATTGTCGAGCAGACCGAGCTGCTGGAAGACCGCTATAAAAATCCCAACGCCAAGCGCCAACTCTTCAGCGTATCCTCCCAGCACTACGCCTTTGTGGTCAATGCCTTTGTCTCCCTGCTCAAGGAGACTGAAATGGAAGACTACGAGCTCTTCCTGCGGGAAACCCGGACCTGGGAAATCATCGATGACGTCAATAATTTCCGCTCAGAAATCGGCGTCCTCTTCCTTAATAACTACAACCGTGAAGTCCTGCTCAAGTTGCTGGATGACCACAGGCTCTCCCATACGCATCTTTTCACTGCCAAGCCTCATGTTTTCGTCAGCAAGACCAATCCACTGGCACAAAAGAAAAGTATTAGCCTGGATGACCTAGCCGACTATCCCTACCTCAGCTATGAACAAGGGATTCACAATTCCTTCTACTTTGCCGAGGAAATTCTCTCCCAAGTCCACCACAAGAAATCCATCGTCGTATCCGATAGGGCCACCCTCTTCAATCTCCTGATTGGGCTAAACGGCTATACGGTTGCGACTGGTATCTTGAACTCCAACCTAAACGGGGACAATATCGTCTCCATCCCGCTGGATTATGACGATGAAATCGAACTCATCTACATCAAACATGAGAAAGCTGTCCTATCCGACATGGGGGAAAAATTCATTGCCTATCTCCTGGATGAAGTAAAATTCGATAAAAAATAATGACATATTTAAGTAGATTTCTTCTATCAATATATGTTATAATGCTATCATGAAAGCAGTTGAAAGTGATGTTGGAAATATGGTAAATTCTCAAAGTAAGTTCTAGTTCCCGTCCTTCCAGAAGTTACTTTGAGAAAACTGCATAACATCAACAGAATTTAGTCTCAGACTAAGTTCTTTTTTGACTAAAAATGTTGATAATAGTGAGTTTTAGGGTTGAAAAAGTTGAAAAAAAGAGTACACTAAAGTTACTGGCTCTGAGACGTCTCAAAGTAAGTTCTAGCTATCTGGAATTTTGGATGGGACAAGTTCCTTTCTATTTTTGAAATTATTTTTTAATAAAAACTAGCGATTATTTATCCAATAATCGAGGTGATTGAATGACGTTCTCAGGGTCAATTTTAGAGATTCCCAAAAGTGTTGCCAATTCCTCACCGTAGGTAAATGTAAAGAGTTCATAGGCGGATTTTCCGTTGAAAGAAGCTCGTTTGATGCTGTTGACATGCGAACAAACCAGGTTGATGTCCTCCTGTGTCAAGTTGTCAAACGAACTTCCTTTAGGAAGAATATCTCTGATAAGTGTGTGATTCTTCTCAATTCTCCCTTTCTGGTCAGAACGATTGGGGTCACAGAAGAATAGCTTAGATTCTCCACGCACATCCATTTCGATGTCGTCCACTCTGGCGAATTCACCGCCATTATCAGTCAGAATGACAGGAAATATTTCGCAGAAGTCCATCTCTTTCTGATGTAGGTCATTCTTGATAGCGTAGAGATGTTTAGCGACCTCATTAGCTGTTTTATTATCAAGTAATCGAGCGAAGATAAAGTTACAGAAGGAGAGGTTAAAGGTGAGAAGTACCTTTCCGCCGATCCGTCCAGTAACGGTGTCCATTTCCAGCCAATAGCTGATTCCTTTCTCTGTGAGAAAGCGTTGGAAGTCCTCGTAAGACCGTCCTTCTTTGGCAATTTTAGGAATGGGTTGTAGGTTTCTGGTTCTCCGCTTTCTGAATTTCACGACACGGGGGAAATCAATGGGCTTTGTGGACAGATAGCCTTTTTCAAGGTATCTGTAGATAGAAGCTCTGGATGCCGAAAGTTCGTTTGAGGCGATGATATGGTTGAGGTGTTGTCCCTTTTGGATGGCTGCAGAGACAATCTCGTCCATACGATAGAATTCTTCCTTGTTTAGGGCAACACCTGTTCTCGAGTCTGAGAGCTTAGCTTCGTAATCAAGCTGAGCTCTTTTTGCGTAGTAGAATTGTTTCTGGTATCCGCAATTGATTCTCTTTTTCGGACAGGCATTACAAACGTAGGGAGCCTTTTTGAGTAGAGGGCAAGAATCACAATTAGATGTCACAGAATTTTCTTTAACCACTCGATTTCTCCGAACTTCTTTTGAGATTGTAGAAGGATCTTTACCTAACTTAGCTGCTATAGCTGAGAAGGGCTTAAGTTGTTCAATTCCTATTTGAATATCGTTGCGATCAGAGAGAGTTAAGTGTTTGTTTTTCATTGTCGATTGCCAACTTGTCCCATAGTAAGTTCTACCTTATTTCCTTGTCTCAGTCTAATTTCCAGTTTTTAAGACAGACTAGAACTTACTTTGAGAATTTAGCATGTTGGAAATATTTCAACAAAATCACGGGAACCGCTTTCATTTTTTTGTTCTTTATGCTATAATACTTCTATAATAAATTTTAAGGAGTGATGAGATGGCTCAAAATAAAATGTTAGCTATGATTCTTGCAGGTGGACGGGGAACCCGTCTTGAAGGTTTAACAAAAAAGGTGGCCAAACCTGCCGTTGCCTTCGGTGGAAAATACCGCATCATCGATTTCCCTCTCAGTAACTGTGCCAACTCTGGTATCGATATTGTCGGTGTCTTGACCCAGTACGAACCGGTCTTGCTCAACTCATACGTTGCCCAATCACAGCGTTGGGGGTTGGATGTCCAAGGTTCTGGTATTTTTGTCCTGCCACCAAGTGAGAAAATCGAAGGTTTTGGTCTCTATAAGGGCACGGCTGACGCCATCACTCAAAATATCGACTTCATTGATTTGAACGAGCCTGAGTATGTCCTCATCCTGTCTGGTGACCACATCTACAAGATGAACTATGACAAGCTCTTGGATACCCACATTTCCAAGAAGGCTGATGCGACTATAGCAGTTATCGAAGTTCCTATCAAGGAAGCGTCACGCTTTGGTATCATGAATACGGATGATGAGTACCGCATCGAGGAATTTGAAGAAAAACCGGCCAACCCTAAGAGCAATCTTGCCTCAATGGGTATCTATATTTTTACATGGAAAACGCTTAAGAAATACCTCCTGGAAGACGACAAATCAGAAACCTCATCACACGACTTCGGCCACGATATCATTCCAAAATACCTGGCAGATGGTCGCACTCTGATTGCTCACCCATTCCGTGGCTACTGGAAGGACGTGGGTACGGTTAATAGTCTCTGGGAATCTAACATGGACCTGATTGACCATGCAGATGAGCTAGACCTGTCTGACCGTTCATGGAGAATCTACTCTGAAGACAAGGGCTCTCCTGCTCAAGTTATCAGTGCTACTGCCTCTGTCAAGTCTGCCTATATCGATAAGGGAGCCATTATTGATGGTGCCATCGAGCACTCTGTTATCTCAAATGATGTGCAAGTTAATGTCGATGCGGTTGTCAAAAATTCTGTCCTCCTACCTGGTGCTATCATCGGTGAGGACGTTGAATTGGACTATGTCATCGTGGCTGAAAATGTCAAGATTGCGGACGGTGTCAAATTGGCTGGTGAACCAGACAATATCCTCTTGATTGATAAGAATGTGAACAAGTAAGAAAGGTCGATTATGTTAAGAAATACTCTAGGAATTGTAAATATTGAAGGGAATAATGTGCACTTCGGCAATGTCATGGACCACCGTGGTGTACAAGCCTTTGGTTTCCTTGGCCGCTACCGCTTGATTGACTTTGTCTTGTCCAATATGTCCAACTCTGGCATTACGGAATTTCAGGTCTACATGCCTGCCAAGATGCGCTCAACCATCCAGCACGTCGGAACTGGTAAGCACTACAACATTAACAGTAAGCGTGGTTCGCTCCGTCTCTTGAACGGCGTGACCGACCCCAACTCTGTTTACCAGCATGACATCAATGCCTTTTCAGAAAATCTTCATTACATTGAAAGTTCTACCAAGGAATATGTGCTGATTGCGCCATCTTACTTCCTCTACAGCCAAGATTTCACAAAGGTCATGGCAGAGCATCAGGAAACTGGAGCTGACATCACCGTTCTCTACAAAAATGTTATGGACGCCAAGGAGAATTTTATCGGCTGCCAAACCTTGAAATTCGATGATGACAAGCGGGTCGTGGCCTTTGAAGAAAACCACGGTAAATACAAGAATCGTCCTGTTTCACTTGAAGCCTACATCATGAAGCGGACCACCTTTATCGAGCTCATCCGCCGTGCCAACAAGGTTTCCTCGCTCTACTGGCTCAAGGATATCCTGCGCGATGTGGCTGACCAGTATGTCATCCGTGGCTACGCCCACCGTGACTTCGTTGCCTGCATCAACAGCATTGATAGCTATTTCAATACCCAGCTGGACCTCTTGCAGCGTGACACGCGCAAATTGCTCTTCAAAAATGATTGGCCTATCCATACCCAGACCAGCGATTCATCTCCTACTCTTTACGGAACACTGGCAGATGTCAAACGATGCCTGATTGCCAACGGTGCCAATATCAATGGTCAGGTTGAAAATTCTATTATTGACCGAGATGTCATTATCGAAGACGGGGTGACCATTAAGAACTCTATTATTTTAAATGGCGTAACGGTGCGCAACGGTGTCACTATTGAAAATGCCATTATCGATAAGGCGACCAAGATTGTTCATTCTACGGATATTAAAGGAACTGCAAGTAATCCAGCCTATATCAAGGCACATCAAATCATCTAGGAGTAAACATGACAAAAAAATCTGTACTCTTTGTAGCATCTGAGGGACTTCCATTCATCAAAACTGGCGGCTTGGCTGATGTGATCGGCTCTCTGCCAAAAGAATTGGTCAAACAGGGGATGGATGTTCGGGTTGTGCTGCCACTTTACAAGAAAATCGCCATCAACAACCATGCTGATTTTGATTATGTATCCAGCTACGATGTGCGAGCAGGCGATATCCAGTCCATGGCCAATGTCTACAGCCAGGTCGTCGATGGTGTGACCTTCTACTTCATCGAACATCGTGATTTCTTTGAGCGTGACGAGCTCTATGGCTACGATGATGACGCCATGCGGTTTGGGTTCTTCCAGCATGCGACCTGCCGTCTGCTTGAGGCTCTCAACTTCTTCCCAGATGTCATTCATTCCCACGACTGGCATGCGGCGGTCATGCCCTTCCTCTGCCGGACCTTCTACAGCTACCGGGAAGAATTCCGTAATATCAAGCATGTCTTTACCATTCATAACCTGGCTTTCCAAGGGATTTTCAACAAGCAAGCCCTCTGGTCTGCCCTGGGGATGGACTACAGCTACTATCTGGATGGTATTGCACGTTTCCACGACGAATGTATCAGCTTTATGAAGCTAGGTATACTCTACGCTGACAAAGTAACGACTGTTTCTGATACCTACGCCAGAGAAATCCTTACCGAAGAATTCGGCGAAAATATGCAACATGTCCTCGAACTTCGCAAGCATGATTTGGTCGGTATTGTCAACGGTATCGATTACGATAGTTGGGACAGTCAGACAGACCATTATCTAGTGAAGAACTACGGTCTTGAAACAATCGGAGATAAGAAAGCCAATAAATTGGCCTTGCAAGCTCAGTTTGGACTTCCACAGGATGAACATGTCCTGATGATCGGTATCGTATCTCGTTTGACCTGGCAGAAAGGCTTCTACCTCTTGACTGAGGTGCTCGGCCATCTTCTTCAAGCCCATGTGCAATTTGTCATCTTGGGTAATGGTGAAGCAGACGTTGAAAATGCCTTCAACCACTTCAAGCATGCCTATCCTGAAAAATTTGCCTTCTACCGTGGCTACAATGAACCGCTTGCCCACCAAATTTATGCAGCAAGTGACCTCTTCCTCATGCCATCCATGTTTGAGCCCTGTGGTATTAGCCAGCTGATTTCCATGCACTATGGGACCCTGCCACTTGTCCGTGAAACAGGGGGATTGGTGGACACCGTCAAGCCATACCACATCGAAACAGCTCAAGGAACTGGTTTTAGCTTCGGCGGCCGTGATGCCTACAGTATGAAACAGGTCTATGACCTGGCCCTACAGACCTACTACGACCGACCAGAAGACTGGAATGCCATGGTCAAGCAAGCCATGGAAGAAGACTTCAGCTGGACCTCTTCAGCTGAGAAATATATCTGGCTCTACCGTGAAATTAGTGGCTAGGTAAGATTTGACCACAAACTAAAGGGGAGTGCGACCAAGGTCCACTCCTTTTCCACAAGGGAGATTGTTATGACAGAATTTACTGATTTGGATTTATACTATATGAATTCCGGTGAGCACACCACACTCTATGAGAAAATGGGGGCTCATATCATCAAGGAGCGTAATAAAATTCTTGGCACCCAATTTCGTGTCTATGCTCCAAATGCGAGAGAAATCTTTTTAGTTGGTGATTTCAATAACTGGGATCGCAGTCATCCCATGAATCGGGAAATTGACGGGGTCTTTGAGCTCTATGTGCCTGATTTGAAATCACTGGAAGACTACAAGTACCTGATTATCAGCCATGACGGTCGGGAAATTTATAAGGCAGACCCCTATGCCTTTTTCAGCCAGGTCCGGCCCAATACTGCCTCCACGACCTATAACAGTCGCTACAAGTTTAAGGACGATATCTGGATGTATGACCGGGTTTCTTACGATTTCAAGGAAGAACCTGTGTCTATTTACGAGGTTCATCTGGGTTCTTGGAAACAAAAGGTTGTCAATCAAAACCAGGCTGGCGCCCCGCTTGAATCCTTCTATTCCTATAAGGAAATCGCCCCTCTCTTGATTGACTATGTCAAGGAAAACAAATTCACTCACATCGAGCTGATGCCCATCACCGAGCATCCTCTGGATGCCTCTTGGGGCTATCAGGTCACTGGCTATTACAGTCCGACCAGCCGCTATGGCAAGCCTGATGAATTAAAATACCTGGTAGACCAGTGTCACCAGGCTGGGATTGGGGTTATTTTGGACTGGGTTCCCCTCCACTTCTGTAAGGATGCCCATGGTCTCTATCAGTTTGACGGATCCTGGCTCTATGAGTATTTCCATGAAAATGACCGTGAAAATAGACAGTGGGGTACGGCTAACTTTGACCTGGGCAAGGGCATTACGCGGTCCTTCCTCCTCTCTAACCTTAAATACTGGCTAGACAACTTCCATTTTGACGGCATTCGGGTCGATGCCCTTTCCTACCTCCTCTATTGGCGCGGAGAAACCGAAGAGGACAAAATCAACCATGCCGCAATTGACTTTATCAAGCGGGTCAATGCCATGGTTCACACCGATTACAAGGGCGTTCTCATGATTGCCGAGGATTCCTCAAGCTATCCAAAAGTCACCCATGCACTGGAAGACGGCGGTATTGGCTTTGACCTCAAATGGGACTTGGGCTGGATGAATGATACCCTGAAATTTGTCGAGCGTCCGTCTGTTTATCGTAAATACCATTCCAAGGAAATCACCTTTGGCATGTATTACAATCAAAACGAGCACTACCTCCTACCCCTGTCCCACGACGAGGTTGTCCATGGGAAACACTCTATCATTGATAAGATGAACGGGGATTTTGAAGATAAATTCCACCTGGCCCGTGTTTACTACAGCTTCTACTATGCCCATCCTGGCAAAAAACTCCTCTTCATGGGTAATGAATGGGGCCACATCCGCGAATGGCATGAATATACAGAAATGGACTGGGGATTGCGCCTTTATCCAAACCACGAGTCCTTCTACCAGATGATGAAAACCCTGTCTAACTTCTATCGGGACAATGATGCCTTTTGGAAATACGACCATCAAGCCTATGACAAGGGCTTTGATTGGATAACAATAGATGAAGAGGCCAGCGTCTACGCCTTTGTCCGCAAGAGTGATGACCAGGAAATTCTAACTGTTCATAACTTCAATGATCAGGAGGTCTTCGATGTGCACCTAGCCCTGCCAACAGATTCTGAATACAAACTGGTCTTCTCATCTAATGCCATCCCGATAGAAACCTTTAGCCTCTATCCGGATGAAAATGGAGCCAAGATTACTGTTCCAAGGTTGACGTCCTTCTATCTGGAGCGAGTGAAATAGCGATAAAATCTTGTGCCTTTGGTGCAAGATTTTTTTCTGTGCATTTGAGGAAAAATTCCATACAAAAAAGCCAGCCACTGTTTAGATGACTGACCTATCTATTCTATTCAACTGCTGTGTAAGTTGCTGCTTTCTCAAGGAAGGCGTCAAATTCACCTTTGGCTTTGACATCAGCGATAACCTTGTCGATTTCTGCTTTGAGGTCTGCGCTGCCTTTTGGAAGAGCAATGACTTTTGAATTTTCATCAATGGTTGGGAACTCAGCTTTGGCGATGCCCAAGTCAGCATTTTGTGAAACATAACCTGCTGCCACTGGCGAGTCCATCAAGACTGCATCAACCTTACCAGCCTTCAATTCGTTGACCGCTTCGCCCATCAAAGTGAGAGAAACAATCTTAGCACTGCTCAAGTTTTCTTTAGCATACGTTTCTTGTGTAGAACCTTTTTGAACGGCCAAGTTAAGACCTGCAAGAGCGTCGGTATCTTTAATCTGATCTGCCTTGTCCTTGTTGACCAAGAGAACATCTGAAATCAGGTAATATTCTTCAGAGAAATCAAATGTTTTCGCACGTTCTTCTGAGTAAGAAATACCCGCAATGGCGATATCTGCCTTGCCATTTTGCACGCTGGTCAAGACGTTGTCAAAGTTCATTGGAGAGATTTCCAATTTTACGCCCAATTCATCAGCAATTTTCTGTGCCAACATGATGTCCGCACCAACGACTTCGTTTTTGCCGTCTACAAGTGCTTGGAATTCAAAAGGTGCATAGTCTGGGCTAGTAGCTGCGACCAAGGTACCTTTTTCCTTGATAGTATCCAAAGTTGACTTGCTTGACTCCGTCGTTGACGATGAACAAGCTGCCAAGGTAAGACCAGCTACAACAGTTGCCGCAAGAGTTAAAATTTTGTTAAATTTCATGATAATTTCCTTCTTTATTGCTTATGTTTTCAGATATTCTGAAACAACATGACCTATTATATGGCATTTTTATTCATTTGTCAACGGGAGTGCTTTGAATATTTATTCTTTATTTACTGATTGACTGTTGGTAGGCTTCTTCGACAAAGTCTGACATCTTGCCTGACTCAACCAGCTCTTTCACGACCTTGTCAATCTTAGCTTTCAGCTCTGCGCTTCCTTTTGGCATGGCAACAGCATAAGAGTCCGAAATGGTTGTCTCAATGTCCATGTCCACAATTTGCAGGTCTGGGTTGCTACCCACATAAGCCTTAGCAATCGGTTCTTCAAAGATTACGCCGTCCAATTGGCCAGATTTTAATTGCTGGATCAGGTCGCCGTTCTTCTCTAGACTGAGGATGGAGGAGTCAGCAAAAGCCTCCTTGGCAACGGATTCTTGGATAGAACCTTTCTGGGTACCGATGGTTACTGATGCGAAATCTTCAGCCTTGCTGTATTTAGCTGCGTCATCCTTTTTGACAATCATCTTGTTGACCGACTGGTAGTAGGCTTCTGAGAAGTCGTAGGTTTTGGCGCGTTCTTCTGTGGCAGAAATCCCTGAAATACCAACGTCCGCCGTACCTTTTTGGACACTTGCCAATACGTTAGAGAAGCTCATTGGTGAGAACTCTACTTCCACGCCCAATTCTTCACCGATGGCCTTGGCCAACTCGATATCTGCCCCTACGATGGTATCCTTACCGTCAATCAATTGCTTGTATTCAAAGGGCGGGAATTCTGGGTTGAGGGCAACGACCAGGGTCCCCTTGTCTTCGATTTTTTCAAGTGTGGTTTGGTCGCTGTTTGATGAACCACATGCAGCCAAAGCCAAACTAGCAAAGCAAACTGTCGCAAATGTATAAACTTTTTTTAATTTCATGATAATCTCCTTTTTATGCAATAGACACTATTTTTATACCATACATTTCGTATGTTTATGCTATTTTATACCATAATTATGCAATTGTCAACCATAAAATCCGAATTTTTATACATTTTCTTGAAAAAAGTGAAAAATGCTGAAAAAACACCCTGTTGCCAGAGTGTTCCAGTTATCAGTTTTTAATCAATTTCTAAGCCGCCTGTATACAGTCTGTAGTAGACGCCTTTTTTCTCCATGAGCTCTGCGTGGTTACCACGTTCGACAATGCGGCCATGGTCCATAACCATAATGACATCAGAGTTGACAATCGTCGACAAGCGGTGGGCTATGACAAAGACGGTCCGGCCCTGCATGAGCTTGTCCATACCCTCTTGGACCATTTTCTCGGTCAAGGAATCGATAGAGGAAGTCGCCTCATCCAAAATCAGGACCGGAGCATTGGCTAGGGCTGCCCTGGCAATAGCAATCAGCTGACGTTGACCATTTGACAAGCCAGCCCCATCACCGCTAATCTGGGCGTCGTAGCCATTTTCCAAATGTTTGACAAAGCGGTCAACATTAGATAATTTTGCCGCAGCCAGTATCTCATCTCGACTGGCAGCTTCATTACCATGGGCGATATTTTCCGCAATGGTCCCTGTAAAGAGGTGGGTATCCTGCAAGACGATGCCCAGGGATTTTCTCAGAGAAGCCTTATCAATCAAGCGAATATCAATTCCGTCGTAGGTAATCATGCCTGACTGAATCTCGTAGAAACGATTGATGAGATTGGTAATAGTCGTTTTCCCAGCTCCTGTCGCTCCGATTGATCCCTTGGTCGATAATCGCCGCCATCAAAAAGAGAATGGATAGCTCGAACAGCACTTCAATCGTCATCGCCAAGAATGCCAAAATCGAGGGTCGCTTATAGTTACCAACATAGCCTAGTAGTATCTTATACATTACTCTCCTCCTTTATTGTAATTATCACTAACTATTATTATATTGCTATTCAAGAAAATATTCAATGATTAACATGAAAATGACAGGAAAAAAAGCCGAACATCCTTGTTCAACTTTGCTCCTATCTATAATTCCTATCCCATTCTCCGTCCTGGTCTTTCCTTGTATAGAAAAATTCAGACAGATTTGGATCATCCATGACCTTGAGAATTTCCAGCAAGTCATAGGCCAAATCCATTTGGGGTAAATCCGATTTTTTAACCCAACGGACTTCTCCTTCTTCCGTCGAGAGGAGTTGACCGGTAAATGCTGTCGCCTTGTAGAGAAAGACAATGCAACGATGCCCCTCCTTATCAGGCCAGTGCTTGGTCCCAACCAGCTGGGCATTCTGAATTGTCAGACCGGTTTCTTCATAGACCTCACGGACGACCGAATCATAAAATGGCTCATTTTCCTCAATGTGCCCACCTGGGAATGCAACGCCGGACCAACGATAACGATCGGGGTCGCGGATTTGTACCACCACATTTCCATCCTTGTCTTCAATGAGGCACATATTGGTCAGGGTAACGGTTTGCTTACGGGACATAGTTCACTCCTTTTATAATATATTCCTCATTATACCACAAAAGCCAAGGAAATCCCTCGGCTTTGTTAATTTCTTACCAACGTGGTTCTGCTTCAAAGGTCCATTTCCGGGTCCAAGAATGGCTCTGACCTGGCTGGATAGAAATGGTTTGGATGATTTCTGGGCTGACGATATGGTCCGTTGCCCATAGGAGGAGACTGGTTGGGGTGACTCTATCCGTCCCAGTCACGCTAGCCTTAGCCCCCTTGTGCAAGAGTTTCCATGAAAACTCATCTCGGAGCGGAGCATTTTCCGTAGAAAGCACACTCAAAGACACATCGGTCTCACACTTGTCAAAGGCAATAGCCTTGCCGTTTGCTATAAAATTATTATGGTCGTAGCCACCAAATCCCTCCAGGCGCTGGTCGCCCAAATCATACATGTCCGGCAGCTCCAGGCGGTAGTCAGGCGAAATAGCCATCCCATCGATACTGAGGAAATTATGGCAATATTCCTCGGTCACAATCTCCCGCTCGCCAACATTAGTGATGGTCGCCTCCAAAATCAGGTGATTGTCCTCTATCCGAATGGTCTTACGCACCTGAGCCGCAATGCCCAAACAAGGCACCGCATCCGTCACAAAGTCCGCACTGATCTCCGTGTGGCTAAAAGTCACAGGATAGGGCACAACCTCCTCATACTTGTGTTCAAACTGGTAGCCCAGGTCGCTGTCCTGCTTGATCAGACCCACTCCCAGCTTTGGAAAATAGTTTCCGACTGCAGCACCTTGTGAAAAATCACCCGAAAACTCACAACACAGACCGCGGCCACCCGATGACAAGTGTCTCAGGTTCATGGGTTCATTGGCACAGAAATGCGTATCTCCGTCCAAAATGACATTAGAGATGAAACCAGCTCGGTCAAAGCGAAAAGTATCATTGGGCCGCTCGCCAGGCTCAGCAATCTCCACTCGCAGGCGATGATTGGTAAGGTAGATCATAAGAACCTCCGTGAATATTTTATAACATAATTATATATTAAATATCCACCTAAGACAATAGCCTACCCTACTTTTCCAAAATCATCCGATATTCTGTCCGTTCTTGGCCGAGATGGACCTGTTTGCTCACCCCATCAAAGCGAAAGCCGACTTTTTCATAGAAAGAAATAGCACGCGCATTTCCTTCCAGCACCCAGAGGCAAACTCTATCGTAGTCTTGCATTTTTTCCAGCGCAGCTTGGAGCAGTCGGTAGCCGACTTTCTGACCGTAGACATCCGCCAGCACATAGAGGGCGTATAGTTCGCTAGCATTTTCCAAATCCTCCGACATGGACTGACCATAGCAGGAAAAGCCTACTACCTGGTCATTTTCAAGAGCCACAAAAATCCTCTCTGGATAGCGAAAGGCCCAGTCCTGACAGCGTTCTAGCGTGTAGGTCTTTTGGAGAAATTCCTGCGGTAACAAGTCAGCGTAGGCCTCCTGCCAAGCCTTCCAATGGACATAAGCCTTACCCCTAATCTCCTCCTCAGTCTGCATGGGTTTAATAATCATCATTATCACCTCCTTTTAAAATGATTATACTGAAAAAAAGAAGCTAACACAAGGTCAACTTCTCATCTTCATTACGGGTGCAAGCGGTGCAACATACGTGGGAATGGAATGGCTTCACGGATGTGTTTTGTACCAGCTACAAAGGTTACCATACGCTCAATACCGATACCAAAACCACCGTGTGGTACCGAACCGTATTTGCGGAGGTCAAGGTAGAATTCGTATTCTGACTTGTCCATGCCGAGTTCATCCATCTTAGCTACCAAGGCATCGTAGTTGTCCTCACGCATAGAACCACCGATGATTTCACCGTAGCCTTCTGGAGCCAAGAGGTCCGCACAAAGTACGCGCTCTGGATTGCCAGGAACTGGTTTCATGTAGAAGGCCTTGAAGCTTGCTGGATAGTTAACAACGAAAGTCGGTACACCAAAGTAGTTTGAAATCCAAGTTTCATGTGGCGATCCGAAGTCATCACCATGTTCGATGTGTTCGTAGTCTGTATCTTCATCAGCTTCATGTTCTTGCAGAAGGGTAATGGCATCATCATAAGCCACACGTTTGAATGGTTCTGCAATGTAGCGTTTAAGGGCATCCACATCACGCTCAAGAGTTTCCAAGGCTTGAGGAGCACGGTCGATAACACCTTGAATCAAGGCTTTGACATAAGCTTCTTGCAAGTCAAGTGACTCTTCATGGCTGAGGAAGGAGTACTCGGCATCCATCATCCAGAACTCTGTCAAGTGACGGCGGGTTTTTGATTTTTCTGCACGGAAAACAGGACCGAAGTCGAAAACACGACCAAGGGCCATGGCACCAGCTTCCAGGTAAAGCTGACCTGATTGACTGAGGTAGGCAGGTTGACCAAAGTAGTCTGTTTCGAACAATTCTGTCGAATCTTCTGCCGCATTTCCAGACAAGATTGGGCTATCAAACTTGATAAAGCCATTCTTTTCAAAGAATTCATAAGTCGAATAGATGATGGCGTTACGGATTTGCTGGATAGCGACCTGTTTACGCGAACGCAACCAGAGGTGACGGTTGTCCATGAGGAAGTCCGTACCGTGTTCTTTGGGCGTGATTGGGTAATCTTGTGACTCACCGATGACTTCAAGGTCTGTCACATCCAACTCGTAACCAAATTTAGAACGCTCATCTTCTTTGACAATTCCTGTTACATAGACAGAAGTTTCTTGGCTGAGGCGTTTTGCTACATCAAATTTTTCCGTTCCCTCTTCTTCACCGAATTTTTCAATGAAGTTTGGTTTGAAGGCAACGGCTTGGAAGAAGGCTGTTCCGTCACGCAACTGCAAGAAAGCCAATTTCCCCTTACCTGACTTGTTGGCAACCCAGGCACCGATGGTCACTTCTTGACCGACATAATCTTTTACTTGGTTAATGGTGATTAATTTTCTAGACATAATCTTTCCTTTTTTCTTTTATTTTGACATGAATGTGTGGAGTCGAGCAACAGCCTCTTTGAGCGTGTCCATATCTGTCGCGTAGCTGAGGCGGATATTTTCAGGAGCACCAAAACCTGCACCTGTTACCAAGGCCACACCGACTTCTTCCAAGATAGCTGTGGTAAATTCCGTCACATCCGTGAACCCTTTCATTTCCATAGCTTTTTTAACATTTGGGAAGAGATAGAAGGCTCCTTCCGGTTTGATAACTTCAAAACCTGGCACTTCTGCTAGTAATGGATAGATAGTGTTAAGTCGCTCTTCGAAGGCCTGACGCATGGTTTCAACCGTATCTTGTGGACCTGTAAATGCCTCAATAGCTGCATATTGAGCAGCCGTGGTCAAATTTGATGTAGTCTGACCGATAATCTTACTCATGGCACCGATAATCTCTGGATTTCCAACCGCAAATCCAACCCGCCAACCAGTCATGGCATAGGCCTTAGCCACTCCATTGACAACAATGATCTGCTGGCGAATGCTCTCTGAGATACTTGAAATCGGTGTAAAACTATTGCCGTTATAGACCAAACGGCCATAAATATCATCTGCCAAGATGAGAATGTCGTGTTCCACAGCCCAGTTTCCAATAGCCTCCAATTCCTCACGACTGTAAATCATACCAGTCGGATTGGACGGGCTGTTGAGCAAGAGGACCTTGGTCTTGTCTGTTCGAGACGCTTCCAACTGGTCAACCGTCACCTTGAAATTATACTCTTCCGTCGCAGTGACAAAGACTGGCACACCTTCATTCATCTTAATCTGGTCAGCATAAGACACCCAATAAGGCGTTGGAATCAGAACCTCATCACCCGGATTGATAACCGCTGCAAAGAAGGCATAGAGGATAAACTTAGCACCCGTTCCCAGCACAACCTGATTGCGCTCAATGGAGTAGCCGTAAAATCGCTCAAAATACGTATTGACCGCATCTTTCAACTCTGGCAAACCAGATGCCACCGTATAAAAGCTAGCCTTGCCATTTTCAATAGAAGAAATCGCAGCCTCTTGGATATTCTTAGGAGTGAAAAAATCTGGCTCTCCCAAGGTCAACTCCAAAATATCGCGTCCCTGCGCTTTCAAGGCCTTGGCACGCGCACCAGCCGCCAAGGTCACACTTTCTTCCATTTCCAAAACGCGGTTTGATAGCTTACTCATAAGCCCTCCTTTTTGATAAAGTCTCCAGTTTTAAAATCAATGTTATAATAGGCCGTCCCTGACTTGATTTCCCAAATAGGCTTGCCCTCCCGCATGCCGATAATCGCGCGGTCAATCTGGCCGGCTCCCTGCTCTTGGGCAATGGTCTCAGCCTGGGCTTGGGCAACGCCGTCAGATAGTTTGTAAACATAAACTTGGGAGGTTTGATCTGACACTAGGATTGCCAGCTCTTGTCCAGCAGAATCCGTCCCTAAGACGGTATGAAAGTCGTCCACACCTCGGTAGGAATTAATCGTTTCAATGGTTTCCAACTGGACTGCTTGACGGGCCAGATTCTCCGCCCTCTCACTTGCCTGGGCATAGGGACTGCTGGCCATTTCCAAAATCAGGAGTATAGAAAATGTCAAAACCGTCAGGATAACTGCTGAACCAATCAAGAATTGTTGACCTAAGGTCAGGCTAATCCAAGGTTCACGTGATGTTTTCGCCATAATAGGAATATTATACTACAAGTTGCCACATATTGCTAATTGAATCCGAAAATTCTGCAAAAAAACTTCAGCTAAAATTCGATATGGGAAAATGCGCTCAAAATCTTGTCAGAATCAGCTTTTTCAGCCATCAAATTTCTTGCCAAAGGAACTAGTTATTGATAAAATAAACTTATGAATAAAGTAGAAAACTCTCTAAAAGAAAATCAGCATGCCCTACATAGTTTAGTTGTCTTTCGTCGCGCTGCCAATACTATTAGCAGACAGGAGACAGATATCATCAGAAAACATGGATTAACCGTTGGCCAATTTGGCGTGATGGAAGCACTTTACAATAAGGGGAATTTGCGCATCCAAGATTTGATTGATAAGCTACTCAGCACTTCTGGCAACATGACGGTGGTCATTCGGAATATGGTCCGTGATGGCTATATCTTCAAGACCCAGGATGAAAGTGATAAGCGGGCTTCCTTGATTGGTTTGACTCCTTTCGGTCGGGAAACGATTGAGAAGGTTTTGCCGGAACACTATGCTCATGTTGGAAAAATTTTCTCTGTTTTGAGCCAGGAAGAACAGGATTTATTGGCCGATTTACTAAAAAAATTCAAATTCATAGACAAAAATGTTGCTAATTAGTGATTTATGTGTTATGATAGTCACATCAAGTAATTAAGGAGTTACATTATGTCAAACATTTTATTTTTAGTTGGTTCTCTTCGTGAAGGTTCATTCACTGCTCAATTGGCTCAAGCTGCTGAAAATGCACTTGAAGGTAAAGCAACTGTATCTTACCTTGATTGGAAAGAAATTCCTGTATTCTCACAAGATTTGGAAGCTGATGCTCCTGCATCTGTAAAAGCTGCGCGTGAAGCAGTTGTTGCTGCTGACGCTATCTGGATTTTCTCACCAGTTTACAACGCTGCTATCCCTGGTTCAGTGAAAAATGTTCTCGATTGGCTCAGCCGTGCACTTGATTTGTCAGATCCACGTGGTGCATCTGCTCTTCATGAAAAAGTGGCAACAGTATCTATCACTTCATTTGCACACCAAGAAGATGCAGCTGTTCAATACCGTGCACTTCTTCCATTCATCCGCACAAACTTCGTAGATGAATTGACATTTGCAACAAACGGCGCTCCAGTTGATGAAGAACAATTGGCTAAACAAGTTGACGCTGTTCTCGCTGCAATTAACTAATTCGCAAGCCTCCCTACAACAAGAACCTGTATTCACAAGCTAAATATGTTGAGCTGCAAATACAGGTTATAAGTCTATTTCTCAGGAGATAGGCTTTTCTTTTTTACTCAAAAAGTCCTAGGTTCTTGACTACCTAGGACTGCTGCTTTTATCTGAATAGATTTTGTGTGCTTGAATTTGGACTAACCTAGACTTTTTGCGACAATATCCGCCGTCGAACTGATTTTCTGACGTCTTCTGGTCCTATTTCCTAGTTATTTTATAGCAGAATGGGGAAAGATTCTCAATACGCATATTCCATAGAATAGACAAGGCACCCAGATTCTGGGTGCCTATCTATTTTCTACTACCAAACAGGTCTGCTATCTGGCCTACAAGTGGGAGGTGAGAAGATGCAATATAAACCAATCATTCGACTAGTGGTGGGAATGTAGGTCCAGATAAAGACCATGTAGGATAGTTGGAAAGCATAAGGATTACTCTTCTCTTCTGCGAGCTGTGCCTGCTATGGCAAGGGCAGCTAGGAAGAGGCTAGCACCAATTGCAGTCACTGCATGTGAATCGCTGGTACCAGTATTTGGCAATTGAGCCGTACCAGGGCTAGCTGGTTGTGCAGGTCCTGCTGGGCTCGGTTGAGCTGGAGTTGTTGGAACTTCTGGCTCAACTGGAGTCTCAGGCTTGACAGGTGTCACAACAATCGGTCTACTTGGTCGAGCTGGTGGGCTCGGAATGTAGTTGATTGGTGTATCTTGACCTGGATTTCCTGGGATAGGAGGCGCAATGTAGCCCTTGGTTGGATCACTTGGATCTACTGGCTGCAATGGTACTCCTCCTGGGCCGACAGGGATATAACCCGGAACATGCGGAATAGATGGTAGATCTGTACCTGGTTTGCCTGGGTCAGTCGGATGATTCGGATATGGAACCGGAGTAGATGGCTGACCTGGAATGTTTGGTACATAGCTTCCAATTGGTACATAAGTGTAGACAACACTTGTACCGCCTGCTGGAATCTTACCAGAAGCATTGCTTGGTACTTCCTTGAGCAGATAGCCCTTGATGATCTCAGGGGTGGTCGTGTAATCATCACCAACCTTACCTGGAATGGACTTGCTTGGAATCAAATCATTGCCCTTGTCATCCACATAGCGCACGGTCACGCTAGCGTCTTGTGGAATGTACTTGATAACAGTATCTTCACCTGGCTTGCTTGGTACAGGTGGCAGGTAGTTACCGTCTGGACCCTTAGGCAATTCTTTACCATCTGGTCCTACAGGGATGTAGCCTGGAACGACTGGCACAACACCTGTCGGAATACCTGGTTTACCTGGGTCTGTCGGATGGTTCGGATACGGAATTGGTGGCACTGGGTCGTGACCCTCTGGCAATTCTGGTACCCATGAACCGAGTTTATTGTAAACATAGACAACGGTTGTACCTTCTGCTCCCACCTTGCCCTTGCTGTTAGCAGGGATTTCAGTTAGATAGTAGCCCTCAATCACCTGTGGAGTGGTGGTGTAGTCATCACCGACCTTGACTTCCTTGCTTTCTGTTGGACGCAGGTCTGCACCCGTATCGTCCACATACTTGACAATCAGGCTAACAGTATTTGGATCATCTGGATTGATGTCCACCGTCCGCTCTACCAATTCGTAGACAAAGGTGTTGGACTTCAGATCTGGTCCAAATGTGCCGTCCTTATCGTAATTATCCTTGTTGGTAACTATGTAGCCCAGGTTTTCGTACATGGTAACAATGCTGGATACATCCATGCCCAGCTTATCGCCAGTCTTACCAGACAGGTCAATGGTCACCTTGGTCACGGGATTTTCAGGAACTGTCACGTCCACAAAGCTAATCTTACCAACTTGCTCAACCGGTTTGTAGGTAATCGGCGTTGGCTGGCTTGGATCCTTCGGTTTCGGTGGAATATAGTTGCCATCTGGATCCTTAGGCAATTCATTACCATCAGGGTCTACTGGTACATAGCCTGGATAGTCTGGAACCGTTGGAATTGGATTGTTTGGATCCTCTTCATTTGGTCTGGTTGGTTTTGGATCCGCAGGCTTGGTCGGATCGTTCGGATCGTTTTCATACGGAATGTCTGGAACTGGGTCATTTCCTGGAGGCGGTGTGACGGTCCAGCTAGACAGTTTCTTGTAGGTCACGACTTCGCTGATATCAGTCGTAGTTTCCGTAGCGGTCACATCCTCCGCAGTTGTGCTAGCCTCTACCTTGTCACCGTTCTTAGTCGCTGCAATAGCCACATAGCCATCAATGACTGGCAATGGATTTCCTTCCAGAACAGCGTCGCCATCCTTGGCTTCCCAATCCGTGTAGGTCACTTGCTTGGTCACAAAGTTGTAGCTACCTGTCCGCTCGAAGGTCACTGTTGTAGTCTTGCCTTCTGGAGCTGTTACAGTCTCGCCCTCTGGACTTTCGACTACATAGGACACCTTACGAGTAATGGTGCGAGAAACATCTTCCCACTTCGGTCCATCAGGATTATTCGGATCGACAGGCGTGCCTGGGGTCTGTGGATTATCTGGGGTGATAGAGACAACCTTAGCTTTCACAATGACAGTGAAGGTCTGAGTGGTATCCTTATCAGTGTCAAATACTTGTCCACCTTCCTTGGTGAAACCATCTGTCACGACCTCATAACCTTGGTTAGTGAGTTCAGTGATACGAGCTGTTGTGGTGTAGTTGATTGGCTCGCCTGACTTACCTGTTACTTCGTCTACTGCTCCTAGCGTTTGTCCTTTGTCATCTTTGTATGTGATGGTCGCTTTTTGAGCGTCTTTTACATATCTTACGATGACTTCTTTGTCTGCTGCAGTAGCTGGCACGTCTAGTTCAGCTTCGACACTTGCCTTGTCTGGAGTGTAACCTGCAATAGCTGGTGTGTCTACTTTGTCGAAGTCATCATCAGCTGAGGTCCATTCACCATAGGTCACGTCTTTAGTTACCAAGTTAACAGTTGCGGTACGTTTGTAGGTTAGTGTTTCTTCTACGTCTGGCTTAGCTGTTGACCCGTCTTCGTATTGGTACTTGATGGTACGTTTTACTGTTTCGTTCAGGTCTGTTGCTTTCACTCCGTCTGGCCATTCTGGTCCGTCTGGATTACCTGGATCTACTTCTGTTCCTGGATTCTTAGGATCTTCTGGTGTGACAGTTACTACTTTTGCTCTGACTACTACTTCGAATGGCTGGTCTGTAGCTTTGTCTGTGTCGTATACTTGTCCACCATCTTTAGTGAAGCCGTCACTTACTACTTCGTATCCTTGGTTAGTGAGTTCAGTGATACGAGCTGTTGTGGTGTAGTTGATTGGCTCGCCTGACTTACCTGTTACTTCGTCTACTGCTCCTAGCGTTTGTCCTTTGTCATCTTTGTATGTGATGGTCGCTTTTTGAGCGTCTTTTACATATCTTACGATGACTTCTTTGTCTGCTGCAGTAGCTGGCACGTCTAGTTCAGCTTCGACACTTGCCTTGTCTGGAGTGTAACCTGCAATAGCTGGTGTGTCTACTTTGTCGAAGTCATCATCAGCTGAGGTCCATTCACCATAGGTCACGTCTTTAGTTACCAAGTTAACAGTTGCGGTACGTTTGTAGGTTAGTGTTTCTTCTACGTCTGGCTTAGCTGTTGACCCGTCTTCGTATTGGTACTTGATGGTACGTTTTACTGTTTCGTTCAGGTCTGTTGCTTTCACTCCGTCTGGCCATTCTGGTCCGTCTGGATTACCTGGATCTACTTCTGTTCCTGGATTCTTAGGATCTTCTGGTGTGACAGTTACTACTTTTGCTCTGACTACTACTTCGAATGGCTGGTCTGTAGCTTTGTCTGTGTCGTATACTTGTCCACCTTCCTTGGTGAAACCATCTGTCACGACCTCATAACCTTGGTTAGTGAGTTCAGTGATACGAGCTGTTGTGGTGTAGTTGATTGGCTCGCCTGACTTACCTGTTACTTCGTCTACTGCTCCTAGCGTTTGTCCTTTGTCATCTTTGTATGTGATGGTCGCTTTTTGAGCGTCTTTTACATATCTTACGATGACTTCTTTGTCTGCTGCAGTAGCTGGCACGTCTAGTTCAGCTTCGACACTTGCCTTGTCTGGAGTGTAACCTGCAATAGCTGGTGTGTCTACTTTGTCGAAGTCATCATCAGCTGAGGTCCATTCACCATAGGTCACGTCTTTAGTTACCAAGTTAACAGTTGCGGTACGTTTGTAGGTTAGTGTTTCTTCTACGTCTGGCTTAGCTGTTGACCCGTCTTCGTATTGGTACTTGATGGTACGTTTTACTGTTTCGTTCAGGTCTGTTGCTTTCACTCCGTCTGGCCATTCTGGTCCGTCTGGATTACCTGGATCTACTTCTGTTCCTGGATTCTTAGGATCTTCTGGTGTGACAGTTACTACTTTTGCTCTGACTACTACTTCGAATGGCTGGTCTGTAGCTTTGTCTGTGTCGTATACTTGTCCACCATCTTTAGTGAAGCCGTCACTTACTACTTCGTATCCTTGGTTAGTGAGTTCAGTGATACGAGCTGTTGTGGTGTAGTTGATTGGCTCGCCTGACTTACCTGTTACTTCGTCTACTGCTCCTAGCGTTTGTCCTTTGTCATCTTTGTATGTGATGGTCGCTTTTTGAGCGTCTTTTACATATCTTACGATGACTTCTTTGTCTGCTGCAGTAGCTGGCACGTCTAGTTCAGCTTCGACACTTGCCTTGTCTGGAGTGTAACCTGCAATAGCTGGTGTGTCTACTTTGTCGAAGTCATCATCAGCTGAGGTCCATTCACCATAGGTCACGTCTTTAGTTACCAAGTTAACAGTTGCGGTACGTTTGTAGGTTAGTGTTTCTTCTACGTCTGGCTTAGCTGTTGACCCGTCTTCGTATTGGTACTTGATGGTACGTTTTACTGTTTCGTTCAGGTCTGTTGCTTTCACTCCGTCTGGCCATTCTGGTCCGTCTGGATTACCTGGATCTACTTCTGTTCCTGGATTCTTAGGATCTTCTGGTGTGACAGTTACTACTTTTGCTCTGACTACTACTTCGAATGGCTGGTCTGTAGCTTTGTCTGTGTCGTATACTTGTCCACCATCTTTAGTGAAGCCGTCACTTACTACTTCGTATCCTTGGTTAGTGAGTTCAGTGATACGAGCTGTTGTGGTGTAGTTGATTGGCTCGCCTGACTTACCTGTTACTTCGTCTACTGCTCCTAGCGTTTGTCCTTTGTCATCTTTGTATGTGATGGTCGCTTTTTGAGCGTCTTTTACATATCTTACGATGACTTCTTTGTCTGCTGCAGTAGCTGGCACGTCTAGTTCAGCTTCGACACTTGCCTTGTCTGGAGTGTAACCTGCAATAGCTGGTGTGTCTACTTTGTCGAAGTCATCATCAGCTGAGGTCCATTCACCATAGGTCACGTCTTTAGTTACCAAGTTAACAGTTGCGGTACGTTTGTAGGTTAGTGTTTCTTCTACGTCTGGCTTAGCTGTTGACCCGTCTTCGTATTGGTACTTGATGGTACGTTTTACTGTTTCGTTCAGGTCTGTTGCTTTCACTCCGTCTGGCCATTCTGGTCCGTCTGGATTACCTGGATCTACTTCTGTTCCTGGATTCTTAGGATCTTCTGGTGTGACAGTTACTACTTTTGCTCTGACTACTACTTCGAATGGCTGGTCTGTAGCTTTGTCTGTGTCGTATACTTGTCCACCATCTTTAGTGAAGCCGTCACTTACTACTTCGTATCCTTGGTTAGTGAGTTCAGTGATACGAGCTGTTGTGGTGTAGTTGATTGGCTCGCCTGACTTACCTGTTACTTCGTCTACTGCTCCTAGCGTTTGTCCTTTGTCATCTTTGTATGTGATGGTCGCTTTTTGAGCGTCTTTTACATATCTTACGATGACTTCTTTGTCTGCTGCAGTAGCTGGCACGTCTAGTTCAGCTTCGACACTTGCCTTGTCTGGAGTGTAACCTGCAATAGCTGGTGTGTCTACTTTGTCGAAGTCATCATCAGCTGAGGTCCATTCACCATAGGTCACGTCTTTAGTTACCAAGTTAACAGTTGCGGTACGTTTGTAGGTTAGTGTTTCTTCTACGTCTGGCTTAGCTGTTGACCCGTCTTCGTATTGGTACTTGATGGTACGTTTTACTGTTTCGTTCAGGTCTGTTGCTTTCACTCCGTCTGGCCATTCTGGTCCGTCTGGATTACCTGGATCTACTTCTGTTCCTGGATTCTTAGGATCTTCTGGTGTGACAGTTACTACTTTTGCTCTGACTACTACTTCGAATGGCTGGTCTGTAGCTTTGTCTGTGTCGTATACTTGTCCACCATCTTTAGTGAAGCCGTCACTTACTACTTCGTATCCTTGGTTAGTGAGTTCAGTGATACGAGCTGTTGTGGTGTAGTTGATTGGCTCGCCTGACTTACCTGTTACTTCGTCTACTGCTCCTAGCGTTTGTCCTTTGTCATCTTTGTATGTGATGGTCGCTTTTTGAGCGTCTTTTACATATCTTACGATGACTTCTTTGTCTGCTGCAGTAGCTGGCACGTCTAGTTCAGCTTCGACACTTGCCTTGTCTGGAGTGTAACCTGCAATAGCTGGTGTGTCTACTTTGTCGAAGTCATCATCAGCTGAGGTCCATTCACCATAGGTCACGTCTTTAGTTACCAAGTTAACAGTTGCGGTACGTTTGTAGGTTAGTGTTTCTTCTACGTCTGGCTTAGCTGTTGACCCGTCTTCGTATTGGTACTTGATGGTACGTTTTACTGTTTCGTTCAGGTCTGTTGCTTTCACTCCGTCTGGCCATTCTGGTCCGTCTGGATTACCTGGATCTACTTCTGTTCCTGGATTCTTAGGATCTTCTGGTGTGACAGTTACTACTTTTGCTCTGACTACTACTTCGAATGGCTGGTCTGTAGCTTTGTCTGTGTCGTATACTTGTCCACCATCTTTAGTGAAGCCGTCACTTACTACTTCGTATCCTTGGTTAGTGAGTTCAGTGATACGAGCTGTTGTGGTGTAGTTGATTGGCTCGCCTGACTTACCTGTTACTTCGTCTACTGCTCCTAGCGTTTGTCCTTTGTCATCTTTGTATGTGATGGTCGCTTTTTGAGCGTCTTTTACATATCTTACGATGACTTCTTTGTCTGCTGCAGTAGCTGGCACGTCTAGTTCAGCTTCGACACTTGCCTTGTCTGGAGTGTAACCTGCAATAGCTGGTGTGTCTACTTTGTCGAAGTCATCATCAGCTGAGGTCCATTCACCATAGGTCACGTCTTTAGTTACCAAGTTAACAGTTGCGGTACGTTTGTAGGTTAGTGTTTCTTCTACGTCTGGCTTAGCTGTTGACCCGTCTTCGTATTGGTACTTGATGGTACGTTTTACTGTTTCGTTCAGGTCTGTTGCTTTCACTCCGTCTGGCCATTCTGGTCCGTCTGGATTACCTGGATCTACTTCTGTTCCTGGATTCTTAGGATCTTCTGGTGTGACAGTTACTACTTTTGCTCTGACTACTACTTCGAATGGCTGGTCTGTAGCTTTGTCTGTGTCGTATACTTGTCCACCATCTTTAGTGAAGCCGTCACTTACTACTTCGTATCCTTGGTTAGTGAGTTCAGTGATACGAGCTGTTGTGGTGTAGTTGATTGGCTCGCCTGACTTACCTGTTACTTCGTCTACTGCTCCTAGCGTTTGTCCTTTGTCATCTTTGTATGTGATGGTCGCTTTTTGAGCGTCTTTTACATATCTTACGATGACTTCTTTGTCTGCTGCAGTAGCTGGCACGTCTAGTTCAGCTTCGACACTTGCCTTGTCTGGAGTGTAACCTGCAATAGCTGGTGTGTCTACTTTGTCGAAGTCATCATCAGCTGAGGTCCATTCACCATAGGTCACGTCTTTAGTTACCAAGTTAACAGTTGCGGTACGTTTGTAGGTTAGTGTTTCTTCTACGTCTGGCTTAGCTGTTGACCCGTCTTCGTATTGGTACTTGATGGTACGTTTTACTGTTTCGTTCAGGTCTGTTGCTTTCACTCCGTCTGGCCATTCTGGTCCGTCTGGATTACCTGGATCTACTTCTGTTCCTGGATTCTTAGGATCTTCTGGTGTGACAGTTACTACTTTTGCTCTGACTACTACTTCGAATGGCTGGTCTGTAGCTTTGTCTGTGTCGTATACTTGTCCACCATCTTTAGTGAAGCCGTCACTTACTACTTCGTATCCTTGGTTAGTGAGTTCAGTGATACGAGCTGTTGTGGTGTAGTTGATTGGCTCGCCTGACTTACCTGTTACTTCGTCTACTGCTCCTAGCGTTTGTCCTTTGTCATCTTTGTATGTGATGGTCGCTTTTTGAGCGTCTTTTACATATCTTACGATGACTTCTTTATCTGCTGCAGTAGCTGGCACGTCTAGTTCAGCTTCGACACTTGCCTTGTCTGGAGTGTAACCTGCAATAGCTGGTGTGTCTACTTTGTCGAAGTCATCATCAGCTGAGGTCCATTCACCATAGGTCACGTCTTTAGTTACCAAGTTAACAGTTGCGGTACGTTTGTAGGTTAGTGTTTCTTCTACGTCTGGCTTAGCTGTTGACCCGTCTTCGTATTGGTACTTGATGGTACGTTTTACTGTTTCGTTCAGGTCTGTTGCTTTCACTCCGTCTGGCCATTCTGGTCCGTCTGGATTACCTGGATCTACTTCTGTTCCTGGATTCTTAGGATCTTCTGGTGTGACAGTTACTACTTTTGCTCTGACTACTACTTCGAATGGCTGGTCTGTAGCTTTGTCTGTGTCGTATACTTGTCCACCTTCCTTGGTGAAACCATCTGTCACGACCTCATAACCTTGGTTAGTGAGTTCAGTGATACGAGCTGTTGTGGTGTAGTTGATTGGCTCGCCTGACTTACCTGTTACTTCGTCTACTGCTCCTAGCGTTTGTCCTTTGTCATCTTTGTATGTGATGGTCGCTTTTTGAGCGTCTTTTACATATCTTACGATGACTTCTTTGTCTGCTGCAGTAGCTGGCACGTCTAGTTCAGCTTCGACACTTGCCTTGTCTGGAGTGTAACCTGCAATAGCTGGTGTGTCTACTTTGTCGAAGTCATCATCAGCTGAGGTCCATTCACCATAGGTCACGTCTTTAGTTACCAAGTTAACAGTTGCGGTACGTTTGTAGGTTAGTGTTTCTTCTACGTCTGGCTTAGCTGTTGACCCGTCTTCGTATTGGTACTTGATGGTACGTTTTACTGTTTCGTTCAGGTCTGTTGCTTTCACTCCGTCTGGCCATTCTGGTCCGTCTGGATTACCTGGATCTACTTCTGTTCCTGGATTCTTAGGATCTTCTGGTGTGACAGTTACTACTTTTGCTCTGACTACTACTTCGAATGGCTGGTCTGTAGCTTTGTCTGTGTCGTATACTTGTCCACCATCTTTAGTGAAGCCGTCACTTACTACTTCGTATCCTTGGTTAGTGAGTTCAGTGATACGAGCTGTTGTGGTGTAGTTGATTGGCTCGCCTGACTTACCTGTTACTTCGTCTACTGCTCCTAGCGTTTGTCCTTTGTCATCTTTGTATGTGATGGTCGCTTTTTGAGCGTCTTTTACATATCTTACGATGACTTCTTTGTCTGCTGCAGTAGCTGGCACGTCTAGTTCAGCTTCGACACTTGCCTTGTCTGGAGTGTAACCTGCAATAGCTGGTGTGTCTACTTTGTCGAAGTCATCATCAGCTGAGGTCCATTCACCATAGGTCACGTCTTTAGTTACCAAGTTAACAGTTGCGGTACGTTTGTAGGTTAGTGTTTCTTCTACGTCTGGCTTAGCTGTTGACCCGTCTTCGTATTGGTACTTGATGGTACGTTTTACTGTTTCGTTCAGGTCTGTTGCTTTCACTCCGTCTGGCCATTCTGGTCCGTCTGGATTACCTGGATCTACTTCTGTTCCTGGATTCTTAGGATCTTCTGGTGTGACAGTTACTACTTTTGCTCTGACTACTACTTCGAATGGCTGGTCTGTAGCTTTGTCTGTGTCGTATACTTGTCCACCTTCCTTGGTGAAACCATCTGTCACGACCTCATAACCTTGGTTAGTGAGTTCAGTGATACGAGCTGTTGTGGTGTAGTTGATTGGCTCGCCTGACTTACCTGTTACTTCGTCTACTGCTCCTAGCGTTTGTCCTTTGTCATCTTTGTATGTGATGGTCGCTTTTTGAGCGTCTTTTACATATCTTACGATGACTTCTTTGTCTGCTGCAGTAGCTGGCACGTCTAGTTCAGCTTCGACACTTGCCTTGTCTGGAGTGTAACCTGCAATAGCTGGTGTGTCTACTTTGTCGAAGTCATCATCAGCTGAGGTCCATTCACCATAGGTCACGTCTTTAGTTACCAAGTTAACAGTTGCGGTACGTTTGTAGGTTAGTGTTTCTTCTACGTCTGGCTTAGCTGTTGACCCGTCTTCGTATTGGTACTTGATGGTACGTTTTACTGTTTCGTTCAGGTCTGTTGCTTTCACTCCGTCTGGCCATTCTGGTCCGTCTGGATTACCTGGATCTACTTCTGTTCCTGGATTCTTAGGATCTTCTGGTGTGACAGTTACTACTTTTGCTCTGACTACTACTTCGAATGGCTGGTCTGTAGCTTTGTCTGTGTCGTATACTTGTCCACCTTCCTTGGTGAAACCATCTGTCACGACCTCATAACCTTGGTTAGTGAGTTCAGTGATACGAGCTGTTGTGGTGTAGTTGATTGGCTCGCCTGACTTACCTGTTACTTCGTCTACTGCTCCTAGCGTTTGTCCTTTGTCATCTTTGTATGTGATGGTCGCTTTTTGAGCGTCTTTTACATATCTTACGATGACTTCTTTGTCTGCTGCAGTAGCTGGCACGTCTAGTTCAGCTTCGACACTTGCCTTGTCTGGAGTGTAACCTGCAATAGCTGGTGTGTCTACTTTGTCGAAGTCATCATCAGCTGAGGTCCATTCACCATAGGTCACGTCTTTAGTTACCAAGTTAACAGTTGCGGTACGTTTGTAGGTTAGTGTTTCTTCTACGTCTGGCTTAGCTGTTGACCCGTCTTCGTATTGGTACTTGATGGTACGTTTTACTGTTTCGTTCAGGTCTGTTGCTTTCACTCCGTCTGGCCATTCTGGTCCGTCTGGATTACCTGGATCTACTTCTGTTCCTGGATTCTTAGGATCTTCTGGTGTGACAGTTACTACTTTTGCTCTGACTACTACTTCGAATGGCTGGTCTGTAGCTTTGTCTGTGTCGTATACTTGTCCACCATCTTTAGTGAAGCCGTCACTTACTACTTCGTATCCTTGGTTAGTGAGTTCAGTGATACGAGCTGTTGTGGTGTAGTTGATTGGCTCGCCTGACTTACCTGTTACTTCGTCTACTGCTCCTAGCGTTTGTCCTTTGTCATCTTTGTATGTGATGGTCGCTTTTTGAGCGTCTTTTACATATCTTACGATGACTTCTTTGTCTGCTGCAGTAGCTGGCACGTCTAGTTCAGCTTCGACACTTGCCTTGTCTGGAGTGTAACCTGCAATAGCTGGTGTGTCTACTTTGTCGAAGTCATCATCAGCTGAGGTCCATTCACCATAGGTCACGTCTTTAGTTACCAAGTTAACAGTTGCGGTACGTTTGTAGGTTAGTGTTTCTTCTACGTCTGGCTTAGCTGTTGACCCGTCTTCGTATTGGTACTTGATGGTACGTTTTACTGTTTCGTTCAGGTCTGTTGCTTTCACTCCGTCTGGCCATTCTGGTCCGTCTGGATTACCTGGATCTACTTCTGTTCCTGGATTCTTAGGATCTTCTGGTGTGACAGTTACTACTTTTGCTCTGACTACTACTTCGAATGGCTGGTCTGTAGCTTTGTCTGTGTCGTATACTTGTCCACCATCTTTAGTGAAGCCGTCACTTACTACTTCGTATCCTTGGTTAGTGAGTTCAGTGATACGAGCTGTTGTGGTGTAGTTGATTGGCTCGCCTGACTTACCTGTTACTTCGTCTACTGCTCCTAGCGTTTGTCCTTTGTCATCTTTGTATGTGATGGTCGCTTTTTGAGCGTCTTTTACATATCTTACGATGACTTCTTTGTCTGCTGCAGTAGCTGGCACGTCTAGTTCAGCTTCGACACTTGCCTTGTCTGGAGTGTAACCTGCAATAGCTGGTGTGTCTACTTTGTCGAAGTCATCATCAGCTGAGGTCCATTCACCATAGGTCACGTCTTTAGTTACCAAGTTAACAGTTGCGGTACGTTTGTAGGTTAGTGTTTCTTCTACGTCTGGCTTAGCTGTTGACCCGTCTTCGTATTGGTACTTGATGGTACGTTTTACTGTTTCGTTCAGGTCTGTTGCTTTCACTCCGTCTGGCCATTCTGGTCCGTCTGGATTACCTGGATCTACTTCTGTTCCTGGATTCTTAGGATCTTCTGGTGTGACAGTTACTACTTTTGCTCTGACTACTACTTCGAATGGCTGGTCTGTAGCTTTGTCTGTGTCGTATACTTGTCCACCATCTTTAGTGAAGCCGTCACTTACTACTTCGTATCCTTGGTTAGTGAGTTCAGTGATACGAGCTGTTGTGGTGTAGTTGATTGGCTCGCCTGACTTACCTGTTACTTCGTCTACTGCTCCTAGCGTTTGTCCTTTGTCATCTTTGTATGTGATGGTCGCTTTTTGAGCGTCTTTTACATATCTTACGATGACTTCTTTGTCTGCTGCAGTAGCTGGCACGTCTAGTTCAGCTTCGACACTTGCCTTGTCTGGAGTGTAACCTGCAATAGCTGGTGTGTCTACTTTGTCGAAGTCATCATCAGCTGAGGTCCATTCACCATAGGTCACGTCTTTAGTTACCAAGTTAACAGTTGCGGTACGTTTGTAGGTTAGTGTTTCTTCTACGTCTGGCTTAGCTGTTGACCCGTCTTCGTATTGGTACTTGATGGTACGTTTTACTGTTTCGTTCAGGTCTGTTGCTTTCACTCCGTCTGGCCATTCTGGTCCGTCTGGATTACCTGGATCTACTTCTGTTCCTGGATTCTTAGGATCTTCTGGTGTGACAGTTACTACTTTTGCTCTGACTACTACTTCGAATGGCTGGTCTGTAGCTTTGTCTGTGTCGTATACTTGTCCACCATCTTTAGTGAAGCCGTCACTTACTACTTCGTATCCTTGGTTAGTGAGTTCAGTGATACGAGCTGTTGTGGTGTAGTTGATTGGCTCGCCTGACTTACCTGTTACTTCGTCTACTGCTCCTAGCGTTTGTCCTTTGTCATCTTTGTATGTGATGGTCGCTTTTTGAGCGTCTTTTACATATCTTACGATGACTTCTTTATCTGCTGCAGTAGCTGGCACGTCTAGTTCTGCTTCTACACTTTCCTTGTCTGGAGTGTAGCCTGCAATAGCTGGTGTGTCTACTTTGTCGAAGTCATCATCAGCTGAGGTCCATGGGGTATAGGCAAGAGCTCCAGTAACGACATTTACCTTAGCAGTGCGGGTAAATGTCAATGTTTCTTCAACTGTCGGTCTTGCCTCTGATCCGTCTTCGTATTGGTACTTGATGGTACGTTTTACTGTTTCGTTCAGGTCTGTTGCTTTCACTCCGTCTGGATATTTTGGTCCAGTTGGATTAGTTGGGTCTATCGGAGTATTTGGCTCTTTTGGAGCATCAGGAGTTACCGTCTTAATTCTTTCACGTAAAACAATCTTAAATACCTGACTTGGATCCTGTCCATCACTGTCTTCTAAACTATCAAATGTCGCTGTAGCATTTGTGAAATTATCACTGATTATCTCGTAACCACTATTTAACTTGTTACGAAGATAATCGCTAGTTGCTGACGTAGAAATAGCAGTTCCTTTTCTATCTTGCTCAATCAAACTCGTGTCAAAGACTTCGGGCCCTTCTTGATTATTCTCAACATTAGCTGTCTTTGTATAGATTTCTATCTTAGCTTTTGCTGCTTTCTCATATACAAATGTCAGTTCTTTCAACGTGTCACGTTCAATATTCCCTGTCTCTGCTGAAACTTTAACAACGTGACGTAACTCTGCTGGATCCTCAGTAACTGGTTTAAGAGTAGATGTAGCAGGATCTACCTGTTTAAACAAATAACGAGTACCATTTATTGTCTTCTCTGCATATCGTAGTGACTCAGCGTTATACTGAGAACCGCTTACTCCGTGATCAACTAAAGTTGTGCTTTCCAAAATTGGTTGACCAGTTTCATCTACATAATGTACTACTACGCCTCCTTTTTCAGCATAGTAATAAGTCACGTGCTGTTCATTCGCTACATTGTCGTTGACCATACGCATTTGAACACCACCGAAACCAAAAGGTTTACCGTCTTTTCCTTTTAGTGTTACCGCTTTGTGTTCTGGAATAAAGAAATTACCTTCAGGGAAGTTTTCTCCATTTCTAGCAAAATTATTAGTTTCCCCTGTAATAACATTTGTCACTGTATGAGGAGTAGTTTTGTAACTTTCAAATTGATGTTTTGAAGTGTATCTATAACTACCTTCTAACGTATTTACTTTGCCAGGAACAATTTCTTCAGATGTAAAGAACTTAATAAAGTTTTCTGATGTAAGGTCTGCTTCCGTAATATTTGTTTTTTTATCAAGTGCTAATCTATTTGGTCCATCTGGATTCAGTAGGTAAATATGTGCTTTATGGGTACCGTCTTTTCTAGTAACTTCCAACACACGAACCAAATTGTGCGTCATGATACTTTGAATCGTTTTTGATCCAACCTTGTAATCTGCTGCTAAATCTCCCTTTAGAACAGTCGGAACATCTTCGGCAATTAGCTCATATTTATCAAAATCTAACGCACCTGCAATAGTATAACTATCTCCAGTTAATGCTCCTTTTTGGATATAGGTAGCTAGCGTTTCTTCTGCTCTCTTTTCTGTAGCTTTTACGACATATTTCGTTTCTTGTGTCGTACGAACCGGAACTAAAACATTAAAAATATTCAGTTCTGTCCCAACAGAATTTGGACTAACCTTATCATAAATGACTGTATTGACATTGCCACCATTAGGGTTGTTGATTTTTAAGTTTTTGCTTGTAGAATTACTCGGATCTGGGGTGAATTGAAAACGATATGTATAACCAGCGTTCTCATATTGAGATAAGGTATTAAACTTAGCTGTAGAACCTTGGGCAATCTCTATCGATTCTAAAATTTTATTATTCTGACGCTTATCAACTAAATCTGCATATACCTTGTTGATTTCTCCTTCTTTAGAGATAGAAAATTGGAAGAAGTAATCTTTATTATATTTGTTATTAAATGTCGTTGTCTTGTTTGGTTCTATCTGAGAATTCAAACTTAATACCATAAAGACTTCTCGTCCATCAGGTAGCGTTGTTTTATACGCTGTAGGTACTGCTGTTGTTGCTTCTGCTACACTTGCATCACCAGCTGCTACATCCAAACCTGTATTAGCAGCCTTAACTTCGTCCGGAATAACCCATTCAGTAGTTACATAAGATACAGTATTTGCACTTCTTGTAGCATTTTCGATAGCCCTAAAACCACTTGTCCCTTCCGCATTGCCGCTAGCTGTCGGTTGGTCGACTTGACCGTCGGATGCTGGTGGCACTGTTGCCCCAAAGCCTGTATAGCCTTCTGTTACTACCTTGGTTTCTGGGACAGCTACAGGGCGCACTGAAAAGGCTACTGGGTTGGCCTGGCCTTCGTGGACGGTGGCGGTCACGTTGGTCTTGGCTGGGTCTGACAGCTCATAGCCCTTCGGCAGGTAGTCAGCTGTGACAGTCACTTCTGCGCTAGCCTTTTCCTCAGTAGTGGTGACGATGGTCGCCTGTGGTTTGCCCTTGCCGACCTCTTCCTTTGTGGTTTCTTCCACATAGGAGGCATGGTAGACGATACCTGCTTGGCGTTCGACAGGCACTTCCACCTCTGGTGCAGCTGGTGCTTCTGGCGCAACTGGCTCAGCAGTTACTTCTGGGACAACTTCCGCAGGTGCTACTGGAGCTTCAAGGACAGGTGCTTCTGGCTCTGGACTTGGCAAGCTTTCCACCACGGGAACTTCTGGCACTTCTACTGGAAGCTCAGCTGGTGGCGTCTCTGGGACTGGGACTTCTACCGCTGGCTGGGTAGAAAGGTCGATTTCCTCCGCCTGGGCCAATGGACCTGTCGCTAGACTGGCGATGGCAACACCAAGCAAAACACTGGCAGCACCGAAATGGTACTTACGAATAGAGAATCGCTGGCGTAGACTATACCAGTCAAAACCACGATTCCTCCGATTAGGTTTATTTGACATTGCAAACCCTCCTCTATATAATTTTGTTTTTTAAAACAATTTAAAGATAACATATATTTTTGTATAAATCAAGAATTTTTATGTTATTATAAGTCTCTCTAATAGGTTATATATATTTGTATTTTGTTAGAATGGTTTATCGGTAAAATATTCATGGAAAACTGCTATTTTATTAGGTTTTATTGACAGATCAATAAAAAATATCCCCTACAAATTTTTGCAAGGGATAATGACTGATTTGTGAAATTTTCACAAAAATTATTGATAAAATACATTTATATATATATATATATATATCTGTTTTAGTATGTTATCGGTAGCTTGGTTTCCTCCGCTACAACCAGGCGCTTGTCCTCCTTGTCCGTAAAGGGCAGGACTGGTGGGCGCAGTCTTTCCAGGCAGGAGACCACTTGGCTACCATCCTGGTTAAACTTGAGCAGGGCATAGTAAGGGTCGTGGTAAAAGAGGAAGGTGTAGCCTTGACTGTAGGCTTGCTTGATCCACTTTTCCTTGGCCTTGATACTGTCCATAGGGTAGTCGTCTACTGCTGCCACCCAGAGGGGATTAAAGTGGGCATGGGTCAGGAGTGTGTCGGCCATGTGTATCAGGGTCTCCCCATCTTGCTTGAGCAGGATAATGCTGTGGCCACGGCTGTGACCGCCTGTGTGGTGCATCTCAATGCCGTCGACCAGCTTGAGCTCTGATCCAAAGGTCTGGACCTGGTCTTGGATGGCCTGCCAGTTTTCAGGCAGGTAGGTAGCCCTGGTACGGGGATTGGGATAGCGCACTTCTTCCCACTCGATGTCATTGATGTAGATAGTGGCATTTGGGAAGGTGGGAACCAGCTCGCCATCGACTAGCCTGGTCAGGCCACCGGCATGGTCATTGTGCATGTGGGTCATGAGGACCACATCGATATCCTCAGGGCTGAGGCCCAGCTGGTCCAGGCTTTCTAGGACACGGTTTTCTGAGATGACGCCGAGATTTCTCCGGAGTTTGTCACTGAGTTTTTCCGTCCCCAGACTGGTGTCGATCAGGTAATGCTTGCCCTGGTAGCTGATGAGGATGGGGTCTGTTAGGTCATGGATGAGCCCCTGTTCATTGGTCGGGAAATAGCGGGACCAGACAGCCTTGGGCACAGGTCCGAAGATGGTTCCTGCATCCGTGTACTTGTCTGCCCCTCTCAGCCAGGTCAGGGTCATCTGGCCGAATTGGTAGTTTTGTAGTTTCATATTTTCATATTCTCCTCATTTCACATGAGTTTTACAGCCACATTTCTGCAATTTTTTTCTTGAGTCGGTCTGTTTTTCCGCCGTATTCCTTGGTAATATTTGCATCGTGAACATAGCGCTCGATATCATCGTTTCCGATGAAGCTATAAGCTCCAGTTATACGAACTACTTCCTCAGAAATGGTTGAGGCCAGTCTGGAGGTGATGATTTTCAGCATGGAAACCTCCCGTTCGTCCGACATATCGGTCCGCAGGTAGTCATGGTAATAGGCTTCGCAGGCAACCAGGGCCGTTTTCAGGTCGACGATGCGGAGTTGATTGATAGATACGTCGATAGGACGCTTGCCAAAGCCCCGGCGAATCTGTGAATAGGCCAGACCTTTCTTGAAGGCACCTTCTGCAATGCCCAGGGATTGAGCACTGATGGCCAGCCGCATCTTAATCATAGACTGGGTGTACTGTTGCTTGCCGGCAATCTGGTGGCCCAACAGCTGGTCGTTGGTCAGCTGGACATTTTCAAAACTAATAGGCGCCAGCGGCATAGAGCGGACACCGACCTTATCAATGGTGGGACCGACCTGGACACCGGAAGTCTTGCTGTCGAGGACAAAGATAGCCATGTCCTTCTTGCCGTACTGGTCCACGGTCTGGCAGAGGACAAAGAGGACATCAGCCATAGGAGCATTGGAGACCATCTGCTTGCGACCGTTGATAATCCAGCCCTTGTCAGTCTGTCTGGCCATTGTTTCAGGAAATTGCTTGTCCAGATTGATATCTTCCTCGGAAAAGGCAAAGGCACCGATTTTTTTGAAGTTGAGCAAATCATCCAGATAGCGCTCCTTCTGCTCAGGGCTGCCAAAATGCTCCAAGAGCCAGATGGCAAAGAAGGCCTGGGTCATGAGGATGGCCGCCAAGGAGGAAAACTCGATGGACAGGAGGCGAATGACCTCTAGAAAGGTCCTGAGCCCGCTGTCTCTGTCCACAGTTTGGTGGAGCAGGTGGAAAATCTTGTGGTCTGTGACCAGCCGATTAATAAAGAGGAGCGGAAAGAGCTTGTGCTCATCATAGTGGGCTGCTTGGCCAACTATCTCAGCCTGGATATAGTCGCTAATCTGGTCTAACTTTTCTTGGTCGTATTGCATGATTCACCTACTTTATTCGACAGGCGTGTAGTATAATTTCAGGAATTCTTCGTAGACAAAGGACTCGATTTCATTGGTCTTGGACTTGTACGGTCGGCAGAACCAGATATTAAAAGGCAAAAAGTCTCTGAAGCGGACCATGGTGTGCTTGTCCTTGTCCACCAAATCTTCGATTGGCCGGGGCAGGAGGGTGATGATATTATTGCCAGATGTGGCTTCGATTAGGTAGTCCCAAGAGTAGGCTAGGAAGCTGACCTTAGGCTTGATTTTTTCTTTTTTGAACTTGTCCTTGAGGAGGTGGTAGGTGGTGTAGGACTTGTTAAAGGTGGCGACTTGATAGGGTTCAATGTCCTTCCACTCTAGCAGGTCCTTGCTGGCCAAGGGATGATTCTTGTCCATAAAAGCCACGTATTCGTCCATCTGGATGATGTGTTGCTCGTATTTTTGGCTATCCAGGGAGGTCGGCTCAATGACCACGACAAAGTTGAGGTCCTCAGCCAGGAACATGCGATTGAGGTCCACTCCTCCTCCTTCGGTAATCTGGATATCAATATTTGGGTTTTTGAGCAGGAAGTCCGGCAGGATATTAGCAAAATAGACCCGCAATATCAAAGACGGAATACCCAGACGGATGGTTCCCTTCTGCTTAGTAGACTCGGTCTGAATCATTCTTTGCATGTCTTCGTATTTCTCGACAATTTCGGTGGCAAAGCGGTAGACACGCTCACCTGCCTCGGTCAGTTTTTCCAGGCGACCATTTTTCCGATGGAAGAGCTGGAGCCCTTCATTGGTCTCAAACTGGGTGATGAACTGGCTGAGAGCTGACTGGCTGATATGAATCTTCTTGGCGGCTAGGGATAGATTACAGTTGTTCTCAACAATATTGATAAAATACCCCATTTGAACAATATCCATTCCCATAGCATATCCTCCTTTGTCCTTTTGGACAAGCGTTTTTCATATAATCTTGTCTCACCTATCTGAACTGGTAGCTAGGTGATGTTTTTTCATGTTTTGTTTATCGTTTTGCCCTAAAAATCTGGCAACTAAGGTTTCAATTTGTTTTTAGTAGACAACGATAAATTACTCAATTTATTATATCATATTACTGAGTATTTTTAAATAAATCCGCTCGAATTTTACAAATAAATCCCAGCAAATTGACTACTGGGATATTTCTTGTACTTAACATCTATCAAACCGACCTCAAGAACTGTCCCATTGTCTTGTTGCTAGTAAGTGTAGCTAGTAAAGTCAGGTTTGCGGAAATGCTTTCCTAGATTGGCATTGTGATGACATTGTCAGCAACGACCACGTCACCTGCTGTTTTTTCTAGGACTTCTTCTACCGTTACTCCAGGAGCTACTTCCTTGAGCAGGTATTTGCCGTCTTGGAATTCAAATACGGCTAATTCGGTGATGACCATGGATACCACTCCTTTGGCAGACAGTGGCAGGGTGCATTCTTTGAGGATCTTGGATTCACCATTTTTATCGACATGTTGCAGGGCCACAATCACGCGCTTGGCACCAACCAAGAGGTCCATGGCGCCGCCCATGCCTGGCGCGAATTTTCCTGGAATAATCCAGTTGGCAATGCTGGCGTCCTGGCTAACTTCGAGTGCTCCAAGCACAGTCGCATCCACGTGACCACCACGGATGATGGCAAAGGATGTTTGGATATCAAAGGTTGAAGCTCCTGGCATAAGGGTGATGGGAGCACCACCTGAGTTGGCAATATTTGGATGGTAGTTATCCTTGCCTGGGGTTTCACCGAAACGAAGGGCTCCATTTTCAGCTTGGAGGATAACGCTCACTCCAGCTGGGATATAGTCAGCAGATGCGTTTGGAATACCGAATCCCAGGTTGACAACGTCTCCGTCATGGAATTCTAAAGCGACACGACGTGCAATAACTTCTTTTGCTTTCATATTTTTACACCCCTGCTAGTTTCTTCGTTTCTGTCCAGAGAGCACCCATCATTTCATGGTGTTCTTGTGCTGTCAAACCTTGGACGACATAATCTACTAAAATACCAGGAATATAGACATCATCCGGCTTGATTTCTCCGATTTCTACCACTTCATTGGTCTCAACGATGACTGTGTCGGCAGCCAGGGCCAGTTGCAATGAAATGTTTTTAGTGGTTCCTTCGATGTAAAGGTTTCCGTACTTGTCTGCCTTGCTGGCCTTGATTAAGGCTACGTCAATTTTCAATGGATCATAGACTAGGTACTCACGGCCGTTGCGGACAACTTTTTCTTGTTTTTCTTCTAGGATGGTTCCAACGCCTGTCGGTGTCAATACGGCACCCAGACCTGCACCTGCAGCGTGGAGGCGTTCAACCACTGTGCCCATCGGTGTGAATTCAACTTCCATCTCACCGCTGAAGTAGGCTTTTTGGGCACCTGGTGAGGTTCCGACGTGGGCTGCTATGTATTTGGATACTTGGTGGTTTTCGCAGAGGCGACCTACTCCGACTTCCTTACCAGGATGGGAGGTTACGACAGATGTCAGAGTCAGGTTTTTTGTGCCTTGTTCCACCAAGCCATCGATCAATTCAAAGGGTTCACCGACACCGAGGAAGCCTGAGATTCCCACGATGTGTCCCGGTTGTACCAGCGATACTGCTTCTTTGAGCGTTACAATTTTTGCCATTTTTTTCTCCTCGTCAAAGCTACTTATTTCCGTGTAAAGACTGCTTTTCGTTTTTCAACAAAAGCGCCCATGCCTTCTTTTTTATCCTCTGTTGAGAAGAGGAGTGCTTCTGCTTCTGTTTCCAAGCGGATAGCACTTTGCAGTGGTAATTCTGTTCCCACGCTGATGACATGTTTGGCTTTTTCGACAGCCAACGGAGCATTCTTCAAAATAGATTTTGCTAGATTTTCAGCTTCCTGCATCAATTCCTCTGCTGGGACCAGGCGATTGAGTATGCCGAGTTCGACTGCTTCTGGTCCTTTTACATTTCGAGCCGTGAAAATGAGTTCCTTGGCTTTGCTGATGCCGATGAGGCGTGGCATCCGTTGGGTTCCTGCAAATCCTGGTATAATTCCAAGTGTCACTTCAGGGAAGCCCAAAAGAACTTTTTCATGGCCCAGACGAATGTCTGTTGACAGAGCCAATTCCATACCACCTCCCAAAGCATATCCGTTAATTGCTGCGATAGATGGCTGGCGAAGATGTTCTAGTCTGGAGAAAGTATCATTGGCATAGGTCATGTATTCGAAGGCTTGTGTCGGCGTCATCTTATCCATTTCCTTGATGTCTGCGCCGGCTACAAATGATTTCTCACCTGCACCTGTGACGATGACTACACCAATTTCTGTACTGGTTTCCACTACATCCAATACTTCATTCAAGTCTTTCAAGACTTGTGAGCTGAGGGCATTCAATGCTTCTGGACGATTGATAGTGATATAGCCGATGCCATCTTTGACGTCCAACAATACAGTTTTGTTCATAAACATTCTCCTAATGTGTAATGTGATCGGTCACCTAGGGTCAACAATGCAACCAATCGATTGACAAAATGTAAAACGCTTACATTATTAGTTTATCAACTATTTACATATTCGTCTACTTAAGAAATTTTAATAGTTGTATTAGGTGGGCTTATAGAAATTGTGCGAAAACCAACTTATTTATTGAGGTTGTTCAACCATCAAAAAGTAATCAAGAACGCTTTCCCAAAAAGTAAAAAAGCACCCAGATTTCTCCGGGCACTAGAGGTTAGGAAGCTTTTTTAGATTTAGCAATGTAGTAAAGCTGGAGCAAGATTCCGACCACGGCCATGCCGATGACGATATAGAAGGCCATAGAGTAGTCTCCATTGTTGGCTTGAGCCAGACGAGCACCCAGCTGTGGTCCTGCAATAGCAGCCACACCGTAAGCCGTAAACATCCAGCCGTAGTTGGTACCTACATTGGCCACACCCCAGTTATCAGCCGTGATACCTGGGAAGGAACCGAGGAAACCACCGAAGGACAGGGCAACCAGCATGACACCGATGATAGCCAGGACACTGCCTTCACCTTTAAAGGTCGCTGTCAGGAAGAGCCCTCCTGCTACTGCGGCAAACATGGCAACAACGGTCGGGTAGCGACCAATCTTATCAGACACGGCTCCCCAGAAAATCCGGCCAAAGGTATTGGCGATGGAAACCAGCATGACAAAGAATGTCGCTTCACTGACCAGCTTGTATTGGTCAGAGATGGATGCGGCACCACCGATAATCATCATACCGCCGGTCGCACCGAGGATGTAAATCAACCAGAGTAGCCAGAAATTGCCTTCACGCAACATTTCCTTATGGGTCTTACCAGTCGGAGCTGCAGCACCTGGTGTCGGAGCAGCTGCTGGAGCCTTTTCCATGACCAGGGAAGACGCACAGATGACCACCAAGAGGGCAATACCCAGTACATTGAAGGTCCGGTAAACACCCATGGCGCCAATCATGCCTTTAGCAACTGGCCCGATAATCAGGGGACCAAGACCAAAGCCTGCCGCTGTCAAACCACCAGCCAGACCTTTTTTATCAGGGAACCATTTGGAAGCGACCGAAGTGGCTGCACCATAGGCAGACCCGATACCTAGACCCAGGATGACACCGTAGGTCAGATAGAGAATCGACAAGCTGGTTGCAAAGCCTGTGGCAAACATGCCTAGACCAAAGAGGATACCACCTAAGAATACAAATTTCTTAGGACCGAGGGCATCAACCTTGGGACCGAAAATAATCATTCCGATCGGAACCATGGCAAAGGAGATACTAAAGGCCAGTGAGGTCTGGGCCTGTACCCATCCTTGGTCGGCATTGGCTTCCAAGAGAGCTTTTTGGAAAACGGACCAGGCATAGCCCGCTCCCAAGGAGAGGTTGGTCAAGATGGCCGCCGCCAAAATGACCCAACGATTTGGTGTTTTTTTCATAATCTTTCCTCACATAATCTACAAATGGTGAAAGTTACTCAATGAAAATCAGGAAGACGCGGAGAACTCTGACGCTTATGGTTTTATGGCGACAGGCTGAAAAGCACCCCCAGAGCTTTTCACACATCAAGTCGAGTCAACAACGTCTGCGTTTGATTTTCGAAGAGTACTATCTGCTCACGATAACGGCTATCCCCATACCACCACCGATACAGAGAGTTGCTAAACCGCATTTGGCATCACGTTTTTGCATTTCATGTAGAAGTGTGACAAAGATACGGGCGCCTGACGCTCCGATTGGGTGACCGAGGGCAATGGCACCACCGTTTACATTGACAATATCTGGATTGAGTCCTAGTTCGCGATTGACTGCGCAAGCTTGGGACGCAAAGGCTTCGTTGGCTTCAACCAAATCTAGGTCACTGATAGACAAGCCTGCCTTATCCAGGGCCTTACGGGATGCGTAGATAGGACCACAACCCATAATAGTTGGATCTAGACCTGCACTTGCATAAGATTTGATAGTAGCAAGGACTGGCAGACCCAATTGTGCAGCTTTTTCACTGCTCATCATAATGATAGCCGCTGCTCCGTCATTGATACCAGAGGCATTTCCGGCAGTAACAGTACCGTCTTTCTTGAATGCTGGGCGCAATTTAGCCATGCCTTCCATGCTGGCATTTTCACGTGGATATTCGTCTGTGTCAAAGACGAGTGGATCGCCCTTGCGTTGCGGAATCAGGACTGGTACGATTTCGTCTTTGAATTTACCTGCCTTGATAGCAGCGACAGCCTTTTCCTGGGAACGAACCGCAAAGCTATCCTGATCTTCACGGGTAATATTGTACTTGGCTGCGACATTTTCTGCTGTGATACCCATGTGCATTGGCTCAAAGGCATCCGTCAGTCCATCTTTTA